>JAKQIM010000040.1 GCA_029557965.1 Chloroflexota bacterium | reverse complement strand
GACTGCCGGGCAAGAATCAGCCTGCCAGGCAGGGGTAAGGCCTTTCTCGACAATCTGCTGGTGCATAAAGCGGCCAATTTCAATCTCCGTCATGCCCACCTGGGCAAATTCGAAGGTGCGTTGGTAGATCTGCTCGGTGCTCGCCACTGCTGCGCGGATACAGGCAATCTCGGCGCTGGTCTTGCGCCCGCGCAGCGCGCCAACCACTTTCTCGGCTGAGACCAGGCGATTGGCATAGGGGCTGCCCTCTAAATGGCCGAGTAAAGCCAGGTACAGGCCGTGACTTAACCCATCAGCATGCACATCGCTGAGCGAGTAGTTCACTGCAATCTGGGCCGGATCCAGGCGTGCCAGGGTTTCGAGCAAGACTGGCCGGATGGACTGATCGTAGTGCAAGATGCTGTCGTACGCACCGGTACGGCGGGCTGCTTCAGCATCCATGCGGCCCACGATGGCGATGCGCTCGCCGCGGCGGGTGAGGATCAGGGCCGATTGCCAGGTGAGATCAAAGCCATAGATAAGGGGCAAGACCGGATCGCGGTGGGCGGGCGTTTCGCGCACCAGGGTCAACCACAGGTCGATCTCTTGTTCTTGCAGCAGGCGCACAGCCTGCCTGGTCTTTTCGATCACAATTGAATTCATGGGGGATGCTCCTTGGATAATTGAAGGCCTGCTTATGCTACCAACCAGAAGCTTCAAAGATCAGCTCTAAGAAAGCCGCTCGCTCGGCAGGGGTCATGAGGCGCGGCCGGGCCAGGTCGATAAAGTGGATTGGGATCAATTCAACGCCCAGGTAACGGCCATCGTAGAAGATATGCCAATCGATAAATCCGTTATCACAGGCGAAGTTGGCGCAGTAATGGTACTGGTCAAAGAAAAGATTGCCCAGGCCGTAGTGGATGAAGGCCCCATTCTCAAACGCCATGCCGTGGGGCTGGTGAGATTGGCTGCCGCTCACCACGGCTGCCCCCGCGGCAGCTACGCGGCCAAAGTCGCGCACCAAATCAGGTTGGGCCTGATAGCTGTAGTATTCCTTGTGTTGGAAGGTAAAAACGACCTGGTAACCCTCAGCGCGCAGGCGGGGTATCTCCGTCTCCAGCCAATCGAAGTCGCAGGTGGCAGCGCCGGGCAGGTTGGGGGTGGCATATTCGTCGCAAGGGACTTCATTCTTAACCTGGCAGCCGATATTGCAGCCCAAGAAGGCAATCCGGTTGCCGTTATGCTCGATCAAGACCGGCGACCGGGCGGCTTCGCTGTTAGCACCCCCGCCGTAAACAGGCCAGTTGCGCTCGGTGTAGAGATCGAGGGTGTAGTGCATGGCCTCAGCGCCCCAATCGCCAAAGTGGTCGCCGGTCAGCTCGATCACTTCAGGGCTGAGCGTGTCGAGCAGTTCGATGTAGCTGGGGCTTGAACAAAAGACCAGTTCGCTGGGCTGAAGTACAGGGAAGGGGCATTCGGGTGTAAAGGGGATCTCGTTGGAGATGTGGGTGATATCGGCGCTGGCAAGCAGGGGACCCACATCTTCAGCCGGATAGGTGATGCCGTAGCGTTCCATCCACACCGCGGTGCCGCGTACCAGGGCGGTGACCCCGGTGAGGGCCACGCTGGTGAGCCGGTTGGGGTCGCGATTCGAAAGCGGCAGGCTCAGGCCTTGGGGCAGGCTGGTCATATCCTGGCGCAGCTCGTCCAACAGAAGGATGGGAACGGCCAGCGGGTAGGCCAGGGGGTCAAAATCGGCATGCAGAGGGGATTGCCCGTCGACCGTGATCACTTTCCAGCGCGGTTCAATGGCCTCAAAGGGGATGATAGCCCAGGCACTGCTGGACCAGGCCTCATCCAAGATCTGGTCTGCAGGCAGGGTGCGCACCAGGCCCTCAACTGGACCGGCCATCCAGGCGGTGAAGAGATCCAGGGTGGCTTGATCCATCAACAGCGTTTGCCCAGCCAGGGGGCTTTCAGGGTTCCCGGCCCAGGCCTGGGCCAGGTCTGAGAAGCTGACTTCCTCGGTGATGGTGGGGAAGGGGGCAACCAGGGCATAGATCCAGTGCCCGATCGGGGTGCTGGTATGGCTGCCAACCCCTAGCCAGTACGTGGCGGTCGCATCGTTTTCGGCCTGCTGGATGGCGGCAGAAACGGCAATCCCGGCCCTGAGTTCAACGGGCAGGTAAGGGGCAATGTAAAGCGTGGGCGGGGCAGGCGTGGCAGATGGCTCTACCACGGGGGTTGGGATCGCAGTGGGGGTGGATGTAGCTGCCGCGGTCGGAGAAACGGCCGCGCTGGCAGGCAGGGTGGCTGTGGATGTGGGCTGCACCACGGGAGCATTGCAGGATGTGAGCAAGAAAAGCCCCAGCATCAAGATTGATGATCTGGTTAGGGCGAATTGTTTCGCCTGGTGGAGAGGCCGCATTGGTGTTAGAAACCGCCTCGTTCGTGGATGACAGCCTGGATCTGCTTTTCAAGCTCGTGGGCGCGCATTTCCAAAGATTGCAGCTCTGCCAAGAGCACCTGCCCGGCGGCAGGGTCTTGCAGGCTGTGGACGTTGGTGCGCACGTTCAGGGCACTGCCGGCGAGGCAGGCAATTGCCAGCGCGGCGCTCGTCCCGCCATCTGAGAGCGTGTTGACGTTGCCAACCGAAACCGCCTGGGCACCCAGCTCAAGCACCTGCACAGCCATGCGGGCGGTTTCTAATGGCACCTGGGCGGCGGCGAACATGGCCTGCTCGATGGCTGCATTGCGCTCGCTTTCTTGCTCAGGAGTATCTTTGGGCAGCTTATACGTAGCCATGACCTGTTCGTAAGCGGCAGCGTCTTTTTCGACCCCGGCGGCCAGGTTGGCGCGCAGAACTTCGGCTTGTTCCAAAACCTGGCGCATCTGTGCTTCAACGGCGGCGTATTTCTTCCGGCCAATCGTCAGGCGGCAGACCATGGCTACCAGGGCCGCAGCAGCCGCGCCGGTGTGGGCAGCAGCCGAGCCACCGCCTGGGGCGGGGGTGCCGGCTGCCAACTGGGCGATGAAATCGGGGGCAGCTTCGAAAGATTGGCCGGATGTGGCGGCGTACAACTTGCGTTCGAGCAATTGCTCTTTATCGAACTGGTCGAGCTGGGTGTACCAGACGGCAGTATCGATCAGCGCTTCTTGCGGGATGAGCCCCACCAGCTCGGTATGGTGAATGCCTACGCCGTACCGTTCGGCCTCGCGGCGCACCGTCTCAACCACGCGTGGGATGGGGGTGCGGCGGTAGTTGGTCAGGTTCATCGAAACCTGGGCCCGGCCCTCAACCAGCAGGCCTAAAGCTTTTACAAAGCGCAGGCCGCCAGAAGAGTGGCGCACGGCGCGGGCGATCTTATCGGCAATCGAGACGTCATCTGTGGTCAGGTAGACATTAAAGGCCACCAGCGGCTGGCGCGCACCAATGACGGTGGCCCCAGCCGGGCCGACACGATGGGGGCCAAAGTCGGGATCGCGAGCCGGGTCAACGCCCATCTCAGCTTTAAGGGCTTCGTACTGGCCGCGGCGGATGTTCTCAAGGTTTTTGCGTTCGGGACGGGTGGCGGCTTCTTCGTATAGGTAAACCGGAATTTGCAGTTCTTCGCCCACGCGGCGCGCCAGGCGGGTCGCCAGCAGGGCGCAGTCTTCCATGGTGATGCCTGAGATGGGCACGAAGGGAACAACATCGGTGGCGCCGATGCGGGGGTGCTCGCCGGTGTGCTCGTCCAGGTTGATCAGCTCGGCGGCCTTCTTGATGGATTGGAAGGCGGCTTCAACAACCGGCTCGGGCTCACCCACGAAGGTGACGACGGTGCGGTTATGGTCGGTATCAGAGTGATGGTCGAGCAGGGTGACACCAGGTACAGCGGAAATGGACTGGAGAATGGCTTCGACAACCTGGGGCCGGCGGGCTTCAGAGTAGTTGGAGATGCATTCGATCAGTTGATTGGACATAGGTTACCTCAGAATGGGATTAGGAGATAAGCGTATTATATCAAGAGGGCGGGGAAGATTGGCGCTAATCTGTGCTATCCTGGACGCGTAGAGAAAACCTGTTACGTAATAGGGTACAAAATTATATATAATGAATATAGGTAATGCCCACATTTCGCACCTGTGGGTAGGCATTTTCAGGAATTTCGTGTAAGCTTGGCGTATGAGCGCCGAACCGACCTACGAAACTCAACGAATAGACCACCTTGGGATAGTGGCTGGCGTATGCCAGGAAATATCCCTGATCGAACAGATCGATGGACAAGTCAAAGCCAGTGATCGGAAAGTGAGCTGTGGCCAAGGCGCCCAGGCAATGATCCTGAATGCATTGGGCTTTGTTGGGCGGGCGTTGTATCTGAAGCCAGATTATTTTGACAACAAGCCAGTGGATTTGCTGATCGGGCCAGAGCTGGGCGCTGCCGACTTCAATGATGACACTTTGGCTCGCTGCCTGGATGACCTGTATGAAGCAGGGGTAACCGAAGTCTTCTACAAAGTTGCGGCCCATGCCATGCAAGTGTATGGCATCAAGTCGAAATTTGTGCATCTAGACAGCAGCAGTTTTTATGTGCATGGCGCCTACGATCGTCAAGAACCCGACCAGGAAGCGATCATAATTACCTATGGATACTCGAAAGATCACCGACCTGACCTGAAACAAGTGGTTGTGCAGTTGATTACCAGTTACAAATCCGCTATGCCCATATGGTTTGAGGCATTAAGCGGTAACAGCAACGATAAAAAGACGTTCAAGGCAACGGTAAAGGTGTATTGCAAACAATTGAGCGGCAGCGAGCGGTCGTACGTGGTGATGGACAGCGCCGGGTTTTCCGCGGCGACCTTGAAGGTGGCCCAGGAACAGGATGTGTACTGGCTGATGCGAGTGCCAGAAACGTTGGCGCAAGCCAAACAGATGGTCAAAGACACGTTAGAAGCGGAGATGAGTGAGATCGAAGCTGGTTACAAAGGCAAGGAAGTGGAATGCGAATATACCGGGATCAAACAACGCTGGTTGGTGGTCTTTTCCGAAGCAGCCCAGGTGCGTGAGTTGAAAACGCTGGAGAAAGCCCAGGCCAAAGAACTGGAAACGGCTCAGAAAGAATGGCGCAAAATCGAGGGGCAAACCTTCAACTGCACGGCAGATGCCGAGCAAGCGTTGGCACAGTTCAATAAAAAGTGGAAATATCACCAGACGATAGCCCAGGCCAAGCCAATTACCCAATATTCCCGCCGTGGTCGGCCATCTGCGGAAGATCAAAAAGAAGTGGTTGGTTACAATCTGCAAGGCTGTGTTGAAAGCAATACCACGGCAGTGGATGATGCCAAATGCACCCTGGGCCGGTTTATTATCGCCACCAATGAGTTGGACGCCAGCCGCCTGCCAGCTGCTGCGATGTTGGAAAACTATACCGACCAGGGCATTTCCGTTGAAAGAGGCTTTCGCTTTTTGAAAGACCCGTTGTTCTTTGCCAACAGCCTGTTTCTGAAGAAATCGGAGCGTATCATGGCATTATTGATGATTATGGGACTGGCGCTCCTGGTTTATTCCCTGGCCGAACGGAAATTGCGTGAAGCTTTGAAAGCGATGAACGCTACCATACCCAATCAACTGCGAAAACCGACCCAAACGCCAACCATTCGCTGGGTCTTTCAGATGTTTCAAGGACTGGATATTCTGCTCATCTACCAGAATGGGCAAGTTGTATTCCGAAAACTGGTCAACTTACGCCCCGTTCAGCAACAGGTGATTACCTTACTCGGCCCTCAGGTGCAAAAATGTTACTTGGTGGGAGTTTAAGGTGCGAAATGTGGGGTAATGGATTAAGCAACAGCAATTTGGTGTGATGATCAACCGTTGAAGGGAGTTGCAAAATGATTGGCAAGCAAACCTATACTTTCTTCGTGACCATGATCGTACTGATAACCATGGTCGGCGGATTTGACTGGCTTTCAGTGGTGCGGGAAGAAAAGCTTGACCAGATCTATCAAGATTGTCGGGCTATTCTTGAAGCTGAGCCAGGCTTGTCGAGTGGTTATTACACAATAGATCTAGATGGAGAAGGTATTCAACCTGCGCTGGATGCTTTCTGTGATATGGATACCGATGGCGGGGGGTGGACAGTGATTGATCCCTATCATGCAGAAGCCTGGGCTCAATACTTCACATCCTGGCAAGTATTTGATAACAACCGCACGGCAATGCCCACGGGTGAAGGACTTGAAAGTTCCTCGTATGAGTATTGGACAAATTGGCTTACTTTAGCTGACGCGAGAACACAGTTTCGTCTTAGTCCGACGTGCAGCGAGGTCACTTCGACAGATCTATTATCCCAGGCTTATGTTGTCACGGGAAATTTTTATGGGTGTAAGTGGTTTAACCGTAACTGCGACATGGATCCGACGACGCAGACTTGTTCCAGCTGCATTGATGATTGGGGTAGATCCAACAAAGGAACCTGTTCGCACCTGGTTGTGGAAACAACAGACTATCAGCAGTGGGGGATTTATGATCCTTATCAATATAGTTGTAGTTCTGACTGGTGGAACCAAACACCTGGCGTTGGGATCAATGGTCAAAACTGTGTCGCGTATCGTGGTATAGATTATCTTCATTTTTATCTGCCGATGGTTGAAAATAGTTACCGGTATACCTTCCCTGTTTATATTGGCGCTTCTATTCCCTGGCGATCCGTTACCTATCCTGGCGAGATCTTCTATACCACGTCTGTGCGCATACCGTCCGTTTTGCCGGATGTTGGGCATTTTTATTTCTCATCCATGTCGAGCTCTGCGGAGGTTGCGGTGGTGGATGATGAATTGGTTGTTCTTTTAGATGGGGCAGATGTTTTTGTTTACAATTTTTCATATGGCGGTTCACCCTCGCCGTCGTTTGTTGAAGTGCCGCGATCGACAATGGAGCAGTTGAATGGGCGGGAGACTACAATCGAATATCGAGATCTCTATGGTGTTGCTGTAAGCGCCAGTAGCATGTGGCTAATCTGGGTACCCTAGCTAAGCAAGGTGCAGACCGTTGATACAGGCTTAATGGTTGTGTAACCATTTGAGTGGTATAGAACTTGCAACAAAACGGGGGAATTGCTGCGCGTATTGGTTGACTGGCAGAATCATTGTGATGTAAAATCAAAAGAATCGGAACAGGATGTGCGTGCGACTTTTATGAGAGGTATGCGGATTTTGACCAGGTTATGTGCTGTGATAGCGGTGTTGTTAGGGGTGTTGTTGGCGCTGGCAAGCTGTGTGATGCCGGCTCAAGAGCCTCTGCGCACGCAGCCGGCTTTTCAACCCGGCAGTTCTGCAGCCCAGCCCCAGCCAACCGAAGCGATGTTCCTACCCTTTATCCGCCGGGTGGATGACCCTACGATTATGACCCCTACGCCGGACGCAGTACGAGAACTGCCCGGCTTGAGGACTGAGGAAGATTATTACGTGGTGCAGGTGGGGGATACGCTGGGAAATGTGGCCCGGCGCTATGGGGTCAGCTTAAGCGCATTGATCGAGCGCAACGAGCTCACCAACCCAGACCTGCTCTCAGTCGGGCAAGAATTGGTCATCCCGGTGCCAGAACCTGGCGGGCGGGGGCCTGGGTTCAAGGTGATCCCCGATTCTGAATTGGTCTATGGACCGAACAGTGCAGACTTTGACATAGAAGGTTTTGTTGAAGCGCAAGACGGATACCTGGCACGTTACCATGATGATGTGGAAGGCCAGACTTTGAGTGGGGCCGAAGTAGTAGAACGCGTGGCGAACGAATTCTCGGTCAACCCCAGGCTGCTGCTGGCAGTGTTGGAATACCAGAGCGGTTGGCTGCGGCAGAGCAATCCGGATAAAGATACCCTGGATCAGCCCCTGGGCAACCGGGATTACTGGCGCAAAGGGCTGTATTTGCAGCTTGCCTGGGCGGCGAATAACTTGAACCGCGGCTTTTACCAGTGGCGGGTTAACGCGGTAGGCTCTTGGGTGTTGACGGATGGCATGACCGTGCCGATCGACCCCACGATCAACGCCGGGACAGCCGGCGTGCAGTCTTATTATGCCTTGCTTTATGACCGCCCTGGTTGGGAGCAGGCCGTTACACAGAATGGGCTGTTTGCTGTCTACGCTTCGTTGTTTGGTTATCCTTTTGATTACACGGTGGAGCCGCTGATGCCAGAGGCCTTTACACAGCCGCCGATGCAGTTGCCCTTTGAAGATGAGACCGAATGGTCCTTCACTGGTGGGCCGCATGGCGGGTGGGGAGATGGCTCTGCCTGGGCGGGGTTGGATTTTGCGCCCCCAGGAGAGCCGATGGGCTGCGTGGTGAGCGAGGCATGGGTGGCAGCCGTGGCAGATGGGTTGGTTGTGCGCTCTGAAAACGGATCGGTAGTGCAAGACCTGGACGGTGATGGCATTGAGCAGACAGGCTGGACCGTGCTCTACTTGCATATTGACCAATACCAGCGCGTCCAAGAAGGCACTTACCTGCGGGCTGGCGAGCGCCTGGGACATCCTTCTTGCGAAGGGGGCTATTCCACCGGCACGCACCTGCACCTGGCGCGGCGGTATAATGGCGAATGGATTCCGGCTGACCAGGCCGCCTGGTCCTTTGTGCTGGATGGCTGGTCTTCAACTGGCACGGGCGTGGAGTATGATGGCTTCTTGACCCGCGATGATGGGCAATCAATTGAGGCATGGAACGGCAGGTTTGATGTTAACCAGATTTCCAGGCCATGAAGTAAGAAACAGGTAATTAGACGGTATGACAAAAAAAACATTTAAAACTCTGGTAGTAGGGGCAGTTTTGGCAGCGGCAACCCTGGCTTGCTCGATCGGAGCAGGTGGCCCCCAGGCTCCATTATTCATCGCTCCTGGCGGCGCAAGCCTGCCGACCGTTGTGGTGCAGGGGACCCCCGCGCCAGGGGGCATTGGCAGCGGGCAGGAACCTGCATCCATACCCGAGCAGCTCAATCCCACCGAGTTGGTCGCTTCAAGTGTAGCCCTGGCTGAGCCCGTGGCGGCTGAAACCGGCACACCGGCCCCGCCGTTGTTGTACTACACCCAGGCTGGAGATACGATACCCGTGGTGGCAGTGCGCTTTGGCGTTGACGCCAGCGAGATCACTTCGCCAGACCCCTTGCCGGCAGCGGCGCTGTTGTCTCCTAATACCCTGCTGGTCATTCCGCAGCGCCTGGCCAACACCACCCTTTCTGAAAAAGTCCTGCCTGACAGCGAAGTGATCAACTCGCCTTCGACGATCGGTTTTGATGTAGAGGCCTTTGTTAACCAGGCCGGCGGGTATCTGAGCGAGTATCGCGAGTGGTTGGGAACCAGCCAGTGGACCACGGGTGCAGAGATCGTGGAACGAGTGGCCCTTGAAAACTCGATCAACCCGCGCCTGCTGTTGGCGCTGTTGGAATACCAAAGCGGTTGGTTGTACGGGCAGCCTGCCAGCATCACCCAAGAGGATTATCCCTTAGGAAAGATCGATTTTGGTCGTAAGGGTTTGTATGGGCAGTTGTCATGGGCGGTGAATCAACTCTCAATCGGTTTCTACGGCTGGCGCGAAGGCCTGGTGACCGAGATCCAGTTTTCGGATGGGGTGTCTGCCCGGCTGGCGCCTGATCTCAACGCCGGAACGGTTGCTTTGCAGTATTATTTTGCCCAGGTATACGATACCGTGAACTGGGTGCAGGCCCTGAATGACAGTATTGGGGTGCCAGCCCTTTACCGGCGCATGTTTGATAACCCCTGGGCGCGGGCCATGGAAGTAGAGCCTTTGTACCCACCGGACCTGGCCCAACCCGAACTGATCCTGCCGTTCTTGATCGGGCAATATTGGAGCTTTACGGGTGGCCCGCACGGCGCCTGGGAACGTGATGGTGCCCGTGCCGCCTTAGATTTTGCGCCTGCCAGCACACAGTCGGGCTGCGTCCCCTCCAACTCGTGGGTGGCGGCGATGGCGCCGGGGTTGGTGGTGCGTTCTGGCGGTGGCGTGATTGTGCAGGACCTGGATGGTGACGGCTTTGAACAGACTGGCTGGAATATCTTGTATTTGCACGTCACAAGGATCCAGGTTGAAGTAGGCGATTGGCTGGAACTGAGTGACCTGTTAGGCCATCCTTCTTGTGAAGGCGGCATCTCAACTGGTACCCATGTACACGTCGCGCGCAAGTATAATGGAGAGTGGATCCCTGCCGATGGGCCTCTGCCTTTTGTCTTGAGCGGGTGGGAGGCCCACGCCGGGGCCGATGTGTACCTGGGTACCCTGACGCGTGATGGTCTGATAATAAAGTCCAGCGTATATGGCGAAGGCGAATCGTTGATCATCAGGCGTAGAGAGCCGTAGGAGTAGATAAGGCGAGTTTGGGATAAAGTGAGTAATTAGCAGTGAGCTGTGGCAAGAAGAACCTTTATTTATTGGTATGTATTGTTTGGATATTGAGCGCCTGCCAGTCCGTTGTGGCGGCCCCTGTACCAGGTGTGGGCGGCAATCAGACGCCTGAGCCGGCAGGGGTTGAGCCTACCGAAGCTGGCAGTGAGCTGGCTGTTACCCCTTATCCTACGCGGCCGCCCTATACCCCGGGGGAATTGGTCGATTATGTTGCACAAACTGGCGATACGCTGCCAACCCTGGCTTTGCGTTTCAATACCACGGTCGAAGAGATCCTGGCTGCCAATTCCTTCATTCCTGCCAATGCCAGCACCATGCCGCCGGGCATGCCCATGAAAATCCCAGTCTATTATGTGCCGTTTTGGGGTTCGCCGTATAAGATCTTGCCCGACAGCCTGTTCATCAATGGGCCGGCCCAGATCGATTTTGACACCGCGGCCTTTGTGGCAGAACACCCTGGCTGGTTGAAGGATTACCGCGACTACGCTTATGGCGATACCCGCAGTGCGGCGACAATTATCGATTACGTGGCGGTGGACCACAGTGTCAGCCCGCGGCTCTTGCTGGCCTTGTTGGAATACTGGAACGGTGCGCTGACCCAGCCCGAGAGGCCCTCAAATACCGCTTACTTGCTCGGCAACGAAGATTGGCGACAGAAGGGGTTCTATTTGCAGCTTGTTTGGGCTGCCAATACGCTGAACAACGGCTATTATGGCTGGCGGTCTGGCAGCATGTTGGAATTCGACCGCCTGAGCGGGCGGCTGGAACGCCCCGACCCCTGGTTGAACGCCGCGACTGTGGCAATCCAGTATTATTACGCTCACCTTTTGGATGGACAGGACTATGAGCGGGCAGTGGCTTACGATGGCTTCGCCAGCGCATACACCTCTTTGTTCGGAGATCCCTGGGCGGCAGATGTTCCCCATATTCCCGGCAGCCTGGCCCAGCCAGAATTCAAGCTGCCTTTTCTTCCCGGCCTGACCTGGGCTTACACGGGCGGCCCGCACTCCAGCTATGGCGAGGGGCAGCCGCTGGCGGCCCTGGATTTTGCGCCCGGCGCAATGGAAAGCGGCTGCTCCCCAACCTCGGCCTGGGCTACCGCAGTGGCGGCGGGGGTTGTGGTGCGCTCTGAGTATGGCACGGTGGTATTGGATCTGGATGGCGATGGCGAAGAGCGCACGGGTTGGACGGTGTTTTATTACCACGTCGCATCCAAGGGACGCGCGCTGGCAGGAAAGGTGGTCGAAGCGGGTGACTTGCTGGGCCAACCCTCTTGCGAAGGCGGGCGCGCCACCGGCACCCACATCCATATTGCCCGTAAGTACAACGGCGAATGGGTCTTGGCTGATGGCGCACTGGCTTTTAACCTGGAAGGCTGGGTAGCTCGCAACGGTGCCCAAGAATACCAGGGCACTTTGCAGCGCGGCTGGCATACGATCACGGCCAACACCTTTGCTGATGCCGGCAGCCAGATCGAAGCGGGAAAATAAGCCGGAAGATGGGGTTTTGTCTTATAATCTAAGCTATGTCTACAGCCTCGTTACGGTACATTATTGCCGGGCAACTGCGCCGCGAGTATGCGCTGCTGCCCAATGGCAAAGCGCTGCTGGATGTATTGGGCGGCAACCTGGTCTATGCGGCGGTGGGCCTGGGCATTTGGGAGCCTGAAGCGATGCCAGGCCTGGTGGCGCGGGTAGGTGAGGACTACCCGCGCGAATGGCTGGATGCATTGAAGCAGCGCGGTTTCGATACGCGCGGTATTCGCATCTTGCCCGAAGCGGTTGATTTGCGTTCCTTCTATGCCTTCACCGACCGCAGCACGCGCCTGGTGGATGACCCGGTGGTGCATTTTGCCCGCCTGGGTTTGCAGTTCCCGAAGGCGTTGTTGGGATACCGCCCACCCGCCAATACCTTCGACAGCCGCACGCGCCTGGGCCCGATCTCGCTGCGCCAGGGGGATTTCCCAGAAGATTTTCTCGATGCCAGCGCGGCCCACCTTTGCCCACTGGATTACCTGACCCACACCCTTTTGCCAGCCGTTCTGCGCCAGGCAGGCTTTACCACGGTCACGCTTGACCCCTCTCCTGGGACGATGACACCCACTTTCTGGGATGATATCCCGGCTTTGCTGACCGGGCTGACCGCTTTCATACCGTCTGAAGATGACCTGCGCAACCTCTTTCATGGACGCAGCACCAACTTGTGGCAGATGGCAGAGGCCTTGGGGGCTTATGGCTGCGAATTCGTGGTCATCAAATGTGGCGAGCGCGGCCAATTGTTGTACGATTCGGTCTCGAAAGCGCGCTGGGAGATTTCAGCCTACCCGGCCCGCCTGGTAGATACCACCGGGGCTGGGGATGCCTTTTGTGGTGGTTTCTTGGCTGGCTACCGGCGCACTTACGATCCCTTGCAGGCGGTTCTGCACGGCAATATCTCGGCCTCGCTGGTGGTCGAGGGCAGCGGGGCGTTCTTTGCCCTGGATGCTTTGCCGGGATTGGCACAGGCCAGGCTGGAGGCGCTGAAGGAAACGGTGCGCAAGGTGTAGCCTGGGGCAGACGGCAGCCGGGTGAATGGAGCCGTCGAATGGATCGGCCGCAAGGAGGCTTGAATGGATCGTCAGATTGTCGCGCAAGTATTAGAGATGGCGATGTCGGTGCAGCAGGTGGCGGCGCCGACTTTTGCCGAAGGGCAGCGAGCCGCGTTTGTCTGTGAGCGCCTGCTGGAAGAAGGGCTGGAAGCCCATATTGACCAGGTGGGCAATGTGTTGGCCCGGCTGCCGGCAGGCGAGGCGGGTGCTCAGCAATCCGCGGCGCGCCCGGTGATCGTCTCGGCGCACCTGGATACGGTGTTCCCGGCTGGCACAGACCTGAGCCTGGCGCGCAGCGTGGATAAGATCTGCGGCCCAGGAATTGGCGATAATTCGATGGGGGTAGCCGGCTTATTTGGCCTGCTGTGGGGCTTGCGCCAGCAGAATAAGGTGCTTCCGGGCGACCTTTGGCTGGTGGCAAATGTATGTGAGGAAGGGCTGGGTGACCTGCGAGGAATGAAGGCGGTGGTAGAGCGTTTTGGTGCCGGACCCCAGGCCTATATTGTGCTGGAGGGGATGGCATTGGGGGCGGTATATCACCAGGGATTGGGCTCGCGGCGCTACGGCATTACCATCCGTACACAGGGGGGGCATTCCTGGTTCGATTATGGGCGGCCTTCGGCTGTTCACGAGCTGGCCGGGTTGATCGTGAGATTGCAAGGCCTGGTTCTGCCGGCCCGGCCGCGCACCTCTCTCAACGTGGGGGTTGTGTCGGGCGGCATTTCGGTCAACACAATTGCATCTGAAGCGCACATGGAAGTGGACCTGCGTTCTGAAAGCCCTGAAACGCTGCACAGGCTGGCCGCACAGGTAGAAGAGATGGCACAGGCAGCCAACCGGCCCGGCGTTGATGTGCGGGTTGAGGTCATTGGGCACAGGCCGGCCGGTGAGATTCCCGCCGGGCATCCCCTGGTACAGTTATCGATGCGCGCACTAGAAGCACAAGGGATCGAGCCGCATTTACAGCGAGGCTCGACAGATGCCAATGTCCCGCTCAGCCTGGGGCTGCCGGCCGTTTGCCTGGGCCTGACGGTGGGCAGTGCCGCCCACACTACAGGAGAGTACATCCAGACGCCTCCCCTGGCAAGCGGGCTGGAACAACTCTTGATGGTGGTGGAAAACGCCTATCGTTAAAAAACGATGGTGACGCAGGGCCTTTTGACCCTGCATCACCATCGTTTTTAGCTGCATCCAGCTTCAGCGCACGTCGATGGCAAATGCACCCTGGCCGTCGGCAAGCACGCGCAGCGGGTTGATCTCAATCTCTGGCAGTTCGGGGAAATCTGCCGCCAACTGCGCCAGGCGCAGCAGTACATCCAGCACCGCGGCGCGGTCGGCAGGGGGCAGGTTGCGGAAGCCGCGCAGTTTACGCCCGGCCCAGGTGCTTTCGAGCATGCGCTCAGCATCTGAGCGGGTCAACGGCGCTAGCGCAAAAGCCACATCCTTCAACCCCTCAACTTCTACGCCGCCTGAGCCGAACATCACCAACGGCCCAAAGAGCGGGTCTTGCACCGCCCCCACGATCACTTCTTGCCCGGCAGGCAGCATGCGCTGGACGTGTACCCCCAGGATATTGGCCTCGGGCATGGCGCGGCGTGCATTGGCGACCACGGTCTCAAAGCCTTGTGAAACAGCCGCTTCGTCAGCCAGGTTGAGCAGCACCCCGCCCACGTCTGATTTGTGAGAGATATCTAGCGATGCCACCTTGAGCACCACAGGGAAGCCGAGCTGGCGCGCCACCTCAGCCGCCTGGGCCGGGCTGGATGCCAGGCGTATGGGCAGGGTGGGGATGCCGTAAGCCGCCAGGATATCTGCCGGGCTGGCAGACTTTGAATCCAACAGGCTGCGCACCGCACCCGGGTCAACTTCCAGGGTGACCGGCTTTTCATCGGCGCGTGCCAGGAATTCATGGCGCTGTGCCAGGATAGCCATTGCAGAAATAGCCCGTTCGGTGAAGCAGTATTCGGGGATGTGGGCTGAGCGTAAGTGTTCAGCGGCTTCACCGGTCATGCGCTGGCCCATGAGTGCCACAATGACGGGCTTGGCGGCGCTCTGAATGATGGGCACCATGGCCTTGGCCACTGCGCCGGCTGAGAAGGTGGGTGGCGCCAGGATGATGACCAGCACCCCATCTGTAGCCGGGTCATCGAGCAAGATCTTCAAACTGCTGGCATAGAGCTCAGGAGAGCCCGAGGCCAGGATATCCACCGGGTTGCGCACGCTGGCCGCTGACGGCAGTATCTGGCGCAGCGCGGTGACCGTCTCAGAGGCCAGCTCAGCCAGCGACAGCCCATTGGCCTCTACCGCGTCAGATGCGGTTACGCCGGGGCCGCCGGCGTTCGTCAGGATCGAGATGGCCCGGCCCTTGAGCGGCTGGCACCAGGCCAGGGCGCGGGCCCAGTCAAACAACTCTTCGCTGGTGTTGGCACGGATCACGCCGCAGCGGCGGAAGGCTGCATCCACGGCATGCTCCTGGCCGGCCAAAGCCCCGGTGTGCGATGCCGCAGCCCGCTGGCCGCTGGCCGAACGGCCAGATTTCAGCACGATGATCGGCTTGCTGCGGGTGACCTGGCTGGCCTCTTGCACAAAGCGCTGGCCATTGCTGATGCTCTCAAGATACATGGCCAGGACGCGCGTAAAGCGATCGTCGGCGACAGGTGCAAGGACATCTGCTTCATTAATATTTGCCTGGTTGCCCAGGCTGATCATGTGCGAGAAGCCGTATCCCTGCCCACTTCCCCAATCGACCACGGCACTGCACAGCGCCCCTGAATGGGAGATAAAAGCGATCTCGCCGGGCAGCGGGCCGGGCGGCGGTAAGAAGGTCACATCCACCGGCAAGTGGGTGTTCAAGATGCCCACGCAGTTTGGCCCCATGAAACGCATGCCGTATTCCTGGGCCACGGCAAGCACTTCGGCCTCCAACGCGGCCCCTTCTGGCCCCACCTCTCGAAAGCCGCCCGAAAGGATAATCGCAGATAAGATGCCCCTTTTGGCGCATTCGCGCAAGGTCTGCGGCACGGTTGGGGCGGGGGTGAGTACCACCGCCAGGTCAACCGGGTCTGGGACCTCAGCAATATTGGTGTAAATGGGCTGCCCGAAGAGCTTGCCGCCCTTGGGGTTGACGAAGTGCATAGCGCCAGCATAATTGCTGCGCGCCAGGTTGTAGGCCAGGCCGTGACCCAGCTTGGTGGGTTCGTGCGACGCGCCAATGATGACAATGCCGGTGGGCGAAAAGAACGACGTCAGGGACAAAGGTCTATCCTCCAATCTCAATTGTGGCTGATTGATTGAACGTGATGGCAAAGTGATAAAAGCCTTGCTGATCGATTGTCCATGCCAGGGGAGATCCGTTCAGGCTGGCCCTGCCAGGGGCGATGGGCAGAGCGAGAACGATCTCGCCCTGGGCCTTGCCAGGGCGCTCGATGCGCATAGCCAGACCATGGCTCCCGGCTTGCCAGGTGGTCACCTCTGAACCTTGCGAGATGTGCAGGTCGCTGCCCACGTAGACAGGCTGCCCCGGCTGGCTTGGGCGCAGGGCCAACAGGCGTACGCCGTGGGCGGGCACATCAGCCAGGGCCAGGGGCTGCCCGGCAGGCAGGCAGAAGGTTTGCCCGCTCCAGAAATCGCGCCCCAGGTACTCTTGCTGGGGGTCAAGCCCCACTTCGCCGGCTTGCAGTTCCAGGGTCTGTGGAACGTCGTCCCAGTTAAAAATGGCTGCTAAGCGCCACGCGCCGCAGGAACCTTGAAGGTCCACCAACAGGCAGGTGGGGGTGGGGGTGTCGAACCAATCGGCCAGGATCGGGCGGCTGTGCGGGGGCAGGTTGAGGGGCGGCAACAGGCTTTCGGCCAGGCGCAGGCGATCGGGCGGCAGATCGGGCAGGTGGTCTGAGAATAATATCAGCCCATCTCCCAGGGCAATGACAGTCGCCAGGGTGTTCAATTCGGCGGGGGTATATTGGGTCTCCGGACGGAGCAAGAGGCAATCGGGGTCGTTGACCCACCAGCGGCGGTGAAGGGGCAGGCGGGTGATGGCATTTTGAATAGCATTACGCGCCGATGGCATGCCGGGTTCGGCCTTGAAGAAGCTCTCAATGCCGTGCCAGTCGGGCATCCAGCGCGGTCCCACATCCGCGCCGATGCGCATGGCATTCACCACACCCACGGCCGAACCAAGTGGGCATCCGCAGCCGAGCAGGATCACATCTGGCCCCACGGCCTGGCGCAGGGCTTCCAGGCCATGTCGCAGCACCTGGGCGCGCGTGCGGGTGGGGTCATGGTAGCGCCCTGGCAGGGCTGCCGCATACAAAAAGTCCAGCTTCAGGTAGGGGTAGCCCCATTCATGGGCCGCTGTGCGCACAACCTGGCAGGCATATTCCAGGGTGGCGGGCTGGGTCAGGTCCAGGCCAGTGGTGAATACATCCCACACAAAGCCGGCATTGGCCGGTCGCCCAAAGCGGCCGCGCAGCAGCCAATCGGGGTGCTGGCGGTAGAGCTGAGACTTGGGATGGACGATGAAAGGCGCCAGCCACAAGCCGGGCATGAAGCCGGCCTGGCGGATCTCGGCTGCCAGGGGGGCCGGGCCGCCCGGGAAACCCGGCGCAAAGTCGAACCAATCGCCAACCTGGGCTTCAAAGCCATCGTCGATCTGGATCAGGTCAATGGGGAAAGACGGACGCAGTTGGGCCGCAGCCTCCAAATTGGCTCGGATATCGTTGGCTGTGACCTTTTGGAAGAAGTGGTACCACGAACACCAGCCGGTGGTGGGGACCTGAGCCCCTATGCTGCTGCCTGCCGTATCGGCGATGCCATTTTGACGCGCAACCGCATCGAGATAGGGAGCCAGTGGGTCAGGGTCGTCAACCTGTAGGAAAGAAACGCAGGCCCAATCGGTTTCCATCTGAGCACCGGGGTCCAGGCGGGCGCCGTCGCCGCTGGCCCACAGGCGCAAGGCCGGGGCGCGGGGGTTAAGCAGGGCCTCAAGAGTGCCGAACTGCTGCTGCTGTGAAAGGAAACCTGCCAGCAGGGCCAGGCGGCTTTTGCGATCGCCCAGCACGCCAAACATATCACTGGCAAACGTGCTGGCGCGCCTGGGCTGCGGCGTGGAGGCGTTGTACCACATGGGCGAGACAACCGGCCCCAGGCGGGTGCGGCGGTAAGCATCTTGCATGCCATAAGAGCCGGTGTGACTCCAAGACTGCCAGCCGTTGGAGAAGAAAGCTGGGTCGGGGCGGGCAGTAGGGAATTGCAATCTGCCCAGGCTGCTGGCCCCCTCGGTGATCGCCCGGCGGGTATCAGATGGCTGGCGCACATTGATGAACCCCAGGTTGAGCATCTCAATTTGATCAACCCGGATAGGCTGGGTGCCGCGGTTGACCAGGTTGACCTTCAACAGCAAAAAAGGGTGTTCTTCGGGCAGGGCAAAGGTGAGGCTGCAAAACAATCCCAGGTCATACAAGCTGGAATGCAGAGTCACTTGCTGCAGGGGGCCGTGTGGGGATTGGGCCGTTTGCGGTTCGCCCAATTGGCAGCCGGGCCAGGTGCTCAGCGCCGTGCGTGTGCCGCCGAGAGCCGCTGCCGGGCGATAGCGGATGCTCATGCGCGCCCCTTGCAAAGCAAGACCCTGGCTGCCTCGGGGGGTCAGGTCCCAATTGGCCTGTTCGGGGTGGATGGCAAGGTGCAGGTGATTATTTTGAAGGTAAAGTGTCATAAGCCTGGAAAGTACCGGGGAATGAAAAGGTGAAAAAACGGCTCTTTTGGCGTCAGGGCACCCAAAAAGGCGCTTAACCCGAACGCACGTTAGATTATAATGCAGGTGTGGTCTAAAAAGAAGTGCGTAACGTTTTGAATGAGGATGCATCTAAATGGTAGAAACAGTGGAAGATTTTACGTTG
Source organism: Chloroflexota bacterium (assembly GCA_029557965.1). GTDB lineage: Bacteria > Chloroflexota > Anaerolineae > Anaerolineales > UBA4823 > JAKQIM01. Next base: position 17,880 of record JAKQIM010000040.1, on the reverse strand, counting down.
GAGGCGCTTCGGGCGGGTGACCGGGCTGAATTTTCTCGCCTGGTGGAGGCCTATTCCGCCAATATTTACCGCCTGGCTTTGAGGATGCTCAACCAGCCGCAGGATGCCGAAGACGTGCTGCAAGAGACCTTTCTGAAGGCTTTCCGCCATCTAAAAAACTTCGATGGGCGCTCAAAGCTTTCAACCTGGCTCTTTCGGATAGCCACCAACGAGGCCCTGATGCTCTTGCGTCGCAGACGCCCGGGCCAGGTTTCGCTGGATGAGCCGGTGATGGGCGATGAAGGTGATCAGGAGCCGCTGCAGATTGTGGATTGGTGCTGCCTGCCGGAGAAAGAGATGATGTCGCAAGAAGCGCGTAAGCACCTGGATGCGGCGATTGACCAACTGCCGCACAGCCTGCGGGTGGTTTTTCTGCTGCGCGACATTGAAGACCTGTCTACCTTAGAAACGGCTGAGGTGCTGGGCTTGAGCGAAACGGCGGTGAAGACGCGTTTATCACGCGCACGCATGCGGCTGAGAGAGTTGTTGTCGGCTTATTTTGGAGAGCGGCTCTTGGTGATGCGGGATGGCGGTGGATAAGGAGAATGCCAGCATGATCGAACATAAACATACAGGAAACTGCCGCGAGCTGTTGGGGGCGCTTTCGGATTACGTGGATGGAGAGCTGGGGGATACTTTATGCGCCGAGCTGGAACGTCACCTGGCGCAATGTGAGAACTGCCGCGTGGTGGTAGATACCCTGCGCAAAACGGTTTACTTGTATCACGTCACAGCCAGGCCAGAGCCCGTGCCAGACGAGATCAAGCAGCGCTTATTCAAAAAATTGGATTTAGAAGACCTGAAGAAGTAGCCAGCGGCCTTTATTTCTTCAACCGGCGCGCATCGCCATCTCGAACGGTGATGCCCAGGGCATCCAGGTGCTCAAGGAAGGCCAAGACATAGCGGCGGCTGGTGTTGAAGTGGTCGCGCACTTCAGCCGCGGTGACCGCACCCTTCTGGGTGATCAGGCGGCGTACCTCAGCGACCATATGCTCATAATCACTGCGGCGAAAGACCACGTCTGGGGGAACAAAGACCAGCTCGCCCAATTCCAGCAGGGCATTATACAAGTCCTCACCCAGTTCAGCCTGGCATTCTTTGGTCACCGGCGGGGCATAGGGCGCAGCGGCAAAGCGTTTCAGCAGGGCCTCGACCTGGCGCTGCTGTTGTGGATTCAAACGGATGGTATGCCCCGGGCGCAGAACCAGGGGGCCGTTCTCTGTCACATCCCCTTGGTTGATCAGTTTGCGCAAGGCGGCATTGAAGAGCCGCACGGGAAGCTTAAGGCGGCTTTTCAGCTCTTCTCGCGGCAGGCCGCGGCGCAGGGGGTTGGCGGCATGGTAGCCATCTAGCTCTGCCAAAAGGCGGGCGGCAAGTTGATTCCAGTAACCCAGGCTGGTGACCAGGTTGGCGGCTGCCAGTGGGGCTTCGGGTTTCACATCGCCTTCAAGTGACACCAACTGCCCACCTGCCAGCAGCTCAGAGAGCGCCTGCCTGGCAACCTCTGCCTCTAAGCTGGAACGCTGTAAAACCTCCTGCAGGGGGGCGGCGCCAAGGGCCACCATGCTTTGCATCAGCACCTCGGCAGGCGTGCCCTGGGCCAGGGCGTTCAGGCGCTCCAACACCGCCTGGGCAAAGCGCTTGTGGCGGCCTTTGGGGTGCGGGTCCAGCACAGACCCTCCGCCCAGGGTTTCGCCGGGCGAAGGGCGGCGCAGGATGTAGCGATCGCCGCGCACTGCCACCACCGGGTCATCCATCTCAAGCTGCAGCCAACCTTCTTCGCCGGGCAGCAGCTCTTCGCCGCCCAACAGGCGCAGGCGGGCGACCACCTCGGCCGCGCCGATGTAAAATTTCACCTCGGTGCTGTGGCGCAGGGGTTGGGTCACATCGGGCAGCAGGCGGAAGCGCACATCCAGGCGGCGGGTGGGTTGGTAATCGCCGGGGTGGGCCACCACGCTGCCGCGCAAGACTTGTTCCAAATCTACGCCCGAGATGTTGACAGCCGTGCGGCTGCCAGGTACAGCCAGGTCGGCCTTGCGCTTGTGGGTTTGCAAGCCGCGCACGCGCCCGTTCAATCCGGCCGGCAAGATTTCGACATCATCCCCCAGGCGCAGGCAGCCGTCGCTGAGGGTGCCGGTGACGACGGTGCCAAAACCGGGCATGGTGAAGACGCGGTCTACAGGCAGGCGGGGTTTGCCCAGGTCGGGGCGAGGCGGGCGTTCGGCCAGGCACTCGCCAATGGCGCTCAGCAGCTCGGGCAGGCCCTGGCGTGTGCGCGCCGAGACGCGCTGGATAGGCGCCTTTTCTAGCACCGTGCCGCGCAGCGCCTGGCGAATGTCATCTTCCACCAGGTCCAGCCAGTCAGGATCGTCGATCAGGTCAACCTTGGTCAGCGCCACCACCCCGCCTGGGATTTGCAACAGGTCCAGGATGGCCAGGTGCTCGCGCGTTTGCGGCATCAGGCCTTCGTCGGCGGCGATGACGAACAGCGATGCGTCAATCCCGCCAACCCCAGCCAGCATGTTCTCGATGAAGTCGCGATGGCCGGGCACATCCACAATGCCGATCTCTTCTCCGTTGGGCAAGGCCAGCCAGGCAAAGCCCAGGTCAATCGTCATCTCGCGCTCGCGTTCCTCTTTGAGCCGGTCGGGATGTGTGCCGGTCAGAGCCTGGACGAGGGTGGATTTACCGTGATCTACGTGGCCTGCAGTACCGATAACGCGCATAATGTTAAGTAGGGGGTGACTGGTGGATATTAGCGAGAACGCCCGATGGTGCGCTCGTAAGCTGAAACCCATTCGTGGGCGGTGGCAAGCAGGCTTTGGAGGCGCTTCTCTGCCAGCTCATTGGCTTGCTGGAGCAAGTCTTGCACCTCTTGCAGCTCATCTTCCATCTGGGTAGATTGTTCGGATAGTTTCTCAAACTGGCGCATGATCTCGTTGCGTTGTTCTTCTTGCGTCAGGGTGTAGTTGGTCCAGCGTTTCTGGTCGTCGGCCTTGAAGGTGACCCATTCTTGGCGGAAGCGGTCTTCGGCCAGGCGCTGGATCTCGGTGATTTCGTTGATACGGCGCTCTACGCGCTGGGTCAGGTCTTCCAGGGTGCCCTGGGCGCGCTTGGCTTCGCGCTGGGTCGAATCGAGTTGTAAAATCTGGGCTTCAACATCCACGGCCTGCTTTTCGATGGTCTCGAAGCGGATTTGCCATTCTTTCCAGGTGCGATCGCGCTCCACAGCGGTCAAATTTTGCTTATCCAAGAAAGTCGACATCACATCGCGCCGCTCGGTTTCGACCGCAGCCAGCTCGTTCAGGCGGTTTTCCAATTTGCGCAAGGTGGTGTTGATCAGCTCGGTCTGGCCGCGTGCATCGTCGGCACGCTTGCGCAGCGCGGTCACTTCACCCTGCAGATCGACGATGCGCTTGGCATCCTGCCGGCGCCCGTCTTCCATCAGGCGGTAGGTGCGGGTGTACTCTTCTTCTTCCATGCGCACCTGGTTGACCTTCTCGCGCACTTCGTCAATGCCACGGCGCAGGCGGCCTTCTTCTTCCAGGCGTGCCTGAAGGCCTTTCTCCAGTTTTGCAATCGGCTCCAGCTCTTTGCGCAGTTCGTTCAGGCTGGTCTCGAAGGCTTTGGTTTCGACCCGCCGGACTTTCTCGGCCTCTTCGGCGCGGGTCTTGACCTCTTTATCCAATTCTTCCAGGGCGCGCTTGGCCTCAACGCGCGAGGCAAGCAGGTTCTGGTCGTATTGATCCATGCGTGTGATCACGGTCGTAATGCGGGTCAGCTCGCCGCCCAGGTCTTTTACCTGCTGGTTGGCGGCAGCCAGTTGGCCTTCTAAGGCCACCATGCGGCTTTCTAACAGCGCAAGCGAATCTTTCTCTTTGCGCCGGTCATCTTCGATCCATTGGATGCGTTTTTGTAGCTGGTCGAGGTCCATAGCGATCTCCTAAGGAATTTATTGTAACATAGGATGGCGCGCGCCTGTAAGCACCGTCAGGGTTGGGATAGTTGTCCAAACACCTGAGCAATCTCTGCCAGGGAAGGGAGAAACCACTGCGGAAAGAGCCCGAGCAAGAGCAAGGCAAAGACGCCGATGAGCAAAAAGAACAGGATGCCCCTGCCTTCGGTGATGCGCCAGGGCTGCTCGTCTGATCCCATGACGAGGGCGGCCATTGCCCGCAGTCCGCCGACAAAAAGGCCAACGCTGCCCAACAGCGCAATGATGGCAATCCAAATATCTTGCCCCGCCAGGCCGCGCCACAAGGCCAGGCGGACGGGGAACCCAGCCAGGAGAGGCAGGCCGGCTGTAGAAAAATGGGCCAACACCACGGCGCCGGCAGCCAGCGGCATGCTGCGCCCCAGGCCCTCAACCGTGCGGAAGCTGGTATTGGGCAAATTGGCCTGCAGGGTAGAAAGCCCCAGGGCCCAAACGCCCAAACCCAGGGCGCGTGGTAAGAGCATGGCAAACGATAAGGGTACGCCGCCGGGCATGCCCAGGGCCAAGAGTGTATTGCCAATCTCGACCATCACCGCATAACCCAGCATGCGGCCCAGGTTGCGTTCAAAAGCCGCCCACAATCCCCCGGTCAACACCATCAACGCGCCGCTCAAGCGCAGCAGGATATACAGGGATTCGGACGTGCGCAGCCAGGCATAGCGATCCAAGAAGCTCAGGCCGAACAGGGTCACCATCCAGGGTAAGATCAGCAAGACGAAGGCCGCTGCATAGGGATGGGCTTCTTCGGCCAGGGTGGGAATCCAACTGTGGAAGGGGAAGATGCCCAGCCAGAAGGCAAAGCCAAAAGCCAGCAGGACGGCGGCGCGCGTAACCTGGCTTAGCTCACCCGGGCTGGCCTCTACACCGGCCAACATCCAGCCGCTGAAGAGGATGAACGGCATGGCAAAGGTCTGGAAGACCAAGAAACGCAGCACCGCTCGCCGCGCCGGCCGGCCCGGAATGGTGAGCAGGGGAACAGAGACCAGGGCGGCCATTTCGATCAACAGCGCCGCATAAAGGAAGGGCTCTACGGTCAGGGCTGCCGTCAGCAGGGTCACAATGCCCAGCCCCAATGGCACGAACATGCGCCCGGCGCGGCTGGCATATACCGCCCCAAACCAGAAGGCCGCCAGTAAGTAGATCAACACCAGCAGGGGGCGGTCGCTGTTGTCGAGCAAAAAACGCCGTCCAAAAAGGTTCAGGGTATCGCTCAGTTTGAACACCCAGGGGCCCAGGCGCACCAGCTCTGCGATGGGCAGGCGGCTTGCCAGCAGGGCCAGTAGCAGGCTGGCAGCGATGCCCGCCATGACGGTGGAACGATACCAGCGGCGCAGGAGGAACAGCACCACTGCCGCCGCTCCCGGCAGGGCGATCCATAAAAGAGGCGCGCTCATTGCACTTCCTCCTCGATGCTGGGGGCCGTCAACAGGTAAGCGCAGGCCAGGGCGATGAACAGGTTGACACTGGCCAGCAAGCCTGCTACCAGGGTAGAGCTTTCAACCGCCGCGTACAGGATCTCAAAGCCCGTCAGCACGGTCAGCAAGCCCAGGGCCACCCGCGGCGGCTGGGTGGTGAGCCCCAACTGCAGCAGGCCCATGCCCATCAAGAGCAGGCTGCTCCATAAAGCAAAGGTATTGATCCCCGGCAGCCAATCGGCGGCCGTTGGGGCGATGCCCAATAGGATAATGAAGACCGTTCCGGCGGCCAGCAGGCGGAAGAGCCGGGCAGACTGCACGGCAAGCTCTTTGCTTTCCCAGGCTTCGGGCGCGTTGGCCATGGCCATGCCCAAGATAGCGCCTGCCATCCAGCCGGCGATCATCTTGGCAATTGCCATTTCCAACGGCCAGGATATGCTGACCAGCACAAAAGCTGCCAGGTATTGGATGGCGATGGCGGTAATGCTCCAGCGCCAGTCGCGGCTGATCAGCAGGGCCAGGGCGGTCAGGGTTGCCAATACCAGGGCCAGGGGAGGTAAGAAGGAAGGGAAATCAACCGTCATAACAAGCTCAAGGTGTTTGTCTTAAGAATGCAACAATCAAGGCCAGGATCACAAAGGCCCACAACAGGCCGCCTTCGCCCTCCAGGATGCGGCTGATCAAGGCCAGCAGGCGCGAGAAGCCCTGGAAGCCCTTCCACAGCAGGCTGTACAGCCAGTTGAAAGAGAAGAACCGGCTCAGGCGGCTGAAAAGGGATGTGCTGCGGCGCAGAAATGAAATTTGGCCCCGGATGCCTGGCCGCAGGGCGCGGTCTAAGAGGAACCAGCCCAAGAGCGCCAGGAAGCTGGCTACCGGCCCGCCTAACCAGGCCAGCAGGGGCAGCTCAGCCGGGTTGGGTAAGCTTGCCCAACCAATGCCAAAATACGCCAGGGGCAAAAGCACCAGGCCAAGGGTGTAGACGATCCAGACCCAGTTTTCGCCCCTGGCAGGCCGGTATTCGCCCGTGATGGGGCGCAGGGCGTGGCGGACAAAGCCAACCAAGATCAGGGCGTGGGTCAGCACCAAAGACAGGTTGATCACCAGGATGCCCGCCGCCGGTTGGCCGGCCGGGGCCGGCCATTGGTAAATGCCCGTGCCGGGCCAGGCCGGGGTGAAAGGCAGAGTGGCGATGCTGAGCAGGGCCAGCCCGGCCAATATCAGCAGGCGGCGGTGGCGCAGCGAATACGAGAAGATGAACCCGCCTCCGAAGAGGCAGACCAGGCTCCAGGCCAGGGCAGCCTGGGGCTGGCCAAACACCGCCGCCACCACGGCCAGGGAGGCGGTGGATAAGATCCAATAAGGCCGGCCTGCCAGCTCATCTGCCGCGCCGGCCCAAGATGCCGCACCGTAAATGGCTGCCAGGGCAACCAGGGCCAATAAATAGGGCGTATACGCGCTGTCGATCCCGGCTGTGGCGGTGCGCGTGATCAATACCAGGCTGGCGGCGGCCGGCGCCAGGCGCAAGATGGTGCCCAGGCCGCGGCGCAGGGGCAGCTCGTGCATAAAAGGCAGGTAGAGCGGCAAGACGCCCAGGCGCAGCCCGGCTGCCAGGAGCAGGAAGAGACTGCTGGTGGATGAGATTGCTCCAAACGTGAGCAGCTCGCCGTTGGCCCAAAGCCGGATGGATGCCAGCAGCAAGATGGCAATCCCGCCCATGCGGGCGGCAAAGGCCACCACGGCTTGCCGGCGAGAGGCGCTGCCTTGTAATTGGGTTAGCAGGATCAGGACCTCAATAATATCCAGGGCCACCCAGGCCAGCAGCAATGCCAGCGGGTTACCGGCCAGCACGGCCGTCAAACCCAGGCTGGTGAGGGCCAGGTTGGCTGCCCAGGGGCGCCAGTCTGGCGGGGCGGCTGTGGAACGGTCGCTGGGCGCGCCAACTGCAAGGCTGGGCGCGGCCAGGCCTGGTGCGGCAGGCGCTGTTTCGCCTTCGGCGGGCCGCGGTTCGAAAGCCTCTGGAGACGGCTCCTCGGGTGCGGGGGACGGCTTGGGCTGCAAGCGCGCCACCGAGGTGAGCATCAAAGAGAGTGAAAGGCTGACCATGGCCAGTGCAAAAGGCCAGGAAATATTGTCGATCAACAGGCTGGGGCTGGTCGGAAAGAGCGATTCTGGCTGCCACACCAGCAAGGTAACACTGTGGGGCATATTGAGGCGCACCAGCAGCACCATGGGCCAGGCCAAGAAGCTGCCCAAGACGGCGATCAGCCATTGGTATTTATCGAGACGCGGGCGCAGCAAGTGCAAGATGACCATTGCCACGGGCGTCAGCAAAAGGAGAAAGATAGCCGCTAAGGCGAGCATATGGATCGGATTATAATACTTCGCCGCTGCTGCGGAAGAGATATTGGCCCTGCCCAGGGCGGCCCAGCCACTGTTCGCCATCCACGATCAACCGGCCGCGCAAGAAGACCTTCTCGGGCAGGCCAACCACTTCCCAGCCTTCATACAGGTTGTAATCGGTGCGGTGGTGGGCGCCGGCCCGGCGGCAGTTCACGCCGTAAGAGATGCGCAAATCGGGGTCCCAGAGCACGATGTCTGCATCTGAGCCGGGCAGCAGGGCCCCCTTGCGCGGGTAGAGCCCAAAGATGCGCGCCGGGTTGGTGCTGGTGAGGGCTACGAATTGGTTGGCGCTCATCCGTCCGGCGCGCACACCGTAAGTCCACAAGATCGGCAGGCGATCGCCGACCCCCGGCAGGCCGTTGGGGATCTTGGTGAACAGGTCCTGGCCCAGTTCTTTGCCGGGGATGGCTACTGCCTGGCCCTCGTACAGGATTGGTTGGCTGCCGTCAAAGAAGAATGGGCAGTGGTCTGTGCCGATCGTTTGGATGGTCCCCTCGCTCAGGCCTTGCCACAGGCGCTGGTTATCGGCGGCGCTGCGCATGGGCGGCGAACAGACCCACTTGGCCCCATCTGGGCGGCGCATGTGATCTACGGTAAAAAAGAGGTAGGGCGGGCAGGTTTCGCCCATCACTGGCAGGCCGCGCTGGCGCCCGTATGCCAGTTGATCCACCTCGCCGCCGGCGTTCATGTGCACCACGTACAGCGGCGCGCCGGTTTCGGCGGCCAGGGCAATGCCGCGCAGGGTGGCTTCGACTGCGCCCCAGGCCGGGCGGGTATGGGCGTGCCATTCGGGGCTGGTGTTGCCGGCTGCCAGGGCCTCAGCCACCAGGATATCGATCACATCCCCGTTTTCGGCATGCAGCATGGTCAGCAGGCCGCTGGCCTTGGCCAACCGCATCACCTGGAAGATTTCGCCATCCCCCAGGCGCAAACGGCCATTGTATGCCGAGAAGACCTTCAGGCTGGTGATGCCCAGGCCGGGCAGGCTGGGGATTTCGGCCGCAGTTTGCGGGTCAAAACGCGTGATGTTCATGTGGAAGCCGAAATCAATCGCTGCCAGGGCATCGGCCCGGGCGTGCCAGGCGGCCACGCTCTCGGCGAGCGCACCCGGCTCGTGAGAGGCAAAATCCAGGGCGGTGGTCACACCGCCAAACGCGGCCGCCTTGTGCCCGGTGTAGTGATCGTCTGATGAGACGGTGCCGAACATCGGCAGGTTGAAGTGGGTGTGGGGGTCCACGCCGCCCGGCAGGGCAAGCTTGCCCGACGCATCGATGACCTGAGCGCCAGGCGCAGACAGGGCCGGGCCAAGCGCGGCGATCTTCTCGCCTTCAATGAGGATATCCGCTTCAAACGTGGCCGTGGCGGTGACAATGGTGGGGGATTTGATGAGAATGGTAGCCATAAGGTGTATACGATCAGGTTGTAGTCTGCGAGTGGCGTGAAACTTCACCCGGCAGGGGGTGGGTAGGGCTGTACCGAGGCAGAATCGAGCGCTTCTAAGAGCGAGTGGATAGGCTGGTGAAGCGTGGGGTGAACCAAATCCGGGGCCAGGGCCGCCAGGGGCACCAGGACAAAGGCGCGCTCGTGGAGATGCGGGTGCGGAACAACCAGCCTTGGCGAGGTGATGGCCAGGTCGTCGTAGAACAAGATGTCGATGTCGATCAGGCGCGGGCCGTAGCGGAAGGTGGGCCTCCGGCCAAGCCGGGTTTCGATGTCTTTGAGGTGCGCCAGCAAAGCATAAGGATCGAGCTGGGTCTCGGCCTGCACCGCCTGGTTGAGGAAGGCTGGCTGGTCGCTGTATCCCCAGGGGGCCGTTTCATAGACCGGCGAGCTGGCCCGGATGCTCACGGCAGGCGGAAGGGCCTCCAGCCCGGCTTGCAAATTGGCCCACCGGTCGCCAAGGTTTGATCCAAGGGAGAGGTAAATAACAGGCATGGGTATAAGCATACCATATAATCGGCAACCTACCCAAAATTCTCCTGCCCCCCCCGTTCCGCTTGCTTATTCACACTGAAAACCCCGGCATGGTATACTGTGTCAACAGGAGAATCCAGCATGGCACAAGCGACATTCCATTTTCCAAGGGGTTTTTTGTGGGGCACTGCAACCGCTGCCCACCAGGTGGAGGGGGGCAACACCAACAACAACTGGTACGCCTGGGAACAAGAGCCGGGGCGCATTTTGAACGGAGAAAAATCGGGCCTGGCCTGCGATTGGTGGGGTGGGCGCTGGCGTGAGGACTTCCAGCGCGCCGCCGATGGCGGGCAAAACACCCACCGCCTGTCGGTCGAGTGGAGCCGCATCCAACCCACGCCCGACCGCTGGGATGAGACCGCCCTGGACCGCTACCTGGAGATGGTGCGCGCGCTGACCGAGATGGGGATGATGCCCATGGTCACCCTGCACCATTTCAGCGACCCGCTCTGGCTGATGGAAAAGGGGGGCTGGGAAAACCCGGCCGTGGCAGGCTATTTTGAGACCTTTGTGCGGCGCGTGGTTGAGACGCTCAAAGATTACGTCAGCATGTGGTGCACCATCAACGAGCCGAATGTGTATGCCACCATGGGCTATGTGATGGGCGTCTTCCCGCCGGGCAAGAAGGACGTGGCTGCCTACAGCCGCGTGACCTACAACATGGTCCGCGGGCATGCCGCAGCTTACCGGGCTATCCATGCCTTGCAGCCGCAGGCCCGGGTGGGGACGGCGATCAATTACCGCAGCATGGTCCCCGCCAAGGGTTGGTTCCCGCCCGATCATTGGGTAACCAGGGTGCAGTCGGCCCTGTATAACGATGCCTTTGCACGCGCCTTGCAAGATGGCTGGGTGCGTTTGCCCCTGGCGCGCAAGCGCGTGGCAGAGGCCAAGGGCACCCACGACTTCATCGGCGTGAATTATTATACCCGAGACCTTGTTTCATTTAACTTGCTCAAGGCAGGCGATTTGTTCTCCCGGCGCACCTACCGCAGCGAGGCTGAGCTCAGCACCACGGGCTTCATCGCCAACGAGCCGGAGGGGATGTTTGAAGCCATCAAGTGGGCGCGCCAGTTCAACGTGCCCATCATCATCACCGAAAACGGGGTCGAGGACCCTGAAGACCGCCTGCGCCCGCGTTACCTGGCCCAGCATTTGCAGCAGGTCTGGCGGGCAGTTAATTTCAACTGGCCGGTCAAGGGCTACTATCACTGGAGCCTGGTGGACAATTTTGAATGGGAGCGCGGCTGGTCGCAGCGCTTTGGGCTGTGGGAGTTGAACGTAGAGACCCAGGCGCGTGTCAAGCGCGCCAGCGTCGATTTCTTCGCCGATGTGTGCCGCGAAAATGGGCTTTCAGCCGATATGGTGGCCCGCTACGCCCCTGAGGTCTTTGCCCAGTTGTTCCCCAATTGACCGGCTGGGGAGGGGTTGTGCGCTGGCTTGCCAACCACTCGCATAACTTTATGGTATAATGCGCTTCGCCGTGCAGGGCACTGCCGGCATTCACGGAGAGGTCGCGTAGTCTGGCCTAGCGCGCACGCCTGGAGAGCGTGTTTCCCGCAAGGGAACGAGGGTTCGAATCCCTCCCTCTCCGCCAGCCAAAACAAGTGTGCAGGGTGTTTCGCCCCCTGCACACTCGTTTTTATGTGATACACTAAGCCCTGGAGGTAAGCCGTGCGCGAGCGCAAATTAACCTGCTTGATCCTGTTTTTAGGAATGGTGTTCTTAGGTGCTGGTTTTCTGCCTGCCAGCGCTCAGACCGGCGTTACGCCGACGCCCGATCCTGTTCAGTTGGTCTTGACGCCCACCCTGGTGGTCGATCGCACCCTGCCGGCGGTGGGTACCAATGCCGGGTTGGTGTGCGGGGCCAGCCTGTTGGTGATGATCATCTTGGGGGGACTGGTATGGAGCCGCTGGCGCAGGCTAAAAGGCTATTGACAAGCTTTTGCTCCTGAGGTATCCTTCATCCGCTCCGGGTGGGTCCGGCGCGGCGGAAACCTTTGAACCCTGTCAGGTCCGAGAGGAAGCAGCAGTAAGGAGGACATTCCGGGTGCCGCCGGGTTGCCTGCCCGGAGTATCTTTTTAAACGCAACATGCTGGCTTTATGCCAGCATGTTGCGTTTAAGAGGCATGCTTACTCAGAGAGTTCGATGTTGGTGGGCCGGCTGAAGTTCTTCTTGTCATCGAAGGTGACGTAGGCATCTGCCGTGCCGCCAACCTCGACGTTCCAGCCGATCAACTGCACCTGGTAGGCATCCAGGTCGCCATTGCCCGACATATCGATGTTGGCGCCAGCGGCCAGGACGGTGCCGGTGAAGAAGGATTCGGAATTGCCGTTGATCTGGATGGTATTGTGGTTGGTGGGCGGGGCGTAGATCAGCAGGCCGGGCACAGCAGGGGAGGGATCGGGGCTGCGCTCTGGGGCTTTGAGCTGCATCATAGCGCCACCGTTGATGGTCACCTTGCCGTCCAAGAAGACGATGGTGACCCCGATGCCTGTAAACTCATCCTTGGCGTTGAACTTGACATCGCCGCTGACGCAGTATAGACCCGGATCCAGGGGGCTCAGTTTCTCAAACTGCGAGGCAGTGCCGTTCCAGGCATCGGCGTGGGCGCAGTTGGGCGGGTCGATCTCGTAGGAGTGAGGCGGCAGGGGGCTGGGAGCCTGGACGGGCGCCGGGCTGAACAGTTGCGGATCGTTCACCTGACCCACATAGCTGACGCTGCCGTTGATCACGTCCACGTTCGGGCCGCCATCGCCCTTCAAACAGCCGTTGGAGAAGATGCCGCCGCCGTCCACGTAGATATCCACGCTGCCGTGGAAGCCGGCGCCGTTTTGCTGGCCCTGGCAGTTAGCCGGGTTGAGCGCCACAACTGCATTGCCAAATACCAGCGGAGCGCGCGGGCGTATACGCGTGGTGGCGTCCACCCGGTTGACCAGGTCAGATGGGAAGAGCAGCTTGGCAAAGGTGGTTTCGGTGGTGCTCTCGATGTGCACGGTCACGTCGATGTAGCGATCTTCGTAGCCCAGGTTGGTCACCCCGCAGGTGGTCTCGACCCAACTGCCGTCCGCCGGGTCGGTATCGATCTCAAAGCCATTGGCTGCAGCGCGGTTGATGGCGGCCTGCACGGCCTCCAGGCGGGCGTTGTAAATGCTCGAGTTGTTCTGGCAGCCGCCTTGCCAACTGGAATAAAACACATTGTGTTCTTCCATGTAGATCGAGGCCGCCGCACCCCCGGCCAGCGAGGCCGAGTCGGCTGAGTTCTGGGCGTGGCGGCGGTCAGAATAGGCCATGCCGCCGTCGACGGCCAGGGCGATGAAGCCCAAGAAGACCACCAGGCCAACCACTAAGAAGATGACCGCCTGGCCTTTTTCAGAAGCATGACGTTTAATGTTCATGGTTTGTTTTCTCCTTTGACAGTAAAACGAAGCAAGTGCAAGATTGTTACAGCATATCCCCGGGCAATTTTCCTCATCAAAGGAAAAAAGGGATCATGGGCAGGTTGAAGGGGTCAGGATCGTATCGTTGACGGTGGCGTGGATGCTGATGGTGTTGAGGTCGAAGATATCGCCGATAAAGGGCATTGTCAGTGGGAAATCTGGGTAAATCACATCGACTTGAATGACAGAACCCATGCAGCGTGGGCCAAAGATATGAACCTGTATATCCAGGTCAGATTCTGGAATATCCATCTGTAGCAGGTTCGCATAAGCGCGGTCTATGATGGCATCGTCATTCTGCGGGGCGATGGAGCCATACGCTGCGCCCTCTTGGGCAGCATCGCGCAAGGACAGGTATGTAAAAAAGGCGCGCCCAAAGTTCACCGCGCCGGCAATTAACACCAACAGCAGGCTGAAGATGATCGCCAGCTCAACCAGGCTTTGCCCGGCCTCGTTTGATGCATGGGGTGCCGGTTTGAATGAAATGGATTTCTTTTGCATAGCATGCTCCTTTCAGGGCGTGTTCATCTAGCGGTTGGTGATGGGCATATAGATAAAGAACAAAAACACGCCGTTGAACTCAAATGCGCCCATGTCGCAGGTTTTGAGGGTGTCGTTATTGCCGTCCGCCGGGCGAGAGACACCGCGTTGGTCGGTGCTCGGGCAGTTCTGGTTGGTGCCCGCATCGATGGCTGGGCTGCCTTCTAGCAGCGGGTGGGTGGGGGTGGGGCCTTGGTAATCGCCCAAGGGGCCGAGCAAGGGGTCGGTGTTGACCAGGTCGCCGAGGTGGGTAAAGTTGCAGCTATTGCCGCTATCTAGGTTGTGGCCCAGGGAATAGAATTTGTCGATCATCCCCGAACAATTGTAGTTGCTGCCTGCGGTGCTGCCAGCTACAATGGTGTTGAGCAGGTATAAGTTGCCGTTATTGCGAATGGCGGTGCTGTTGTTGGTGAAGGTGACGTTGGTCAGGCGGACATCGTTGCCGTCATTGAACATGCCGCCGCCGTAGAGCTGGGCAGTGTTGCCGCTGAAGGTGACGTTGGTGAGGGTGGCAGGATTGGAATTGTCAATGCCTCCACCCTTCAGGCTGGCGGCATTGTTGGCGAAGGTTGCGCCGGTGATTTTCAGGCTGCCGGTGTTCAGCAGCGCGCCGCCGCTGCTGGCTGCGTTGTTGGTGAAGAGCACATCCCGCATCTGGAGTGTGCCGGTATTGTCAAGCGCGCCGCCGCTGCTGGCAGCCTCGTTGCCGGTGAGGGTGACGCGGTTGAGCACCAGGCTGGCGGTGCTGTTGACCGCAATGCCGGCGCCAGTGCCCGTGGCAAGATAGCCGTTGCGGATCGTGAGCCTGGCAATCGTCACCTTACTGCCAAAGATGTGAATCACCCGGTCGTTTGCGTTTCCATCAATGATAACGCCTGCTTGTTCATCACCCAGGATGGTGAGGTCTTGGGTGATGTCCAGGTCGCCGCCCTGGTTGGCGTCTTCGCCCGGTAAACCCAGGGTGAGGCTGTACAGGCCGGCCGGTATGGAGATGATATCGGCGCCGCCGCCGGCCGGGCAGGCGTCGACAGCAGTGTCGGTATTGGCGGCCTGGATGGCCTCGCGCAGCGAGCAGTCGCCATCGGCATTCAACTCGTCCTCAGTGGTGTTAACCAATATGGTGCCTTGTACGCCAGCGCGGGCTTGCGTGCCAGGCAGCGCAACTGCCGGGAGGATCAGAATGACGACGAATAGGATGTGCAGAATTTTATTCCTGGTCATGTGAACCGCTCATTTCGTGGCTGCTTTGGCCTACCGGCTGATGATGGGCATAAGGATGAAAGAAGGGAGTGTGCCGTTGAACTCAACCGCACCGATATCGCAGGTCTGCGTGCCGTTTTCATCGCCGTCTGCTGGGCGGCGGGCGCCGCGCTGGTCAACGGTCGGACAGTCCTGGTCAGTGCCCGTGTCGATGGCGGGGCTGTCTCCCAGCAGGGTGTGCGTGGGGGTGGGGCCTTTGTAATCGCCCAGGGGTGCCAGGCGGGGATCTATGTTGACCAGGTCAGTGGGGTTTTTGAAGTTACAGGTATTGCCGCTGTCGAGGTTATTGCGGGCTGAGAAGAAAACTGCATTCGAATTAACCCGCTCGCAGTTCACACCCGATGTCGAGTAGGCAATAATGGTGTTGACAAAGCGGATATTGCCGGCGTTGCGGATGGCGGTGTTGTTGTAGGCAAAGGTGACGTTGTACATGAAAACATCTTGCCCGTCGTTATACATGCCACCCCCGTTGACCGAGGAATTGCCGCTGAAGGTGGTGTTGACGATGGTAGCAGTCGAGTTGTTGTCCAGTCCGCCGCCGGTTTGGGTGGAAGTGTTATTTGCAAAGGTGGTATTGTTGATTGTGATGACGCCGATGTTGAACACGGCGCCGCCCCAGTGCCCGCTGTTGTTGGTAAAGAGCACGTCTCGGAGCTGGGTGTTGCCGCTGTTGTCGATTGCGCCGCCATACGTGTCGGGGGCCTGGTTTCCGGTGATCACAGCCGATTTAATGTTCAAGGTGCTGTCGCCATCGGTAAGGACCGCACCGCCGCCGGTTTCAGAGCCCGTGGGAATCGCACCGTTGCGGATGGTTATATCGCTGATCTGCACGTAACTGCCCATCACGTGAAAGACCCGATCGCTGGCGTTGCCATCCAGGATGGTGGTCGATTTGCTGTCGCCAATGATGGTCAGGTCCTGGCTGATATCCAGGTCGCCGCCCAGGTTTTCGTCTTCGCCAGACGGGCCCAGGGTGAGGCTGTACAGGCCGGCAGGGAGGAAGATCGTATCGCTTTCACTGCCGGCCGGACAGGCATCCACGGCACTGTTGCTGTTGGCGGCCTGGATCGCCTCGCGCAGCGAGCAGTCGCCGTCAGCGTTCAGTTCGTCTATCGTGGTGTTCACCACAATGCTGGTCGCCTGCGCCTCGGCGCGTGCTGGTCTATTGGATAGGACAGTGGAAGCCAGGAACAGGACTGCCAGGATTGCGCAAACCCGGAAGCAATAGGTAGTCTTCATCGCGCCGGCCCTTTCATGGCTTCCAGTTCAGGATGGTGATGGTCTGTTGGCAGCTACTTCCGCCTGCCCATCTGAACTTAACCGTCACTTCATATGCCCCGGCTGCGAGATCGCGCGAGTAGTTGAAGACGATGGTCTTATCAGCGTATCTCGCAAACGATGGGCCCGTTCCTAGGGGTTCAAATTTGGTAGAACATGTTCCACTGGTTTCACAGATTGTTATCGGCGACTTCACGTTGGAGAAAGATCCAATTGTCGTCCCATCATAAGTGATGCTGCTCAGCCTGACGGCAGAGCCGGGCCATTTGGCGGTCATCTCGTATAGGGTTATGGGCAGGTCGAGGGGGCTGATGTTGGTGATGGCCAATTCCATTCTGCCCGGGTTGCCGATCTGCGGGGTGAGCCCGGCCGTGAAAGCGCAGACTGCGATGGGGGTGTTGGTGACGGTAGGCGTGCTGGTGGCGGGTACCGTAGCGGTGGGCGTGGGTGTGATGGTGGGTGTGGGGGTGATGGTGGGTGTGGGCGTAGGCGTGGCGGCTACGATCTCGATCAGGTGATCGTCGGTATAGGTGTCGCCGTTGCAGTCGGTTACCACCACAATAATGGTGTAGTTGCCCGGGTTCTCGAACTCATAGATCGGGGTCGCCTGGTCAGAGGTGCCGCCATCATCGAAATTCCACTGGTAAGTAAAGGGTTTGGTGGCGGTCAGGGGTGTATAGGTAATACTAAAGGCGTAGGGGTTGCCGGTGGTGCCGGTGGTCGGACCTACGATGGTCACATTTTCCAGATTCACGCATGCAGGGTCTTCGATCTGAATGGTGCGGTAGGCCACGTTGGGATCGTTGCCGCAGTTCATCGCCGTTACGCTGACGGTGTAATTACCGGCGGCAGCATAGGTGTGGGTGGCGTTGCTGGCGCCCTCTGCGGTGCCGCCATCGCCAAAGGTCCAGTTATAGGTAAAGGGTGCTGAGGCCCCAGCCGGGTTGTAAGAGTCGATGCTGAAATAGATGGGTTCCCCAGCAACGCCGGTGGTTGGCCCAAACATGGTGATCCCTTCCAGCGGGGTACAGCCGGCAGGGGGCGCTTCACCGGCGATCTCTACGTTGAGCAGGATGGTGCGGGCGTTATAGGATTCAATGTCAAATCCGCCCCAGCCGATCCATTCAATTACCGGGGCGTAGTGGGCCACCGTTTCCACCACGATGCGGTCGCCCAGGCGGACGGCATCGGGGCCGCCGGCGTCGGGCGGGCAGGTATCAGAAAAGGGCTTGGACTCGTCTATAGGGGTATCTGGATCGTCAGGGCCGTGGTCGTATCTAATCGTCACATCATCGGCATCGATATCGATCAAGATGCCGTCGCCCTGAGCGGCAGCCAGGATATTGGCGCAGTCTCGGTAGTGCGGCAGCCCGCCGCCCACGTCACCCGCCGCGGCGCCATAGCGGGCGCCCTCGCGGGCCGAGTTGGTCACCAGGATGTAAATGGCCAACATCCGTCCGGCCTCGATCAGGCCGTAAACAATGATGATGAGCAGTGGAAAGACCAGCGCAAATTCCACCATCGACTGCGCTTTGAACTGC
>JAKQIM010000034.1 GCA_029557965.1 Chloroflexota bacterium | reverse complement strand
TTCAAGGGCCAGGTTGGCGGGCGCTGAGGGGTGGCGCAGGTAGTCGGCCACAATGCCGCGGGTGCGCATATCGGCAGAATTGAGCAGCCAGGCGGTGCGGAAGTAAGCCGAAGGATCCAACATCTCTTGATAGCGGCGCAGTGTATCATAGAAGAGCA
Source organism: Chloroflexota bacterium (assembly GCA_029557965.1). Lineage (GTDB taxonomy): Bacteria > Chloroflexota > Anaerolineae > Anaerolineales > UBA4823 > JAKQIM01. Next base: position 3,539 of record JAKQIM010000034.1, on the reverse strand, counting down.
CTGTCAGGCGGATATCTTCACGCCAGGCCTCGGCCCCTGGCTCGGTGCGCAGTGCGGCGATGAAATCTTGTTCCAGTTGGGCGAAGCTCAAGCCAAAGTGGGCCTGCAGGGTAGCGTCGATGGCTGTAGAATGCAGGCCGTCGGAAGCAGGGTGGATTTGGCGATAAAAGTTTGAGAACGCCTCCCAGCCCCAGCGCTCTGTCATGTATTCGACCAAAGCCGCCGCTTCGAGATAGCTGATCTCGTGTTGGGCGGCGTAAAAATCATCTGCCAGGGGCGCCAGGGGCAGGTACCAATTCAAATCTTCCATCAGCAGGGCGGCGGCACGCGGCATCAAGGCTTCTTCTTTGTAATGCCCGCCCGACATATACACGGCTAACCCTTCGACGAAAAGGGTGGGGCGCAGGTCACCGTCCAGGCGTCTGTCGAGGATATGGATCATCTCGTGGTGTACGACCCGGTCCCAGGCGTTGCCGGCATAATTGCGGTCCAGGTACGAGACACTGACCTCATTGTTGGTGAAGCCACCGTGGCCCAGCAGGCGCGGCAGGATGGTGAGGGTGACCTTTTGGCTGAAGTCGGTGTTCATTTGGGCGGCGGCGTGCTCTGCTTCCTGATCGATCATCATGGCCAGGGCCTCCAGGTCGCGTTCGGCAGCCGTCCCTGTGATGTAATGAATGGTACAACAGGTCGTCTCCAGTACGGCCCACGCTGCATCCCTTTGCCAGAGCGGCATTTGGCTGGCAGGCAGCAGGGTGACCGTCTCACTCCAGGTGTACTCTTGGGGTTGGACGGTAAAGGTGAGGGTGTAATCTCCTGGATGTCTTGCTTGTGTATCCCAGGCCCACATTAAGGTTGCCTGGTAGCGCCCCGCTACCCCCCAGGGCCCAAAGCTTTGTGAGCCAAGCGTTTGGGTTGGCTGAGATGCCACTGTGACGGTGAGCGTTGAATTGTCCAGCGACAGGCCGGGCGGGGCGATCACTTCCAGGCTGACCGCATCTCCTACATACAAATTCCCATCTGGGTGGTAGCGCACCGTAAAGCCCGCCGTAAGCGGCTGGGTGGTGGCTGTTTCGTCAGGGGGGATGAAGGCTGTTGGGTCTGATGCTGGGGCTGTAGGCGAAGTGTTGGGTGCTGGCGTTACAGATGGTTGCAGGCTGGCAGTTGGCGGTGCGCCGGGCGTGGTAGATGATGGTTCCGCAACAGTTGGCTGGCCGGCTGGAATGGCCGCCTGGCAGGCCAGTGAAGCACCCGCCAGGCATAGAATCATGATAAAAAGCATGGTTGAAAAGCGACGCATGGCTGTATTATAAAGTAATTTGAAGTGGTAGAATAAATTAGCCACCGCGGCGTGCGGTGGTGTAGATTCTTATTCTTTTTACATCAAGGAGGTTTTCATGTCACCAATGTTCGTCCCTGGGCCGGTGGATGTGGCCCCCGAAGTCCTGAAAGAGCAAACCAAGCCGATGCTGCCACACCGCAGCAAGGATTTCGAAGCTACCTTCCAGGGCGCAATCGAAAAGCTGCGCCAGGTGTTCTATACCCAGTACCGGGTCTTCATTATGACCAACTCGGGCAGCGGTGCACAAGAAGCGGCTGTGCGCAACCTGGCCAACGAACGCGTCCTCTCTTGCGTTAACGGTTCCTTCTCCAAACGTTGGTATGACGTGGCGATTGCCAACGGCAAGCAGGCCGATAAGATCGACAATCCTTGGAACCAGCCGATCATGCCTGAGCAGGTTGAGGCAGCGCTCAAGCAGGCCAAGTACGACCTGATCACCGTAGTGCACAATGAGACCTCCACCGGCGTGATGAACCCGGTCAAAGCCATCGCCGAGGTGGTTCACCGTGTCAGTCCCGATACCATGGTGGCAGTGGATGCTGTTTCTTCGTTGAGCGGCGCCAAGATCGAAATGGATGCCTGGGGGCTGGATGTGCTCTTCACTTCTTCGCAGAAGTGCCTGGCTCTGCCGCCTGGCCTGGCCCTGTGTGCGGTCAATGATCGGGCCATGGAACGTGCTAAGAACGTGCCGAACCGCGGTTGGTATTTTGACTTTGTGCTGCTCGAAAAGCACCGCGTCAAAGACTCCACCCCCATGACCCCGGCTATGTCGCTCATCTTCGCTCTTGACCACCAGCTTAACCGCATCCTGGCTGAGGGCCTGGACAACCGCTTTGCCCGCCATTCGGCAATGGCTGCCCGCACCAAAGAATGGGCTGATAAGAAGGGCTGGCCGCTGTATGCACCCGAGGGCTACCGCTCGCAGACCCTGACCGTGGTGACCAACCCGCCTGAATTTGACCTAGCCGACTTCAATAAGTTCCTGGCTGCGCGCAGCCTGCGCCTGGCCAACGGCTATGGCGACCTGAAGGGCAAGACCTTCCGCGTGGCGCACATGGGCGAGATCCAGCCCAGTGACCTGGAAAACCTGCTGGCGGCTTTCGACGAATACCTGCCTGCCAAGGGCCTGTAGTAACTTCATTTCCTAAAAAGGTGAAGCTGTGCGGTTGCACAGCTTCACCTTTTTTCAAAGCATGGTGGCTATGGCATACGATATTCAATTGACTGCTTTAACTTACGGGGGAGATGCCCTGGGGCGCCTGCCTGATGGGCGGGCGGCTTTTGTACCTTTTGGCCTGCCCGGCGAATTGGTGCGGGTGGATGTGGTGGAAGAGAAACGCGGCCATGTTCGTACCACTTTGCTGGAAGTTTTGGAAGCCGCCCCGGGGCGCATTGCGCCGCGCTGCCCGCACTTTATGACTTGCGGCGGCTGTCATTACCAACACATGGATTACCCGGCCCAATTGGCGGCCAAAGAGGCCATCCTGAAAGAGCAGTTGGAGCGCATTGGCGGCCTGCCAGAGGTGAACATCAGGCCGGTGGTGGCCTCTCCCCAACCCTGGAATTACCGTAACCATGTGCAGTTCCACCTGGCTTCAGATGGTAAGCTGGGTTACCAGGCTGCACGCAGCAGCGCCATTATCCCCATCCACGAATGCCACCTGCCCGAGCAGCCATTGAACGCGCTTTGGCCCCAGCTTGATTTTGAGGCCCTGCCTGGTTTGCAGCGGGTGGGCCTGAGGTTGGGCATGGGTGAAGACCTGATGCTGGTGTTAGAAAGCAATCAGCCCGATGCCCCAGAATTTACTGTCGAAGAGATCCCGCTTTCGGCTGTGCACTTGGGGCCTGGCGGCGCATTGGTGCTGGCAGGCAGCGATCATATTGTGATGGAGGTTGGAGGCAAGCCTTTCAAGGTTTCAGCGGCCTCGTTCTTCCAGGTCAACACGGCCCAGGCGGGGGCCATGGTATCGCACCTGTTGGCTGAGCTGCCGCTTGAAGCGGGCCAGACGCTGTTGGATGTGTACTGCGGGGTGGGCTTGTTCAGCGCCTTCCTGGCGCCCAAAGTGGGCCGCCTGGTGGGTATTGAGCTCTCAGCCGATGCCTGCGAAGACTTCGCCGTCAACCTGGATGCGTTCGAAAACGTAGAATTGTACGAAGCGCCGGCTGAGCAGGTGCTGGCAGGGGTAGATTTCCACCC
>JAKQIM010000016.1 GCA_029557965.1 Chloroflexota bacterium | reverse complement strand
TATCACCGAGCGTAAACAGGCTGAGCAACAGATCAAAACAGCGTTAGCCGAAAAAGAAACCTTGCTGCGCGAGCTCTACCACCGCACCAACAACAACATGCAGGTCATTTGCTCTCTACTGGATCTACAAGCCAGTTACACAGATGAACCATACCTGCTCAACGCTTTTGCCAGCACCAATAACCGCATCCGCGCCATGGCCCTGGTGCACCAAAAGCTGTATGATGCCCAAGACCTTTCTCATATCAACTTGAAGGAATATATTGCTGATCTGTTCAAGCTGTTGGTAACCAGACACCAGGTTCCACCCAACCAACTTACGCTGGTATCTGAGCTGGAGGATGTCTTCGTCTTGATCGACACAGCCATTCCCTGCGGCCTGATCTTAGATGAGCTGATCTCCAACACCATCCAGCATGCATACCCCTCGGGGCAAAAAGGCATCATCACCATCGAACTCTGCCGGCAAGAGGATGGCGCGATCTGCTTATGCTATGCCGATGATGGTGCGGGCACCCCGCCCGATTTTGATTTCCGCCAGGATGCTCACCTGGGGCTGCAAAACGTTTTTACCCTCGCCGAGAGCCAGTTGCGCGGCCAGGTGAGCTTCGAAAACAAGCCCGGTGTATACTGCCGGCTGACCTTCCACGACAATCTATACCAACCAAGAATTTAACCTATGTGAGAGTTTAATGATGACTGATGAAACTACCCCTCCCCTGCTCCCCGAAGCCAAATTAGCTGATCTGCCCGAAAAGCTGCGCCAGGGCGCAGCCCAGGCAGGCTGGACGGAATTGATGCCCGTTCAGGCCAAAGCCATCCCCTATCTCTTTGCCCGCCAGGATATGATGATCCAATCGCGCACCGGCAGCGGCAAAACCGGCGCGTACCTGCTGCCCATCTTCGAGATGGTCAACGCGCGCCAGCCCCATGCCCAGGCCCTGGTGCTCGTTCCCACCCGCGAACTGGCCCTGCAGGTGGCCACCGAGGCCGCCATCTTGGGCCGCGAGACTGGCGTGCGCAGCATTGCCGTCTACGGCGGGGTCGGTTACGGCGAGCAACTCGACGCCTTCAAGGCCGGCGCCCACCTGGTCATCGGCACCCCTGGGCGCATCCTCGACCACCTGATGCGCCGCTCGCTGACCCTCGATCACCTGCACATGCTCATCTTCGACGAAGCCGACCGCATGCTCTCGATGGGCTTCTACCCCGATATGGTGCGCGTCCAGGCGTACATCGACCGCGAACACCGCCCCAGCACCTTCATGTTCTCGGCCACTTTCCCGGCCCAGGTGCTCAGCCTGGCTAACCAGTTCATGCGCCAGCCGGGCTTCATCAACCTCAGCTCCGACCACATTCACGTGGCCGAGACCGAACACGTCTTTTACCAGACCCCCGGCATGGACAAAGACCGCAGCCTGGTGCGCATCATCGAAGTCGAGAATCCGCTCTCGGCCATCATCTTCTGCAATACCAAGGCGCATGTCGATTACGTCTCCACCGTCTTACAGCGCTTCGGCTACGATGCCGACCAGCTCACCTCTGACCTCTCACAGGTCGCCCGCGAGCAGGTGATGGAGCGCATCCGTCAAGAGAAGCTGCGCTTCTTGGTGGCTACCGACGTGGCAGCGCGCGGCATTGACCTGCCAGAACTGTCGCACGTCATCCAATACGAGCCGCCCGAAGACCCCGAAGCCTACATCCACCGCGCCGGGCGCACCGGCCGGGCCGGGGGCAGCGGCACCGCCATCACCCTGGTCAACGGCTCAGAGCGCCTGGAGCTGGGCCGCATCGCCAAGCGCTACAGTGTGCCCATCGAAGAGCGCCCCCTACCCAGCGACGAGGACGTACAGCGCATTGTGGCCGAGCGCGCCACGGCCCTGCTGGAGGCCCGCCTGCGCGGCCGCGACCGCCTGCAAACCGAACGCATGGAGCGCTTCATCCCCCTGGCCGACAGCCTGGCCCAATCTCCTGAGGGCGCGCACCTGCTGGCGATGTTGTTGGATGATTTCTACCAGGGCGGCTTCCACCCACCGGTGCCGCCGGCAACAGCCGCCCCGCGTGCCCCAGCGCACAGCAGCGACGGCAGCCGCTCTGGGCGTCCCCACCGGCGGCGCAGAAATTAAGCTTGTCCGAACTCGGGGTATCCTACCTCGCCACCAGTGGCAAATAGGTCAGCGGCACGCGCGGGTCACGGAACAAGGCTGCACCGGGCAAAGAGAGTGTATTGTCCAGGTGCCAGGTGATCTGCGTGCCGGTGACCGAGGTGGGCTCCAGCGAGTAAGCGTGCAGGTATACCAGCGGGGCCGGGTAGATCAGGTTGAACGTGTAATCGATGGCATAGTTTGAGTAACCCGGGTAGCCCCACCAGATGCGCCCGCCAGCATAATCATTGGCAGTGTAGGTATAGTCGAAATCGATCGTCACCTGGCTGATGGCAGCGCCGGTACAGGTAATGAGCAGGGCGGCATCGTGCCCACAAGTGACGCCGGTGTTGGGGGTGTAGGCCAGGTTAGAGATATGCTCGGCGCCGAAACCCCCGGCATTGTATGTGAAGAGCGACCCCATTGCCCCGCTGTAAGCCTCCTGCACGTGGGCTGTCGCCGTTTGGAAGGGCAGATAGGGCTGCACCGTGATGGTAGAGACGCGCGCCACGGCTGCATCAGGGCCGGCGCTGCCCTGCGCACGCACAACCACGGGGGCCAGCAGCAGGCTGAAGATGAGCACCAATAGGGTAAGCAAACGAGTTTTCATGGTTTTAGCTCCTATGAGAATGGTATCGCCAGGCTTACCGCGTCACCAATGGCAGGTAGGTGGATATTCCTTCTCCCCAGACAATGGCAAAAGCATAGTAGTCGTAATTGTAGACAATGGGGCCCACCTGCAATTGTGTGTTCCCGGTGTAAATGTAGTTGGCTACATCCTGGGCATGGGTGAACTTGAACTGCCCGCTGTCGCCAAATAGGGTCAGGTATCCCGTTGTGCCATCGTAAGCAGCCGCCGTCACAGCACGCGTATGGATTGTGCCATCGGCAGATATTTCAACTCCACCTTGTATGCCGACATAATTCTCCAATTTGGCTGTAAATACCTCGCTCCCGGCCGGCGCATTGTACACCTGGTTGTAAAAATCTTCCGAAATGACCCCCCGCGAATGATCTCTGAAATATGCCAAGGCCTCGATCAGCGTCAGATCGCCATAGCCTCGGGCTACCAGGCGGTCAATCAGCCGCCCGGGAGCTTCGTTGCTGATGATAATTGTGTATACGTCCTCTGAAATATCACCATTAGGCATACCAGGACCGCCAGCCGCCTGAGCCGGTTGGCCGGTCAACAGAACCGCAACCGCCAACGCTAGGCCTGCTATAAGAACGAGTAACGCGAACTTTCGAGTTTTCATGGTTTTAGCTCCTTGATCTTTTTTCGCGAACGCTCACGCATTAGCACCCTTTGTTTCATTGGTACAAATTTGCGTCATTTGTGGATCGTTTCTTTCTTCTTCCTGCTCAACCAGGTTTTTCAGCAAATCTAGCAGCGCCGCACCGCTTTTAAAGGGGGTAACCTCTCGCTCAGCGATGGCTTGCAGCGAACCGTGCAGCTCTGTCTCCGGGCCTGTCACCTCGGGGTCCACCAGCAGGCGCAGGATATAGGTGTGGTATTTACGCATCGGCAGGTTCATAATGGCAGTATATAAAACGAGATTGCCACTTGATTGCCAAAACAGGCATTTTGGCAATCAAGTGGCAACCGGTTTCGGTAAACTGGGGACAATCGTGTATAAAACCATTGTCTCGAGGAGGCTTTACCATGAAAACCAGGAATTGTTATACCCTGCTTTCGATCTGCCTGGGGCTGCTCTTGGCCGCGGCTTTGTTGTTAGGCGCCAGGCCGGCAGCGGCGTTGCCGGGTGCCGATGGCCCCACCACCGGGTTTGATTCTGGCAGCGATGCCGCAGTCAGCCAATCCGCAGTACGGGCAGCAGCCGCACCGGCTGCTTTGCCGCCCGGCTGGGATTACGCCTGTCCCGACTGCCTTTATCAAACCGCTTACACCAACAACCATAACCTGCGCGTCGACAGCCAGGGCCATCTGCACCTGGCCTTTGGCCGGTTCCATCTTTACTATGCCGTCTTTGACGGCAGCACCTGGCAGGTTGAGATGGTAGACCAACCAGAGTTGGCCCGGGGCGTCTTCTCATCGCTGGCCTTAGATGCAGACGATAACCCCCACATTGTGTACCGAGAACAGTGGACATGGCATATTTATTATGCTTATAAAGATGCCACTGGCTGGCACACTGAACTACTGCACGAAGCACCATACCCGGCATCATCGTATGATGATGGATCTAGCTACACCACCATTGAGTTCGACCATCAGAATCGCCCCCATGCACTGTTCCGTTCGTACGTCAGCGCCGATATTCAGCCCCTTATCCATGCCTGGCACGACGGCACAGCCTGGCAGTTTGAAACGCTGGATGGTAACGGCATCATGGGCTACCAGAGTTCCCTGGCGTTTGATTCCCAGGGGTATATGCACATCAGTTATTCCGACCATACCACCGAAGATGTCTGTATAATTCATTATGCTTATCAAGACGCGGTCGGCTGGCACAATGAAATCTTGGAAGACGGGCTCAAGGATACCGCTGCAAACCACGGGAGCAGCACCCTGGCTTTGACCGCTGGCGGCCTGCCCGTGATCGCTTACGACTACAATAACGGCGTTGACTATACGGTGCGCGTGGCCAGCCGGCAGAGCGACGGCTCCTGGATCAAAGAGGACCCTTACACAAGTGTCTATGAATGGTATCCGAGCATGGTGCTAGATGCCGGCGGCTACCCTCACTTGGTCCACAGCGGTAAGATCAACGGTTACTCGGCTACCGCCATCCACACGTACAAGGACAGCCAAGGCTGGCATTCGACACAGATAGACCCGGTGAACGACAATGCTTATATCACTTCACTAGCCCAGAATGCTGCCGGCGACCTGTTCCTTTACAACCAAACTGTACTCAACTATCGATTGAACTATGCCAGCCTGACTTTTGGCAGCAGTGCTTGGGTTACCGGCACCCTGGGCGAAATCGGCATGTCGGGCGTAGAAAATTTCCTCGTGCTAGATGCCAATGACCGGCCTCACCTGGCCAGCGTTGACCAGTACAGCCACAATGGTGATATCCGCTATGCTTATTGGGATGGTGCGGCCTGGCAGGCCGAATGGGTGGAATTAGATGGCTATTCGGGGTATTTTGGCCAACCCAACCCATCCCTGGCGCTGGATGCCGAGCAGGATGTGCACATGGCCTTCTACAACGATACGGGGCTGGCTTATGGCTACCGCGACGCCCTTGGCTGGCATACCGAGAACGTGCCTTCGGTGGGCGTGGAAGACCACTCCAGCGCTGCCCTGGCCATCGGCGCAGACGGCTACCCGCGCATTGCCCACAGCCTCGACAACGCCAGCCTGGCCTACTCCTACCTGGATGGGGGCGGCTGGCATACCGACATCCTGACGAATACCGGCGCTGCCGCGGTGGATATGATGTTGGATGCCGACGGGTATGCTCACATCAGTTATGTATCCGGCGGTCTACGGTATGCCTACGAAGATATCACCGGCTGGCACTTTGAAAAGGTGGAGACTACCCTGGCTAACGCAGCCTTGTATGCCACCTCTCTGGCGCTGGGGGCAGATGGCAGCCCGCACATTGCCTCCGGCAGCGGCCAAACGGCCGGTTATTCCTACCCAATTGTATACAGCTACAAAGAAGAAGACACCTGGGTTTCCTACGAGGTCGAACACCACGGGGCAGCCTATCCGGCCCTAACGTTGGATAGCCAGGGCCACCCCCACATCAGCTACCAGACTGGCCGGACTGGCAGCGGCCCAGATTATACCAGCGATATCCGTTACGCCTATCAAGATGATGGCGGCTGGCATTACCAAACCCTGCTAACCGTGGTTCCGGGCCGGTTTTACTTTCCATACACAGATATCGCCCTAGATTCCCAGGAGCGTCCTTACATCTCCTTTGCACATTACAACACCCTTGCGCTGATGTCTTACACCGCCCCGTTGGACAGCGAGCCGCCCACGCTGCCCAACGCCCCCGGCTCTGACTCGCCTCTGATCACGCCCATTCAGGACGTTGTTGTCAACACCCCGCGCCCGTTCTTTGACTGGACAGACGGTGAAGATAATATAGGAGTAGTCAGCTATACCCTGGTCGTCACGGCCGAAAGCGGACAGGTGATGCAGCCTGCGCAAGTGAATGCCTACCAATTCACGACCACCATGTCCGAATACACCCCCTCCTCCGACTTGCCAGCCGGGAATTACTCTTGGACAGTGCAGGCTCATGATGCCTTTGGTAACGACAGCGCCTGGGCCGCAGCGCAGCAGTTCAGCATCAGCAGCCAGGTGCACATCTTCTTGCCGCTGACCTTGAGGTAATGACAGTAAAGGTGATGGGGCTGCGCCACGACACAGCCCCATCACCTTTACTTGCAAGCCCGGTAAAGTGCTTGCAGCTCGGCTGGCGGCTCAACCCCCAATTCATCCGCCAGTGTCTTTTCCAGGCGCTTATAGACCCGGCGTGCCGCGCTGCGGTCGTTCAGGCCCAGGCAAGCGCGCATAGCCGCGCCTGCCGCCCCCTCGTGCCAGGGATCACGCGCCATCAGGCGGCGGGCTAATTCGAGGGCTGCAGAGAAGTCACCCGCATCCAGACGAGCTTGCGCCAGCGCCAGCAAGGCCTCATGGTAGCGTTCGCTCAGCCGCTCACGGTAAGCGGCCGCCCAATCGGCATAGCGGAATTCGGGCAAGAAGTCGCCCCGGTACAGATCAGCGGCAGCCTGCCACTCTTTTCGAAGGCAGTGTTCTTCAAAAACAGCATTGTCTATCCAAGAGCCAGGCGGCAGGCGCAGGCGCACACAGCCTTCGTCCACTTCCAGGTAACGCGAGGGAAAGCGCTTATCGGGCAAGTCGGGTTCCAAGGCGCGGCGCAGGGCTGAGGTGGCATGATGATAAAAATGCTGCGCCGCATCCAGGTCCTTATCTGAGCAGAGCGCCTCACTGACCTGGTCGAAGGTCAGCATGCCGCCAGGGGTGGTGAGCAGCAGCCCCAACAGTTCCCCTGCCCGGCGCAGGCGCAGTTCTTGCCGGGGGATGGGGCGCTTGCCCTGCCAGGCCTGCATCTGCCCCAGCAGGTGAATGCGCAGGGGCGGCGGGGGTGCATCTTGCAAGTGGGGCAGCAAAGCCGCGCTGGCCTCAGACAAAGCCGGATCGGGGCTGTTCAGGTAGGCGGCGATCAAAGGATAGGCCAGGCTTCGCTCGCGCTGCAGCAAAAAATAATATCCCCGCTCTCTCACCTGGCGGGTACAGTCCAGCCAGGCTCGGGGCGCATCTGGCAGCTCTTGTTGGTGAAGCATGGCGGCCCGCAGCAGGGCGATCTCTGCCAGTTCATAGGCTGCATTGGACGGCAAAAATAGGTGCTCAGCCTGCCACCAATCGGCCTCGGCGGCAGCACAGTCACCCTGCAACCAGGCCAGCCGGCCGCGTTCTACCAGGGCTTCAGCCTGCTTGGAAGGGTAACCCACCCGCCCGATGAAAGCCAGGGCATCCTCCACCCAGGCGCGCGCCTGGGCCAACTGCCCGGCCAGGCGGTAACCGCGGCTCAACCCTAAACGAAACTCCACATTCAGACCCGGGTCACCGGTGCGCTCGGCAATCGTGCGGGCCCGCCCCAGGTGGTCTAAGTAGGTATCCAGGCACCCTTCGTCCATGTCTACCTGTGCGCTATACAGTTCATAATACGCCATGCCGCCGGCTTCGGGCGAGGAGACCCGTTGTAGTTCTTCTAGAACGTTGCGAGCGCGTTGGGTCTGCCCGCTGGTCTGGAAGTTCCAGGCCAGCGTGATGAGGGGGAAGTACAGCCATTCGTGCAGGCCGTGCTGGCGGGCAACCTGGCAGGCTTCCTCATCAGATGCCTGGGCCAGGTCAAACTGGCCGCGCGGGCCGTACACCCCCGTGGCCAGGTTGTGCAGGGCGCGCAGGCGAAAGAGGGGATGGGCGATCTCACGCGCCAGGTCGGCCGCCTGGCGGTAATACTGCTCGGTGGCGGCCATTTCACCGTTTTCTGACGTGCACATACCCAGCATCAACAAGGCATCGATATGCACCGCGGCAGTTTCATCAGCAAAGGGGGTGGTGATTGCCAGGGCCTGTTCAGCCAGCTCTTGTGCCGCGGCATACTGCCCCATGCGAAAACGGAAGCGTGCCACCGCCACCCGTGCCGCGGCCTGCTCGGCAGGGCTGCCCTGCGCATCTGCCAGGGCCTGCGCCTGGCGTGCGATCTTCAGCGCCGCGCCCATATCTGCCGTGGCGCGCTCCAAAGCCAGGCTTTCTGCGATCAAGTCAGCTACCGGCTTTTCATCACCCATAAGGTAATTATAATTCCGAAAACGGTGGTATGATTTTACCCGTCCAGCAACCCTCTACACTGCTGAACTACGGTGACCATCACCGTCAAGAGGAGCCACTATGAACGTTTTCAACCTGTTTACGCGCCTGGGGGGCAAGCATGCATCTTCCAGACGCCCAATCAATCTCTTTCTTTTACTCATCTTCATCCTTCCCCTGCTCGTCTCCTGCCAGCCCAAGGCCTCCGGCCAGGTCTCCTTCATGGTCTTTGGCGATACCGCCGAGCTGGCCGCTTACCAGACCCTGGTGGATGCCTTCATGGCTAAGTACCCTGAGATTGACATCGAGCTGATCCACATTCCCGGCCAATCAGATTACCGCAAGCGCCTGGCAGCCGATGTGGCTGCCGGAACCCCGGCCAACGTGGTGCTGATCAACTACCGCCGCTATGCCGCCTTTGCCGCTAAGGGGGCTCTGGAGCCCCTGGCCCCTTACCTGGCCAAGAGCGAGGTGATCGCCGAATCCGATTTCTACCCCCAGGCCATCGAACCTTTTTACTGGAATGGCCAACTGATGTGCATCCCGCAGAACCTCTCCAGCCTGGTGGTGTATTACAACCAGGATCTCTTCGACCAGGCCGGCCTGCCGTACCCCGCCGCCGGTTGGACCTGGGATGATTTTCTCAAAGCCGCCCAGGTACTGACCCTCGACTCGAACGGCGACGGCGTGATGGAGCAATTTGGGCTGGGCACCGAGGCCTCGCTCTTCCGCCTGGCGCCCTTTGTGTGGCAGAACGGCGCCGAGATCGTAGACGACCCGGCTGCCCCTACTCGCCTGGCCATCGAAACCCCCGAAGCCCTCGAGGCGGTCAACTTCTTTGTCGATCTATCGGTGAAATACCACGTAGTGCCCAATGCCGAGGAAGAAGCCAGCCAGACCTCTGAAGACCGCTTCATCAACGGCACCCTGGCCATGTTCTTGAACAGCCGCCGCGGTGTGCCCACCTATCGCGAGAGCGCCAACTTCAACTGGGATGTAGCCGGCCTGCCGCAAGGCAAAGAACAGGCCTCCATTTTGCATTCCGATGCTTACTGCATGACCAGCCCCACCGAAGACAAGGATGCCGCCTGGGTTTTCATCGAATATGCCAACTCGGTCGAGGGACAGACCATCATTTCCGGCACCGGGCGCACCGTGCCCTCCCTTATCTCGGTGGCCGAGTCGCCGGCCTTCTTGGACCCCAACACCCGGCCCGCCAGCAACCAGGTCTTCTTGGATGCCATCCCCTACCTGCGCGCCGTGCCCATCTTGCCCAACTGGGGTGATATCGAAGAGATCTCTGGCGAAGAGATCGAGCGCGCCTTCTACGGGCAGGCCAGCGTCAACGATGCCGTCATCGCCGCCATCCGCCGCGCCCAGCCCTACTTTGGCTTTGGCGAATAAATCACTTGGGGTGAAGGCGATGGTGTCCATCACCTTCACCCCCAAGATCAAGCCTGACTGGCCAGGCCCAATAAAAAGGCGTAGCCCAGCACTGCCAGCCCGGCCCACAGGCCCAGCATGCAGGCCAGCACCACCCACGGCCTGCGGGTGAGGTATGCCAGCCCCCCCCCCAGCAAGAACCAGAACACCGCCCCTGCCAGGTAACCCCAGCCCACCTGCGGCAGCATCAAGAAGCCGTACAGGCACAGGGCCGGCATGGTCAGCACCACGCTGAGGGGGCTGTCTTGGTTGTTCAAGGCGATCAGTGCCATCAGCCCATAGAACGCCGCCAGGGCCAGGCCCACGATCAGCGCATTGCGCCCACGATGCTCGTTGGGGTCTACGAATCTAATTTCAGCACCCATTCTTCCACCTCAGTGCCGCGCCCATTGGCAAAACCCAGCCCTTCTCCCACGATCTTGAAGCCGTTCTTTTCTAACACCCGCTTGGAGCCAAAATTATCCTTGGCCACGCGCCCATACAGCGGGCGCGTCTTCACTATTTTCAAGAAGGCCTGCAGGGCGCAGGTCGCCACGCCCTGGTCCCAATGGTCCTTGCCCAGCCAATAGCTGACTTCCAGGTCGCCGAACCAGGCATGGCTCAAGATATTGCCCGCCACCTTGCCATCGAGAAGAATGGTACGGATGGTGATGCCTTTATCGGCCATGATCTTGGCCCAATGGGCCTGGAAAGCCGCCCAATCAGAGGGGTCTTTGGCGGTAAAGGCCGCCATGTAGACCGCCTCAGGGTCCATTTGTTGGATGAAGAAAGTGGGCAGGTCGGCTTTTTGCACCTTGCGCAGCCGGACTTTGCCGGAGAGGGGTTGAGAGTCAGGTGTTGGATTGATCATGAGAACATCATATACCAGTATATTGCCACTTCGCTGGTTCCGGGATCTGTAACCTTGTAGAGATCGTTATCAAAGCCGCCAATGTGAAAGCCGCAGCCTGCATACAGCAAGCAGGCCCCCACGTTAATGTTCTGCGTCTCGAGCATCAGGCCCGGCAAGCCCTTGCTTTTGGCCCATTCCACCGCCCGGTCGATCAGCCGCCGCCCAATGCCCAGTCGGCGGAACCTGGCATCTACGGCGATGTCGTTGATATAAGCGTAACCGTTCCAATTCTTCCACAGCACGATCTGCCCCGCCAGCTCTCCATCCACATAGGCAAAGTAAATCGCCTTATCTGGGTTATTGAGAAAGGTGGTGTAATCGAACGTCTCCGGCGGGTAGCGTTTGACATATGGCATTACCGGCTCCACCGTGTAGGTGATGGCGCCATCCTTGGCTTGCAAGACCAATTTCGAGGTGACCGTAAAGGCTCCATCCGATTGGTTGATCTGGGAGAGGCTGGTTAGGTCTGCTTCGCGTAAGAGGATTTCCATGAGGAAAGATTATCTCGTTGGTATGCGATGGGGAGTGATAGAGAAAACCACAGAGACACAGAGTCTTTCTTAGGATTTTTCTACTGTCTGGACACAAAATCAAAGAACTCTTTGACCCTGTGTTTAGATTCAAGTGATGCCTCCACCTTATCACCGTTCGAAAAATCAACGCGTATCTCGTATTTTCGAAATTCCCCTGAGCCTTCATAGACCTGATGACCATCGACGAATCGCAATGCATCTTCAATCGTTACAAACTCATTGATTCGACCGTATAAAGGTATAACAACCACTCGAGTTACATAACGACCAAGCCGCCATCTTAAAGAGGCGAAAAAACTATCGATCTCCACTAGATTTATTCGCACCAGATGCTTTTGGATTCTTGCCATCGTCTTAGATGGTGTGTTCTCAATTTGTGCGATAGTTTCTTTGAATACACTGTCTGGTGTATCCTCACCAAACGCGATCTCAATCCCCTCTAATTGAAAGGCTTTCACAATTGAATCATATGGAAAGTACAAAACCTGGAAACCGAGAGAGCGCAATTGATCCAAAGATGAATCCGTAAAAACACCCGCTAACACAGTTCCCAAGAATGGATTGTTCCATCGATACTTTTCCGCCAGAGGTAAAATAGCACCCTGAATTTCCTGAGCCTTGTTGCGAGAGTGTTTCGTGTACCTTCGCCAGGCAGTTTCAATAAAGGCGATCGGTCTACCAATCTGCTGATCTGTGCCATCTCGCTCAATAACAAAATCTAGATCATGGACATTGCCGTAAGGGTCAGCCCATGAAACCTTTTTGCCAGGACGCGCAGGTCGCTCTCGTTTCTGATGATCCAAATAAAGCCCTTGTACACGGCAAAAATCCTCAAGTTGGGGACGAACAACTGCCTCGAGTAATTCGCCGATCATCTGTCCAAATCTATGTGCCGGAGATTCTGCCATATCAACCCCAAATCCAGAGTAACCCCTCTTTCAAGGGTACTCTATGTTTACGATTTTTCCACTTTATATTCCGATCTCTCAGTTTGTCGAAACGATACTGTTTAAAGCCTGCCGCCATCGCAAGCTCTGCAATCCACTTTTCGATAGGACAATAAACTCCATAGGGTGCAGAGTCCCCAATGACCCAACACATGCG
>JAKQIM010000050.1 GCA_029557965.1 Chloroflexota bacterium | reverse complement strand
CCGGTGAACTTGCGTTCTTCGGCACTGGTTGAACTGTCTTTTTTGTTATCCTTAGCTGACATTTTTTTCTCTCCTAGTGTGCAAATAGATTGTTTACTGATTATCAAATGATGTCATTGTGCCAGTTTGATTTCCAAGACCGTATCTTTGCGGCCTTGTAATGCTGAAAGCAGCCCAAACATCTTTTTGACCAGGCCATATTTCTTATCGAGCAGGCGGTTGACCTTGCGGCCGGTCTCCTCGTCTTCATGTTCGCGGGCAAGCGCAGGAATCCACTCACCAAGCAAGGTGCCATCTGCCTTGCAGGGGGCAATGTTGACGTGGGCCTTGTTGCGGATACGCTTGACTTTGCCCGAGTTGGCTACTGTGCGTACAAAGAGTGTTTCGCCCTCTTGCACGAACCACACCGGGGTTTTGACGCCCACGCCGCTTTTTCGGAAGGTTTCTAAGTTCAAGTATTTTTGTTGGTGGAATGGTCCAAAATCTGTCATCGGATTCTCCTCGATTTATTGTGCGAAACTTTGACTCTGCCGGGGCACTGATACATGATCGCCTGTTTTTGTCGATATATTGTATATGTTGTTGCGATCTATTGTACAGTATAGTGGTCTAAATTGTCAAGATATAGCCGGAAATTGGAGGATCTGATGAAGGAGCGAAAACTGGACACAGTGTATGTCCGAATCGAAAACCAACCCAACGCCGCCGCGGGTTGGGTTGGTTTTCTTTGAGTTGGTTAAGCTACAGCTTGGGCAGAGCCGATAACGCCATACTGCTTAACGATTGATCATGGGCAAGTAAACCATCTGGCTGGTTAACACATATACATTGAAAGCGGCATTGGTTGGCATGCCTCCCAAGAGATTCTGGTTGAAAATCGCCCATTTTTGAGTGCTGGTCTGATAGTAAACGCCATAAGCCATATCCAGGTAAACGCACGGGCAGGTATCGCCGGGATTGTAGTTCGGTGTGGCAATCAGAATGGCATTTGGATTGTTGTTGGCCAGGGGATGATCGATGGTCGTGTTATTCCCGATCGTGTTGCCGGGCGTGGCTTTGTGCACGAATACATCCTCACCGGCTCTTGGCTGCGGCACGATGACATTGAACAAGGCATTCTCAGGCATAGCAGCCAGATCCTGATTGAAGATGTGCCAATAGGGAGCATCGTAATACACCCCCAGCGGGTGGTTGTTATAAGTGCCACCTGTTCCGCCGGGGTTATAGTTGTGCGTCACCAGCAGGATCGCCTCGGGGTTGTTGTTGGTCAGAGGGTGGTCAATCTGGGTGATGTGTCCAAAGGTGTTGTCGGTAATTGCTCGATGCACGAAGACAGTGGCATCTGGGTGAGGAACCAGGATGTTGAAGGCGGCACTGTTGGGTATGTCGTCTAGGGTATTTTGGTTAAAGATGTTCCATGATTGATTGGTGTTGTTGTACCAGGCGCCGATTTGATTGTTGTTATATACGCCGAGTGCACGGCCATACGGATTCCAGTTTTGAGTGGCAAAAAGGACAGCATTAGGGTAGCCATTAAGCAAGGCCGAACTCAGGCGGGTCACATTCTCGGTGCTGTTACTCTCGTTGGCCGTATGAACAAAGGCTCTGGGGGTGGGTGGAAGCACCAGCACGTTGAATGCTGCGCTTGTGGGCATAGTTCCCAAGAAGTTTTCATTATAGACGGCTATTTGATTCTGGCTGGTGGAATAGTATACGCCAACAGGGAAGCTGGCATAGGTGCCGCCGCCCCCGCCGGGATTCCAGTTCGGTGTGATGAAGACCAAGGCGTTGGGCGCCTGGTTGGTCAATGGATGGTCAAGGTGCGTTCTGTTAAGGATAGTGTTACCAGCAGTTGCTCGGTGAACGAACCCGGTTCCTTCTGGCAAAATGAACACGTTGAAGGATGCATTTTCTGGTATTGCCGTCAGGTCTTGATTGAAGATTGCCCAGTTGGAGCCCGTGTAGTACACGCCAATTGGGTGATTGTTGTAAATGCCCAGGCCGCCCTCAGGGTTCCAGTTCTGGGTAACCAGCAGGATCGCGTTTGGATCGTTGTTCGCTTGAGGGTGATCGATGAGCGTAGTGTTGCCGGAAATGTTATCTGCCGTAGCCTTCTGAACGAATACATTGGCTCCTGGCGTTGGGATGAATATGTTGAAAGTGGCGCCGGGCTGCATGGTGCTGAGATCCTGGTTGAAGATCCTCCACCTGTTCGCAACATAATAAACCCCAAAGTTATGCTCGTGGTAAGTTCCGCCCACGCCGCCCGGATTCCAGTTGTGGGTGACAAAGAAGATTGCATTGGGTTGGTTGTTGAGCAAGGGGTGATCCAGCATGGTGGCATTACCACTCGTGTTGATTGTGGTGGCAACGTGGAGAAATTGCGTTCCTGGTGAGCTTGAGAGTGGGGCAGCTTGTGCAGCCATAACATTGCCAGCCAATAGAATAGACAAAACCAATGCCATGCGCAAAATTTTCGTGAACATGATATGCACCTCACACAACATGCTAGGTTAACGTGAGTGCGGGTGAGCAGAATAAGTGGACAACCTTAAAACCTCTTATCCTGGATCCGCCTTGGATTAAATTGCAAACAAGATAAAATTTATCATAATTGTTTTATTTTGTCAATCGGACGCTGGTACAACGACTATGTGGCATTGATTTGGCGTATAATCTGAGCATGAAGAAAATCCTCCCCCGTATCTTATTGACCGTCATCTTGATTCCGGTGCTGCTCGTGCTGGTTGCTTGGGCGGCATTCATGCTCTCTAACCGCACCAATGGATCGCTTGCCTCTGCCGGCGAGCAGCGGCGCTATCTGCTGTATGTGCCAGATTCCTACGATCCATCAATCCCCACGCCGCTGGTGATCAGCATACACGGTTTTGCTGAATGGCCTGCCCACCAGCAGCAGATCTCGCGCTGGAACGACCTGGCGGATGAGCAGGGTTTCTTGATGGTATATCCAATGGGAACCAGCTTCCCCATGCGCTGGCGCGCCGGCAGCGGTGTGGGACTGATGCAAGATGTGACCTTCATCTCAGATTTGATTGACCACCTGGAAGGCGAGTACAACATCGACCCAGCCCGTATCTATGCCAATGGCCTGTCGAATGGCGGCGGGATGTCGTTTGCGTTGTCTTGCAAGCTGTCAGAGCGCATTGCCGCCATTGGCGGGGTGGCGGGGGCTTACCTGCTGCCCTGGGACGAATGCAGCCCATCTCGCCCTGTGCCGTCCATCGTGTTTCATGGAACTGTTGACCCGATCGTCCCATTCACCGGCGGCCCATCGCGTTCGTTTGATATGCCATTCCCGCGCATCGATGACTGGGTGCAGACCCTGGCAGCGCATAACGGATGCGGCTCAGAGCCTGAGGCCCTGCCGGGTGCGGGCGATGCCAGCGGGGTGCACTACAGCGGATGCGATCAGGGCGCGGACGTGATCTACTACACCATAGACGGCGGCGGCCATACCTGGCCGGGCGGCGACCCCCTGCCTGAGTGGATCACCGGCACTACCAGCGACGATATCGATGCCACGCGCTTGATGTGGGAGTTCTTTCAGCAGCACCCATTAGAATAGTATTAGCCAGAATATGGCCTTTTTGTTCATGGAAGGGGTTGTTATTGCTAGAGGCTTTGAACCAGGGCAAAGATCAAAGCCAAGATCAGCACTGCGGTGCCCATTCCGATGGCAAGCCAGGTGGAGAAGTTTTGGCGCATGGTTGCCTCCTTACACAAGGTCAAAGCGCTCGGAGTGAAAATCTCCAAACGGGACACCCAATTGGGTCAGGGCATTCTCGACTGCGTTGATCATCGGTTGGGGGCCGCAGATGAAAATTTCTACGCTGTTCCGCTTGCTGGCCTTGGGCAGATGGCGCTCTAAAACGGCGCGGTTAACGAAACCAGTCTCTCCATCCCAGCCAGCCGGGGGTTTTTCGAGCACGTGTACCAGGTTCAAGTGCAGGGCATTTTTCAGCGAGTCGAGTTCTTCGCGGAAGATGATCGAATCCCAATCCTTATTGGCATACAAGAGGGTTACGGGGCGCTTGTCGCCACGATCGGCCATGCTGCGCAGCATGCTCATGGTGGGGGTAATGCCCACGCCGCCGGCAATGAAAACAAACTGTTCAGCGTGGGGTTGCCGGTCAATGCTGAAGTGGCCAAATGGCCCGTCTACATACACCTTCTGCCCGGGCTGCAAGTTCTTGACTTGGCGGGTGAAATCTCCTAATTCTTTAATTGTGAAGGTAAGATGACCGGGTTGGCTGGCGCTGGATGAGAATGAGAAGGGGTGTTCGGCATCTGCAAAAGGCGAGCTCAAGGCCGTGATCCAGGCGAATTGCCCAGGCATGAATTTTAGCCCTGGGTGTGCCACAGGGCGCACCGTGAGGCTCCAGGCATTGCCCCGTTCTGGGGTCACGCTTTCTACCTCGTAAGGCCGCCGCAGCAGAAGGATCGGTTTGAGAACGCGCACGTAGACCAGCAGGCCGACCCAGAAGACGCCATAGGTGACCCATAAGGCCTGTTTCCAGGGGGTGTTGAGGTAATGGCGGGCCAGCACCACATGGATGATTGCCAGCGCAATCACCAGGGTTGCCAGGATGCCATGCCAGACGCGCCAATTGGTATATTCAATTTTCAACGACTTGCGCCAAATTGAAGCGCCAATCAACCCCAGCAGCAAGAGCACCGCGGTCACCCCGGCTCGGGCGCGCCATGGGGCTGAAAACAGGTTCAGCAAGGCCAGGGTTTGGGGAGAAAATACAAAGAGCAGCAGCGGGTGAGCCAGGATCAGGACCAGGGCTACGAAGGATATTTGCCGGTGAAAATGATAGACAATATCTGCGCCGTAAGGGGCCTTAAGCCATTTGAAGCGCGCGGTCAAGGCAAATTGCAAGGCCATGATTGCCAGCCCGGCAAAGCCCAGCGCTACAGAAAGTTCACGCCAAAATTCTCGCCCTTCTGGTACCGGGCCAAGCAACAGGATCAATAAGGGTGCGCTAACCAGCACCAGGTAGACAAGCACCCAGAAAATCCCCTGCACAATGTAGTTTCTTCTCATCGTCCGACCTCGCCCATATGTGTCTGGCTCTGCCAGCGCTGCCTATCGTAATCCCTGGATGTATTTTTCGAGCTGTCCGACCATGAATTGCAATTCTTCAATCATATCCTTGACGACATCTCCGATGGAGACCAAGCCGACCAGTCGGGCGCCATCCACAACCGGCAAATGGCGAATATGATTTTCCGTCATCAGGGCCATGCAGACGGTCACCGATTGTTTTGGGTTCACGGTGATCACCTCGCGGGTCATCACGTCTGCGATTTTGGTTTGGGATGGGTCTTTTGCATCTACGCCCAACTTATAGGCAAAATCGCGCTCGGTGAATATCCCAACCAGAGAGGTGCCGTTCATAACCACAACCGAGCCAACCCGGTGCTCGGCAAAAACCTTTAATGCATCGGTCACCAGGGCATCTTCTGAGATCGTCCAAACCGATTTACCTTTGGCTTTGAGTATCTGCGCAACAGTGTTCATCCGATCACTCCTCTTTCTCAAATGTGTTGGATATGGGCCTGATTCTGTGTGTGCTGCTGTTAATTATAATGCAAGCGGGCAAAAGCCAGCCATCAACCTATGTTTGCTCCGACGATTTTTGGAATATGGTAGGCGAGCATACGCTCACCGATCGAAATCGCTTGTTTCGGGGTCGGCTTCGATATCTGTGATGGGTCTGTCGTTTTGGGGGATTGTGGTTGTCTCTAAGGCATGGGTAGACGCCCGGTAATGGCCTCGCAGGTCATCTTGCACGGTGCCTTCCCACAGGGGCACGCCGTCAAAGTAGGCGGCCCGGCCGATCATGTGGGCTGCCACCGGTGCGGTGAGCATGAGAAAGATGATGATGGCCAAGGCGCGGGTATAAATGCTGAAATTGTCGAAGTGGATGGCCGCGCCTAGCAAGATCAGCCCGGCGCCCAGCGTGCCTGCTTTGGCAGAGGATGACATGCGTAAGAAAAGATCCGGCATGCGCAGCATCCCCAGGCCAGCCAACGCCATGAAGATGGCGCCGCCCAATATTAGACCCACCACAACCACTTCGCGCAGCATCACCATCTCCTTTCTAGATAATAAGCGAAGGCCACCGTACCCAAGAAAGAGATCACTGCCAGGATGATGGCCACATCGAGAAAGCTCGGTTGGTTAAAACGCACCGCATAGACCACGATGAAACCCAATGCCAGGATGCTGATCAGGTCCAGCGCGATCACCCGGTCGGGCAAATAGGGGCCGCGCACCAGGCGGATGAAGGCAAAGATCAGGCCGGCCGACAAGATGAGCAGGATGATATTCCAGATCAGCTCACTCATGCTTCAAACAACTCCTTCAGCCGGCGTTCATAGCCAGTAAGAAGCTGGCGTTTGAATTCTTCGGGGTCGTCCAGGTAGACGGTGTGCATGAACAGCGTGTTCCGGTCAGTGGAAATATCCAGGCTGAGCGTGCCCGGGGTGAGGGTCATCATATTGGACAATAGGATAATGGCGCTTTCGGATTTCAGGATCAATGGCACAGCCACCACGGCCGGGCGCAGCTTCATGTGCGGCGAGAGGATGATGCCAGCCATGCGGATATTGGCGCGCAGCAGATCGACCAGGAAGACCCCCAGCAATCCCAACACCAGCGGGATCTGGCGGAAGTATTTGGGCGTTTTGCCCATGCGGGTGATGAGCCACAAGACCAGGTAGCCCAGTCCAAAGCCGAAGAGCAGGTCCACCGGTTCGAAGCTGCCGGTCAAGGCCGCCCAGGCGATGGCTAACAGGATGTTCAGCAAGAGCAGGCTCATGGCATGGCTCCTAACACCGCCTGGATATAGATGGATGGATCGACGAGCTGAGCGGCGGCCTGGTTTGCCAGGTTCAGCAGGGGTTCTGCCAGGATACCGGCCAAGAGCGAGAGCAGCACCAGGGCGGCGGTGGGAACCCACAGCCAGGCTGAGATGGGCTTGTGGGCCGGGCGGTGGGCCGGGTCATGGGGCTCTTTCCAAAAGGCTTCGTTCCAGATCTTGGTCATCGAGTAAAGGGTCATCAGGCTGACGGCCAAGCCGGCGGCGACAATGGGATACTGCTGAAGTTCGAAGCCGGCTACGATCAGGGCCAGCTTGGCAAAGAAACCCGAGAGGGGGGGCAGGCCAGCCAGCGAGAGGGCGGGCAGCAAGAAGAGCAGGGCCACACCAAAGCGAGCGCTGTAAATGCCGCCCAGCTCTTTGAGGTTAAAGGAGCCGTCCATTTTTTCTACAATGCCCGCCACCAAGAAGAGCGAAGTTTTGGCGAGGATGACGTGCACCATGAAGTAGATGCCGGCCGCCAGGGCTGGTTGGCTGAAGAGGCCCAGGCCCATCAGCAGGTAGCCAATCTGGCTAACGATGTGGAAGGAAAGCAGGCGGCGCAGGTCGGTTTGGGCCGCGGCCCCAAAAACGCCGGTGACCATGGTGAAGCCAGCAATCACCAGGATGATGATGTGGGTATAGGCGGTATCTTGCACAAAGAGCAAGGTAAACACCCGGAAGAGGGCATATACGCCTACCTTGGTCAACAGCCCTGAGAAGAGGGCCGTGATGGTAACCGGCGGGGTGTGATAAGAAGCCGGGAGCCAGAAGAAGAGCGGGAAAATGGCCGATTTGATCCCGAAGGCCACCAGGAAGAGCATGGCGACCAGGGTGACCTGGCCGCTCGACTCGAGCCTGGGCAAGCGCAGGGCCAGGTCGGCCATGTTGAGGGTGCCACCCAGGTTGTAAAGCAGGCCCACCGCTGACAGGAACAGGGTGGAGGAAAGCAAGTTGAGGATCACGTACTTGATGGCGCCTTCGATTTGGGGACGCTCGCCACCCAGGGCCAGCATGACGAAGGAGCTCATCAACATGACCTCAAACCACACGTACAGGTTGAAGAGGTCGCCGGTGATGAAGGCGCCGTTAACGCCCATGAGCAAAAAGAAGAAGAGCGGGTAATAGCCAAACTGCACCCGGGGCGGGTCTATGGCAACCTGGCTGTAAGCTGCCACCACCAGGGCCACTACCGCGGCGACTGCCACCATGATGGCGCTGAGCAGATCCACGGCCAGCACAATGCCAAAGGGGGCCGGCCAACTGCCCACAGGCAGATGCTGGATGCCGTTCTGCTGAACGGTGACCAGCAGCCAGAGGGCGGCCCCCAGTTGGGCAGTGGCCCCAGCCAGGCTGAGCGTTTTTTGCCAGCGCACCGATTGCCAGGCAAACAGGCTCAAGATGCCAAACAGGAGCGGCAGTAAGATGGGTAGGGCGATCACAGCGGCTCCTCCAGCAGTTCTTCTTCGCTGGCGATCTCAACTTCCTGGCAGGGCACGTCGGTACAGCGCATCTCGTACAGGTCATCGGTGCCCAATGTGCCGTAAACCTGGCGCATCAAGACGACGGCAAAAGCCGTCAGGCCAAAGCTGATGACGATGGCGGTCAGGATGAGGGCCTGGGGCACGGGGTCGGCATAAGTGGCGGGGGGCAGCAGGCTGTCTGCAGCCACCAGGGCAGGGCGGGCAGGGATGAGGTCGGCTGAAGCGAAGAGCAGCAGGTTGACGGCGTAGCTGATCAGCAGCAGGCCGACCAAGATTTTCATCAGGCTGCGGCGCAGGATCATGTAAATGGCGCTGGCGAAGAGCACACCGGCAGTAATGGCTAAGAGCAGTACCATGTCACTCCTCCGCCAGGGTCAGCAGGATCCACACCACCACGCCGATGACCACCAGGTAGACGCCGGTATCGAACAAGAGCGGCGTGCCCACCTTGCCAATCACAGGAATGGGAGATTTCAGCCACAGCCCGGTCATGAACGGCTTGCCTGCCAGCATGGGGATCACCCCGCTGGAAAAGGCGGAGAGCAGGCCAATGCTGATCAGCAGGCGCGGCTCAACGGGCAGCAGTTTGCGCAGCGCGGCCGGAGAAAGGGCAATAGCATACAGCATCAGTGCACTGGTGGCCACCAGGCCGCCGGCAAAACCGCCGCCAACCTCGTTGTGGCCGCGGATAAGCAGGAAGACAGAGAAGACCAGCATCAAGGGCATCAGGTAGCGAGCTGCAAACGAGAGCAGAATAGAACGCTGCATTATTTTTTCCCTCTTGCAAGCGGCACCTGGCGCTTTTTCTTCCCACCGGCTGCCAGCTTGATCAGGCTGAAGACGCCCAGGGCAGCAATCGACAGCACGGTGATCTCTCCCATGGTGTCAAAGCCGCGGAAATCCACCAGGATCACGTTGACGATGTTGCGCCCGTTGGCCAGCGGCAAGCTGTTCTCTACAAAATAGCGGGCCAGGTGGGCGTCAGAATTGTGCGCCGAAACGATCAGCATCAGGCCGGTCATCAATATCCCGCCCATCAACGCCACCAGCATATCGGTGATCTTGGCGCTCTGGCTGCTGAGCTGTTTGAACTTTGGCAAGCGGTAGAGCACCAAGACGAACAAGATCACGGTCAGGGTCTCAATGGCGAACTGCACCATGGCCAGGTCAGGCGCGCTGTAAAGCAAGAAGATGACGGCAATGCTGAAGCCGATCGAACCAAGCAGGGCCATGGTAGCCAGGCGAGAGCGGGCGCGCGTCACCAGAAAAGCTGCCGTCAAGATGATGCCGATCAGGATGACATCGTAAAAGCGCGGCGGGCTGATGGTCGGAAGAACCAATTGGATCGATTGCCTGGCCATGGTAAATATGGCCAGAACGACGGTGAACAAGATGATTGAGCCCACGTAGAGGCGTAAATAGCCGCTTTGCAGCAAGTTGGTTTGCCAGGCGGCAAAGGAGAGGACGGTGTGCAAGCTGCGCGGGTAGAGGGCCGCCGGGCCAAACTTGGCCAGGGCATGCCAGAAGCGGGCAATGGCCGGCTGGAGGCGCTGCCTGGCGGCCGACAGGCCGATGCCCAGCAGAAGGGTCAAGGCGCTGAGCCCAAGCATGGGGGTGAGGCCGTGCCAGATCGACAGCTTGACGGATAGGGTCGCCTGCCAAACGGCCTGGGCGGCAGGTGCCACCAGCCACTTTCCGGCCAATTGGGGGAATGCCCCCAGCAGCAGGCTCAATGCGGCCAGGAGGATGGGCGGAAGCCACAACCCTGCGCTTCCTTCGTGGGGATGCAGATCTTCCTGGCCAGGTTGGCCCCAAAACGGACGGTAACCGACCCATCCGGCCACGGCCACCATGCCCACATTGGCAACCAAAAGCAGTCCGCTCAGCAGTGCGGGCAGGGTGGATTCTAAGGTTGTTTCGTACATCAGTTCTTTGGCAATGAAGCCCAGCAGGGGGGGGATGCCAGCCATCGAAAGCCCCGCCAGCCCGGCGGCTGCGGCGGTGAAGGGCATGGCGCGCCCAATGCCGCCTAGGATGGCGATATCTCTGGTTCCGGTGCCATGATCCACGCTGCCTGCCACCAAAAACAAAGCCCCTTTGTAGAGGGCGTGGGCGATCAATACGGCAACGGCAGTTTTGACCGCCAATGATGTACCCAGGCCGAGGAAGAAAACCATCGAGCCCAGGGCTGAGATGGTGGTGTAAGCCAACAGTCGTTTCAGGTCGGTTTGGGCCAATGCCAGCAGGGCCCCGCCGACCAGGGTGACCAGCCCAAGAGTGGTAACCACCACCGGCCACAGCGCTAACCCGCCGAAGACGGGGAAGAGCCTGGCCAGCAGGTAGACCCCGGCCTTGACCATGGTGGCTGAGTGCAGGTACGCGCTGACCGGCGTGGGGGCTTCCATGGCGTTGGGCAGCCAGAAGTGGAAGGGGAACTGGGCCGATTTGGTGGCGGCCCCCGCTAAGATCAGCAAGAAGGCAGCCGGAGCGAGGGGATGGGCGATGACAGCGGCAGAACTTTCGATCCACTGGCTGATCTCAAATGAGCCGGTGATCTTGCCCAGCAGGGCAAAACCAGCCAGCATCGCCAGCCCGCCTGAGCCGGTGACCAGCAGGGCCTGCCAGGCGGCGGCGCGGGCGTTGGCTTTGTGATGCTCAAAGCCGATCAGGAAGAAGGATGAGATGCTGGTCAGCTCCCAAAAGACGAACAGGAGCAGGGCGTTGTTGCTCAGCACCACCCCCAGCATGGCGGTCATGAACAGGATCACCAGGCTGTAGAAGCGTCCCAAGAAGGGATGGCCTTTGAGGTATGCGCCGCCATAGATGATGACCAGGGCGCCAATGCCTGAGATGAGCAGTGCCATCACCAGGCCCAGGCCGTCGAGCTTGACGTTCAGGCTCAATCCCAGGCTCGGCACCCAGGGGAGCGCCGCCTGCCAGGTAGCTCCGGCGGCCAGCGCCGGAATGGCGAGGCACAGTTGGATGAAGATAGCAAGCGGAAAGAGCGCCAGCCCAGCAGCGTAAGCCCCCAGGCGGCGGTACAACAGCGGCGCGCAGGCCGCCAGGAGGATGCCCGATAGAACCGTGCCAGTTAACAGGATCAATGGGTCCATGATGTCAACCGGTTAAGCGGGGTGTTCCAGCCAGGCATCAGATTCTTGTGCCGCGCTTCAACGGTGAATGTTCACCAGCGTACCAACCTCAGAGAAGTTGTAAAGCCATTCTGCATCTCTGGTATCCATGTTGACACAGCCGTGGCTCATTGGCTGTCCGAAGTTGTGGTGCCAATAAGTGCCATGGATGGCGAAATCACCCGAATAATACATGGTATAGGGCACATCTGGCAGGAAATAATCGCTGCCATGCATATCTGCAAAGCGATACATGACAAAGATATGATACTGCCCGACCTCTGTGGGGTATTGGTACAGCCCGGTAGAAACCAGGAAGGTGTTCACCAGGGTGGTGCCATCGTAAGCCCGCAGGGTCTGCTCGCTTAGATCAATATCGATCCAATGCCCTTCGACGTCTTGCAAGACGACTGGCGTTGAGGTTTCGGTGGGAGGCGGCGTTTCAACCGGGAAGTAATCGTAGCCAAGGTTGACCCGGCCCAGGTTGACGTACATCGTCTGAACCCAGCCTTCCTGGCCATCGGCTGCTTCTACGTAAACCCAGCTATTATCCTTTACCCGTCCCAGCAGCACCAATTGATCGCCATACACCAGCCGGAGGACCTTTGCATAGTGCATGCCAGGGCCAGTGCGCAGGTTGACCGGGCCATTGGATACAGTGATCAAGGCTTCAGGGGGGGGCGCCGGGGTTGCGATGGGCTGATCATTGACATCAATACCAACCAGGTTAACCAATGTCGTTTTCACCCAGCCCTCAAAGCCGTCTAATGTTTTGACGTACAGCCAGGAATCATCATTCAACCGTCCCAAGAGAATCAGGTGTTCATAGAAATTGAGCTTGTGAACGATTGAAAAGTTGGTGCCGGGGCCAGTGCGCAGGTTGACCGTATTCCCCGATACCTTGACCATGATTTCTGGGGTGAGCGGCGTGGGGGTGCTTGTCAGCGTGGCAGTTGGCGCCATGGTCCTGGTGACGGTGGGAGTGGCGGTGAGCGATGGGTTGGGCGTGTCGAGGATGTGTTCGCTGGGCGTATAGGAACTATAAGCCGGCGTAACCCCCTGGGCAATGAGCAATGGGATCACCAATAAGACGATGGGGAACCAGCGATTGGCCAATACCTTCTTTAACGGTAAGGGTTGTGATTTTTCCATGGTTGGGGTCATGGGATCCTCCGTGGGAAAATACAACGGGTGTTTAAGATCACTTTCTTTTTCTCCTCAAAGTAGTCAAATTCTTATGGAAGCATGCCAAGCTCTTTGAGCAAGGCGATACTGGGAGGAAAACCAGGGTGGTATTCCAGGCTGGTGCGCAGATCAGCAGCAGCAAGATTGGTTTTGCCGAGTGCGTTGTAGGATAAGGCGCGCCAGTAATAGCTTTCTTCCAAAACCGGTTCGGCCATGTAGCCCAGGGTCTGGCTTGCCAGGTTGACGACATCCTGGTAGCGCCCTGAGTAGTAGTAAGCAGGGTAGGGACCGGTTTCATACCAGAGCATGCGGTAAGGGCGAGAATCCTGCGGGATATCGGGGTAGATGCCGTAGGCGGTGTCGTATGTGGTGGCGGCAGCGGCGTAATCTTGCAGGCATACCAGGCTGGTGCCGGCATTGAACCAGGCAAAGAATTGATCGCGGATATCTGCCATTGTGGAGGTTTCTCCCATGGCACGGTCATAGGCAATGCGGCAGGCCTCTTCCTCGCTGGCCAGAGGGCCGAGCAGGTTGAGCACCTCGTTTTCTTTTTCCGGTGGGTAAACCACGACGAATACATTGTTGAATGCTCGCCAGGTCTGCTCCAACTCGCTGTACGAGAAAGCAAATCCAGTGAAAGTATCCCATGTTTCTACCGGGATTTCTCCTCCCCATGGGGGGTAACTCATGAGGTAAGAATCCTGGACGGTGAGCGATTCGATGCCATCATCGTAGCCAACGATCAGGTTGTAGTGGCCCATCCAACCATCACTTCTTAAGGAATACGGCTCAAAGCTCCTCTCGATCATCACCGGGAACCCGCCACTGACCAGAGAGCGAATGGTTTGCAGGTCGCCGCCATAGCGCCAGAGGGCACGCTGTGGGGTGTGTTCGTTGACAAAATCCGCCAGCTCAGAAGGCATCACGTTGACATCCTTCTCGTTGGGCCTGAGCTCTGACGCGGCTGCAATCTGATCTTTGCCCCAATCGTAAAAGGAAAGATACATCGAGAGCGTAGCCGGGCCGCAGTTGTTCATGAACTGGCGTTCGCACTGGATGCCGGTCAGTAAAGCAGAAGGCGGCAGGGGGGCGGGTGTGGCCGTGGGGGCTGGCGTAGCGGTTGGCGCAAGGGTGGCTTCAGCGGCTTGCGTCGGAGGTGCGGTTGGCTCAAGGGTAGGCAGAGGAAGCGGGGTCTCTGTGACCTGGATGGGGGGCGGGGTGGTTTCAGTGCCCTCGTTCAGCGTCGATGGGACGAAGACCGCTTCGCTGGGCGGCCTGATCCAGTATAAGACCGTGCGATAGAGTTCGCGTGAGTGATAGGTGACCCGCGACCAGACCGGCGGCAGGCTCAGGACCACTGCCAGCAGAACGACGACGATGATCAACCAGGAGTATTTTCGCAAGCGTTGCATAAGAAAATTATAGCCTATATCTTTTATAGAAAATAGCGAATTTCATGAATAATCCTTAATTGTATCACCCCAAAGGTCTTTATGGAAGCTGGTTCGCGGCGGGCTCTGATGGGCTGGGGGTATAAGGTGGGATAGAGATGGTGAGCAGTTGCCCCACCTGCAGGTTGTACAAGTCCAGGCCGGGATTGGCTTGAACCAGGTTTGCAAGCGCGGCGTCAAGATCGAGCGCGGCGCTAAGATCGAGCGCGGTGCCAAAACGAACAGCCAACTCGGGCAGGGTGTCGCCGGGGCGGACGGTGTATTCGAAAGTTGAGCCAGCCTCCAGGCCGCGCCTGCGCAGCACATCAAAGCCGGCATGCCCCGTCAGGCCCAGGCGGCGATCACTCCATTCGTTGTAAATGATCCCTGCGCCAGGGGTGGTGGGGTCGTAGAGCATATAGCGCAGGATCAGCATGCTGCCCCAGATATCATTGCCCCAGGATTGGTTCTGGTTGGTGACGGTGTAAGCACGCCCTTCGGCATCGACCTCGGTGACGACAAACATGTGTTCGAAACCAGAATGTTCAGCGTAGGTATACAAGAAATCCCCGGGCTGTAAGGGCCAGGCGATAAAGTCAAACTCAGCCAGGGGGGTATCATAGTGGAAGACTTCATAGTCGCGCTCGGGGAACATGTTCCAGGGGCGGCCATTGGTGATGGGGCGAGCCTGCCAGAAAGATTTGAGGTCTTGTATGGGACCGGGTTGGTTGGGCAGCAAGCCGGCATCGCGCAGGATGGCGGCAGCCAGCGGGCCGCAGATATTTTCGGCCGATTCGTTCTCGCCCTCCAAGAAGTCCAGGCTGCGGGCGATCTGCTCGGCGTCTTCAGGATAGAAGGCCTGGTAAGCCAGGGATGCCAGGCGCAGGCGTTCTTGCCAGGCCATGGAGGGGGTTGGGGCGGCTGTGGGCGGGCGCAGATCGGTGTAACCGGCCTCCAGCATCCAGCGGCAGATCAACGGGCCGCCGTATTTGTCGGACGACGCTTCGCTGTCGACCGCGGCCAGGCCGTCACCGCCGCGCAGGTAACCGGCGGGGCCGGTGAGCTGGTCTTGGGCGGCGGGCGAGAGCTCAGCATCGCCGATGGCAACAGCGTGAATGTGGAACCCCAATCCGCTTTCCGTCTCAGCCTCGCGCAGCCAGGCGGCAAAGCCCACCGTGCGCAGCGCCCGGATGAGGGGCTCGATTTCCATATATAGAATGGCACTGGTGTTGGGGCGGACGACTGAGATATCCACCACGCCGCCGCCAAGATGGGCCTCTGGTTCGCCCAGGGGATAATCGCCGTAACTGCCCTGGACGATGGCTGCACCGGTTACATCAATCTCGCCGCCGTACAGCAAAGCAGCCTGTTGCAGCATGCTAAGGGTGCGGGCGTTGAGGGTGTGACCGTTGGCCTGTACGTGGGTATAATCGTCGGGCGGCTGCCAGCAGCCAGCCGGTTCGTAAAAAACCGCTGTGGGCGTGGGGCTAGGGGCGGGGGTATTGGTGGCTTCAGGGGTCGGTGATTGCGTTGGGGCCGGTGTGGGGGATGGCAACTGGATAGGTGGGGCAGTCTCGGTGGCAGAAGCTACGCCGGTCTCGCCTGCCAGGGGGGTGGCAAGCGGCTGTGCCGATTGACAGGCCCCCAGGCCAAGCATCAAGCTGGCTGCCAGGCCCAATATCCATTTTCCAAAACGATATTTCACATCCATAGCATTACTCTGCGATCATAAAACGATGGATCACCCAGGTTCACGGAGGGGTGATCTTTGCACCTGCCGTCATTCAACCGCCAGGGCACTCAAGTTTTGTATTATACCCTTAACCGTAGACAAGATTCTTAAGATTGGGCGCGCTTGCCATACCAGAAGCGCTTCCAGTCGCCACCGCTGGTGTGAAGTGCGATGAAGGTGTACAGCGCACCAGCCCAGAAGCCCATGACCATCATCACGACCACCCAGATGATCGATGGGAGCAGGGCCTTTTCACGGAATACGATCCAGCATGAGAAGAGGGCGAAACCAACATACAGATCTACCAGCGAGACAATGCCCCAAGGCATGGACAAGAGCTTGGCGCCCTCAGCCGCAAAATCTCCGATTGTAAAGCCATAGATCAAGATGCCCGTCATGGCCAGCAGGCCGGCCAAAGCGATCATTTTTGCGATTTTCATGGTCTTTTCCTTCTTTGCCTGGTTGTCCTACAGCTTGGGGATCAACACGGGTGTTGCCTTCTTGTAGGCTTCATAATCTTCCTGCCCGCCCCATTTCGCGTCGGCCTTCTGCTCAAGCAGTGGGATGCCGCTGACGCGGGTTAGAAGCAGGGTGACAAAAACCGGTGAAATCAGGGCCACCCACTGCCAGCCTTGCAGAACCGGCAAGGCGATGATCATGACACCAATCCACAAGACGATCTCGCCGAAGTAGTTGGGGTGGCGGGAGCGAGACCACAGGCCGGTGTGAATGAACTTACCTTTATTCTCGGGATTGGCGTTGAAACGGCTTTTTTGATAGTCGGCCACCACTTCTATGCCAAACCCCAAGATCCACACCAAGAAGCCCACCAGGGCAAACAAGTCCAGCTCTTTGCGGTTGGCGGTGGTGATTCCAATCCAGGCGGCCGCGGCGGTGAAAGTGACCCACAGGCCCTGGATGGTCCAAACATTCAGGAAGCGGATGAACGAAGGCTTGATGTCGTCAAATCGATCATCCCGCCCAGCTTTTCTGACGCGCCCGAAGAGGAAGGTCCCCAGGCGGCCTGCCCAGATGGCAACCAGCGCCCACAGCAGCATGGCCCTGCTATCTGCAGCGCTGGTCAGCACCAGGGCCAACGTGGTGAGGGTGATGTAAGTGATGCTGCCCGTCAGGTCGAAGAAATGTTCGGTCTGGCGTAGGTAAGCTGGGATGAAGACCAGCCATTGGACCAAGAAGGCCAGGCCAACCAACAGGGCAAAAAGCGGGATGCCTGCAACCTGGGTGCTGCCCTGGCTGCCAGCCAGCGCCACCAGGATGCCAATGATGATCAAAACGAAGAACGTGAGGATGGACTTGAGATCGGTTGTTTTCATAGTAAGGCACTTATCCTTTCAAATTGGGTTGAATGGAGAAAAGGAGTTCGTGTTATGCAGAGGGTGGGGACACGCGCGCAGACCATTTGGCCAGGGCTAGCAGCAGATCGCGCAAGAAGCCGCGGGCGGCGGTGTCTACCAGTTTACCATCTGCATCGAAAGCCTGCTCAGCGCGCGCCACCAGCACCTCGGGCTTGCCCAGGGGCAGTGCACCAACGTGGGTCAAGATCTGGCGCAGGTGCAGTTGGGCTCTCAGGGTGCCAAAATTGCCCGTGCTGGCGCCCATGATGGCGACCGGCTTGCCCTGCAAAGGCGGCTGAGGCGAACGAGAGGCCCAGTCGAGGGCGTTTTTCAGGGCGCCGGTGATCGAGCTGTTGTATTCGGGCGAGGCGATCAGGAGGGCGTCAGCCTGGGCCAATTGGCTGCGGAAGGCGTTCACTGCCTCGGGAAACGGTTTCTCGAAATCCTGGTTGAACATGGGCAGGGGCGCGAGATCAATGATCTCCAACGTCACTCCAGGGGGCAGCAGTTCAGCCGCGGCATGTAAGAGGGCCGAGTTATACGAGCTTTTGCGCAAACTGCCCGAGAAGCCTACGATAAGGAATGGTTTTAGAATTGTCATCAGAATATCTCCAGATTGTGCCAGCCGGTGGGCTAGGCTTGTTGATTGGATAGGTGATGGATGAGCATGTGAAGCTGATCCTTCAATGCCTGTAGTTCATGCAGGTTGATGTCGTCCGAAACCAGGCCTGCCACCAATTTCTCGGGGATGGGGGCGGCTTCGATCTGTAACTGCTTGCCCTTGGGGGTGAGGGTGACGATCACCCGGCGCTCATCTTCTTCCGAACGCTTGCGGGCGATAAGACCCTGGGCTTCCATGCGTTTTAAGACCGGCGTGATCGTGTTGGTGTTCAGGATCAGCCGGTGTGCAATCTCGTTGACCGAGAGGTTGTCTGTTTCCCATAGGATCATGAGCACCAGGTACTGGGGGTAGGTAAGGCCCAGCTTCTCCAGGTGGGGCTGGTATGCCTGGATGACCAGCCGAGAAGCAGCATAGAGTGGAAAACAGAGTTGATTTTCTAACTTGAGTTGTTCGTAGGCCATTTGTTCATCTCATTTGCCGGTTTTGACGCGGGCGTTATTGTCGCGATGGATTATATCGTACACGATATATTGTACAATATTTGTCCAAATATGACAAGGGTATTGGGGACAAACTGTTCTGTTTAGAAAACCCTTTGTTGAATGTGGAACGTGTCGGCAATGGTGCGAATTTCCTGTGCGTCCAGGCCTTCGCCGATCTCGCCGATGCCCAGGTTCAGGTATTCATACTTGGCGGCGGTTTCGGCATATTCCACCAGGTCGGCGGCGCGCTTAACCGAGATATCTGAACGTGCCATGACGCCGTGCTTGGCCCAGATGACGAGGCGGTGTTTTCGCAGGCATTCGACATTGGCGGCCATGAGTTCAGAAGAAGACGGGACACAGAAGGGGATAAAGCCGATCCCTTCCGGCAGGTTGATGATGGCCTCGGGCTGCCAGCGCAGCAGGTGGGTGTTCAGATACTGCTCATCCTGGTAGCGTGGGATGTGGCTGAGGAAGGTCAGGCGCAGGGGCTGGGCATGGATGATGGCGTGGAAGTTGGTGCCGGTGGCAGTGACCTGGTCGTAGTGCACGGCCAGGTGCGAATTGAATTCGCTGGTCACGCGTTCAAAGCGGCGCTGAGGCGAAGTGTACACGTTGGCGCTGCGCCCGCCATCGTTCACCACCAGGCAGGCCAGGTTGGCGCAGGGGTCGTCTTTGATCTCGCGCAAACGCCGGCCCGAGCCGCTGACCACGAAGGTGGCACCGGCTAATTCTGGCACAGGCTGGGGCAGGTCGATTGGGCTAAGGATGGGAAACCTGCGGCGCGGTTCAAGCGGCCAGCGCACACAGATAGAAATATTGCCGGCTGCGCCTTCGCAGGCTTCGATCTCAGCCAGGTGGCGCCCGGCCTCGCCCATCATGGTCAGCAGGTCGTCTAATTGGGGATAAGGTGCTTCGAGCATGTTGATCGGTCCTTTCGGTTTGTTTGGGGTCAAGATCGGTTTTGGTTCAGCAGGGTTTTCAGCCTGGCAAAGGCCAGATCCCAGGCTTCTGTTTGGTCAGGGGAATACAGGGTAACATCGAAGGAACGGCGCACCAGGGCAGGCGCCTGGGCCAGGCAGTCAAGGTGCCCAAGGGCAATGGCTTGCAATAAGATGTTGCCAATGGCCGTGGCTTCCACGGGGCCGGTCACCACGCTGCGCCCGGTGCAATTGGCCGTGAGCTGGTTGAGCAGGCGGTTCTGCGTGCCGCCGCCGATGATGTGGATCGGCGCCAGGCGTTTGCCGGTCAGCGCTTCCAGATACTCCAGGACCAGGCGGTATTTGAGCACCAGGCTTTCGAGCGCCACGCGCAGGATCTCACCCCGGGTTTGCGGCACCGGCTGGCCGCGGCTGCGGCAAAAAGATTGGATCTTCTCTGGCATATCGCCGGGATGCAAGAAATGTGTGTCTTGATCGACTTTGTGGACCGGTTGAAACTCTTAGAACCTGCCCCAGCCGAACCAGGTTACCCGGGCCAGGCTTGAGAGGTAGGCCCGAAGGTTCAGCCCTCAGCCCGGAACATGGCCGCGGCCTGGCAGGCTTCCACCGGGTGCTGCCCGATGGCGGTCTCATCTGAGAGCACAAAGCCGCGGTAGCCCAGCGCCAGGGCATCGTGCAAGGCGCAAACCTCAGCCCGCGTTGGTCCGTCTCCAGCCG
This sequence comes from Chloroflexota bacterium, assembly GCA_029557965.1. GTDB lineage: Bacteria > Chloroflexota > Anaerolineae > Anaerolineales > UBA4823 > JAKQIM01. Next base: position 30,418 of record JAKQIM010000050.1, on the reverse strand, counting down.
TCATATGCTCCAGCACCTGCCCAGCCATCAGCACCGGGCAAGCCAGCCGGTGTACCAGCCCTGAGATGTTGTGCACTGCCCGGGCCATGCCGGGCAGGCCCAGCTCGGCCCCCAGGTCGCCACGGCACACCCACAGTTCGTTTGCATCCAGTGCAATCTGTTTGGCCTCGGCCACAGCCTGGGCTCGTTCCAGCTTGGCAACCAAGTACGCCTGCGGGCCCAGCCAGGCGCGGTATCGGCGCATCTCGGCGGCATCGCGCAGGTATGAGATGGCATAGCAGATTCCCGGCAGTTCATTTGCCTGCCGGATGATCTGTTCATCTTTTTCGCTCAGCGTTTCGCTGCGGAATCCTGAATCCAGGTAGGTGATGCCTTTATGCGCCGAGAGCCTGCCGGGGCGCGTGACGCGGGCAAGCAGGCGCTCGGCAGCGATGGATTCGACTTGCAGGTGAACCCTGGCATCGTTCAAGCGCAGTTCAGGGCTGGAGATGGGGGCGGCCTGGAAGAAATCGGCGTGGGGCACCGGCAGGCGGCCCGGCTGGTCACTGGAGGGGGCAAGCACCAGCTCGACGACCTGCCCGGCAGACAGTTCCAGGGGGGCAAAATGCCCCAGCCGCCATTTGCTGCCTTGTAGATCCAGGGTGAGGGCGGGGCGCGGCTGGCAGGCGCTCAAGAACGGCTCTAGCCGCTCTAGCCAGGCCCAAAGCTGTTCCAATTCCAGGTGCGAGGTGTTGAGGCGAAAACCTGTGGCCCCGGCGGATAACATGGCCCTCCACACAGCTTCAATACTGCTGGCAGGGCCCAAGGTGGCGGTGATGGGGTAATTTTCCATTTGCTTATTATAAACGGATATGGGGCGCTTCTCTTGGGATGCTGAAAATGACAATCAGCGGCTGGGATGAACATTCAGTTGCGAATGTAGTAAAATGAGTTTATGCATTCCCCTACCGTTAAACGTAGTTTGATCTTATTTGGACTGCTGGCAGCGCTGGTAGCGTTGGTGATCTTGGTGAACGCGATTGGGCAGATTCAATTAGACCCTGCTATCCGTGTCCGAGAAACACTACAGCCGCATGCTACAGAATCTTCACGGAATCAAGGGAGCCTGGACCTGTTCCCGTTTGCGATGCTGCTGGCTGTGCTGACGGCCCTCTTTTTGCCAGTCTACATCTACCTGCTGTGGCGCTATCCCCAACTGCGGCCCCGGCGCGCTTTACACTTGCTCTTTGTCTTATTCTTGCTCGCAGCAGCATTGGTTCTCACGCCCAATGCTGGGACGATTTATCCCGACCAAGCAGCTTCGGTCGATGCACCCGTGACGATCCAGCGCGAAGAGGCAACCGAACCTGCCCCCAGCGTGCCAGATGTGGTTCCGAATGAATTGCTGGTCAACCTTGTGGGGCTGATGATCGCCCTGGCGGTGATCGTGACACTTTGGCTGGCGGGGGTGGCCTGGATGCTTTCCAGGCGGCGCAAGCCTGAGGCGGTTCCTGAGTTCATCATCCCGGCCCGGGCCGCGCTGGATGAAATACGGGCCGGGGGGGACCTCAAAAACGCCATCTTACGTTGTTATTACCAGATGCAAAATATCGCTTCTGAGAAGAACAGCCTCCAGCGCCAGGCCGGAATGACCCCGCGAGAATTTGCGCGGCAGTTAGAAGATGCCGGCTTACCCGGGCACGAGGTGCAGCGCCTGACGCGCTTGTTCGAGGACGTGCGCTACGGGAACAAGTCTTTCAGCCCCACTGAAGAATCCGAAGCAGAGCAGTGCCTGGCCAGCGTGGTCGAGGCATTGGAAGGCGGCCTTTGATCCGTCCACCTGCCCTCAGCCGAAGGCGCCTTTTGACAGGGGCGCGCTGGGCAATTGCAAGCCTGCTGGCCTTGATTGGCGTGATCGGTGCCTGGCTCTTACTGCGCACCTTCTTGTGGGATCTGTTGGCGGGGATGGCCCGGACCTTGTTGGTGTTGTATTTGAATTTTCCGCAGGTTTACTATTGGGGGTTACTGCTGTTGGTGGCGGCTGGCCTGGCCTTGTACAGCCTGAGCGGGACGGTCTTTGTGCCCGCGGGCAAGCGGGAAGAAGCGGCGCACCACGGCAATTTGCGGGTGCAAGAACTGACCAATATTGTGCGCAACCGCCAGCATATATTCTATAAGATGCGGCTGAACCAAACCCTGACGCGCCTGGCGATCAGCACGCTGGCCATGCGCCTGCGCATGGGCGAGCGCGAGGTGGCAGATGCCCTGCGGGCAGGCACGCTCGACCTGCCGCCAGACTTGCAAGCCTATTTCCGCAAAGGTTTACAGCGTTGGGCCGACCAGCCTTCTGCAAACCGCTGGCAGCAGATATTTGGCCGCCCATCCGAAACCAGTTCAGATGCATTGATCTTGAAAGCGATTGATTTTATCGAAAAGGAATTGGAGAACCAATATGACGATCGGCATTTCTGAGACGGCTGAGTTGTGCCAGAAAGTTTTGAATGAGGTTGGCCGGGCTGTGGTGGGCAAGCGCAGCGGGCTGGAAAAGATCATGGCTACCTTCTTGGCAGGGGGGCATGTCTTGGTTGAAGATTACCCCGGCCTGGGTAAAACCCTGATTGCTCGCAGCTTTGCAACGGCCCTGGGGCTGGACTTCAAGCGCATCCAGTTCACCCCTGATCTGCTGCCAGCGGACATTACGGGTGGGTATATCTACAACCGGAGCGCCGATCAGTTTGAACTGCGCCGTGGGCCGGTGTTCGCCAATATCCTCTTAGCCGATGAGATCAACCGGGGTTCGCCCAAAACACAATCGGCGCTGTTAGAGGCCATGCAAGAAAACCAGGTCACCCTGGAGGGTGAGACGCTGCCACTGCCGCAGCCTTTCTTGGTGATCGCCACGCAAAATCCCATTGAATATGAGGGTACTTTCCCCTTGCCCGAGGCTCAACTGGACCGCTTTTTGATCAAGCTGAACTTGGGTTACCCAGACCAAAAGGAAGAACGCGAGATCCTGGCCCGCCGGCGGGAGCGCCGGCAGGATGAGATCCGCCTGACCCAGGTGATCGATGCTGCCGCTTTGTTGGAGATGCGCAAGGTGGTGGAAGAAGTGCACATTGAGCCTGACCTGGAAGCGTACATTGTGGCCCTGGTGGCTGAAACGCGCGCTGACCGCAGGGTGGCGGTGGGCGGCAGCCCGCGCGCCTCGCTGGCTTTGCTCAAACTGGCCCGGGCCCAGGCAGTGATGGACCAGCGCGATTACGTCTTGCCAGACGACATCCAGGCTTACATCCAGCCGGTGCTGATCCACCGCCTGATCTTGCAGCCGGAGTATTGGATGAAGGGCCGGGTGACTGAAGATGTGATCGAAACCGTGCTGCATACCGTGCCGGTGCCGGTGTTCAATAATGCGCCCAAAAACCCCGAGCAGTGAGGAAGTGTTCGACGGTGAAAGAACGCTGGTTAGTTCGTGAGCTATTCTCGCTGGAGGCCTGGCGGCGCCTTGCGCTGAGCTTTCAACACCGCCTTTTACGGGGCAGGTCTTTGTTGGGGGGCAGATGGCAGGTGCTGATCCTCAGCGTGGTAGTCTACGCCTTCATCCTGGTGGGCCTGCGGTATTTCAAAGGCGACCTGCTGGTGCTGGCCCTGGCGGCGGCTGTTTTCTTGGCGAGTGCCGTGCTGCAATACCCTCCAAAGCCGCAGGTAAGCGCTGCGCGCCGCCTGAGCGCCCAGCGCGTGGTTGAAGGATCTGATATCAGGGTGGAAGTGGAGTTGTACAACCAGGGGGAGCGCCTGAGCCTGGTGGAAATCGAGGATCACCTGTCTGAAGGGATGGATGTGGTGGATGGCGACTCGAAGCACCTGCTCAGCTTAAAGCCTGGCCAGGGTTACATCTTGAAATATACCCTGCGCGCCCGGCGAGGGGTGTACCGCTTTTCACACCTGGATATCCGGGCCCACGACCCGCTGGGGTTGATATCGAATTCGGTGCAGGTAGAAGCCGAGGCCGACCTGTGGGTGCTGCCAAAAACCACGTCGCTGGCGGGCCTGCACCTGTGCCCACGTCAGACGATCGGTACGGCAGGTTATGTGCCGGCGCGGGTAGGCGGGCCAGGGGTTTCTTTTTACGGTGTGCGCGGCTACCAGACCGGTGACGAGATGCGCTGGATCAACTGGAAGGCCAGCCAGCGCCGCCCGGGCGAGATCTACACCAATGAGTTTGAGCAAGAGCGGGCTGCCAATGTGGGTATCATCCTGGATCTGCGCCAGGCGACGCATTTTGTGGTCAATGGACATTCCCTTTTTGAGTATGCGGTGACCGCGGCTGCCTCGCTGGCTGAAACCCTGCTGGCAGAAGGCAACCGGGTGGGATTGATGCTGTATGGCCAGTACCTCGATTGGACTTACCCGGGTTACGGCAAGCTGCAGCGTGAGCGTATCTTACAGGCCCTGGCGCGAGCCCACGTAGGCGAGAGTTACATCCTCAACCACCTCAAATATATGCCCACGCGGCTGTTTGCGGCCAGGTCGCAGCTCATCCTGGTCAGCCCCCTGGTCAAAGACGACGTAGATTACCTGGTGTGGCTGAGGGCGCGCGGCTATGCCGTCTTGTTGGTCAGCCCCAACCCGGTGGCCTTTGAGCTGGCTGCTCAAAAGTCAGCAGACGATGACCTGATCCTGGCGGGCCGGTTGGCGCACCTGGAGCGGGAACTGCTGGTGCAAAAGCTGCAGCGGGCCGGGGTGCAGGTGTTGGATTGGGATGTGCGCCAACCGTTGGACCAGATCATACGCGCCTATGGCCGGGTGCTGCGCCAGGCAACGGCGGGGGTGTGGCAATGAGAGCGGCTTTGAAATGGCTCTTCTTTTCCCTGGCCGGGTTGAGCGGACTGCTCTTGGGCGCTCTCTTTGCCGGGCATGGGGTGTGGCTGGGGTCCATTGCGGCAGTGTTGGGCGTGGCCTTGTACAGCCTGGCCTGGAGCCTGCACTCGAATCTGCTGGCTTCAGTAAGCTTCTTGTTTGGGACGGGGCTGGCTGGCCTGGCTGTGTGGATGGACCAACCGGCATGGTTGGCGCTGGTGGCCTTATGCTTCAACCTGGCGGGCTGGAACTGTTTTACCTTTATCCACCGCATGCAGAAGCACACGCAGGATGTGTTGGAGCCATGGATCATCCGCAGGTATCTGCTACGCCTGGGCGGGCTAACCCTGGCAGGTTTCTTGATGGGTGCGGCGGCCCTGGTGATCCGGGTTGATTTGAGCTTTGCGGGTGTCATCTTGCTGGCGGCGGTAGTCTTTGCCGGCTTGGTGGTGGGCGTGCGCTACCTGGTGGTTGGGGCAGGGGAGCGGGCGCCCCAGGGCCCTGGGCCAGCGCAGGCTGAGCAGTCAACGCGAGAGAATGAAACAGCCAGGGGTCACTCGTCCAACTAAACCTGCGCCCCTGGCTGTTCGCATGATCCAATTAACCGATCGTCAATTTTACTTTCAATAGATCCTGGTGGCGTGAAGATGGGCCGACCAGGATTTCAAATTCGCCCGGCTCCACCACGTAATCGCCCTGAGCGTTGACGATCTGGAAGGCCTGCCAGGGCAGGTCAACCTGTACGGTCTTCTTTTCGCCCGGCGTTAACTGGAGGCGAGCGAAGCCCTTGAGGGCCTTGTTGACCCAGGTGGCTGAGGTCACCAGGTCGCTGACGTAAACCTGCACAACTTCCACCCCTTCACGCTTGCCAACGTTTTCGACATCCACAAAGACATGGGCGGTCTCTCCCTGGGCCAGGCTGGATGCACCCAGCCGCAGGTTAGAGCAGGCAAACTGGGTGTAGCTGAGGCCGTGCCCAAAGGGGAAGAGCGGCTCTTGGGTCAGGTCTGCGTAGCGAGTGCCGTGTTGACCGCGCACCTGGCTGTAGAACACCGGCTGTTGGCCCACGTGCACCGGGAAGGAGATGGTGAGCTTGCCAGAGGGGTTCAGCAGGCCGAACAAGGCCTCGGCCAGGGCCTGGCCGCCTTCCATGCCAGGGTTGAACAATTCGATGATGGCCGCGGCGCGCCTGGCGGCTGGCGGCAGCACCAGCGGTTTGCTGTTCACCAGCACCACGATGAAGGGTTTGCCGGTCTTTTCCAAAGCCTCAAGCAGGGCAATCTGCCCGCCTTGCAGTTCGAGGGTGGCGGTGCTTTGCGTTTCGCCGACAAAGTTCAGGTGATCGCCCACCACAGCTACCACCACATCAGATGCCTGGGCGGCGCTGAGCGCCTCGGGCATTTCCGCCAGGTCGTCCTCGAGGATCGAGCAGCCGCGGGCATAACGCACTTCTAGCCCCTGTGGAGCCAGGGCGCGGATGCCATCCAGCACGGTGGTAGTCTTTTCGCGCGGCTGTTTGCCGGCTTCTGGCGGGTGCTGCCAGGAACCCAAAGACCAGTCGCCCAACTGCTGCAGGTCATCATCGGCATTTGGGCCGATCACAGCAATCGATTTCAACTGTTTGGGGTCCAGCGGCAGCAGGCCGTTGTTTTGCAGTAAGACCAGGCTCTGGCGGGCTGCATTCAGGTTGGCGGCCCGGTGTTCTGCCCGCCCAGTCTCAACGGCGGCCCGCTGAAGATCGGGGCGGCGCGGGTTCTCAAACAGCCCCATGCGGAACTTAAGGGCCAATAGCCGGGCACAGGGGGCGTCGATTTCGGATTCGGCCAACCTGCCGGTGCGGACTGCCTCCAGGGCCCCTTCGTAGAATTGCGGCGTGGTCATCATGATGTCGTTCCCGGCTCGCACAGCGGCAACGGCGGCTTCGGCGTAATTGGCGCACACTTTCTGCTCGATCACCAGGCGTCCCACGTTGTTCCAGTCTGTTACCACCACGCCCTTGAAGCCCCACTCATCCTTCAGCACTTCGGTCAAGAGCCAGCGGTTGCAGGTGGAGGGTACGCCCTCGATCGATTGGTAGCCGGTCATGAAGGTCATGGCCCCGGCCTGGACAGCGCGTTCGAAGGGCGGCAAGAAGTAGCTGCGCAGTTTGCGCTGCGAAAGGTCGGCCTCTGAAGCATCGCGCCCGCCCTGGGTTTCAGAATAGCCGGCGTAGTGCTTGGCGGTAGCCAGGATGCCCGTGGGGTCGTCCAGCCCCTGGCCCTGGTAGCCGCGGATCATGGCCGCGGCCAGTTCACCGATCAGGTACGGGTCTTCGCCAAAGGTTTCATCGATCCGGCCCCAGCGCAGGTCGCGCGCCAGGCACAGCACCGGAGAAAAGGTCCAGTGGATGCCGGTGGGGACAACTTCTTCGGCTGTCACCCGGCCGACCTGTTCCAGCAGGGCGGGGTTCCAACTGCAAGCCAGGGCCAGTTGGGTGGGAAAGATGGTAGCGCCCTTCCAGAACGAATGCCCGTGAATGGCATCTTCACCGACCAGGAGGGGAATGGCGAGCCGGCTTTGGGCTGCCAGCGACATGGCCTGGTCCAGTTTTTGGCCCCAGATGTGCAGGATAGACCCGGCATGGCGGGTGTTGATGAAAGACAGGTCGTTGGCCTGCCCATTCCACATGATCAGTTGGCCGACTTTCTCTTCCAGCGTCATGCGGCCAAGCAGGTCGGCCACGCGTTCTTCAACGCTCAGGGATGGGTTGCGATAGGCGAGGGTTGGGGTTGGCATGGGCTGGCCTTTATGCAACCACTTCGAAATTGGTGTGCAGGGCGGCCTGCGAATCGCTGCCGACCCAGATGTCAAACTCGGCCGCTTCTTGGATCCACTGGCCGGCATTGGTGCTCCAGTAGCGCAACTCATCTGGGCCAAGCTTGAAGTTCACCGTCTTTGTCTCGCCGGGCTGGAGGGTGAGACGTTCGAAGCCCTTCAGCTCGCGCATGGGGCGTGTATCGCTGCCCCACTGCTGGTGGATGTAAAGCTGGGCTACCTCATCGCCGGCCAGAGAGCCGGTGTTGGTCACATCCACGCTGACGGTGAGGCTGTGGCCCACCTTGACCTGCGGCGATGAAAGCTTCAGGTTCGAGAATTCAAACGTGGTGTAGCTCAGGCCATAGCCAAAGGGGTAGAGCGGCTCAGGCAGGCCATCCCAGTAGCGCGGGTTGTACATTGGGCTGCCTTCGGGTGAGTGGGTCAGATTGCGGGCGTAATAGAGCGGGGCATGGCTGCCCTTGTGCGGGAAGCAAACCGGCAGTTTGCCGCCGGGGACGGCATCGCCAAACAGGATATCGGCTACAGCACTGCCGCCCTCGGTGCCGGGTTCCCAGGCTTCGAGGATGGCAGGGATATGCTCGGCGGCCCAATTGATGCTCAAGGGGCGGCCGTTCAAGAGCACCAGCACAACCGGCTTCCCGAGCGCGGCAACGGCTTTGAGCAGCTCTTCCTGGCGGCCTGGCAGGTCCAGGGAGGCGCGTGAGGCGGCCTCGCCAGCCATTTCGGCGGTCTCGCCCAGCACCATCACAACCAGGTCAGCGGCGCGAGCGGTCTCGATGGCAGCCTGGAAGGCGGCTTCGGCATCTGCGGGGGATTGGGCCGGTTTGCGTTCCATGCCTGCCATTGAGGTTTCAAACCATGAGGGGATATCGCGCCGGATCTCGGGGCCGTGGGCATAGGTTACCTGGGCAGCGGGCAGCTTGGCGCGTAGGCCTGCCAGGACGGTCACCGCGGCAGGCGTGTGGCCGAACACCATCCATGAGCCCTCGGTGGCTTCCATCGAGTCGGCCAATGGGCCGATCACGGCCACTTTCTTGAGGTCTTTCTTGAGGGGCAAGAGGCCGCCTTCGTTTCTGAGCAGTACCATCGAGCGCTGCGCAGCCCAACGCGAGGCCTGGCGGTGTTCGGGCCGGGATACAACCTGTGCCAGCAAGGTTTCATCTGTGTAGGGGTGCTCGAACAGGCCCATCTTGACCTTGATGGCCAGGATCGGCCGCACCAGCTCATCGATTTCGGCCTCGGTCAAGAGGCCGTCGGCTACCAGGCCGGCGACATTCTCAACATATGTGTAGCTTGACATATCTACGTTGACGCCGGCTTTGATGCCGCGCAGGGCGGCATCGCGCCGGTTGCGGGCATGGCCCTGGATGACCATGTTGGCGACTGCAAAGGCATCTGAGACCACAAAGCCTTCAAAACCCCATTCCTGGCGCAAGACCTGGCGCAGCAAGAAGCGGTTGCCGCTGGCGGGGACATCGTTGAGGTCCATATAGGCGCTCATGAAGGTCGCCGCACCTGCTTTGAGGGCGGCTTCAAAGGGGGGCAGGATGGTATTGCGCAGTTGGGTCTCAGGCAGGTAGACGGGGTCGTAATCGCGCCCGCCTTCGGATGCGCCGTATCCGGCGAAGTGCTTGGCGCAGGCCAGCACACGCTCAGGGTCTGAAGGATCGCGGCCCTGGAAGCCGCGCACCTGGGCGGCAGCCATGGCTGATCCCAGGTAGGGGTCTTCGCCGGCACCTTCTACAATGCGCCCCCAGCGGGCGTCGCGGGCAATATCGATCATTGGGCCAAAGGTCCAGTGCAGACCGGCAGCGCGGGCCTCTTTGGCTGCCACGGTCTGAGACTTCTCGGGCACCGCCGGATCCCATGAGGAGGCCATGGCCAAGGGAACGGGGAAGATGGTGCGGTAACCGTGGATCACATCCAGGGCAAACAACAAAGGAATGCCCGAGGGGCTTTCTTCTACGGCAATCTTTTGCAGTTCGTTGAAGCGTTGGGTGTCGTTCAGCCACAAGACGGAGCCTGCCCCGCCTTTGCGGATCTGGTCTTCGGCCTTAGGCCCTGGGGCAAAATCTGCTCCACCAACCTGGTTGAGCTGCCCGATCTTCTCTTCGAGGCTCAATTTCCCAAGGATCGTTTCAACCTGTCGTTCGACTTCTTTGTCGTTCATAACATCTCCTTTTTATCTCAACATCATAATTTCATATAGGGCTGGGCCGCAGATGGCATCTTGCAGTTGGCCTAGATTGATCTTTAAGTCTAATTCGGTGTTGAAGCGGAAGTAATAGGGGTTGGCAAATAACCGCGCCAGGGCGCGCGTGGCGGGGGGTAGTGCCAACAGCAGGCTGGTGCCTTCAATCAGTTTCGGTTTTCTCAGTTCTAAGCAGACCTGTTCTTGGGCGTGCGCCCAGGTGAAATCCACTTCACGCGGATACTTGCGCCCGCCGGGGTGTTGGGTAAAGTCGCGCCCTTGCATGCTCAGGTAACGCGCATCGTCCACCAGCACCTTGTCTCCTTTAGCCAACAAGAAAACTGGCATCCGCGCCGAGCCATATTTTTTCAAGGCGATCTGTTCGACAAAGATCAAGGTGTAATCACCTACATGGGCCCTGCCCCAATACCAATGGTCCATCACCGAGGGCAGGGCCACATTGCCCCAGTTGTGGTCGTGGTAGCCGGTGCCGCGTACGGTGCGGGTTTGCCCGTCATAGGTCAATGTGCCTTCAACGCTGCCGTAGGGGAGCGATGGAAGCCAGGCAAAGTAATGCTGGAGGTCGCCGAAGAAGCATTTTCCCGCCCCGGGCCTCCACGGCGGAACGAGGCCCGAAAAATTCAAGTCTGCGGCAAGGTTTTTGGTTTCGGCATGCAGGCTGAAGTTCCAGCAGGTTCCTGAAGCGGTTTGTTTTACCCAACTGGGGCCGATCTTTACATCACACAGTTCGTTTGAGGCGGAAAATTGATCTGCGGGCGGGAGTAAGAATTCGGCAGTTTTGACCCCATCGGGGCGGGTGATGGTCAGGGACAGGTTGGGGGTGAGGGGAGCAGCCGGGTTGATGATGGGCTTGGTGGCGTAGACGATGACGGCGGTGCTGTGGTCATCGAGATGGGCATCGAAATACCACCACTCGAAGGTACCGCGCTGGGTGTGGGCGCGCTGACCGTCTTCCCAGTTTTGGACAGTTTGGCTCAACCCATCACGTTCCAGGTATTCGGGTCCAACCGCAAAGATAACAGGCTTGGGCATGCGCTCCTCCGCTATGATTATACTGGAACCTGCTTGACTTGGCGGAAATCTCCTCCGCCCAGATTAAAGTGATATACTCTCTTTTTACTTCAAAAGGAGATTGGGTAAGTTCGTATGCGCTATAAAGCTTTTATCTTCGATATGGACGGCACCATCGTTCATAATATGCCTGTCCATAACCAGGCCTGGCAGGATACCCTGGCAGAGGCGGGCGTTCATATCGATCAGGACGAGTTCAACCGCCAGACCACGGGGAAGCGGACGCCTGAGATCGTGCGGCTGATGCTGGGAAGCCAGCTCAGCGAGGCGGAGATTGCTTATTGGGGAGAGCGTAAAGAAACACTGTACCGCCAACGTTTTGCCGGCTGCCGCGAGCCACTGCCCGGCCTGTTGGAGGTGCTGGAGCTGGCCCGTCAAAAAGCCCTGCCAATGGCGGTTGCCTCTGCCGCACCGCCTGACAACGTGAACTTTATCCTGGACGAGCTGGATTTGAGAAAGTATTTCCAGGTGGTGGTGAACGGCGAGGAAGTGCCGCGCGGCAAGCCAGACCCTGAAATTTTCCTGCGGGCGGCAAAGTCCTTGCAAACTGAGCCGTGCGACTGCCTGGTATTTGAAGATGCTCTCAGCGGCATCGAAGCTGCCCGGCGGGCGGGGATGGATGCGGTTTTCTTGACGACGACGATTCCGGCTGATGAAACGGCTGGCAAAGCGCACGTCATCAGCGCCGTGCCAGATTTCGCCCATTTGGACCTGGCGGCATTGTTTTAGAAAAGAACACTCTGGGTAGGATGTGTTGTGAAAACCTGGGGCTGCCCCGCAAACGCTTTGCGGGGCAGCCCCAATATCATTTTAATGCTCAGGCTGTGTTATTCGATCGACAGGAACAGGTCCATGGGGCGTTCTGTCATGGGCGTCTTTGCCGATCCGATCGGCTGTTCCAGGCACTGCGCCTTGCCCATCTTGTAGGGGCTGTCTTCTTGCCAGAGGACCAGCGCTTTCCAGGAGGAGGGGATGGTCTCCCAGGGGTTGCCAACCTTGGGGATGCGGTAGACGACATACTTGCCACCGCTGAACAGCTTGATCTTTGCATCACCCGCCGCCTCAAAGCCAGGCCCGACCTCGATCCAGAATTCGTAGCCGCGACTGTCGCTGCCGGGGACCTGCCCGGCGGTATCGAAACCGAAGATACGGTGCTTTTCGGGGTCGTCCAGCAGGCCCAACGGCCTTGCCCAGGCTTCCAGCTTTTGCCAGGCCTCGTCCTCGGGCTCAGGCCCATAAGCGGGGAAGCAGGCGACGTACATCGGTTGCAGTTGAACGATTTTGACCTCAAATGAAGTGGTCATTTTGTGCTCCTTTTATATTCTGAACGGTCTTTTTTGAACGCGTACGCTTACTGTCGACGAGCACATCATATCACCCCTACCCTGACATCTTATGTCAGGGTAAAATTAACCCATGCGCGCAGATCGCTTACTTTCTCTTTTGATGCTACTCCAGACGCGGGGACGTATGAGCGCAAGCCAATTGGCGCGTGAGCTGGAGGTTTGCGAGCGGACGATCTATCGCGACATGGTGGCGCTCAGCACGGCGGGTGTGCCGGTCTATGGAGAAGCCGGGCCTGCCGGGGGTTACCAGCTCTTAGACAGCTACCGCACCAACCTGACCGGACTTTCTGAGAGCGAAGCCCGGGCATTGTTCATGCTTAATGTGCCCGGACCGCTGGCGAGGCTGGGCCTCAGCCAAGATTTGAAAGCCGCCATGCTCAAGCTGACCGCAGCCCTGCCGGCTTCGCGCCGGCAAGATGAGGTGCGTGTGCGCCAGCGGTATTATATCGATTCGACCGGGTGGAGCCAGGCAGAAGAACCGCTGCCCAGTTTGCAAATCATCCAGCAAGCCGTGTGGGAAGATCGCAAGCTGGCGATCACTTACATCCCGGTGTTTGAGGTGCGTATCGAGCGGGAGGTTAATCCGTATGGGTTGGCGGCAAAATCTGGGGCCTGGTACCTGGTATTTGCGCGCGCCGGGCGGGTGCGCGTGCGCCGGGTGGATGAGCTGTTGGAGGTTCGCTTGTGCGCTGAAACATTTGAGCGCCCGCCCGATTTTGACCTGGGGGCTTTTTGGGAGAGCTGGTGTGCAGAGGAAGAAGAGAGCTATTCAGGGTATGCGGTGACGTTGCGGGTGGCAAAACGATCCCTGCCGGCTGTGCTGCGCCGGTTTGGGGCCAGGGCGCGTCAGCAGACCGAGGCAGCCCCTGAAGCTGAAGACGGCAGCTGCATCTTAACCCTGTACTTTCGTTGGCTTGACGAAGCCAGAGAGCGCCTGCTGCCCTTTGGCAGTGGGGTTGAGGTGCTCGAGCCCTATGCCCTGAGGGCCAGCCTGGCGGATGTGGCTGAACAAACTGCCAGCCTGTACCGGAAATCGACCTGAGCTAGAAGGCGCGCCGGTACTGACCTGGAACCGGGCCGTCTTTCTTCAATACCTGCGCGGCGTGGAGAGGCCAATGGGGGTCACGCAGCGCGGCGCGGCCAACCAGTACGATGTCGGCGCGGCCGTTGAAGATGACCTCGTCAGCTTGCTCGGGGGCGGTGATCAGCCCGACGGCAGCCGTGGCAATGCCGGCTGAATGGCGAACCGCCTCGGCCAGGGGCACCTGGTAACCGGGGCCGGTGACAGCAGGCGGGGTGGGGCCGTTGCCGCCAGACGAACAATCGACCAGGTCAAACCCGGCCGCTTTGAGCTGACGGGCCAGGAGGACTGAATCATCGCAGGTCCACCCATCTTCCACCCAATCGGTGCAAGAAAGGCGCGCTGTCAGCGGTAGGTGCTGGGGCCAGGCCTGGCGCACTTTTGCGGCTGTTTCGAGCACAAAACGGGTGCGGTTGTCAAAACTGCCGCCGTAGGTATCTGTGCGTTGGTTGGCCAGCGGCGAGTAGAAGCTGTGCAGCAGGTAGCCATGCGCGGCGTGGAGCTCTAACCATTCAAAGCCAGCCGCCTGGGCGCGCCTGGCGGCAGCTGCAAAGGCCTCTTGGATGGCGTATATTTCATCGACTTGCAGGGTGTGCGGAACGGGGTAGCTGGTGCTGAAGGGCAGGGGGCTGGCGCCAACCACCTGCCAGTGATGCGGGTCAGCGGGAGGAATGGGGCCGCTGGCGGGGGCATCCCAGGGGCGGTAGGTGCAGGCTTTGCGGCCCGCATGTGCGATCTGGATGCCAGCGACGGCGCCGTGCGCTTTCAAGAAATGGACGATGCGCGCCAGGGGCTCAATTTGGGCATCATCCCACAGGCCAAGGTCGTTGGGCGTGATGCGCCCGCGCGGCTCGACTGCCGTGGCTTCGATAATGATCAGGCCCATCCCGCCGACGGCGCGCGCCCCGTAGTGTGCCAGGTGCCAATCGTTGGCCAAACCGTCGACGGCAGAGTACTGGCACATGGGCGGCATGCCGATGCGGTTGCGCAGGGTGATTCCACGCAGGGTAAAGGGATCAAATAAGTTGGGCATGTTTATTCCTCAGCATTCCAGGTGGCGATATACAATGTTTTTGCATTGACCGGCTCCAGGCCGGGGTCAGAAACGCTCCAACTGCCCGGCAGGCCAAGCTGCTGCAGGCTGAGGGCAAAGTGACACATGGCGATGCCGACATCCAGGCGCTGCAGGTCTGCCAGCCGCAGGAGGGTGAAATACCAGCTTCCTTCGCCATAACCTGGGGTGCGCTGGCAGTAAAAATGCCAGCGGCTGCCATCTTTGACGATGCGCCAGGGCTGCTTGTTGGAGGCAGAGGGCGCCAGGCGCACCATCTCAAGGGCGCGGGCGTAATCGCCAGCCTGGACGGCACGCGGGATGGTCAGCGGTTGGCGAAAAGAACCATCAAAGAACAGGTCTTCCCAGGGCAGGCGAGTTTCTGAGCGCGCTGCGCGGCGCAGCAGGTCTCTTTCTCGAACCTGGGGCATGGCATAGCCGGCGGCGGCTACAGCCGGGATGATCTCGTGGTCTTGCTTGCCAATCTTGCTGGCAAAACTGCTCTGGGTAAAAGAGCCCCCTAGCCAACAGGTGCCCAGCCCCAGGGCGGTGGCTTGCAAGACGGCTGTTTCCATCATGTAACCGAAGTCTTCCAGGGCGTGGTGGTTCACTTCGACGGCGCCGATGATGAACCCGGTCGGGTTCCTGATGAAGCCATAAGTGCCCAGGCCGCGCAAAGCGGCGCGCTCTTCGGCATTGGCGGCAGCCAGGAGGAAGCGGGTGTGAGAGCCAAGCGGGCCGCGCTGTAGCCCAGCCAGGCTGGTGAGCAGGGCCGCTTGGGTTGCATCTGCAATTGGCTCGGCCTGGTAAAAACGGACCGAGTACCGTTCGTTGATTGTCTCTGGAATGCGAATGTTCATAGGGTAAAGGCTCTCAATCCATCCTTTGGGTAAGTATATCTGAATTTGGCAGAGGTGAGAGTATAATTTTGTTTCAGTGAGTATATCTGAAGAAATCACCCGTCTTATAGAAGAGAGCCGCATAATGGAACGCCGTGGCGAGATTGCCGCGGCCATCCGGCTGGCTCAGCAAGCGCGCCAATTGGCACAGGCGCAGGCGGATGCAGAGAGCGAAGCCACAGCGCTTAACGTCTTGACTTATGCGCATATCCGCCTGGGGCATTATGACCAGGCAGAACAGTTTTCTCACCTGGCTTTATCGCTGGCGGGAGAAGAATCGCAGGCCCGGGCAGATGCATTGTTGAACCTGGGCATTTGTGCGGGAGAGACCAATAACCTGGATGTTTTGGAGGAATTTACCCGGCAAGCGGCTGACCTTAGCCGCCAGATCGGTTACGACCGTGCCCTGGTGCGCAGTTTGCATACCCTTTCGTGCATGGTATATATGCCGCGCGGCCAGTTTGCCCTCTCGTTGGCGATGGATGAAGAGGGGTTAAAGATCGCCCAGGAGCGCGGTTTGCAAGAGCTGACCTGGGGGCCGCTGTTGACCATGAGTTGGGTACACTGGCTGTCGGGGCAGGGTGCGATGGCTTTGGCCCGCCTGGAAGAATTACGTTCGGTCATTTCTCCGCGCTCTTTGGGAGATGGCTACTGGCATTTCATCCACGCCAGCCTGGCGCTAGAGGCGGGGGATGTGGAACGTGCCCGGGAATTGTTTAGCCAAACGCTCTCAATTGCAGAGGTCAATGGGATTGCCGAAAACCTGTTCCTGGCGCGCCTGGGGATGAGCCGCCTTAATCATTTTTTGCAAGATGCCCCAACCGCGCAAGCGTGGGCGAATGATGCGCTGGCGGTTGCTGAGCGTATGGGGTATTACCATTTACAAGGACAGGCGCTCATTGAACGGGCCCGGGCAGCTTGGGCGCTGGGCAATCTGGCTGAGGCCGAAAGTGATTTGCACGCTGCCATTGCACGCCTGGCCCCTCAGCGGTTGGATTTTGACCTGGCTGCTGCCTGGCTGCTGCTGGCGGCTTTGCACCACCAGCAAGGCCAGGCAGAGGCGGCTGCTGACTGGCGAGAAGCTGCCAGCCGTTTGGTGCAGGGTGGTTTTGTGGTGCTTGCCGAGCGTGAACGGACCCTGGCTTTTCCGTTGATTGCGGCCGGGTTGAGCAGCCGCGACAAGGCCATTGTGAAAACCAGCGCGGTTTTGCTGGAACATTTGCAGCGCGTGCCCCCGGCACCGCTGAAGATCACCACCTTGGGCGGTTGGCGCATCTGGGTGAGGGGAGGCGAGGTTGACAGCGGGGTGCTGCGCCAGCGCCGTTCAGGGGAACTGCTTGGGCTGCTGCTGATCGCCCCGGGGCGCGCCATATCGTTTGACCAGGTAAGTGAGGCTTTGTGGCCTGACAAAGACCTCGCCGCCGCCCAGGCTCTCTTCCACCATGCCACTTCGACCCTGAGGCGAGCGCTTGAGCCCGACTTGCCCGATAAATTCCCATCGCGTTACCTGGAAGTCAGCGATGGACAGGTGAGGCTGTACCTGCCACCTGCTTCAACGGTGGATTACGAAACCTTCGCAGCTCATTACCACCGGAAAGAATGGGCCGAAGCCCTGGCCTGTTACGGCGGGGAGTTCTTGCCCCAGTACCGCTATGCCGATTGGGCCATCTCTCACCGGCAGTGGTTGGCGCAAGATCATCAGCAGGCCTTGTTGGAGATGGCGAAAGCCTGGTTGAGCGAAGGCCGTTTCAGCGAGGCGTTGAAGGCTTGCCGTGAGATCCTGGCGGTAGAAGCCTGGCACGAGCAGGCGGTGCTGTTGGGTATGCAGGCATGCATCGGGCTGGGCGACCGGCCCGGGGCTTTACGCCTGTATAAAGCATTAGAAAGAAGGCTGTACAATGAGTTGGGGGTTGAGCCGCAGATCGAACTGCAAGCCATATACTATTCTCTGGTAAGAAAATAGCCATCCCCCTTATTTTGTAAGTCTGGTGGCAGTGGCCCCTGGTATAAACGGGGTATGCGTACCGTTCAAACCTTCATCCTTCGTCTTTTGGTCGACAGCGATCATCCAGATGCAGTGCGTGGCGCACTGCAAGCGGCAAACGAGGCCGGAGAACCGCTGCCTTTTCGTGATGCATCGGCGCTGCTGTTGCTGTTGAAACGCCTGGCAGCAGAACAGGCATTGGCTAAGCCTGCTGCCAGCGATAACTCATAAGCCGATTAGGTGGATTGTCAACCGCGCAGTATGCTTTTCGTCCTGCTTTGGCGTGAAGCACCTATGTTATAATCCCTCTTATATGGGCCGGGCTATTATTTTCCCTATTAAAGAGCCGCTTGACTGAAAGATGGGATGTCTCACCTTATAGGGTGAGACATCCCATCTTTCTTGTTGTGTCACAGCGTGAGATAGACGAAAAACAACTCGTGAGAACCCAGGAATGTAATAATTTTGCAGGATAAATCCAATCCAAAACCATTAGGAGATCAAGTATGGATCAAACAGCGTTAGACAATCTCTTGCAGCCCAAAACTGTGGCCGTGGTTGGGGCCTCTGCCCAGCCGGGGAAGATCGGCTATACAGTGATTGAGAATTTGCTTGAGGGTGGTTACAATGGCAAGATCTATCCCATCAACCCCACTGCTACCGAAATCCTCGGTTTGAAGGTTTTCCCGACGATTGCCGACGTGCCGGGCAAAGTGGACCTGGCAGTTATTACGGTGCCGGTGAAATTTGTGGCGCAGGTGTCGAAAGAATGCGGCGAAAAAGGCATCAAGGCCTTGAGCGTGATCACCTCTGGCTTCAGCGAGGTCGGCCGCAAGGATCTTGAAGATGAATTGGTGGACATTGCGCACCAATATGGCATGTGTGTCTTGGGACCCAATATCGTGGGTACGCTTTCCAACTCGGATAAACTGAATGCCTCTTTTGCCCCCTTCTTGCCCTTCCCTGGCAAGGCCACCCTGATCACCCAAAGCGGTGCGCTGCTGATCGCCATGGATGCCATCACCTATACCCGCAAGGTGGGCTTCGACAAGATGATCTCCATCGGCAACATGGCAGACGTTGACTTTGCCGACCTGATCACCTGGCTGGATAAAGACGATAACACTTCTTGCATCTGCCTCTACATTGAAGGCTTCAAGGATGGGCGCAAGTTCATCGAGGCCAGCCGCAACACCAAGAAACCGATCATCGCCCTCAAGGCGGGTGTTTCGGCGCATGGCGCTGCCGCTGCTGCTTCTCATACGGGCTCGCTGGCCGGCGCGGTGAAAGTTTACGGCGCTGCTTTCCAGCAGGCGGGTGTGGTGCAGGCCTCAGACCTGAACAACCTCTTTGACCGTACCCTGGCGCTTTCTCTCCAGCCGCCGCTGCGCAAAGAAAACCTGTTGGTCATTACCAATGGCGGTGGTGTGGGTGTTCTGGCTACCGATGCGGCAGAGCGCTTTGGCGTGCCCCTGCACTTTGCCCCCCAGGATGTGCAGGATGAGCTCAAGAAACACATGCCTGAATTTGGCAGTGCCAAGAACCCGGTTGACCTGACCGGTATGGCTGGCAATGATTGGTATTACAAGTCGGTCAAGTTTGCTTATGCTCACCTCTGGACGGATGGGCTGGCAGTTTTGTACTGCGAAACCGCCATGACCAACCCGGTGGAAATTGCCCAGGCCATCAAGAAGGCGATCGAAGAGACCGGTATTACAGACAAACCAGTGGTCGTTTCGATGGTGGGTGGGACGCGCTGCGACGAGGCCATGCAGTGGCTGGTAGAGCACGGCATCCCGGCTTATACCGCCCCCGACAAGGCCATGAACGGCATGGCAGCCCTGCGCGAATATAATAATATTCGCCAGAGCATCAATGGCACCAACGAAGCCAAGATCCCCGGCAGCGCCAAGAAGGCGCACGAGATCATTGCCAAGGCACGCGGCGAAGGGCGCACGGCCCTGACCGAGATCGAAGCCAAGAAGCTGTTTGCTTCATATGGCCTGCCTGTGACCGAGATCAACCTGGCTAAGAGCGAAGAAGAAGCTGTCTCGCTGGCTCATGAGACCGGTTTCCCGATCGTCATGAAGGTCGTTTCGCCCGACATCATCCACAAATCGGATGCGGGCGGCGTGAAGGTGAACATCAAGGATGAGGCCGGTGTGCGCTCTACTTACCAGACCATCCTGGCGAACTGCAAGGCTTACAACGCCAACGCTGATATCCGCGGGGTTGCTGTGCAAGAAATGGCCCCGCTGGGCACCGAGGTGATCATTGGCTCGATCAATGACCCAACCTTTGGCCCCACGGTGATGTTTGGCCTGGGCGGCATCTTCGTTGAGGTGCTCAAGGATGTGATCTTCCGCGTGGCCCCGGTGACCAAGGGGCAGGCAGAGCAGATGATCAATGAAATCCGCAGCGTTGCCATCCTGGCAGGCGCTCGCGGCGAGGCGCCGCGCGACCGGGCCGCGTTGGCAGACCTGGTGTGCAGCTATGCCGCCATGATCTATGACCTGCGCGACGAAGTTGCCGAGACGGATGCGAACCCGGTGCTGGTGTACGAGGAAGGCAAAGGCCTGAAAGTGGTCGATGCCCGCATCATCTTGAAGAAGAAATAAGGCGCTCAACAGCGTTTAACGAAAAAGAGGCTGTGTTTTTGCACAGCCTCTTTTCCGTTATTTGGGCTTTTCTAAGGAGGTTAGTATGTTCAAACATGCCATTGTTCGCACGCCCAGCCCAAACATCAGCGAGGGCATTACATCTGCCAGCCTGGGCAAGCCGGTTTACGAAGCCGCACTGACACAGCATGCCGGATATATCGCGGCACTGGAGTCCTGCGGGGTGACGGTCCATGTTCTGAAGGCTGAGCCGGGTTATCCAGACGCCTGCTTTGTGGAAGATACGGCGGTGCTGGCTGAGCGCGTGGCGATCATCACCAACCCGGGCGCCCCAACCCGCAAGGGCGAAGAGGAGACGGTAGAGGCTGCCCTGCGTGACTTTTACCCCGGAGACCACATCGAGCATATCGCTGCCCCGGGAACGCTGGAAGGCGGCGACGTGATGCGCGTGGGCGACCATTTTTACGTGGGCCTTTCGGCCCGGACGAATGAAGAAGGCGCCCGTCAGTTCTTTCACTTTTTAGGCAAGCATGGTTATACCGGTTCGACGGTGACCCTGCATGAGATGCTCCACCTGAAGACCGGGCTGGCATACCTGGAGGATAACCTGCTGTTAACGGCAGGCGAGTTCATCTCGCATCCGGAATTGGTTAATTTCAGGACCATCCTAATTGAAATGAAGGATGCCTATTCTGCGAACTGCATCTATGTCAATGGTACGGTGTTGATCCCGGCAGGGTACCCGGTGACCAAAGCCAAGATCGAGGCGCTGGGCTTGCCAACCCGAGAAGTGGAAGTCTCGGAATTCAGGAAGATCGACGGCGGCCTGAGCTGCCTATCCCTTCGCTTCTAGCCTGAAGGGCGTGTTTAGAGGCCGTTTATGCCGCTGCTCATCCCCCCGGCCTGGTTGATGATGCTGGCCCCAGCCTGGGGCGTGGCGCAGGGCATCTTGAACGGACGTGGGGGCGCGCCAGCCTTTGCGGTCCTCAGTGGGTTGGCTTTCACCGCCTGGGACCTGTACCTGGACCCGCAGATGGCGGCCCGCGACCTGTGGGTTTGGCATACGCCGGGCGGCTATTTTGGCATTCCGTGGAGCAATTACTTTGGCTGGTGGCTGAGCGCCACGGCCCTGACCCTGCTGCTGCGCCCGCAAAACCTGCCCGTGCGTCCGCTCTTGCTCATTTATGCCCTGACCTGGGTCTTGCAGGTGGTGGGGCTGGGCGTCTTTTGGGGCCAACCCGGCCCGGCCCTGGCTGGCTTTGCAGGGATGGGCATTTTTGTGGGATTGGCCCTTTGGCGGCTGAGACGGGATTCAGGAACCGCTGCCGGAGGCGAGGAGAAGCCATGAGCAGTGCAGGGATCTTCTGGTGTGTGGCCAGCTTCTTATCTGGCTCGGTGCCTTACTCAGTAATCGTCGGTTACCTGGCTGGGGCGGGCGACATCCGCACCCAAGGCGACGGTAACCCCGGTGCGACCAACGTGGGGCGGGCGCTGGGACGGCGCTGGTTCATCATCGCCATGCAGCTGGATGGCTTCAAAGGCGCTATACCGATCTGGTGGGCCTAATGGGGTGGGCAGGTCGGCGGCTGGGAGCTGGCTGCGTTTTGCTGGGGGAACCGTCCATCCGGGGGGCGGGGTGCCCATGGTGACGCTTTCGGGCCAGACGGCGGCCAAGCTGATCTTGGAAGATAATCCCTGATCGATCGGTAAGCTTATTCGCCTTGCTTTAACCCTGCGATGCCCGAGCGTAAGGCCAGCACAGCAGCCTGGGTGCGATCGCTGACGCCAAGCTTGACGAAGATGGCGCTGACATAATTCCGCACCGTGCCCTCTGATAAGTACAGGCGGCTGGCAATATCGGCATTCGAGAGCCCACACGCCAACAGCGAGAGCACCTCGCGTTCACGTTCGCTCAGCGAAGCGGTGAGAGATGTCTCAACCGCGGGGGCCTGGCTGACTTGCGAGAACAACTTGCCTGCCACGTTGGGGTCTACGTGGGTTTTGCCGGCGGCAGTGCCCTTGATGGCCTCGATCAATTGCTCGCGGGGGGTATCTTTGAGTAAATAACCGGCGGCCCCGCTGCGAATGGCGTCAAAAACCCATTGGTCGGCATCATAAGTGGTCAATACCAGCACGCGCACCGTTGGGTACTGGGTGCGGATCTGGTGCGTGGCCTGGATGCCATTCATGCCGGGCATTTTTAAATCCATCAATACCACGTCGGGCAGCGAGTTGGCGATCAGGGCCAGGGCTTCATCCCCGTCGCCTGCCAGGCCAACTACCTCGATGCCAGGTGCAGATTTGAGGATCGCCCGCAGACCCTCTCGGACGACATCTTGATCGTCGCAAATCAAGACTTTAATAGCCATTGTGTATCTTTACCTTCAATTGTAGTTTGGTCCCCTGGCCCGAATGGCTGGATAAGTCGAATTCGCCGTCCATCATCCTGGCGCGCTCCTGCATACCGCGCAGGCCAAAGTGCTGGTTGTCTTCCAATGCATCGTAAGCAAAGCCTTTGCCATCATCTTCAATGGATAATACCAGGCTTTCGGGCTGCGTGGTGCAAGCCACATGGAGGCTGTGTGCTGCGGCATGGCGAACGATATTCTCAAATGCCTCTTGTGCAATGCGGTAGAGGCCCTGCTCTACGTTGGGAGGTAGCTTGGGCAGCGGGCTCTCAACCTGCCAGGTCAACTCCAGGCCGGCCCGCTGGCTGGTTTCTGCAGCCAGGGTGTGCAGGGCCAGCTCTAAACCCATGTCTTCTAAAGGAGAGGCGCGCAGATCTTGCAAAGCGCGGCGGGTTTCAGCCAGGCCTGAACGCGTGAGGACGAGGGATTTCTCAAGCATACTGTGGGCTTCATCAGGCGTCTCTTGCCACAGAGATTGGACCGCCTCTAATTGGACGGCAATGCCGCTGAGGGTGTGGGCCAGGGTGTCGTGCAATTCGCGCGCCATGCGGTTGCGCTCGCGGCTGATGGTCAGTTGCTCGAGCGTGGCGGCATAGTGCATTAGTTCGCGGTTGGCCTGCTCGCGGGCGGCGCGCTGTTGGCGAAATTGGGCCATGATGTGCGCAATCACATAACCCGTGACCAGAAAAGCGACCGCGCGGATAAAGAGCAGGCGGTGGTATGTGTCGGCAAACAGGTTGAAGTCAGCGCGGCCATGTGCCATTAATGCATGGTCTAACAGGGCTGTGAAGATGCAGTAAGCGATGACTGCTTTAAAGTTGTACTGCCAGGCAATTAAGACCAGGGGGATGAAAAGGAAAAGAAAAAGCTGCCAGGCAGTTTCTTCGCTGCTGAAAGTGCCCGCCCCCGTGCGGATTTCTAAGAAAAGGTCTTGAATGACCAGTGAAAAAGTGGCGGCATAGACCAGGGCAATGGGCAGGTAAAAGCCCGCCAGGTGTTTCTGCAATTTGGGCCATGATAGATACCCCAAGAGCAGCAAGATATTGGCCACCCCAAATAATACCGCACACCAGGGGCAGCCAACCAGCATGCCGCGATGCGAGTGCGCCAGAACATTCCCCAGGATCAAGACGAGCTGAACCACCAGGAATAAGCGAAATAAGCGTAAGATGCCGGGTTCCAGCGGGGCGGATCTCATGACCGAATGATAGCACAATCTGGGCCAAATTGCCTGTGAGTGCAGTCATATTGTGATGTGATTGGGGTCATAGGCGCACGTGAGCCATTTCAGCGCCATTCGTGAGCCGGGCCACTATGGCAAAAGGGATGCCGCCTGTATGATGGGGTTATCGACCAAAAAAAGGAGATGACGATGAAAAGTAAAACGGTTCAGTTCTTTCGCTCGATGATCCTCTCAGCCCTGTTCGTGGTGTCAACATTCTCGCTCATTGGCGTTGAGAGCCACCCGGATTCGGGTTGGACGGCCATCCATGTTGTGACCGGCAGCCTGCTGGTGTTAGGTTCAGCCGTTCACCTGATGTCTAACCGTGCCTGGGTAAAAGCGGTCAACCGCCGGCCGGTGGGTTCATTATCCCGTGGGGTGCGGCGGCTGTGGCACACCAACCTGGGTTTGTTGATTGCTGGCGCAATCTGCGCGCTGACGGGCGTGCTCTGGCTGGTCAGCCCGGCCCTACAGCTTAACCGGCTGCACACGCTGAGTGGATTGTTGATGATCGTTTTGTTGTTCATTCACCTGATCCTGCATTTTCGCTGGCTGGTGAATACCATCCGTCAATTGACGGGCGGCAGGGTGCAGGAGCACGGCACCCCGCAAACTCAAATCTAGCACAACCACTTGGGCTGTGGTGCCTGGCCTCAGCGGAATGCAGGTTGATCTTATGCACATGCGTGGCATGGCCTGCCATTTGGAGTAAAATACCTGCACGAGGTCATTTTGGAAACACCATTCTTGCTTGCTGCTGACATCGATGGCACCCTGTTGGGTGACGAGGCCGGTGAAGCGTCTCTGAAGGCGCTGGTTGAAAGCCGGCCTCGCCAGGTATACCTGGCCCTGATCACGGGGCGCAGTCTGGCAACCATCACCCCTTTAATCCAAGCAGGCCGCCTGCCGCAGCCCAATTACATCTGCGCCGACGTGGGCACCGAGTTGTACGACTGCTATGACCCCCAGAATGAGCTAGGGCGGCGTTACGCGGCGCGAGCGTCTGAGCATTGGAGCCTGGAGACGATCTACCGCCTGGGGGTGGGAAAGGGCGTTACGATCCAGGATTTTCCTGATGGGCAGCCGCATTACCAGGCGGGTTTTTATTGGGACGGCAAGGCCGAGACCTTGCAGGCCTTTCGCCAGCGCCTGGCAGGCTTGCCAGGGTGTTTCGTGTTACCAAGCTATGATTATTATATCGATGTGCTGCCGGCGAGCATGGGGAAAGGCCAGGCGGCGCTGTTCTTACAGCAGGTGTTGGGCCTTGATCGCCAGCACGTGGTGGTGGCGGGCGATACGGGCAATGACAGCCCCATGTTTGAGACCGGGCTGCCGGGCATTGTGCCTGCCAACGCCCTGGACGAGTTGAAACGGGTGGCGGTCCAGCCCTGGCATTATCACAGCCCTCATCCGGCCGGGCGCGGGGTGCTGGATGGATTACAGCACTTTGGCTTGATCGATTCTACTTTTGCAGCAAGTGATGCAGGCGCTTTGAAATGACGCCCCGCCGCGGGGCAAATAAAAAGGCCAACAAGAAACAGGCGGTAGCCGTCAGAACAACTGCTGCGCCGGATGCAATATTGGCATAATAACTCAGGTATAAGCCCACCAGGCTGGAAAATGCCCCGATGACGGCGGCAATGCCCATCATCACGGGCAGGCGGCGGGTGAGCAGGTAGGCGGTGGCAGCCGGGGTGACCAGCATGGCCGCCACCAGGCCCACCCCCACGGTTTGCAGCGAGACGACGATGGTCAGCGCCAGCAAGAGCAAGAGCAGGTTGCGCAGCAGCTCAGCCGGCCAGCGCAGGGTGGCGGCTAAAACGGGGTCAAAAGAGATGACCAGGAAGGGTTTATATAACAAGGCCACCGCCGCCAGCACCAATATGCCCAACACACCGGCCAGCCACAGGTCTGAGGTCGATACTCCCAGAACATCTCCAAATAAGATATGACTCAGGTCAACGGCATAAGTGCGGATGCTGCTGATCAGCGCCACGCCCAAAGAGAGGGCCGCCGCAAAGAGAATGCCAATGGCGGTATCCTCGCGGATCGTGCCCTGGCGCGAGAACACCCCAATCAGCAGGGCCACGGCTACCGCCGCCACCAGCGCGCCGATGGTCAGGTTGCCCTGCAAGAGGTAAGCAATGGCAATGCCTGGCAAGATGGCGTGCGCCAGGGCATCGCCCATAAAGGCCATGCCGCGCAGCACCACGTAACAACCAATGACGGCGCACACAATGCCGACGATGAGCGAGGCCACCAGGCCGCGCTGCATAAAAGCATACGTTAAGGGGGTGATCAATGCTTCCCACATAGTTTGTTATCCTTCCTGCGGCGGGCAGCATTCATCGACAACGGCCACGTCGCCCACGATCAGCACCCGGCCGCCAAAGGCCTGCCGGATATTTTCTTGCGAAAGGGCTTCTGGCGCAGGGCCGTAAGCGATTGGGCGATGGTTGAGCAGTAAAACCCATTCGAAGCGTTGGGCGGCCATATTGAGATCATGGGTTGAGACCATGATCGTCACCTGCTGGGCCTTGAGCTTATCCAGCAAGGCCAGGGTGGCCTCTTGGGTGGATACATCTACGCCGGTGAAGGGTTCATCCATCAGAAGGATATGGGGCTCTTGCGCCAGGGCCCGGGCCAAGAAAACGCGCTGCTGTTGGCCGCCGGAGAGATCACCGATGGAGCGGAAGGCCAGGTCTGTAATGCCCATCTGATCCAGGGCGTGATATACGGCTTCGTGATCGTGGCGGGTGGAGCGGCCCAGCCAGCCCTGGCGGTTGTAGCGGCCCATCATGACCACGTCTTTCACCGTGACCGGGAAACGCCAATCGACCTCGCTGCGCTGCGGAACATAGGCGACACAGTCTTTATGCTCGCCCAGGGGTTGGCCATGGATTAATATCTCGCCGCTGCGCAAGGGGAGCAGCCCCACCAGCACTTTGAAGAGGGTGGATTTACCGGCCCCATTGGGGCCCACCACTGCCACCTGCCCACCATGCGGAACCTGGAAGCTGACATCATGCAGTACCCGCTGGCCATTATAGCCGGCGGCAACATTGGCCAGGCTGAGCCGGTTCTCGATGTGGGTCATGGGATCAGTGCCTCAACGATGGTCTCAACATTGTGTTTCATCATGTCAATATACGTGGGCGCAACGCCATCCGGCGCGGTGACCGAGTGGGTGTACAGCTCGGATATCACCTTGACGCCGGTTTCTTGGGCCAATTGTTCGGCCAGCTTGGGGTTGGCGCCAGTTTCAAGGAAGATAGCGCTGGCGCCGGTGGCGCGGATCTGATCCACCAGGCCGGCCAGCTCTTGGGCCGAGGGAGCCGCCCCGGTGCTGACGGAAGGGATGATGGCGCCGATGATCTGAAAGCCGTAGCGATCGGCGAAATAGCCGAAGCTCTCGTGGTTGGTCACGATCAGGCGTTTTTCAGCCGGGATAGCGGAAACCTGCTCTTGGATCCATGTATCCAGCTCGTTGAGTTGGGCGATGTAGGCGGCGGCATTTTGGGTGTAGACTGCTTGCCCGGCAGGGTCGGCGGCAGCCAGGCCATGGCGTATATTCTCGACATAGGTGACGACGGCAACCGGATCCAGCCAGAAATGAGGGTCGCCGGCATGGTGGTGTTCATCGGCGCCTTCTTCGGCCTCGTGTTCGTGCCCCTGGCGGCTGGTCAGGCCAGCCGAAGCCTCGATCACGAGGCGTTCGCCGCCGGCATTGGCAATGGTCTCTTCCAGCCATTCTTCAAAACCGGCCCCGTTGACAATCAACACCTGGCTGTCGGCGATGCGGGCCAGGTCTTGGGGTGTGGGCTGAAAGGTGTGGGGATCAATGCCCAACGGCATCAGGGTCTCAACTTGTAGCCGGTCTCCGGCTACGTGTTGGGCAATATCGGCCAGGAAAGATTCGACCACCAGGACTCTGGGCGATGCAGTGGCAGGGGCAGCGGCCTGGTGGCAGGCCGCCAGGAAAAGGCTCAGCAAGCTGAGCAAGGTAAGAAAGAAGGTGATTTTTTTCATTGGCAGTTGGCGCACAGGCCGTGGAATTGCAGCCAGTGTTCTTGAATGGTGAAGCCGCTTTGGCCTTCGACGCGTGCGATCAGGTCGCTCAGGTCGTCTCCAGCAAAATAAACCACCTGCCCGCACAGGCTGCAAAGCAAAATATGCTCGTGCCCATTGGCGGCACGCAGGTAAGCGTGGCAGCCATCAGCCTGGTGAACGCGCTGTACCAGGCCCGTCGCTTCCAGCTTTTCGAGGGCGCGGTAAACGGTCACCAGGCCCGTCTTGGGGTATTCTTTGCGTGCCAGGTCGTAAATGTTCACCGGGCCCAGGGCGCGGGTTGAATTAGCCAGGATCTCGACGATCACCTGGAGAGGGCGGGTGATGCGGTAGCCGCCGGCTTGCAGCGTATCCAGCCATGCCTGGCTGAGGGGGGTGGGGGTGTGATTGCTCATGATGAAACTGAAAATCTTTTTCAATTATAGGGATTCAACCGAATCTGTCAAGGGTCATGTAGGGGTGATCCGGTACGGGCAGACCTGGAGCCGGTGGGTGAGATGACCGGGCAAGGAAGAAGGCTGACCGGGGCATGGTGGGTTGCCCTTACGCGAGCCTAAGAACGCGTCCCCAACCGGCAGGCACTTCGTCGACACACAGGCGGCCCTGGCGGATGGGGTAACGCGCCCCTGGGTTGAGCACGTCTACAGCTTGCGAGGCCGCCAGGGGGATGCTGACCTCCAGGCGAGCTGGGCTTTCGGCGGCGTTGAGCATGACCACCAGGCTTTCTTGCTCTGTGATGCGGGCAAAGGCCAGTTGTTGGTGGGCCACATGCAGGGGCTGGTAACTGCCGGTGCGCAGGGCAGGCAGTGATTGGCGCAAGGCAGCCAGGCGGGAGATGTCGGCGGGCAGGTTGGGCTGGGGCGGGCAGGCGGCGATATCGTCCAGGGTCAGGTGAGGGCGCAGGGCAGAGTCGCTGTGGGCGGTGCGGCGGCCTTCCAGCCCCCACTCGCTGCCGTAGTAGACGGAGGGCACACCTGGCATGGTGAAGAGCAACAGGTAGAGCGGGTAGAGGTGGGCCGGCGAGGGCAGGTTGCTGGCCACGCGGTTGACATCGTGGTTGTCGACGAAATTGTACAACGGCAGGCCGCAGTACATGCCGCCCGGGCCGAATTGGCGGTTGAGGGCGTAGGCCACCTCAAAGTAATTGGCCTCTGCCAGGCTGGAATACAGGCTTTTGTAGGCCTCGTAGTTCGTGGTCGAATCGAGCATGCTGTCGTTCGCCAGGCGTCGGTAGTCGCCGTGGACGATTTCGCCCATTAGCCAGAAGTCTGGGCGGCGAGATTTGCAGAAGGCGGCCAGGGCTTTCAGGAAGTCTGGCTCAATCACGTCGGCGGCATCCAGGCGCAGGCCGTCGATGCCAAAAGCATCCATCCAATAGGCCACTGCCCCAAACAGGTGCTCGCGCAAGGCCGGGTTCCACAGGTTCAGTTTCACCAGGTCATAATGCCCGGCCCAACCTTCGTAGGTGAAGGGATCGCCGTAGGAGCTGCGACCATCGAAGCGCAGGTTGTGAAACCAATCGCGGTAGGGAGAATCCCAGCCGCGCTGCTGTACGTCACGGAAGGCCCAGAAATCTCGCCCAACGTGGTTGAAAACGCCGTCTAACACCAGGCGGATGCCATTGGCATGCAGGGTTGTGCTCAGGCTGGCGAGGGTCTCGTCGCTGCCCAGGCGGCGGTCCAGGTGATAATAATCGGCGGTATCGTATCCGTGGGCGGTGGACTCGAAGAGCGGCCCCAGGTAAAGGGCATTGACGCCTAACTGCTTCATATGCGGGATCCAGGCATAGAGCTGTTCGAGGCGCGGGTTGGGCGGCTGAGAAAAATCGTTGTGTGCTGGAGCGCCGGTCAGGCCAAGGGGGTAGATGTGGTAAAAGATTGAGTCAAAAGACCAGTGCGACATGAGGACCTCCAAAAACTAGCGGGTATACCGATCGGTATACCAAACAGGCAAAAAAATATCCCTCTTCGAGAGATACCATCCTGCCGGGCAGCAGCCGGCAGGGTCAGGAGAAAATGCCGTGCATGAATTGGTGAACGGCCTGGTAAATCAGGGGGTCATCCAGCTCGGTGTAATCGTTGAGTGCCAGGCCGATGTAGGTGTTGACCATACCCAAGAAGGTGGCGGTATAGGGGCGCTGGCGGTTGCGCATGTTGCCGTGCTGCTCTGCGGCGTGGGTGAACATTTCTTCGATCACCTGGTGCAGTTTTTCATTCCAAG
The DNA here is from genome assembly GCA_029557965.1 of Chloroflexota bacterium. Lineage (GTDB taxonomy): Bacteria > Chloroflexota > Anaerolineae > Anaerolineales > UBA4823 > JAKQIM01. The sequence goes on along the minus strand of JAKQIM010000050.1, from coordinate 585 downwards.
GGGCCACTGCCTGGTAAGCCTCGCTTTGTTGGGGGGTGTACCAGAGGGCCAACTGCATGCGGTAAAAGGCGCGGTGCGTTTTGGCATAGTCAAAGTAGGCCCGGGCAACTTTTTCCAGGGTGAACGGCAGATCACCATTGTAAGCAGCAGCTTGCTTCACCGATTGGTGCAGGGGGGTGAAATGACCCTCTAACAGGGTATCCAACAAGCCGCGCTTACTGCCAAAATAGTGGTAAAGCGTGGGCTTGGTGATCCCGGCCGCCTCGACAATCTCTTGCACGCCCACGGCATCGTAGCCGCGGGCAGCGAAAAGCCGCAGGGCATGGGCGAGGATGGCAGCACGATTATCCATAATCGCGATAGTATACCGATCGGTACATTATTTGTCAAGGCCGGTTGCAAGGTCAGTATGCTATAATGCTTCGGCACAATTTCATCCCCCGTTAAGTGGTCTTCTCGCCAAGAGCGTGAAGTATAATACTCCTGGGGAACGCCCCAGGAGGCCAAATGCGAAAACCGATCAAGCTACGCACATTAACAACCGAGGAAGTCACAGCTGTAAAGCGATTAGCTGCTTCTCGAAAA
>JAKQIM010000018.1 GCA_029557965.1 Chloroflexota bacterium | reverse complement strand
TCATGCGGGGGTTCACAACCATTACCTACCATCTCCCCCATCTCAACTGCCCGCTTATGAGCCGGTTTACGATAGCCAGAACAACACGATCGGCTATCGGATCTCGGATACGATCATCCCTGCGCCAGGCTCTCTCGGCCCGATAACCAGCCCCTGCCTGGTGACCGAAGGACTGGTGCACGATCGCGCAGGCAAACTGGTGGGGCGGCTCAACCCTGGTGGGGTCTTGCTGCCACCGCAGCAGCAACCAGAATGAGCCGGGCTTATGCCGCAGAAGGCGGGGGAGAAATTTCCAGCCCGACCCGGCGGATCTTTTCAGCTACCCGATCCAGGTCAAGGCGCGATGGGCGCTGTGTATACATGGGCGAGAAACGGAAACCAAAGCCATCCCCATGAAAACGGGGGATGACGTGCAAATGGACATGAAAGACCTCTTGCCCGGCGGCTTCGCCATCCGCCAGGAACAGGTCTACCCCCTGGCACTGCACGCCGCTGCGGCGCAGGGCTGCTGCCAGGTGTTGGGCCACGCGGAACAACTGCGCCCCGGTCTCCGGCGCTAACTCAGACAGGTTGGCGGCGTGCGCCACCGGGATGACAAGCAAATGCCCGGGGTTGATGGGCTGGATATCCATAAAAGCAGCGCAGACATCATCCCGGTACACCAGGCTGGCCGGGGCGGTGCCAGAGAGGATGCTGCAGAAGATACAATTCATTCAAAACTCCCATCTACTTGGACAGTTGTTTTATAGATCATACCGGTTCCAAAATTTCGTTGCTTCGGGATCAGATCCCGCCGCTCAATTTCACCGCTTGCTCTGGCGCAGGGCCGGCATCCTGCAATTTTCCCCCGTCTTCGCGGTAGTGACAACCAAGGCTGCGGCGGTTGCGTTGGGCCGCGTACGCCACGATCAGAGCCGCCTGGGCGCTATTGCGCAGGCCAAGCAAGCCATCGCTCAAGTAGGTTTTGCGGTAAAACTCCTCGATCTCAAGCCAGAGCTGGCGCAGGTCGCGGATGGCCCGGTTGAGGCGGTATTCGCTGCGCACCAGCCCCACGTAGTGCCACATCAGGCTGCGGATGCGCTGCATATCGCCCTGGATGAGGTTCGGGTCGGCCTCGTAGACCAGGTTGCGGTCATTCCAGGCCGGCACGGCGCTCTCCACCAGCGGGTGGACGGTGTCTAAGCGGCGGATATCGTCGGCAGCCTGGCAGCCCCACACCAGGCCCTCAAGCAAAGAGGTGGAGGCCAGGCGGTTGGCGCCGTGCACGCCGGTGCAGCTCACCTCGCCCACGGCGTATAAACCGGGGATGGTGGTGCGCCCGGCCAAATCGACCAGCACACCGCCGCAGAAATAATGCGCCGCCGGGATGACCGGGATGGGCTGTTGGGTGATGTCAATGTTTTGCTGGCGGCAGTGGGCGGCAATGCGCGGGAAACGCTGGCGCAGGTAGTCTGCCGGGCGGCGCGTGGCGATATCCAACAACACGTAAGGGTAGCCATGCTCAAGCATTTCATTGAAGATGGCGCGCGCCACCACATCACGCGGGGCCAAATCCTTCCATTCGGGGGCATAGCGCTCCATAAAAGGCTCGCCATCGGGGGTCAACAACACGCCTCCCTCGCCGCGCACCGCCTCGCTGATGAGGAACTTGGTGGCAGTGGCGGCATGCAGGGCTGTGGGGTGGAATTGGACGAATTCGGCGTTGATGATGCGCGCCCCGGCGCGGTAAGCCATCGCCAGGCCGTCGCCGCGCGAACCAGGCGGGTTGGTGGTGTTGAGGAAGATCTGCCCCAGGCCGCCGGTTGCCAGGATGGTTTGCCCCGCCAGGATCGGCTCAACCTGGCGGGCTGCCTGGTCGAAGACATAGGCCCCGTGGCAGGCCAATGGGCGGTACACATCCAGCAGGTCGCGCGAATGGTGCGGGAAGGTGATCAACTCGACCACGGTGCGGCGCGTGAGCAGGGTGATGTTGGGCTGGGCTGCCATGCGCGCCAGCATGGCACGCATAATGGCCTGGCCCGTACCATCTGCCACGTGGAGGATGCGGCGGGTGGAATGGGCAGCCTCTAATCCAAAGGCAGGCTGCCCGGCGGGGTCGCGGTCAAAGGGCAGGCCAGATTCACCCACCAGCAGTTCTTCAATGAGAGCCGGGCCGCGTTCGGCTAACAACGTTACGGCAGGCGGGTAAGATAAGCCCGCCCCCGCCGCCAGCACGTCCTGCACCAGCAGGGCCGGACTGTCATCGGGGCCGCGCCCCACAATGCCCCCCTGGGCATAACGCGAGTTGGATTCGAGGGCTTCATCGGCGCTCGTGACCACGGTGATCGTACGCTGGCGGTCAGCCGCCAGGCGCAGGGCTGCCGCCGCCCCCGCAATGCCACAGCCGATGATCAGGACATCTGTTTGCATACCTACCTCGCAATCTGCAGAGAGCTATCCAATGGCAATCATTCTTTCGACAGAAGCGGCGGCGCGGCGGCGGATATCTTCAGGGACTTCGATGATGTAGCGCATCTGCTGTAGAGAGGCCAGGGTATCTTCGAGGGTGATGGTGTTCATGTGCGGACAGCGCACCATGCACAGGCGCAGCATCTCTTTATCCGGATTAGCAGCCGCAATGTTATCGCCCATTGAGCATTCGGTCAGCAGCAGGTAGTGCGGCGCGTCAGATTGCTCCACCTGGCGGATCATGGCATTGGTGCTGCCCGAAAAATCAGAAGCCGCCACCACCTCAGGGCTGCACTCAGGGTGAGAAAGGATGAAGACATCGGGGAACTGCTGGCGCACAGCCTGGATATCGGCCACGGTGAACTTCTCGTGCACCTCGCAGCGGCCGCGCCAGCCGATCATCTGGTAATCCAGCTCGGTGGCAAAGGCCGGGTCGGAGGGGCCGGTGAGGGTGGGGAAGATGATGTGCTTGCCGGTCTCGCGCGCCACGTTGCGCGCCAGGTATTCATCTGGCAAGAAGATGATCGCCGGACTGTGCAGCGATTCGACCACGGCCACGGCGTTGCCGGAGGTGCAGCAGATATCCACCTCAGCCTTCACATCGGCATAGGTGTTGACATACGCCACCACCGGCAGGCCGGGGAAGCGCGCTTTGAGCTGGCGCACATCTTCTGCCGTGATGCTCTCAGCCAGCGAGCAGCCGGCCTTATCAGAGGGCAGCAGTACCGTCTTCGAAGGGCTGAGGATCTTGGCCGTTTCGGCCATGAAACGCACCCCGCAAAAAACGATCACATCCTTGTCGGTCTGGGCGGCCTTGCGGCTCAGGTCGAGAGAATCGCCCTTGAAATCGGGGATGGAGTGAAACAGGGCCGGCTCCATATAATTGTGGCCTAAGATGACGGCATTGCGCTCGACCTTGAGGCGGTTGATCTCCACCGCCAGCTCAGCCTTGAGGCGCAGCTCGACATCGGGCACCACGCTGCCCAGCTTGTGCTTCAACTGTTGATACATTTCATCTACCGACATGAAAAGCTCCTCTGCCGCGGGACGGCCAAATGACGCCTGATATATATTGTAATATTTACACTATATGTTACCGCAAACGCAGGCTGATGTCAAGCACAGGGGCTGAGTGGGTCAGGGCGCCGGAGGAGATAAAGTCTACCCCGGTCTCTGCAATCTGGCGCAGGCGATCGAGGGTGACGTTGCCAGAGGCCTCCAGGGGGGTGTGCCCGCCTGCCAGCTCGACGGCCTGGCGCATGGTGTCAAGATCCATATTGTCGAGCATGATGCGGTCCACATCCAGCGACAACGCAATACGCAGCTCGGCCAGGTCTTTGACCTCAACCTCGATCGGGTAACGGTCGCCGAAGCGCTCGCGGACGCGCTCCACCGCCGGGCGGATGCCATCCGCGCCGTCAATGTGGTTATCTTTGACCAGCACCATATCATACAGCCCGGTGCGGTGGTTGTGCCCGCCGCCCATGCGCACGGCATATTTATCCAGGCGGCGCGAGGCGGGGGCGGTTTTGCGCGTATCGAGGATCTTGGTGTTGGTCCCGGCGATGGCATCGACAAACTGGCGGGTAAGGGTGGCAATGCCCGACATGCGGCCGAGGAAGTTCAAGGCGGTGCGTTCAGCAGCTAACAAACTGCGCCCGGGGCCGCTCACCTGAGCCAAGAGCTGGCCCTGGGTCACCGGCTGCCCATCGACCACTTGCGGTAGAAATTCGATGGTGGCATCTAAGAAGGCAAAAGCAGCCCCTGCCACCGGCAGCCCGGCTACCACACCGGCAGCCTTGGCCGTGATGCGGCCTTCCAGGTGTGAATCGGGGGGCAATGTAGACAGGCTGGTGATGTCGCCAACCGAAGGCTCATTGCCCAGCCCGGTGAAATCGGCATGGGGAGAAAGGTCTTCGGCCAGTGCCAACTGGATCAAAGCCAGCACCGAGGGGTGACGCAGATCAGGCGGCAAGAGGCTTGCGGCGCGGCTAAAGCGTGCAGGGAAATCAGAGGGGAGAGTGTTCATGTTTCAATTATAGCGGAAAATTTGCTATAATAACCTCGTCAAAAGGACCCCTTTGTCAAAAGGACCCCTTTCCTGTGCGTTCATCCAGTTTGGAGATGTTTCAACGCCGCCGATTAGCATGAAAAATGACGAGATCGAGAGAATCGAGGTCGAACTGCTGGTGGATGCGCTGCACCGGCGTTACGGGTATGATTTCAGGCACTATGCCCGGGCCTCGCTGCGCCGCCGCCTGCGCCACGCGCTGGCCAAATCTGGTTACAAACGCCTGAGCGAGCTGCTTGACGCGCTGTTGTGGGATGAAAATGTAGCGCATACCCTGATCGCGAACCTTTCAGTGACCGTAACCGAGATGTTCCGCGATCCATCTTTTTACCAGGCTGTCCGCAAAAAAATCCTGCCCTACCTGGGGACCTATCCCTTCTTCAAAGTGTGGGTGGCCGGCTGCGCCACCGGCGAAGAAGTTTATTCATTGGCTATCCTGCTGTACGAAGAAGGACTGTATGAGAGGGCCAAGCTCTTTGCCACAGACTTCAATGAAACAGCATTGAAGCAGGCCAAGGACGGGATCTATCCGCTCAAAGACATGCGCCAGCACACCAGCAGCTACCAAAAGGCTGGCGGGCAGGGCTCATTTTCAGATTATTACCACGCCGATTACCAATCGGCCATCATCAACCCCGCCCTGAAGACCAATATCACCTTCGCTAATCACAACCTGGCAACCGATGGCATCTTCAGCGATGTGCAGTTGATCTTCTGCCGCAACGTGCTGATCTATTTCGACCGTGTCTTACAGAACTGGGTGCTGAACAACTTTACCCAAAGCCTGGGCAATGGGGGCTTCTTATGCCTGGGCAATAAAGAGTCGCTGGATGCATTGGAAAGGCGCGGCGAGTATGCCGCCATCGATGCCGTTGAGAGGATCTATCAAAAACGTCCTGCTACCGGGCCGCTGCAAACCTCAACCCCTGGTCCCAAAAGCGCAGGATGGCCGGCATGAATTTCCTTGAGAGCTCAAACAGGTGGTCAGACGGCTACGCGGCTGTGGTGATTGGCGCCTCAGCCGGAGGAACAGCACCCCTGAGCGCCATCTTGCAGGCGCTACCGGCCAATTATTCCCTGCCGGTGATCGTGGTCCAGCACCTGCACCCCCAACAAGAGGGGCCGGCCATCTTCTATAAATCCAAATGCTGCCAGATCAACTTGAAAGAGGCGGCTGAAAAAGAAGCGCTTCTCGCCGGTTGGGTCTATTTTGCGCCGCCCAATTACCACCTGTTGGTAGAGGATGACCGCTCTTTTGCGCTCTCGGTCGACCCGAAAGTGAACTACTCGCGTCCTTCCATCGATGTGCTATTTGAGAGCGCCAGCGAGGTGTATGGGGCCCTGCTGGTGGGGGTGGTGCTGAGCGGCGCCAACGACGACGGCGCCAACGGATTGAAGGCCATCCAAGAGCGCGGCGGACTGGCTGTTGTGCAGGATCCGGCCAGCGCTGAGATGCCCTATATGCCCCAGGCCGCCCTGGCTGTGGTCCAGGCAGATTACACCCTGCTCCCAGAACAGATTGGGGCTTTGTTGTGTAAAATTGGTGAACATGCAAGAAAAGTCTGAGCTGTATCCGTAGATCAAGCGAGGCTGCGTATGCTGAAACGTTGGAAGCATTTCTTCTTTCCGCCAGTTTTGGCCGATGACGATCAATCTGCCACCGGCTATATGCTCAATATCATCCTGCTTTCAATCATCGCCATCCTGGTCGTGTCTTCCATCCTGATCTACCTGCTGCGTATGCCGGCCAACCCCATCACGATGGCCCTGGTGGGGGTGACCATCATCGCCAATATCTGGATGCTGAGGGCGGTGCGGCGCGGCCGCATCAACCTGGTGGGCAGCCTGCTGCCATTAGAACCGATGATGATGTGGATCGGCAGTGTCATCTCGGTGGGCACCACCCGCGCGCCGGTGATGGGGATACTCTTCTTACCGGTGATCATGAGCGGCCTGCTGGGCACCGTGCGAACGGTGGTCTTATACAGCGGCTTGACGCTGGTGGCCATGGCCGGGCTCTTTGTGGCCGAGGCCAACGGCCTGATCCGCCCCACGCAGCCGCTGACAGCCGGGCTGCTGCAAGCCGTGACCTACGGGATTATCTTTGTGATCACGGCCATCCTGCTGGTGTTGGTGAACTACAGCATCCGCCTGGCCCTGCAAAGAGCGCGCAAAAACGAGTCTGCCCTGGCCGAACGCAACCAGGAACTGCAAGCCCTGAGCGCCTCGTTGGAAACCCAGGTACAAGAACGCACCCTGAACGCCGTGCAGGCGCGCCAGGAGGCCGAAGTGGCCCGCCTGGCGATCGAACAGCAAGCCTGGGTCACGGCGGGCCAACTGCGCCTGATCGAGGCCATGAGCGGCGAGCAAAGCGTGGCCCACCTGGCCCAGAACGTCGTCAACCAGGTATGCCGCTACCTGGATATCTCGGCAGCCATGTTATACGTCTGCGAGCGCGGCGGCGAAGACCACTCGGTGGCCCTGCACCCGGCGGCCGGCTACGCCGTGGCGATTGAAGAGGCCCATAGCTACCAGGCCGGCCAGGGCGTGATTGGGCAAGTATTGATCGACAAGCGCAGCACACTGCTAACAGGGGTCTCACCCTCCGACCTGCGCATCCACTCAACGCTGGGCGATACAGCCCCGCGCCAGGTGCTGATCCAGCCCTTGCTGGATGGCGAACAGGTGATCGGCGTGCTGGAACTGCTGCTGCTCAGGTCTTTACTGCCGCACGAAGAGCAGTACCTGCGCATGGTCAACAGCCCCAGCGCGGTAGCGCTGCGCACTGCCCTGGCCCGCCAGCAGATCAATGCCCTGCTGGCTGAAAGTCAACGGGCCGATAAACCTGGCCGGGCCGATAAACCTGGCCGGGCCGATAAACCTGGCCGGGCCGATAAACCTGGCCGGGCAAATGATCCACAGGCTGAAGATGCGTCTGACCCTGAGGAGCAAGCACAATGAACTGGCTGACCGACGTACGGCACCGCATCTTGAACATCCTGCTGGGCATGGCGATCTTGATCGGGGGCTTTGCCCTGGTTTACATCATTGTGCTGGTTGCGCTTGGCCAGCGCGATGTGCGCATCTTACCTTACTACATCGGCGCCTACGGCCTGGGGGTGGTGCTGCTGGTTTCTCGGCGCATCCCAGACCTGTGGCGTGCCCTGGCCTTTACCGCCGGCTTATACGGCTTTGCCTGTTTCTCCCTCTATGATGGTTGGCTGATGGGCAGTGGGCGCATCTTCTTGATCGCGGTGATTGCCGCCGCAACGACGCTGATCGGCCCCAAAGCCGGCCTGGTTGCGGCTGGCGCCAGCCTGCTAACCTACGGTGGCTTTGGGCTGGCCATCCACCAGGGCTGGATCACGCCGCACATCCCGAAATCGATCATTGACCAGACGATCATCGAGGGGTTTGGGTTCGTGGTGGCCGTTGGCATCGCCACCATCAACCTGTGGTTCACCCGCCACGCCATGACGGTGGCCCTGCAAGCCAGCCAACAAGTACAAAAAAACCAGGCCCTGTTGGAACAACGCGCCCTTGAGCTGGATGCCGCCAATCACCTGCTGATCCAGGGCAGCCAGAGCGCCGAACAAGCCCGCCAGGAGGCTGAGGCCGCCCGCCAGACCAGCGAACAGCAGGCCTGGCTGTTGTTCGGCCAGGCCCAACTGAGCGCCGCCATCCGCGCCGAACCCGACCCAGGCCAAGAACAAAACCTGCGCGAGCTGGCCGAGCGCGTGCTGAAAACGCTGGCCGAATATCTGCATGCCCACGTTGGCGCGTTGTATGTTTGGGATGGCGCTGCCTTCAATTGGGTGGGAGGCTATGCCCAGGCCAGGCCGCAGGTACATTCCTTCAAAACCGGCGAAGGCCTGGCAGGCCAGGCGGCGCGCACAGCCAGAGAGCTCGCCGGCCGCCCGCACATCCTGTACCTAGCTGACCTGCCACCCGGCTACCTGAAACTGACATCGGGGCTGGGTGAAGGGCCATCCCAACAGGTGATGATCGCCCCGCTTATCTATCACGGCGAAGTGGAGGGCATTTTGGAATTGGGCACTTTGCAAAGCTTTGCACCTCTCAGCCAGGAATTCCTCGAAAAGAACGCTGAGAGCATTGCCATTGCCCTGCATTCTGCAAAATCTCGCCTGCAGGTGGCAGAACTGCTGGCCGAGACCCAGCGCCAGGCCGAAGAACTGCAAGCCCAGGCCGAAAACCTGGCCACACAAGAGGAAGAACTGCGCGCCATCAACGAAGAGCTGAGGGCCGTCAACGAAGAATTACAAGCCCAGGCCGAGCTGCAATCCGGCCAGGCCCGCGGTTCCGGCCAGGCATCTCGCACCAAGGCGCTATAACGGAGCATGCTTTATGTGGACTCGATTCGTGACTTGGTTTCGCCCGCCAGTCTTCCCCGATGACAGCGAGAAGAACCACACCGCCCGTGTGGTGGATAGTATTCTGAAATTCTACATCATCGGCTGGTTCATCCTGCTGGTGGCTGCCCTATGGCTGCCCAACGTGCAAGTGACCTTGACCATCGTCGCCATCCTGATCCTGGCGTGCACGGCCGGCCTGGCTGCGCTGCGCGCCGGTCATGTCAGCCTGGTAGCCAGGCTGTTGGTGCTGGGCATGTGGATGACCGTCACCGTGTTGACCGCCGCGTTTGGCGGGTTGAAGAACCCCGAAGCATCTGGGTTTGTGGTGGTGGTGTTGATGTCTGGCCTGCTGCTGGGCCTGCGCAGGCTGCTGCTTTACACGCTGCTGAGCATCGGGGCCATGGCAGGGATTTACCTGCTGGAGATCAACAACCTGCTGGGTGAGATGATCCAGATCGATGCCTTCAGCAGCATGCTGGCCTTATCGTTGCACGCCATTCAAGCCACCGGGCTGGTGTACCTGGTGCTGAAAAGCATGCGAGAAGCCTCGGCCCAGGCGCGTTATAACGATGCCCGCAACGCCCAGAAACTGCAAGAAGTGCTGGCCTCGCTGGAAACACAGGTGCTTGAGCGCACCAGCACCGCCGAGCAGGCCCGCCAGGAAGCAGAAACAGCCCGCCAGGCCATCGAGGCACAAGCCAGGCACACCAAAGCCCTGGCCGAGCTGACCCAGGCCGCCAGCGGCGAGCAGGATATCCCCGGCCTGGCACGCAACATGATCAGCCAGCTCTGCATGGCCCTGGGCGCACAGGTAGGGGCGCTTTATATCCTTGAAGAATCCGATCAAGGCCACCCGCCGTTTCTCCAGCTCACCGGCAGTTATGCCTACACGTTCCGTAAAGGCCTGGCCAACCAATTCCCAATTGGCGATGGGCTGGTGGGGCAGGCCGCGCTCGAACAACAGCCGATCGTCCTGCGCTACCCACCAGCCGATTACCTGCCAATGCAAACCGGCCTGCTCAAAGCCCCCGCCCGCCAGGTCATTGCCGCTCCTTTCCTGTTCAACGGGAAGGTATTGGGTGTGGTCGAGTGCGCCACGCTGACCAGCTTTACCAGCGACCAGGCAGATCTGTTGAACAAGGCCCTGGATATCATCGGCGTGGCTGTCAACACGGCCCAAAACCGCGGGCGCATCAATGCCTTGCTGGCCCAAACCCAACAGCAGGCGCGCGACCTGAGCTGGCGCGAAGAAGAACTGCGCACCACCAACGAAGAGCTGCAGCAGCAGACCCAAACCTTGCAGGCCTCGCAGCAGCGCCTGGTGGCCCAGCAAAGCGCCCTGGAAGATGCCAATACTGAGCTAGAAGAAAAGGCCTCCATCTTACAAGAACAGCGCGCCATCCTCAACCACCAGAACCTGGAGCTGAAAGCGGCCCAACAAGCCCTGGAACGCAAGGCCGAAGAATTGGCGCAGGCCAGCAAGTACAAATCCGAATTTTTGGCCAATATGTCGCACGAGCTGCGTACGCCGCTTTCCAGCCTGCTGATCCTGGCGCGCATGCTGGCAGACAACGAGGGCGGCAACCTGACCCAAGAACAGGTCGATTCAGCCCACATCATCTACAACTCAGGCAACGACCTGCTGGCGCTGATCAACGAAATCCTGGACCTGGCCAAAGTGGAAGCCGGCAAGATGCAGTTTGAGTTTGCTAATATGAGCCTGGCCAGCCTGGCCGATGCCATGCGCAGCCAGTTCGAGCACGTGGCCCTGAACCGCGGCCTGGCTTTTGAGGTGCGCATCGAACCCGCCCTGCCCGAGACGATTGAGAGCGACCAATTGCGCACCCAGCAGGTGCTAAAAAACCTGATCAGCAACGCCATCAAATTCACCAACCAGGGCAGCGTGCGCCTCCAGATCGAGCGTCCCAACCCACAGGAGCTGAACAACCTAGCCCACTTGAGCACTGCCGGCCCGCTGATCGCCTTTCGCGTGGCAGATACGGGCATTGGTATGACCCCCGAAGAACAACTACGGGTCTTCGAGGCCTTCCAGCAGGCAGATGGCTCTACCAGCCGGCGCTACGGCGGCACCGGCCTGGGCCTGACCATCTCGCGTGAATTGGCCCTCAAACTGGGCGGCGCCATCACCCTGCAAAGCGAACCAGGCAAAGGCTCTACCTTTACCCTGCTCCTGCCAGAAAAGCACAACCCGCTTGAAGAGCTGCCTGCCCCGGCCCCGGCCTCCCCAACTCCCCTCGCCAACGAAGTTGGCGAGGGGCAAGCGGTGCTCTCTACCGCAGCGGTGCTCTCTACCGCAGGGGTGAGGTCTGCCCCCGCCCCAATCTTTGCCAACGACGACCGCCAGCGCCTGCGCAAAGGCGACCGCATCTTGCTGGTGATCGAAGACGACCCCGTCTATGCCCGCCTGCTCTACGAGTACGCCCACAAGAAAGACTTCAAATGCCTGCTGGCCACGGATGGCGAAAGCGGCTTGCAGATGGCGGCCGAGCATGCGCCAGATGCCATCTTGCTTGATCTCAACCTGCCGGGGATGGATGGCTGGCAGGTGCTGGAAAAGCTCAAGCAAGACCCGGCCCACCGCCACATCCCGGTGCACATCCTTTCGGCCTCTGAAGAAACGGTCGAAGCTTACCAACGCGGGGCCGTGGGCTTCTTGACCAAGCCCGCCAGCCAGGAAGCCCTGGACCAGGTCTTCCAAAAATTCGAGGGCCTGATGGCGCACAGCATCAAGAAACTGTTGGTGATCGAAGACGATCCGGGCCTGCGCTACAGCGTGCGCGAGCTGCTGGGCGGCTCAGAGGTCAAGGTCAGCGAGGCCGCCACCGGCCAGGCCGCCCTTGACCTGCTGCGCCTGCACAGCTTTGACTGCCTGATCCTCGACCTGACCCTGCCGGATATGACCGGCTTTGAGCTGCTCAACCGCATCGACGCGGACGAGAACCTGCCGCGCTGCCCCGTGATCATCTATACCGACCAGGCCCTGACCGAAGAAGAGAACGCCTGGCTGATGAAGTATGCCAACAGCATCATCATCAAGGGCGCTAAATCTCCAGAGCGCCTGCTGGATGAAACCGCCATCTTCCTGCACCGCGTGGTGGCTGATCTGCCGGTTGAGAAGCGGCGCCCCACCCCCAACCTGAACGACCGGGACGCGGTCTTTGCGGGCAAGCACGTGCTGGTGGTGGATGACGACATGCGCAGCGCCTTTGCCCTTTCACGCCTGCTGAGCGGCAAGGGCATCAAGGTCAGCATCGCCCGCAGCGGCCAGAAAGCGTTGGAGATGCTGGAGAACACGGTGATCGATACCGCAGCGGTGATCGATACCGCAGTTGACCTGGTGTTAATGGATATCATGATGCCTGAGATGGATGGCTACGAGGCCACCCGGCGCATCCGCGCCCAAGAGCGCTTCCGCACTTTACCGGTGCTGGCCTTGACTGCCAAAGCCATGAAGGGGGATAAAGAGAAGTGTATGGAAGCCGGCGCCAGCGATTACCTTACCAAGCCAGTGGATGCCGAGCGGCTTTTTTCTATGCTGCGCGTCTGGCTGTATCAATGAGACATGGGGATCAGCACATGAACACATCACCGGAGCGGTGGTCTCGACCGGATATGACCGGCACTGCCACAACCAAGATCTTGATCGTAGATGACCGTCCAGAGAACCTGTTTGCCCTCCAGCGCTTGCTGGGCCAATTGGATGTGCAGGTTCTGCAAGCCTCTTCGGGCAACGAGGCCCTGGCCCTGACGCTGGAGCACGATTTCTGCCTGGCGATCGTGGACGTGCAGATGCCGGAGATGGATGGCTATGAGTTGGTTGAGCTGCTGCGCGGCAACCCCACCACCGCCACCCTGCCGGTCATCTTCGTCAGCGCGGTCTTCTCAGACGATTACCACCATCGCAAGGCCTATGAGAGCGGGGCGGTGGATTTTATGAGCAAGCCCTTTATCCCTGAGATCATGCTCAGCAAGGTCAAGGTTTTCATCGAGCTGTACCACCAGCGCCTGAAGCTGGTGGAAAATGTCAAACAGCTTTCGGTGCTCAACACCCGGGTGATGCAGTTGAACACCGGCCTGGAAGAAATGGTCCGCCAGCGCACCCTTGAGCTGGAACAGCGCTCGACCGAGCTGCAAACCACCCGCTACGAGGTCATCCGCCAGCTTGGGCGGGCGGCCGAAGTGCGCGACAAAGAGACCGGCCAACACGTGGAGCGCGTTTCGCAGTACGTGCGCCTGCTGGCCCTGGCAGCCGGGTTGGATGCCGAGACGGCTGAGCTGTATTACACCGTGGCCCCCCTGCACGATATCGGCAAGATCGGCATCCCCGACCAGATCTTGCGCAAGCCCGGCCCGCTGGATGTGGACGAGATGCGCACCATGCGCCTGCATGCTGAGATTGGCGCCCAGATCATCGGCGAGCACCCCTCCGAGTTGATGCGCACCGCCCGCCTGGGCTGCCTCTACCACCACGAACGCTGGAACGGCCAGGGGTATCCGCACCGGTTGGCCAAAGAGGATATCCCCCTGGTGGGGCGCCTGCTGGCCCTGGCCGATGTTTTTGACGCCGTCACCTCACCCCGGCCCTATAAAGACGCCTGGCCGCTCGAAGAGGCCTTTGAGCTGGTGCGCAACGAGGTCAGCGAGCACTTCGATCCCTATTTTGCCGACCTTTTCTTGCGGCAGAAGGCCAGCGTGATCGAAATTTACCACAACCACCAGGATTGAACGGTGCCCTATACCGTACGGTGCTCTATACCGTACGGTACAGAGCACCGTACGGTATAGAGCACCGTATAGAACATATTTTCTAATTTCCTCTTGTGGAATAGAAAACCTTTGCTATAATGATTCTAGAAGCGGGTGTTCCTCACCCGCGCCGATCCTGGATCGGTTCCCCCTGGCACGGGTTGCGTAAACAATGTGATGGGCGCATGGCGCTGGCGCATAGCATAACTATGTGATCTTTCGACGCGCCAATCCTGCCTCTGCTCCCCTCTCCTCCACGGTGTTCTAAACCGTACAGGAGACGGGCCGGGGGTGAGGTCCCCCATCACACCGGTGAACTGAACCGGTACTGTTCTCTTGCCAGGGGATTCGACGCGCAGCCTGTGCCCGGGGGGCCTTCTGGGAATGCCAGTTTCACCAGGAGAGCCCCAGCCCATGCGCCATACCTTCCAAGCACCCCAATCTTCCCCCCAGGTCGATGCTGACGCCGGCATCATTCACGGCGTTTCCCTCGCCCAAACCGGCCAGGCCACCGGCCACAGCTTGCAGTTTGACCAGGTCAGCTTGCAGGCTATGATCAACCTGGCCGCCCCACAAACCAGGGGCATCAAGTCTCGTTTCACCCACCCATCAATGTTATCTGACGGCCTCGGTACTTACCTCGGCCGGGTGCGCGATCTGCGCATCGATGGTAACAAGCTGCTGGGTGACCTCCACCTGGCACAAAGCGCCAGCCGCTCCCCAGCCGGCGACCTGCGCGCTTATGTCCTCAGCCTGGCGGCTGAAGACCCCGCCGCCCTGGGGCTCTCGGTCGTGGTCGATCTCGACCTCGAGCCAGTGCAAAACCAATTGCCCGCCGCCCGCATCACCGCCTTTTATTCTGCCGACCTCGTTGACGAGCCGGCCCTCAACCCCCAAGGCCTCTTCAAGGCCGCCCCCCAATCCCAAGGAGTTATTCAAATGCCTCAAACCGAAACCCCCAACCAAGGTAAGGGTGACCTGTCGGTCACCCAAAACCCCACCCCCCAAGCTCCCCTCGCCAACGAAGTTGGAGAGGGGCAGGGGGTGAGGTCGCAAACCCCGGCTGTGTCATCCGAAGCCCTAGATGCAATCACCCAGCGCCTCACCACCATCGAGCGCGCCATCACCGCCCAAACCGTCCAGCTTGCCGGCCCGCCTCCCCGCGGCGGCAACCGCGTCCAGGTCGGCGCCTCCGGCCTGGATCACTTCGCCAATGCCTTCGATTGGATTTTCGGTGCTTCCGGTTCGCCCTTGCCGCCCCCCGAGCTGCGCCGCACCGATAACCTCTATCGCCTCATCACCGGCGATATCGAATGGCACGGCGTCTTCAAGCCCGAGTACGCCTTTGCTTCTGCCTCCACCACCACCCTCGCAGACCTGGCAGCCAATGCCATGAATAAGGTCATCGTCGAACTGTACGCCCGCCTGGCCCATTATCGCTGGTATGAGCCCCTGGTGGCTGTGCAGCCCACCGATGGCACCTTGCAAGATATGGCCTGGATTCAATTCGGCGGCATCGCCAATCTTCCCGTTGTCGCCGAAGGTGCTGCCTACACCGAACTTACCGTCGCTGACACCAAAGAAAGCGACAGCTTCACCAAATACGGCGGCTATGTCGGCATCACTGACAAGATGCTCCGCAATAGCGCCCTAGGTGTCTTGCAGGCCATTCCCCGCGCCCTGGTCACCGCCGCCATTCAAACCCGCTCGGCTGCCATCGCCTCCATCTTCACCAGCAATGCCGGCGTTGGCCCCACCTTAGACCAAGATAGCACCGCCCTCTTCCACACCGCCAACCACGGCAACCTCGCCACCACCGCTTACTCTTGGGCCGCCTGGAAGGCTGCTCGCCTCGAGTGCGCCAAGCAAACCGAGCTGGGCTCTTCCAAGCGCCAGATGCTCTTCCCCAAGTACCTGCTGGTCCCCGCCGACCTGTACGACCAGGCCTTGATCGATTTCGGCTATGGTGCAGGCCCAGGTGGGCGCCCAGGTGAAGGCACAACCACCGGCTTCCAAGACGTTAACCCCTACGCCATGGACCGCCCCGGTGATCCCCGCCCGGTCCCCATTGCCGTGCCCGAGTTCACCGATACCAACGACTGGGCTTACCTGGCAGACCCCATGGTCGCACCCATCATTTGCATGGCTTACGCCAACAACCCAGGCGGGCGCACCCACCCCGCCCCCGAGCTTTTCACCGCCGTGTCAGAGAGCGCCGGCCTGCTCTTCACCAACGACACCTTGCCCATCAAAATCCGTGATTACTTCGCCTACGGCGTCGCCACCTATCGCGGCATCGGCAAGCGCAACGTCACCTAACATGTAAGGGTGATCAGCAGATCACCCACATTGCCAATCCTTCTCCCCTCTCCCTTCTCCCCTCTCCCTATGGGAGAGGCCAGGGTGAGGGAGCCAGGGTGAGGGAGCCAGGGAGAAGGGGCCAGGGTGAGGGCCCACCAGCCCCACCAAGGAGAGTATCATGCTCGGTAACGCATTCGCAGTTTCTTACCACATCCCCGGCACGGCCACGGGTAACTCAACCTTCACTTTCTTGCCCTACAAGGCTTGCACGCTGTACCACATCAGCGCCACCGGCTCCAACGCCAATAATGCCACCTTCACGGTCTGGAAGAATGGCTCAGATACCCTGCTCAACAAGACCAACATCGATGTTGGCGACAGCGGCACGCCGGCAGTCGCCGACAAAGACGACTTCCTCAACGACGAGTACCCCCACCTGGCAACCGGCGATACCTTCACCGTCGTGCTCGACTACGATGGTTCTTCAGGCACCGCCGTTCAAAACTTTTCAATCGTCATCACCTTCTTAGAAGGGTGATCCCAAAGGAGAAATCAATGTTAGGTAATATGTTCACCCACACCGTCCACGTCCCCGGCACTCTGGCAGCCAACATCACCGTGGTTTTCACCGTGCCCGTAGATTGCACGCTGATCCACGCCAGCGCCACCGGCACCAACTCCAACAGTGGCTTACTGATCCTGGGCAACACGTCCAACGACGACGCTTACCTTGAAAGCGCCTCCATTGGCGACAGTTCCGCGCCGGCCGAGTTCGCCCAATCCAATTTCGTCGGCAGCCAATTCCCCCGTTTGCTCAAGGGCACGGTCTTCTCGGCCACCCTCGACTTCGATGGCGCAGGCGGCACGGCCACCCAAAACTTCACCTTGTCGCTGACCTTCCTCGAAGGGTAGGGGGGCGCCATGCCTCGTGAGTTGAAACTCCCCGACGATGCAGAAGAAGTTCAATCCCTGCTGACCAAAGCCCTGGCAGCCCTAGAGCAGCTAGGCGAGAAGCCCGCCTCCATTACCGCCATTGCCCAGCAGGGGGGTGAACTTCACATCACCCTCTATGGTGGCCGCATGGTTGTGTGGCCGCCGCGCGGCGTCCTATCCTCCCCTCGCCTGGTAGGAGAGGGCCAGCGCCAGCGCAGCAAGCAGCCTGCCACCGCATCCCGCCCCCTCTCCAACGCAGTTGGAGAGGGGGCAAGCGGTGCTCTCTACCGCAGGGGTGAGGTAGGGGGTGAGGTGGTTGGAGAAGCCGCAAGGGATGATGTAGATGTTCTGGGGGTGAGACCCCGCCCCAAGGCCAAAGCCCCCCGCGCTCCATCGGGCAATCGCCGCAAACCTTAACCCAGCCCCCCATTCTCCCCTCGTCTCATCGGCCCCCCTCTCCAACTTCGTTGGAGAGGGGGCAAGCGGTGCTCTCTACCGCAGGGGTATAGTATTCGTTCCTCATTCGTTCCGCGCGAACCATTAAACCCGCTTTTCAACCATAATTGACGTTTACACAACAAAACCATAAAGGAGCTTACCCCAATGTCCCAATCCCTCAACTTCACTTATTCCGATGCTGCCGGCGCCGAACAACCCATCGCCTCCGGCACAGCCTTCTTGCATGGGCTTATTCTCACCTCCCTCAATGGCGCCGCTACCCTTGCCATCCCCGCCAGCGAAGGGGGAGACCCCGTTATCACCCTTGCCGTCGCTGCCACCAATACCACCACCTCGGTCATGTTCCCCGCCCCCATCCCCCTCCCCTTTGGCCTCTATGCCACCCTCACCGGCACATCCCCCTTTGCCACCTTCCTATATTCGTAGGAGCTTACCCCATGACCTCAAATATTATCGTCCTCGGCAGAATATCAACCGCCCTCGGGGACCCCACCCAGCTTGTCTGGTCAAATACAACCCTGCTTACCTGGCTAAATGAAGCGGTCGCCGAGTTCCCCATCTTGCGCCCGCTAGAGAAGGCCCAGGCCATCGCTGCCGCCACCCACACCTTTGCCCTGCCGGCCGACTTTCGAGAAGTCATTTGGGTCGAGTACCCCATCTCTCAAACACCCCCCGCCCTGCTCAAATACAAGAGCCATCTTGACCCCAATTTCTACACCTCCGAAGAGCATTACGACGTTGACCGCAATTACAACGCCAGCGCCGGTTACATGCTCTGGACCAGTGCCGAACTGCCGGCCGGGAGCACGGTCAAGGTAAGCTACCTCGGCCTGCACAATTACTCTATGATCTACGGTGAC
>JAKQIM010000048.1 GCA_029557965.1 Chloroflexota bacterium | reverse complement strand
GGAGACCAGGTCGCCATTGCGATCGAGGGTGTGGATCTCATAGGTGTAAAGCTGGTCGAGGTTGGCCATGCCCGGCGGGAAGGTGGTGATGGTGGGGGCCACGTTGAGCACGGTGAAGCTGGCGCTGGCGGTGTTGTTGGGGCCCACCTGGTCGCCATCGGCGGCGATGAAGGCGGTGTTGGTGTAGGTGCCGGCGGCCAGCGGGGTGACGAGCGTGCCGGCGATGGTGACGGTGCCGGATTGGGTGGGGATGAGGTCTTGCACCTGCCAGGTGTAAGGCGGGGTATGGCCGGTATCGGTGAGGGTGAGGGTGGAGTTGATGGTGATGCCAGTGAGCAGGGTCAGGGTGTCGGTGAGGATGACGTGGGTGGCGGTGAAATTGCCCTGGTTGGCGAGGGTGAGGGTGAAGGCGATGGGCTGGCCGGGCTCAAAGCTGGGCTGAGAGACGCTCTTGGCGATGAAGAGCTGGTCGTCAAACTCATAGGCGCCCATATCGTAGCCGGCGCCCACCGGGCGGGTGCGGCCATCCAGGTCTGAGGCCTGGCCGGTGGCGCAGGCATCGATGGCGGGGCTGGTATCCGAGAGGTGGTAGTTTTCTCCGCTGCCGGGGGCGATGAACTGGGGATCGATATTTGTTCCGGCGTTCCCGCCGTTGTCGATATTGCACTCGGCGGAGGTGGTGGGCTGGGAGAAGCCAGAATGATCGACATTGCCCCAGGCGATGCTGTTGTAGGCGGCATAAACATCGGCGCTATAAGCAGAGAAGCCCGAGCCGCCGGTGTTGTTGGCGATGGTGACGTGGTTGACCGTGAATGCGCCGCCGGATTGGCGGATGCCGGACCCCAGAGGGTAGGTTACGGTGTTGCTGTAGATGAGGGTGTCGGTGACCACGGCGCTGGCGGCGGCCCCGTTTTGGAAGATGGCGCCGCCGGCATAAGCCTGGTTGCGGTGGAAGTAGGTCTGGTTGATGCTGAGGTCGCCATCGTTGTTGTAAATGGCGCCGCCGTAGCCGCTGGAGTCGCCATCGCTGTCGGCCAGGTTGCCGTAGAAGCTGCTGCACTGGCGCAGGGCGGGGTTGCAGGCGGTGGCCTGGATGCTGTTGTGGGTGCCGGGCAGGGCGGCCTCTTCGGCAGCCAGGGTTGTGCTGCCCAGGTTGGCTCTCACCTCCAGGCTGCTGCCGGCATAGGCGGCAATGGCGCCGCCATTGAGGGTGGCAGTGTTGCCATCAAAAAAGCAGTTTTCGGCCCTGGAACTGCTGGCGGTGAGGTAGATGGCGCCGCCAGAGCCAGTGGTGGCGCTGTTGGCGCTCAGCACGGCCCCGTCGCATCTTACGCTGGGGCTGCCATCGGCATAGATGGCGCCGCCGTTGAGGGCCGAGTTGCCGTCTACGCTGGGCATATCGGAGACATAGTCATCCACCCACACCTGTGAGCTGTTTGAAAGGTAGATGGCGCCACCGTTGCCAGCCGGGGCGCTGTTGCCGGTGACGCTAACCTGGCCGTAAATGTCAAAGTATCCGCCGGCATCGGCGGCCAGGGCCCCGCCGTTTACCCCGGCGGTGTTGGCTTGCAGGGTGATGGGGCTGCCATAAGTGGCATACAGTTGCAAGTTGGCATTGTTGTTGAGGTAGATGGCGCCGCCGCTGCCGCCGGCCTGGTTGTAGGAGAAGTAGCCCGGGCCGTTATAGAATTGGGCATCGGCTGTATCGTAGATGGCGAGGGCTCCGCCATCTGCGCCGGCGGTGTTGTGGTGCAAACCCCATGCGCCGGTGAAACTGAGGTAGCCGGTACCCTTCAAATCAATAGCCCCGCCGCTGCCGCTGGCGGTGTTTTGGTAGAAGGAGGCATCGGAGACGTTAATTTGAAGATCGCCGCTGCCCGCCACTGCCAGGGCGGCGCCATCCCCACTGGTGACCATGTTGTTATACAGCTCAGAGCCGTTGAGGATGTTGAGGGTGCTGGTGTTGTACAGGCGGATGCCGCCGCCGCTGGTGCCGGCGGCGTTATCGTGCACCTGGGTGTTATCGAGGGTCAGGCTGCTTTCGGAAACATAAAGCCCACCGCCTCGGCCATTGGTGAGAGAGCCGGTGGCCAGGTTATAGGCCACGCTGCTGTTGGTCATGGTGATGGTGCTGCTGTAAATGTAAGCGCCGCCGCCGTAGTTGACGTCGGTATCCTGGAAAGTATTGCCGGCGATGGTGCTTTCGAAAACCGTGGCCTGGGTATTGTCGAGGTACATGCCCGCGCCGTTGAGCCCGGCTGCTCCAATCTGGTTGGGCTGGTTGGCTCCGGTGCCTCCCAGCTCGGTTTGGGTGAGGGTGATGACGCTGCCGGTGGCGTAGATGCCGCCGCCAGAATCGGAAGCGATGTTGTTGTAGATGACGGCGCTGGAAAGCGTAAGATGGGCATTGTGGGCATAGATGCCGGCGCCGTCATAGGCTGTGTTGCCAGCAACGTTGGAAGAGTTGGCTATGGTGAGGCTGCCTCCATCGTAAACATGGATGCCCCCCCCTTTGCCGTCGGCGGCGGTGGCCTGGTTGTCCATGACATGGGCCCCGGCCAAGACCAGCTCGGCGCCATATGCTGGCACGGATATGCCGCCGCCGTTGGGGGCGGAATTGGAACTGACCTGCGAGTACCAATCATCCCCCACCAGCCGGCCCCACAGGCGCACACCGCCGCCAGCGCTGGTGGCGGTGTTGCTGGTGATATCCGAATCATGGGTCAGGGTGAGGGTGCTGGAGGGGTTGATATAGATGCCGCCGCCATTGCCGGCCTGGTTGCCGTAGACGTCGGTGTGATCGAGGGTGACGAATGATGAGTCGTTCGACAGGTATATGCCGCCGCCCAGGCTAGAATCGCCGCCGGTGAGGTTCAGGCTGCGCAGGGTGAGGGTGCTGCCTTCGATGGTGACCACAGGGCCTACCCCGCCGGCATCGATGGTGGTGGTGGCGGTGATGTACGTGGTGCAGTCGGTGTGGTAGCCGCCAGCGATGGTGAGCGGTTTGCCCGAGATGGACAGCATCTCTACGAAGGTGTCAGAGGAGGCCTGGATGGTGTCGCCGGGGGCGGCGGCATCGATGGCATCCTGGATGCGCCCGTAGGCGCAGGCGCTGCCGTTGATGCCCACGCGGGCCGAGGCCTCGTCTGCGCCCATGTCGTAGGGGGTGGAGGGGCGGGCGTAGATGATGGGGCGGAGCTCGTTGTCAAAGTCGTAGGTCTGGTATGCCGCCGCGCACTGGTCGATGGCGGGGCTGGTGTGCTGGAGGTGGAAGTTGGCGGCACTGGGGTCGATGAAGAGGGGGTCGGCGTTGATGTTGCCGCTGCCGGCGTAGCCGCCCTGGATGTCGGAACAGGTGACGGTTTGGGCGGCGTCGTTGAGGCTGGAGGCGTGGCCCCAGATGACCGAGTTTTGCAGGTCGACGGTGGCAGAAAACAGGTCAATGGCGCGGCCGGTGGCGGCCCCGCCGCTGTCGTTATGGGCGAAGGTATTGTGCATGCCGCTCAGGTCGCCGTCAGTGTATAAGCGCAGGCCATCGCCGGCGCTGCCGGTGGCGTTGTTGCGGGCCAGCAGGGTGTTGTAGAGATACAGCGGGCTTTGAGAGGCATACAGGCCGCCGCCCAAATTGGCCTGGTTGTTTTCTACAAAGATCTGGCGCAGGTCAATCTCGCTGTCATCAAGGGCATAAGCGCCGCCGCCGTAGCCGGTGGTGGCGGTGTTGTAAGAAAGCTGGCTGCAGCGCGGCCCGGCGCAGGCATAGGTGCCCAGATCCATATCCAAGAGCGAACTGTTGGTGGCGTAGACGCCGCCGCCATATTCATACGCCTGGTTATAGTAGATATAGGCCTGGTCGCCCCACAGGTCGCTGTCATCCAGGTAGGCACCGCCGCCGCTGCCCGTGCCGTCGGTGCCGGCGGTGTTAATGAACAATTCTGCCTGGTCATCCAGGTTGATGGTGCTGCCCAGGGCGTAGAGGCCGCCGCCGTTGCCGCTGGCGTCGTTGTACATGATCTCTGAAGTAGCGCCGGCAAGCGTGAGGGTGGTGGTGATCAGGTAGGCCCCGCCGCCGTCGAGGGCGGTGTTATTATAAATGTCAGAGTTATCGGTAATCGAAATGCTGCCCTGGCTCATGTAGACGCCGCCGCCGTTGCCAGAGGCGGTGTTATTGGATACATCTGCGTAGCTGCGCAGGTCCAGGCTGGGGGCGTAGCCATTGTAGAACTCGGCGTAGACGCCGGCGCCGGCGGCAGCCGTGTTGTTGTAGATTTCGGTTTCAGTGAAGACCGCCGTGGCGCCCCATAGACGCAGGCCGCCGCCCAGGACGGGGGAGGTGTTGTCGGTGATATCCAGGTTGGTGCCCCTGAGCTGGGTGTTCCATCTCACAAAGATGCCCGCTCCGTTGCCGGCGGAGCTGCCGTTGGTGATGACCAGGTTTTGCAGGGTGATGTTGAGGTTTTCGTAGATGTACAGCACCCGGTCGGCAGCGCTGCCATCGATGGTGGTGCGATCGGATGAGGCGCTGCCGCAGCCGTTGTAGCCGCCCTGGAAGGAGAGGCTTTTTTGGACGCTCAGGTTTTCATAAAAAGTGACCCCGCCTTCGAGCAAGAGGCGATCGCCGTTGTTGGCGGCAGCCATGGCGGCAGCGATGGTGGGGTAAGTGCAGGGGGCGCTGCCCACCGTCAGGTCGGCGGTGGGGGCATCGGGGTTGGAGGAGGCCGGGAGCGGGCCGGCGGGGAAACCAGGCAGGTCGCCGGCGGGATTGGCTTCCAGGCTCAGGAGGGCCTGGGCGCGTTCGGCCGCGGCGCGGGCCTGGTCGGCTTGCAGGGCGGCGGTCTCTTCTTCCAGGCTGATGCCCTGGCCCTCGGGGGGCGGCGGGGCAGAGCGGGCCAACTGACCCTGGGCGCGGACGATGTCAGGCATGGCGATGTCGAGGGCCTGGCCGCGCAGGGTGCGGCCCAGGGCCACCACGG
Organism: Chloroflexota bacterium; assembly: GCA_029557965.1. Lineage (GTDB taxonomy): Bacteria > Chloroflexota > Anaerolineae > Anaerolineales > UBA4823 > JAKQIM01. The sequence continues at coordinate 82,667 of JAKQIM010000048.1, read as the reverse complement.
CCTCGGGTCCCTGGCTGAGGGCTTGCTCTAAAGCGTCCAGCCCCTCTTGGAGCGGGTCGGCATCCGAGGGGCTGGGGGGTGGGTCTACCTCATCGGGAGGAATGGATTCTTCGGCGAGGGCGATGTGGGGTGAGACTGCGGGTTGGAAGGCTGCTCCTCCCAGGGCAAGGCAAATGATTAATAAGACATTGAACCAGGGGCGCTTAACGAACATGATGGACTCCTTTTGGGTGGGGTGGGGATTGGTCGTTTAGCAAGTGGGAGCGCAAGCGGGGAACCTGCCAGGATGACAGGGGTGCAAAAATTAGTATAACATAAGATAGCCCTTAAAAAAGATGAAGCGATGCAAAGGCATCGCTTCATCTTTTTTTATAGAGGGAGGGCTTTTCAGTCGCCCAATTCCCAGTAGGCGACCTCATCGACGAAGACGGTAAAGTCAGTGGTGTCGCCAGAGCCCACCATCAGGCCGAACTGGCCCTCGTCGAACTGGTCGTTGGTGAACTCGGCCAGCAGGCGCGAGTTGGCGTACAGGCGGATGGTGGAGCCATCCAGCCAGATGCCCAAGACGTTGGTCTCGTCGGGGCCCTGCTTGATGGCGGCGGCGGATTTCCATTCTTGGATGGGGGTATAAGTCTGGCCATCCCAGGCGTAGATGCGGTAGCGGCCGTCGCAAGAGAAGCCGAAGACATAGCCCTGGTTGGGGTCGGGGGCGCGCACCAGCACCCCGTAGCGGTCGAGGCCTTCACAGGTTTCGCCGGTGACGAAGGTGGCCTGGAGGTAGTAATCTTCCATCGACGGGCGGTTGGAGAGGCCCCATTCTTCGGCGGCATCGGGGTTCTTGGCCAGCAGTTCCATGCGGCCGTTATCGATGCTGAAGACCGTGTTGGGGGTGTTGAGCAGGTACCAGTTGCTGCCGCTGTCGAGGGTGTCGCGCCAGGTGGGGCCGCCCAGGTTCAACTCGTCGGCGCCCTCTTCAACCGTGATCTTGACCCAGAAGGCTCCGTCGCCTTTGCTGCCCACACCAAAGATAGCGCCGCCGGGGCTGCGCAGCTTCCAGTCGCCGCGATACTCACCCGGGGTGCCGGGGGCTTTCATTTCGACCGAAATATCGACCGTGGCGCCGGGGGCTACTTGGCTGGTGAGGGATTGGGGGCTGGTGCCGCCCATCTGATCGCCGGCTGCAAAGACCACGGCGTAGGCGGTCGTCCAGGTGCAGTCGCCGGTGTTGCGTAACTGCCAGGTCTTGACGAAGGTTTCGCCAGGGAGCATGACCGACTCATCGGGGATAGAGATGTCTTTGACAAACTCAACCTGGTCGGTGCAGGCCACGGGGGTATCGCTGAGACCCTGGGTGGGGGTGGCAGAGGGCTGGGCGGTGGGGGTTTCAGAGGGGGCGGGGGTAGCTGTGGCCGGGGCCGGTGTGTCAGCGGGCGTGCTGGGGTTATCGGTCGGGGCGCTGGGATCGCTGGTGGGGCCGGCCTCAACCACGGGGGCCGTGACGGTGGGCGGCTGGAGGGTGACCACCTGGGCAGTCAGTGCGGCGGCCACCGTTTGGGCCGCCTGGGTGTAGATGAGGTTCGAATCCAGGGTGGGGGTGGTCTCTTGGACCAGGTTGCAGGCGCTCAAGGCCAGCACCATCAGCAGGCTGGCGGCCAGGGTGTGAAGTGTGGGACGTTTCATAATCTCTTCTCCTCGCTGTAGATCATGGGTCTATGACGATGTCAGGCGGCTGTGAGTTCCCGAAGTGGACGGTACAGATCACCGTGACGGTACAGATCACCGGGACAGATAGCTTTCTTATATTATACCGAAGGATGGGGTATTTTCCTTGCCGCCCCACAGGGGATATCAGAAAGGCCAAATTCTAAACCCCTCCGCCGTGCAGAGGTTATAATCAGGCCAGGAGGTGCGTATGACCAAGCGGGTGGTGATCGTGGCTGGCAATATTGGGGTGGGGAAGACTTCGCTGACCGAGCGGTTGGGGACGCGGCTGGGCTGGCGAACGGCGTATGAGTCGGTGGCAGATAACCCTTACCTGCCCGATTTCTATGCCGATATGAAGAGCTGGGCGTTTCACTTGCAGATCTTCTTCTTGGGGCACCGCGCCCAGCAGTACCTGGAGATGACAGGCGGGGAACAGTCGGTGATCTTGGACCGCAGCATATACGAGGATGCGTTCATCTTTGCGCGCGCCCTGCACCACATGGGCAACCTGGGTGAGCGGGATTACCTGGCCTACCGGCGGGTGTTTGACCTGGTGGTGGGTGGGCTGCCGGCGCCCGACTTGCTGATCTACCTGCGGGCCCCGGTGCGGGTGTTGATGGCGCGCATCCACAGCCGCGGGCGAGAGATCGAGAGCAGCATCTCGGCCGATTACCTGGCCCTGCTGGAATCGTTCTATGATGATTGGATCAAGACCTTCGATGCCTGCCCGGTGCTGACCATCCACAGCGATGACCTGGATTTTGTGCACAAGCCCGGGCACCTGGATATCGTGGTGGCGCGCATCCAAGACCGCCTGGCAGGGAAAGAAGATCTGGTCTTTCCGCAGTAAGCTTAGACGGCGGCTTTCTGTTTGCGCAAGACGATGAAGACGACCACGGCGATAAGGCCGATGACCACCAGGCAGCAGAGGCAGGCCAGGGCAATGCCGACGTAGGTGCCAATATCCATGCCACCCAAGAGGGGGGCCTTCAGGTTGCTCTGCACCTGCATGTTGGTGATGGTGCCAGAGTTCATCTCCCAGGTGAGGGTGTTGCCTTCAACCGAGGTGGCATTGTGGCTTTGGATGCTGCCGGGCACCACCAGGATCCAGTTGATGGCGGCTTCTGTTACGGCGGTCTCTTCACTGGGGGTGAGGGAGACATCGTAATAGAGCACCTCGTCAACGATCTCGAGGCGGTTGATGGTCACCTCGCCATCCTGGTAGGTGGCTTTCAATTCTTCGAGGCTGGCAAAGGGCACACTGAGGATGCAGAAGGTCTCTTCGCCGCGCTGCTCGACGGCGATGGTGGTGTTGGCGGGCATGTCGCTGGCGGATTCATTGCAGTATTCTTCGACAGTTGTGAATCCGTAGGAAGTCAGGCTGCTCAGATCTTCGGGGTTGAAGCCGAACTCACTGATGCTTTGGCCTGAGCCGTCGGCGTTGATGATGGTTTTGAGGTTGATCGTGCAGGCGCTGAGCAGCAGGGCGGCGATGACCAGCAAGACAAACAGGTTCAATCTGTGTTTCATGGTGGTCTCCTCCTGGTAGGTTAAGTTTATTCTACCAGAAAAAGGAAGCTGCCTTTGGCCGGGATGGTTTGTGGGGTTGTCTGAAAAGTGGGGCTCGGGGAGTGGCAACCCCAGGTATGGGGGTTGCCACTCCCCGAAAAACCTCTATATGGTGATGAGGCTGTCCCAAAAGGTACTTTTTGGGACAGCCTCACAAACTCTTAGATCAGCTTGAGGATGGCATCGACGATGAGGGCCAGCAGGAAGACGATGCCGAAGTTGCGGTTGTGAAGGAAGGCAGCGGCAACGAAGTAGTTGGGCCACACTTCGGGGAAGTCGGCGGGCTTTTCGGCCGGCTTGGGGGCTTTGAACATGGGCCAGATGCGCCAGAAGGTGGTCAGGGCCAGCACCACGGCCAACATCACCGGGCTGAAGAAGCCGGTGATCACCAGGTAGATGACCAGCAGGTATTGCAAGATCAGCATGCCCACCAGGATGAAGCGGGCGGGCTTTTCGCCGATGACGACGGGGAAGGTGTGGATGCGGCGGGCCTTATCGGCCTCGTACTTGTCGATGTGCTTGCCGAAGATGACCCCCGTGACACCCAGGGCGTAGGGCAGGCTGGCGATGACCACGTTCCAATCCCAGGCGCCGGTGATGACGTAGTAGCCGCCGCCGATCATCAAGGGCCCCCAGACAATGAGCACCGTCAGCTCGCCCAGGGCGATGTATTTGAGGGGCCAGGTGTAGAAGAGGACAAAGACGATGCCCAGGGCCATCAGGATGAAGGTGTGCCCGCCGCGGAAAATGATCAGCCCCAGGCCGATGGCCAGGGCCACCACGCCAGTGACGGCGGCATAGGCGAAGAGCTGGCGCTTGGTGAGCAGGCCGTGGACCAGGGGCTGCGGGCCATACTGGGCCCGGTAGTAGTTATCCTGATCCACGCCGCGCACGTAATCGGTGTAGTCGTTGAGGATGTTGTTGGTGGCATGGGCCAGCACCAGCCCTAAGGTGACGAAGAGCCAGGGCCAGAACTGGAACTGCCCCACGCGTAAGGCAAAGATGCCGGCGAAGGCCCCCGAGAGGAAGGTCATGATCAACACGGCGGCGCGGGTGGCAATGAGCCAGCGGGAGATGATATCCAGCGCTTGCCACTCTTCTTTGGTGACGTGCGGGATGATGCGCAGGGCTTTAAGCCACATTGAAGGGTTAAGTTTCATCTACAACACCTTGCGTAAGACCTGGCACACGGTTTCGACCTGTGCCTCGGTCATGATACCCGAGAAGGGCAGCGCCAGGCTGCGCCGTCCCAGGTCTTCGGTGACGGGGAAGTCGCCCGGTTGGAAGCCAAAGCGCTCGACCATGTAGGGTTGGAGGTGGATGGGGCTGAAGTAGGGGCGGGCGGGGATGCCGTGTTTCTCCAGCGCTTTGATCACCGCGTCCCGGTCAATGCCCGGCTGGAAGCGCACCACGTAGACGAACCAACTGGTGCGGGTGGTGTTGGGTACGATGACGGGGGCCTCGACGCCGGGGATCTCAGCGATGCGTTCGTTGTACCAGTCGGCCACCTGCTGGCGCTTTGGCAGCAGCTCTTCCATGCGGCTCATTTGCACCGCGCCCAGGGCGGCGCTGAGCTCGTCTAGGCGATAGTTGTAGCCCAGGTGGGTGTGCTGCAGCCAGGTGTCGCCGGGGGCGCGTCCCTGGTTGCGCAGGGCGCGCATGTAATCGGCGGCTTCATCGTCATCGGTGACGATCAGGCCGCCCTCGGCGGTGGTGATCTGCTTGTTGGGGTAGAAGGCGAAGACGCCGTAATCACCCCAGGTGCCGGCGGGGCGGCCCTGGTAAGTTGCGCCCAGGGCCTCGCAGGAATCTTCGATGACCTTCAAATTGTGTTCGCGGGCCAGCGGTAAGATGGAAGCGAAATCGGCCGGTTGACCAAAGACATCCACCGGCAAGACGGCCTTCAGCGGGCGGGCTGGGTCGGCGCCGCGGCGCGGCAGCCAGGCATGCGCCCCCTGGACGCCGGAGACAATATCGAGGATGGCGGCGCGCACCAGGGGTGGGTCGATGTTGCCGGTTTGAGGGTCAACATCCACGAAGACCGGCACAGCGCGCTCGAACAGGAGCACGTTGGCCGATGCCACGAAGGAGAAGGGGGTGGTGATGACCAGGTCGCCATCTTGAATGCCGGCGGCGCGCACACACATGTGCAGGCCGGCCGTGCCAGAGTTGACGGCGATAGCGTGACGGCTGCCGGTGAAAGCGCGGAAGGCCTCTTCAAAGGCTTCATTATATTGGCCCATGCTGAGATAAGCTGTTTTCATCACGTCGGCCACAGCCTCCCGTTCGCGATCGGTGATATCGGGGGAAGACATTGGTACAGAGAATTTGGGAGTCGTTGTCATGGTTACACCAGTTCGCCTTTGAATACGGTGACCGCCTGGCCAGAGATGAAGACGCGCTCATCTTGCAGGCGTACTTTGACCACGCCGCCGCGGGCAGATGCCTGGTAAGCGGTCATGGAGTCTTTGCCCAGCCGGGAGGCCCAGAAGGGCGCCAGGCAGCAGTGGGCTGAGCCGGTGACGGGGTCTTCGTTGATGCCGACGCCGGGGCCGAAGAAGCGGGAGACAAAATCGAAGCCGGGGGTCTCGGCGCGGGCTGTGACCATAATCCCGCGGGCCGAGAATTTGGCCAGGGCGGCAAAATCGGGCTGGAGGCTGCGCACGGTGGCTTCGTCTTCCAGTTCGGCCAGGTAGTCAAAGCGGCTGGAATGGAAGGATTTGATGGGCGCGCCCAGGGCCTGGGCTACCTCGCCGGCGGGTGCAACAGGTGATGGCGGGGTGGCAGGAAAGTCCATCTCGATCCAGTCATCTTTGAGGGTGCAGGTGAGCAGGCCGCTTTTGGTTTGGAAGAGGGCCGGTTCATCGGGTTCGAGCAGCCCTGTCTCCCAGACGATGTGGGCCGAGGCCAGGGTGCCGTGCCCGCACAAGTCAACCTCTACGGCAGGCGTGAACCAGCGCAGGTTGAAGCCATCTGGCAGGCGGACGAGGAAGGCGGTTTCAGAGAGGTTCATCTCAGCCGCCACTTTTTGCATCCAGGCCGGCTCAGCCGGGCCAGGCAGCAGGCAGACCCCCGCCGGGTTGCCGGCGAAAGGGGCTGCGGTGAACGAATCGACTTGAAAAAGGGGGTAGTGAAGGTGTTTTGGCATTTTTTTACCTATGTTTTACGCTTTCGTTATGAGAAATGATCAAGGAAAGACATTGCCAGCGCGGACAATGGCGTTGGCGGGGACTTCGGCTTTGACGGTAGCACCGTTGCCGATGCGCGCCCCTGGCCCGATGTGGACTTGCAGGTTGACCGTGGCGCCCATGCCCACCAGGGTGCCTGCGCCGACCTGCACTTCTCCGGCCAGGATAGCGCCCGGAGAAAGGTTGCTGTAATCGCCGACCAGGCAGTCGTGCGAGATGATGGCGCCGGTATTGACGATGGCGCCGTAGCCTACCTGGGCCTGGGTACCCACGTAGGCGTGCGCAAAGACCTGCACACCGGCGGCCAGTGAAGCAGAGGGCTCTACCCAGGCGCGTGGATGAATGACCACCGGGCAGGTAAAGCCAGCCTGGGCCAGCTTTTGGAAGACTTTGATGCGGATAGAAAGGTTACCAATGCCGCCAACAGCATTGACCGCCAGGCGGATGCCGCGGGCGTGCAGGGCTGGCAGGGTTTCGGCCCCGCCCAACACAGGTAAACCCATGATCGTCTGACCGGAAGGTAGGCCGTCATCCACAAAGCCCGCCACGCGATAAACGCCCAGGGTGGTTAAGAGATCCAGCAGCGTTTTTCCGTGCCCGCCCGCGCCGTAGATGATGATGGCGGTGGGGTCAAAGTCTGAGGTGGGGGCAGCCAGGTCTGGGATGGCGGTGGCTGCCTGGCGGACGGCGGCCTCGGTGACGAGAGGCCCGATGGGCAGGGTGCTGAGCTCCAGGCCCATCTGGCGGGCCAATGCCAGGGCCGGCTCGGTGATGCGCAGGCCGTCAGGGATGGCAGAGCCCTGGGCAGGTGCCTGGCTGGCGGCGGGTTCGGCGGCAGGCGGCTGCCAGGTGGGGCTTTGGGCAATGTAGCCCAGCACGGCCCCGGCAGGCAGGATCTGCCCCTGTTGATAGCGCAGGCCCACCACGTAGCCAGAGGCTTCGGCGGGCAGGTCGGCCGCGGATTTGGTGGTCTCGAGGGTGCAGAGCAGGTCGCCAGGCAGGACCTGCTGGCCTTCGGTGACGTGCAGGGCCGCCAGCACGGCTTCTGGTTCATTGGGATTGAGCAGGGGGATCAAAATGGCAAGGGGATCGGTCATGGCGGCTTCCTCATGCGACCAGGCGGCGGACGGCTTGCATGATATCCTGGATAGATGGCAGTACGGCATTCTCAAGCGGACCTGAGGCCGGGACAGGCAGGTCGCGGGCAGCCAGCCGCCCGCAGGCTTTGAGATGCAGGCCAAGGGCACTGGCGGCGCGGGCAAGCACTTCGGCTCCCCAGCCAGCCGACAGGGCGCCTTCTTCAACGGTCAATAATCGCCCCGTTTGCCGCAGGGCAGCGCATAACACCTGGTCTTCGAGCGGTACGAGGCGGGTGAAGATGACCAGCTCAGCAAATATCTCATGTTCATAGGCCAGCTTGAGAATGGCCTGGCGGGCCAGCTCAGCCATGTAGCCGTAGGCGGCGATGGTGACCTGCGGCGCCGGGGCGCCCTGCACAGCCAGGCGGAAGATGGGCGCGGCAGGGGTGCCTTCGATGGCAAATGAAAATTCAGGCAGGCTGGCAGGGGTGTGCACGGGCAACAGGTATTGGAGCTTGTTTTCGACGAAGAGCAGCGGTTCTTGGCCGCCGAGAATGGCCTGCGCCAGCAGTTCGCCCGGGCCAGATCCGCCATCTGGTGCAGCGAAAGCGGCTGGCGCCAGCACCTGCAAGCCGGGCACGCCGAGGAAGAGCTTTTCAAGGGTCTGGCTGTGGGTGGGGCCGTAGCCGCGCCGCCCGCCCATGGGGGTACGGATGACCAAGGGCAGACTGACCTGGTCGTTATACATCCAGCGGAACTTGGCGGCATGATTGATGATCTGGTCGGCGGCAAGGGTGATGAAATCGCCGAACATGATCTCTACTACGGGGCGCAGGCCGCGCAAAGCCATGCCAACGGCAATGCCAACCATGCCGGCCTCAGAGATGGGCGTGGTCCACACCCGCCCGGGGTAAGCGCTGGAAAGCCCACGCGAGACTTTAAAAGCCCCACCATAGGGATCCAGCAGGTCTTCTCCCAGCAGGTAAACACGCTCGTCGGCATCAAAGGCCTGGTGCAGGCCGACGTTAAGAGAATCTAATACGCTTGGCATGGGGTGGGCGGCTGCCCTCAGTTACCCTTCTTGCCCGGGGCGGCGGTATTGGGGCTTGTTGGCTTCTACCTTCAGCTCTTCGATCTTGGCGCGGACGCGCACCTTATCGGCTTCGGTCAGGTGAGTGGATGGCAAGAGGCTTTCGAAGACTTTCAGGCTATCGCGCGGCCGCCCGGCTTGCTGCAAATAGGCGCCCAAAGCTTCTTGGGATTCAAAGCGGCAGTGGGGCTTTTCGAGCTGCACGGCGCGCATATACCACTGCAGGGCTTGCTGGCCGTTGCCCATCTTATCGTATATGAAGGCCACGTTGAGGCAATTGCTGGCCTTATCAATATCCGAAATGTCGCTGTTCACCAATCCCTGGAAGATTTCCAGCGCGGCAGCCATGTTGCCGGCATCGAACATCTGCTCGCCGCGTTGGATCCGGTTCTGGTATTCTTGATAGTCCATAAGTGGGTAACCTCCAAGTACTGTATCTGCGCTCTGCCTTGAGCAGCTAAAGGATGGGGAAAGGATCGGCGGCAGCTTGCTGGAAGGCCGCGGTGACTTCTTCTTGGACCTGGGTTTCAATGGCAGCGCGTGCAGCAGGTTCCAGGCGCTGCCCGTGAATGAACAAGGGGTCGTGTTGGTCTTTGATCTGGGCGACCAGGTCGGGGGGGCGGGTGTCATCCCCCTTGGAATGGGGGCCGAAGCGCCAGGTGTTCAGGATCAGGGCGCGTGGGCGGGCCTCGGCCCGCACCTGGTCCAGTAGTGCGGCTGCGGCGGTGCGGATCTCGAGCACGTCACTGCTTTCCAGCGCCAGGGCCGGGATGCCAAAGGCTTCAAAGCGGGCGCTCAGGTCTCCGGCAAGGGCCAGTTGTGTGGGGGTGGTTTGGGCAATGCGGTTGTTCTCGACCACAAAGAGAATGGGTGCACCCCATAAAGCAGCCATGTTGAGGCTTTCATACACCACACCCTCACCCAGGGTGCCATCGCCTAAGAAAGCCACCACAACAGATGCACTCTGCCGCTCGGACTGCAACTGCTTTTCAGCCAGGGCCATGCCGGTGGCAATGGGCACGATGCCCCCCTGGACGCCGTTGGAGTAAAAGTTGCACCAATGCAGGTGCTGCGACCCGCCGCGCCCGCCGCAGACGCCGGTGGCGCGGCCCATCAACTCGGCAAAGAGGGCGCGCAAGTCGCCGCCGTAAGCCAAGAAATGCCCGTGACAGCGGTGATTGCTGAATACCACATCGCCTGCCTGAAGGCAGCTTAATACGCCGACGGCGTTGGCCTCTTGCCCAAGGCTGGTATGCGTGGTGCCAAAAAAGATGCCGCTAGAGAACTTCTCCAGCACGGCTTCTTCAAAGCGGCGGATGCGGCATAGGGCAAGGTATAGTTCGTTGTGAGCAGTCTGGCTCATAGGGCCAATTATAAACGGAAAAATTAAGGTGTGTGATGGTGCAAGGTCTTACACGCTCCTGGATTTAGCCTTTGAATTCTTCGGCGGTGGCGTGATCGGCCTGGCTGATGCCTTCGCGGCGCAGGACTTTCCAGATGGTGATAAAGAGGATCTTGATATCCAGCCACAGCGACCAATGATCCACATACCAGACATCCAGGCGAAATTTTTCTTCCCAGGTAATGGCGTTGCGGCCGTTGACCTGCGCCCAGCCGGTGATGCCGGGCAGGGCGTACTGGCGGCGGGCCTGCTCAGGGGAATAGCGTTCCAGGTACTGCATGAGCAGGGGGCGGGGTCCCACCAGGCTCATTTCGCCGCGCAGCACATTGAACAATTCGGGCAGTTCGTCCAGGCTTAAGGAGCGCAGAAAGGATCCCAGGCGTGTCAGGCGTTGGGCGTCTGGCAGCAGGCAGCCCTGGGCATCACGCGCGTCGGTCATGGTGCGGAATTTGAGGATATTGAAAGGGCGGCCTTGATACCCGGGGCGCTCCTGGCTGAAGATGACCGGCCGGCCGTGGTAGATGCGGACGAGCAAAGCCAGGAGGCCCAGGATGGGCAAGATGATGATCAACCCGGGCAGGGTGATGGCCAGGTCGAAGATGCGTTTTGTGACAGGGATTGGTGGCGCGTCCATGGGGCTGATTCTAACACCAGTTTTGGATGAAATTGGGTGGATTAAAATAATGATAAAATACTGATTATGCCTCCGATCAAATTTGGTCGTTACGAAATTGTTGAAGAACTGCGGCGCGGTGGAATGGCAACTGTGTACCGCGCCTATGATCCGCACTTCGAGCGCGATGTGGCGCTTAAGGTCTTGCCACGCCAATTGCTGCACGAAGCGACCTTCGAGGAACGTTTTAAGCGCGAGGCCAAGGTGATCGCTGCCTTAGAGCACCCCACCATTGTGCCCGTGCACGATTTTGGGGAGGAGGATGGGCAGCCCTACCTGGTGATGCGGTTGATGAATGGCGGCTCGTTGGCAGATCGCTTGCGCAGTGGATCGCTTACTTTGGACGAGATTGTGGACATTTTACAGCGTGTGGGCCAGGCTTTGGACCAGGCGCATGCCAAGGGGATTGTGCACCGCGACCTGAAGCCCGGCAATATCCTGTTCGATGAACAGGGGAATGCTTACCTATCGGATTTTGGGATTGCCAAGCTGCTCCAAACTTCAACGCCGCTGACCGAAAGCAGTGCCATTATCGGCACGCCGGCTTACATGAGCCCCGAACAAGGCCGCGGAGAAAGGGATATTGATGGGCGCAGCGATGTGTATTCGCTGGGGGCAATCCTGTTCGAGATGCTCAGTGGGCGCTTGCCTTACGAGAGTGAAACCCCCACCGGGCAGATCATCAAGCACATCACCGACCCAATTCCGAACGTGTTGGAAGTGCGGCCTGATCTGCCGCCGGCGATCCAGCCGGTGATTGAGCGGGCAATGGCTAAGCGGCGCGAGCTGCGTTATGACAAGGCCTCAGAAATACCCGCTGCACTGCAAGCGATCTTGACCGCGGCAGCACGACCTGTTGAAACGCCTGCTATCGTGCCCGTCCAGGCTCAGCCTGCACCGGTGCGCGTACAACCTGTCCAGGTCAGCCCGGCGCCAGCCAGCCAACCTGGAAAGCCGGTGTCTATGGCGGGGCGTCCTACCCAGCCAACACCGCTGCCACTTCCGGCCCGGCGCAGGCTGCCCAAATGGCTGTTTTTTGTGGTGGGCGGCGGGATGGCGCTCATTTTTCTGGTCATCGCTGTGGTGATCATCGGCCTGGCGCTGCCTGGTTTGTTCCCTGCGTCGACGGCTGTAGAACAGGCATTGGGAACGCCTCTGGTACAGCCAGGTTATACATTAGCTCCTTTAGCAAGCGAAACACCCCTCCCAACCCTTGCCGCTACTGCCGCTCCGGCGCTGTCTTCGACGCCGTTTGCGTACACGGGCAGTTCTCCTGTGGCAGTGCGTTCCAGCCCGTCGAGCGAGGCGCTGATCCTGGAATGGTTTCCCAAGGAAGGAAAAATGACGGTGCTGGGGCGAAGTGAAGACAGCCTGTGGCTGCAAATTGCTCGTGCCGGGCGCAACCAGGTGGGCTGGGTGCTGGCATCCGCGGTCAGCTTTGAGTTTGATATCAGCCAACTGCCGGTCAAATAAATCAAAAAGCGGTGCACATGTGCACCGCTTTTTGATTTCATAAAGGAAACAGGGTCCTACTGGGAGCGCATTTCAACGGCCCGGATGACCATGATCACCTTGCCCTGTACCTGGATGACGGATGGGTCTTTGTAGATGGGGCCCATTTGCGGGTTGGCAGGCTGGAGGCGCACGCGGCTGCCTTCGTTGAAGAAGTATTTGAGGGTGGTTTCGTCATTGTCGGTCAGCCACACGGCGACCATTTCGCCGTTATGGGCCACGTTGGTGGGCTTCATGATGACGATGTCGCCATCGTTGACCATGGCATCGATCATCGAGTCGCCGCGCACTTCAAGGGCATACAGGTCCTCACCGCGCTCACGAGGCGGGAGCATGCTTTGGGCCACCGATACCATGCTTTCGGCATCCATATAGTTGAAATCAGAACCTGGCACGGGGACAGGCTGGCTGGCAAAGATGCGTCCAAACACGGGTACTTGCAGCAGGTCGGATGTGACGTTGCGTGCGGCCTGGGCGGCACGGCGGGGAGAGGGTGTGGGGGTGATGCCCAGTTCTTCGAGTGATTTCAGCAGGCGAATGCTGCGCGAGGTGTGTTCAGAGCGCTCGATGATGTTCTGAGAAGTCAACTGCTTTAAATAATAATCCACCACCGATGTGGATGAGAACTTGCCCTCGGTTTTCAGGTCGCGAACTGAGGGGGGGTAACCGTATTCGATCATGTAATGATCGACAAGGCGCAGGATCTTTTTATGGTGTTCAGTCAAGCCAGTGGTGCGTTTGCGGCTCATCATCATAAACCACCTCCTGATGGTAGGTGAAAAGTCGGTTAAATGTTCTAGTTATAATAATACTCGAACAATCGTTCTATGTCAAGTGCTTGTTCCATCCGGTGATGTGGGATTGGGTTCATCAATCCCCAAACCTCTATTAATGTGGCATAATAGCCAGGTTGATTGTGATCACGACGACTGGAGTGTACAATGAAATTTGAAAAGGTATGTGTAATCGGATTGGGGTACATTGGCTTGCCGACGGCCTGTATGCTGGCGAACCGCGGCTTGAAGGTGCTTGGCGTGGATATCAATCCCCAGATCATCGAGACCCTGCAGGGCGGCGGGCTGCATATCCACGAACCCGGCTTACAGGCCCTGGTTCAAGAGGCGACCAGCTCTGGCAACCTGATGGTGAGTGAACAACCTGAAGATGCAGATGCCTTTATCATCGCCGTGCCCACGCCGTTCTATGAAGACCGCAACGGCATGGCGCGCGGTGCGAGCTACCGTATGGCCGATATGCGGTCGGTCAGCGCGGCTGCCGAGGCCATCCTCCCACACCTGAAGCGGGGCAACCTGGTGGTGCTGGAGTCTACCTCGCCGCCGCGCACCACCCTTGACCTGGTGAAGCCTATCCTGGACCGGTCGGGGTTAAAGCCCGGCGTGGATTATGCGTTGTGCTATTCTCCAGAGCGGGTACTGCCGGGGCAGATCTTGCGCGAGCTGGTGGAAAACGCGCGTGTCATTGGCGGGGTGGGAGAAGTCTCGGCGAAGGCCGGGCAGATGTTATATGCCCACTTTGTGACCGGCGAGATCGTGCTGACTGACGCCACCACGGCTGAGATGGTCAAGCTGATGGAGAACACATATCGCGATATCAATATTGCCATCGCCAACGAGTTCTCGCAATTGGCAGAGCACCTTGGGGTGGATATTTGGGAGGCCATTGCCTGCGCCAACCGCCACCCGCGGGTCAAGATCCTGCGGCCTGGGCCTGGCGTGGGCGGGCACTGCATCAGCGTGGACCCCTGGTTCCTGGTTGAAGCCGCGCCCGAGATCACACCCCTGATCCATACTGCCCGGCAGGTGAACGACGGTCAGCCTTATTTTACGCTGGAGTTTGTGCGCCGCGTGCTGGGCCGGACGATCACCGATAAGCGCATCGCGGTCTTAGGCCTGGCCTTCAAGCCCAACGTGGATGACATCCGTGAAAGCCCCGCCATTGATGTGGCGCACCTGTTGGTGAGCGCGGGGGCCAAGGTGACGGCATACGAGCCTTTCAAGCCAGATGCTAAGGTAGAAGGGGTGCAAATGGCCGAAAGCCTCGAAGCGGCCCTGGCGGATGCCGAGGCCGTCATTTTGCTGGTCGGGCACACCCCCTTCTTGGAATTGAAGCCAGAAGACGTTGCCAAAATGACGCCGGCGCGGGTGATGATGGACTGCGTGGGCGGCTGGAAGCTGCAAGAATGGTGGGATGCGGGCTTCCAGTTCTTCAGGCTGGGCGACCGTAAGAACATCTGATCGACGCTTCAATGGATGCTTATACCCGCCTTGTCTATGCACGCCGCAAGCCCATCATTGGACGGCTGGCGTATTACCTGCTGAAGCTGTTGGGCGTAGAGCTGCCGCTGGCGGTGCCGGTGGGCGAAGGGTTTGAATTGGTGCACGGCGGCTTTGGCGTGGTGGTGCATTCGAAAGCTCAGATTGGCCGGCGGGTGAAAATTTACCCGGGTGTGACCTTGGGCCGGGCAGATATTTACCGCCCTGCTGAGCGCTCGCGCTTTGAAGGGATCGTGATCGAGGACGATGTCATCCTGTGCCCGGGCGCCAAGGTGCTGTGCAAAGAGGGGGTGCTGAGGGTGGGGCACGGCAGTGTCATCGGGGCCAACGCGGTGCTGCTCCAATCCACCGGCGAGAACGAGATCTGGGCCGGGATGCCGGCGCAGTGTGTGGGCCAACGCCATGAGTGAGAAAGTGAAAACCATCTGCCTGACGCCCAGGCTGGAAGGCCCCGGAGTGCCTGCTGCAGTGGGCGGCATGGTTTCATTCCAGGCCAAGCTGGCTGATGGGCTGGAGAAGCGCGGCATTGGGGTCAGCTATGATCTGCAAGCGCCCTGTGACGCCCTGCTGGTGATTGGGGGCACGCGCGACCTGAAGGGGCTGCGCCAGGCCCGCAAGCGTGGCATCCCCATCACACAGCGTTTGAATGGGATGAATTGGATCCACAGGCGCCGCCGCACCGGGCTGAAGCACTTCTTGAGATCTGAGTATGGCAATCTGATCCTCTCGACCATCCGCAGCCGCCTGGCGACCCGCATTGTGTACCAGAGCGAGTTCGCACGCGGTTGGTGGGAGCGCGTATACGGCAAAACCGGAGTGCCTTACCGGGTGATCTATAACGGGGTAGACCTGGCGCAGTATACGCCAGAAGGCCCGGCTGAGCTGCCGCAAGACCGGCAGCGTTTGCTACTGGTCGAAGGCACCCTGGGGGGCGGCTACGAGCTGGGTTTAGAGACGGCTGTGAAGCTGGCTGAGGGCCTGCAAGCTGAAGCTGGATTAAGCATCGAGCTAATGATTGCAGGCAAGATTGCCCCCGAGCTGGCAGATGCTTGGAAACGGCGGACCTCAGTGGCGTTGAATTTTGCAGGGCTGGTGCCGCGCAGCCAGATCCCAACCCTGGATCGCTCGGCCCACCTGCTATATGCGGCAGATATCAACGCTGCCTGCCCCAATTCGGTCATCGAGGCGCTGGCTTGCGGGCTGCCAGTGCTGTCGTTTGATACGGGCGCCTTGCCTGAGCTGGTGACCGGCGATGCCGGGCGGGTGGTGGCTTACGGTGGCGATCCGTGGAAGCTGGACCTGCCGGATATGCCGCGCCTGGCGGCAGGAGCCGTAGAAATCCTGGCTGGGCAGGAACGTTTCCGCAAAGGCGCCCGCCAAAGGGCCGAAGAAGCCTTTGGGTTAGACAGCATGGTGGAAGCGTACTTGGATGTGTTGCTAGGGTAATGTATCCAGGGTGCAAAGCAGCAAGTACCAGGTTCATTTTTAGATGGATGAGAACAAGATCTATCCCGGCAAGGTGGG
The DNA here is from genome assembly GCA_029557965.1 of Chloroflexota bacterium. Taxonomy (GTDB): domain Bacteria; phylum Chloroflexota; class Anaerolineae; order Anaerolineales; family UBA4823; genus JAKQIM01. The sequence continues at coordinate 66,632 of JAKQIM010000048.1, read as the reverse complement.
CCTTCAACAGCGTGTGCTGCCGGCTTACCGCGTGGCATTCTTAGAAGCCCTGGCGAAGCGGTGCGTGGGCGGGTTGAGCGTCTTTGCAGGGCAAGCCCTGCCGGTAGAGGGGATTGAGCCTGCCCAGGGGCTGGAGGGGGCCGGGCTGGTTTGGGGGCGCAACCGGCATTTTCAAGATCCGAGCTCAAGCTGGTATTTGTGCTGGCAGAGCGGGCTGTTGGCGTGGCTGGAAAGCTGGCAGCCGCAGGTGCTGGTGGTAGAAGCCAACCCGCGCTACCCGTCTACGCGCCAGGCAGTGCGCTGGATGCACCGGCGCGGTCGCCCGGTGGTAGGCTGGGGGTTGGGCGCGCCACCGTTGGGCCAGGGACAAGGATTGAAATCTTTACTCCGCGGCTGGGAGAGGCTGAGCTTCTTGCGCTCGCTGGATGCGGTGATCGCCTACAGCCGCCGGGGAGCAGATGAATACCGGGCGTTGGGCCTGCCTGCTGAGCGCGTTTTCTGCGCTTCGAATGCCACTGCGCCGCGCCCGCCTGGCCCGCCGCCAGAACGCCCCAGGGAATACCTGGGCAAGCCGGGCGTGCTGTTCGTGGGGCGCTTGCAGGCGCGTAAACGCGTGGATACCCTGCTGAGGGCCTGTGCCGCCCTGCCGCAGGCGCTCCAGCCCAGGCTGGTGATCGTGGGCGATGGGCCGGCGCGGGCGGAGTTTGAAGCGTTGGCGAAGCAGATTTACCCGCTGGCAGAATTTGTGGGGGCAAAGCACGGGGCCGACCTGGGGCCTTTCTACGCTGCGGCAGACCTGTTCGCCCTGCCTGGGACGGGGGGATTGGCGGTGCAGCAGGCGATGGCGCACGGGCTTCCAGTGATGGTGGCGCAGGGAGATGGCACTCAAGATGACCTGGTGCGCCCTGAGAACGGCTGGCAGGTGCTGCCGGATGACCTGGGGGCACTGACGGATGCGCTGTGCCAGGCGTTGGCCGATCCGGCGGGCCTGAGGCGCCGGGGGGCAGAATCTTACCGCATTGTGGCCGAAGAAGTGAACGTGGAGGCGATGGCGGGGGTGTTTGCAGAAGTGTTCAGTACAGTGGATAGGGGATAGTGAATAGTGGATGGGGGATGGAACAACGGATTTATGGACCGGGTGGGAACTGGGCGGCACCGTTGACGGTGCCGTTTTCGATGTGGGGGATGCCGCTGTCGGTCAAAACGTTGCCATAAACATCGGTTACACGGAAGGCGTAAGGCCCTGGACCCATGCCGGGGTTGGTTTGCACGAAATAGTTATACGATACACGCCGCACGGCAATCCATTGGCCACCGTCCAGGTATTCCAGGCTGGCGATTGGGTTGCGGTGGTTGCGGATCTGCACCGCGGTCCACCATTGGTTGCTGCCATCCTTGAAATGATAGGCAATCGGGCTGCTCAGCTCAGGGCTGACCACCTGCCAGGTGATATCCACCCGGCCCTGGGGCAGGTCGGCGATCAGGGCGAAGGCTTCGACGCTCAAATCCAGGTGACCGGCCAGGCATTCGGGGCACAAGTCTACGATGCGCACGGTGACGCTGCTCTTGGGGCCGGTGACGTAAACATATTCCCCGCATACAGCAGAATTTTCATACTCCACGGCATTCATGGCGGCGACCATCAAATCGCCGGGAGATGGGTCAAATGAGCAGGCGCCTGCCCCAGTGGCATCGTAGTAGGTGGCAATGCCCCGGTGGACGGGGTTGGCAGACGCTTCCTGACCGAAGACCAACGGCAGCCAGGTGATGAAAGGTTCATCCATCCGGCCGGCTGTGGCTGTTCCGCCGGTTAACAGCAGGCTTGCCAGGGCCATTAGGGTAAGCAGTGCCAGGTGGTGGTTGATCTTCATGCAGACGTGCTCATCTGTGTCGCCTGATCCTGTTTCTGGGTCTGCGCCGCAGGCGGCTGGGGGCTGGCCCCGCTTGGCAGGTGCAGGGTCACGCGCGTCCACTTGCCGGGCGCGCTCTCGACTGCCAGGCTGCCCCCAACGACCGCCATGAGGGTGCTGTGGATGGCTAATCCCTGGCCTGTTCCGGCCTGTTGGGTAGGGGCGGATTCGATGATGCCAATGCCATCATCCTGGATGGCGATCTGGAGCCCATTCTGGCAGGTGATGGCGATGCTTAAAGTGAGCGGGGTATAGGAGCCGGGCGGGCGGGCGTGGCGGGCGGCGTTGCGGATTGCTTCGCGGGCGGCATAAAACAGCACTTCGCCTGTCAGGGGCGAGAGGGCGGCTGCTTGCGCCTCAGCCTGGGGCTCGACCTGCCAGTTCACTTGCTCAAAGGCTGAAGGGAATTCCTCTTCTACCATCTGGTGCAGGGCAGAGAGCAGGCCCAGGCGGGCGATCTCAGGGACGGCGACGGTGGGTAGGTCACGTAGCAGGGCGGCGACCTGGTGATGGACATCGGACAGGGATTTGAGGGCTTCTTCTTGGGCGGTTGAGCGGGTGCTTTCACTGCTGAGGGCCAGCAGGGTGGTGTGCAAGCGGGGCAAGACCTCGTCATGCAAGACACGCCGGGCGCGCTGGTCGATGACCTGGGATTGGGCCAGGTGCTGGCGTTGGAGGGCCATCAGGCGGCGGGCCATCTCAGCGCTGGCTTGCGAGTCAACCAGGCGTTCGCCCACCGATTGGGCCAGCTCGATCTCTTCTTGGGTGTATAGGCTGCCGGTGCGTTTCTCACCCAGCAAGAGAGCGCCAATCAGACCGCGTTCGCTCCATAACGGGACGGCTAGAATTGCGCCCTGGTAAGCCGCCGGGTCAAGCGGCAGGTAGGGGGCCGTGGGAGCTTGAAACAGAGAGACCAGGTTGGTGATATCTGGTAGGGTGGCAGATGTGTTCTGAACCGGATAAACCAGCCCCGGGCCTGCCAGGGGGCCCAATGGGCCCAGCGGGATGAGGTAGGCCAGGCGCGTGTTAAGCAGGTCGGTGCAGAGGGCATTGAAGGGGGCTGCGGCGTTGGGGGAGGTAGAGGCTTCTGTGCCAGTCACAAGAAGCTGATCGTAAAGGCGCTGGCTGGCCACAAAGGGCCGCAGGTTTTCGATATACCGCTCGCGCTCGGCATAAGAACGCCAACTGAGCAGGGCATAGAATAAAGTCATGATGAGGGTGCTCAAGAGTACGGTATAAGTGGGGTGCAGTGAGAAAACCAATGCCCAGCCCACCACCAGGCCGTAGCCCACAGCCAGGATGTTAGCCCGCTGCCAGTAGCGGCGCAGGCCGTAGCGCGGCAGGGTTTTACCGGTGAAGACCTCGTAAGAGACGATGGCTTGCCCTACCAGAACGATCGCTACGGCGATGATGGCCTGGATGACCAGGTCGAATTCTCCCAAGATCATGGCGGCGCGGTTGTAAATTCCACTGCGAGCAGTCTGGATGACCCAGAACAGGGCCCAGCCCACCAGCAGGCTGACCAGGAGCAAGGCCAGGGTAGCGATGACCAGCCAGGGGCGGGCACGGCGGCGGGCCAGGTGGCCCATCAGGCGGTTCGGCTCACCGGGGCGCAGCAGGGCATCCAGTGAAAGGCCCATGCAGGTTAGCAGGTAGAGCGGATAGACCAGCACAAAGGCCGGGATGCCTCCCAGGCTGACCATCTGGGGCATGCCAACCTGGGCTAAGGGGGCTGCCAGGAAGGTGGCGCTGAAGGGCGGCAGGGGGTTGGCGACCAGGAGCAGGCCAATGGTGAGCAAGGCCAGCAGGGTGGCGGCAATCAATCCTGGGCGCTGGCGGCGGCGAATGGCTGTATGCGGGTCTTCCCAGTAGGCGGCATACCACAGCATGACCACGTACCAGGCATAGGGCAGGCTGACGAGGGGAATCCAGGCCACAGCGAGCCAAAAATAGACTCCTGACCAATTGCCGTACAATCCCAGGCCGATGACTGCGGTGTGACTGAGAAAGAACAGCCCGCCCATCAACAGTCCTCCGCCTGCCAACCACAGGCCCAGGGTGCGCCGCTCGGCATTGAGCAGCACGGTGAGGCCCAACCAGAACATGAGGATGGTGTTGAAGAGAGAAAGGCTGATGAGAGCCCAATACAGGTACAGGTTGATGATCATCGGGCGTCCTCCTGCGGCCCCAGCTCGAGTAAGACGAGCTCTGGCGGGCAAAGGAAGCGCACGCGCGGCAGTCCCAGTCCCTCCATGCCGATGCCGCGGCTGATGTACAAGGTGGTGGGCCCAACTTGATATTGGCCCATTTCGTACTGCTTGCCGTAGGCCGAGAGGGTGACCAGCGCCCCGTAAAAGGGCAGGCGGATCTGCCCGCCGTGGGTGTGCCCAGCCAGGTAGAGATCAATGCCTTGTTCGGCGGCAGTCTCGATCAGGTCAGGGGTGTGGTAAAGCAGCAGGCTGTAGGCACCGGCGGGCACCTGTGCCATGAGTTCCTGCAGGGCGGCGGCATCGCGGGTGCGCTGGCGTGTGGTGTTGATGCCCAGAATGTAGATCGATTGACCTTCAATCTCAAGGTGGAAAAGCTGGTCTTGCAGCAAGACGATATCCAGTCCGCTGAACATGGCCTGTACGCCGTCTTTGGTGTCGACACCAGGGGTGCCGGTGATGGCATATACACCCAGGGGGGCATGTAATTGGCTGAGCAGGCCGCGGGTTTCCTGCCAGGTGGTGGGATCAGAAGCATAATCAACGTTGACATAGTCGCCGGTCAACACGATCAGGTCGGGTTGGAGGGCGGCGGCTTGATCTAAAACGGTTTGCTCGCGGCGGGTGAGACGTTCAACGTGCAGGTCTGATAGCTGTAAGATGCGCAGGGGCCGGTCTGGTAAAAATCCCGGTGCGGTGATGGGAACCGTGCTGACCCCCAGGCGGAACGGCTCGAAAATCATGCCCTGTACTTCGGCGGCGAAGATAGCCAGGTTTATCACAAGCAGGGAGGCCAGGCTGGTGTTAAGAATGCCCGGGTGCTGAGAGACCCAGCCGCCGAGCAGTCTCCCGAGCAGGAGTCCCACAGCCAGGGTCAGGCCGGTGCGCAAGAGGGTGATGGCTAAGAAAGGCAGCTCGATCTTGCCGTAAGAAAGCCCCAGGCGCGGCAAGGCCGCCAGCAGGGCCATATCTGCCGCACAGAAGCCAAGGGTCAGCAGGGCGGCTGGCAGGCCCAGGCGCTGGGGGATGGTGGGCGGCGACCAGGCGCGCCCAGCCAGCATCGCAGCCAGAGGTATTAACAAAATAGAGATAAGCAGGCCGCGTTCTGCAAACACGCGGTTGGCAGTCATGTAGACGTTCCAGACGGTCTCAAACATTTAGAAACTCCTCACCTGTTCACTCAAAGGGGCGCATCATACCCTCATCATCCCAGGCGAGCATATGCCCGGCCTGGACAATGAGGGCGGCGCGGGTGCGAGCCACTTTTTCATCGGTGTTGGATTGGTTGAGACCCCAGACGGCGTAGATCTGGCCGTTGACACGGCTGATGGTGCGCTTGTCGCGGAAGCCCATGCGGGCGGCGATCTGCTCATTGGTGAGACCCTGCCCCAGCAAGGCTGCCACCTGGCGCTCATGGGGCTCAAGCAGGGCCAGGGGATCGTGTTCGTCTTTCTGGCGCACTTCTTGGACGCGGGCCTCGATCTCGGGGTCGATGAAGCTGCGCCCCGAGACGGCATCTTGCAAGAGGGGCAGGATCATGTGCGGCAGGAGGTAATTGGATTTGCGCACGTAGGCGTAATGGCTCAAGATGCCCGAGCGGCGGAAGTCTCGGTAATAGGCATCGTCATCCTGGATGGAGTAGAAGACCACCGGCAGGCGGGGAAATTCACGCCGGATGGCCACGGCAGCCTGGATGCCGTGCATGGCGCCGGCCAACTGCACATCCATCAGGATGGCAAATGGCTCAGGGCCAGATGGGGTGGGCTGGTATTCCAGGCAGAACTCGAGCGCCTCTTCACCGCTGGGGCAGTCGTGCACCACGCGCAGGGCGCCGGTGGCCTCCAGGCCCGATTTGAGAGCCGGGCGGAGCTTGGGATGGTCTTCAACGATCAGGATATTGAGCATATTCACCGGAACAGGATGGGGGTGACGATGAGTACGAACAGGGTCCAGATGACATAAGCCAGGATAGCCCGGCTGAAGACCTTGTGCAGGCGCTCGGCCCAGCCTGGCAGGCCGCCGCGCAGCAGGGTGACAACGACTGCCCCCAGGATGCTGATGTTGACCACGTTCCAGCCGATGATGACGGTGCGGTTGGGGGTCAGGCCGCCCAGGCCGGTGCGGTAGACGACGGCTGCCAGGGCGTACAGGCCCACCAACGCGGCCAGCGCTGCTACCGCCAGGATGCCCTTGTGCAGCAGGTTTTGCAGGCGAGGAGAGAGTTCGGTGGTGCGCATGGGTGTGGCGCCCAGCAAAAGCCCAACGATGCCAAATTCCATGATGTTGTAGACGATCAGCACATCCCGGTCTGTAAAGGGGGCCATGAAGTTGAAGGGGATGACGCAGACGTAAATGACCAGGACCAGGAGGGTCAACGGCAGGAGCAGGCGCATCATGGTGGTGATGAAGCGGCTGAGGCCCTGGCTGAAGTCTTGTTCGGCGGGCGGCAGGTGCGGGTCGTACATGGTGGCAATAGCCAGGATAGGCAGCAAACCAAAGCCGCCCAGGCCAATCAGGCGCAGGATGCGGTCTGGCAGGATGATATCCAGGGCTTCAAAGAGGCCAATGGTGAGAGCGCCGAAGGCAACGCCAAAGATCAGGTACAGCCCGGCGGTCACAATGACCTCCAGCGACTTGGTGAGAAAGGCAAAGCGGCTGGAGGGCTGGGAACGCCAGCCCAGCAAGGCCAGGCCCAGGGCGATCCAACACAACAGGGGCAAGTGAATAGCCATCAGGTCAAGGTGCTGGTTCGTGGTCCAGAAGATGTGTGTGTCAGCCATGAGCGTTCCGTAAGCCGAGACAATGACCAGCCCCAAGATCAGCCACAAGTTGCGGCGCAAGTGCTCGCGAGGGACGAAGGCGAGGAAGAGCAGGGCAAAGATGGTTGCAATGGGTGCCCAGAACAGGCCCCAATACGGAATATGACGCAGGTACATCCAGTCTGGATCAGAGATGGCCCACAGGACCAGGCCGGTGGCCAGGCCAAACAAGACGGCCAGGTCCCAGCGGATGCGGCGAGCGGGGGCTGTGGTGCTGATCGGGAGCGGATTGCTCTGGAAGCGATGGTACCAGGCGGCCAACAGCAGGTCATCAGGGAGCTGGGTTTGCAGGTTGAGCAGATCGGCGCGGAATTCGGCCTCTTCATTCGCCTGGCGGGCAACCTGGTAGAGCGTTTCTAACCCCTGGGGGTCAGATTGGGCGGATTGGATTTCGGGGAGATATTTCATGGGAGTAGTTCCTTGGGTGTCTATGCTTTGGGTGCTTCGAGAAGAGAAAACCACGGAGACACAGCGGCTGAAATACAGCCGGCGGCTGTACTTCAGCCGAGAGACCACAGAGTTTTTGATAGACATATCTGGGCTTAGGATAAACAATATTTGGGAGAACGTCAAGCACATAAGTGCAAAAAAGGCCGGCACTTGAGTGCTTAATACCGGTGACTCAGGCGGTGGCTGCGCGGGCCTCAGGTGGATAGAATGGGAAGTAGTGAGGTGAATTATGAAGATCAAACATCTGTGGCGTCTGGTCCTGCTGGCCCTACTGGCAGCCTGGATCTTTGACCTGCTGTTCTGGGAGCGGTCGGTGGGGGTATCTTATGCATTGATGGTGCTGGTATTGTTGGTTGTAGGCTTTGGCCTGGCCTGGGGTGAGGGGGCGAAGCCGGCCTGGGGCAGCCTGGCGGTTCTGCTGCCGGTGATCTTTTTTGCGGCAATGAGTATGCTGCGCAGCGAGCCTGTGACGCAGTTCGTTAACTACGGTATGAGCCTTGGGATGATGGCGGTTTTGGCGGCAACCCTGGCAGGGGGCGGGTGGCTGCGCTATACCTTCATCGATCACGTGGTCAACCAGGCGATCCTGTGGGTGAAGACGGTGGCAGGGCTGGGGATGGTGGTCGGGAAACAGGCCTTGGTGACGCCAATGGATAAACAAGGGATTCGCCACGCAGACGCGGAGAGCGCGGGGAAGCTGGGGAATAAAGAGACCAGCGATGAAGAAAAACTCAGCGTACTCAGCCGCTCAACGGTGCAAAGCAAAGCAAACAAGTTCTCGGTGGCGGCAGGGTGGCTGCGTGGCCTGCTGCTGGCGGCACCGCTTTTGCTGGTCTTTGGCGCATTGTTGGCGCAGGCTGACGCGGCTTTTGCGCAGAGCCTGGATGACCTGTGGGCGTTGTTCAGGATCGAGAATCTGCCGGAATATATCTTCCGAATGTTCTATGTGATCGTCTTGGGGTATGTGTTGGCGGGAATCTATCTGTATGCCATCGCCGAAAGCCGCCAGGAGCGGATCAGTACGGATGCGCAGCAGCGCTTCCCCATCCTGCCGTTCACCGAGGCCTCGGTGGTGCTGGGCAGTGTGAACTTGCTTTTCCTGGCTTTTGTGCTGGTGCAGTTTCGGTATTTCTTTGGGGGGCAGGCCAATATCAACGTGGCCGGCTACACCTATGCCGAATATGCCCGGCGCGGCTTCAACGAGCTGGTGATCGTGGCGTTTGGCAGCTTGCTGTTGTTCATCGGCATGAGCAAGGTGACGCGGCGCACAGGGGCAACCCACCAGCGCATCTTCACCGGGCTGGGGGCGGGGCTGGCGCTGCTGGTGGCGATCATGCTGGTCTCGGCTTTTATGCGCTTGCGGCTTTACGAGGCTGTGTACGGCTTCACTCGCCTGCGCCTGTATACCCACATCTTCATGATCTGGCTGGGTGGACTGCTGGTGGTTTTGATCGCGTTGGAGCTGCTTGGGAAAACGCGTTACTTCGCGCTGGCTTGCCTGGCGGCGGCGCTGGGCTTTGGGGCCACGCTGAATATTCTGTCGGTGGATGGCTTCATCGTAAAAGCCAACGTAGGACGTGCAGGTCAAGGCCAGGCGCTGGACGCCGCCTACCTGGCAACCCTTTCGCCTGAAGCGATCCCGGTGTTGGTGGGGGCCTTTGAGAATGAGCGCCTGGATGCGGCGGTGCACCACCAGTTGGGCGCGGCGCTGGCCTGCCAGGCGACGCGCTCGGTTTACCAACCGGCGGCTTCATGGCCTGAATTCCACCTGGGGCAGTACTGGGCCGCCCAACTGTTGGAGAAGCTGCAAGGTGAGCTGACCGCTTACCCGCTGTTTTATACCGATCGGGCAGAGGCGATAGTGAGCGTGAACGGGGTGCTGCAGCCCTGCTTTAGCGACGACTACTACTGGATGGGAGACTGAGTATGCAGGTCAAGCTGATCTTGCCGGCCATAACCGATCAAGATTATTGACGCGATAGGTCGCTATCCAGGCGGCGCAGGCCGGGGGCGGCATAGATCCAGAGCACCGAGGCGGCTTTGAGCAGGCCGATCAGGAAGAACAGGAAGGCCAGGCCGCGCCCGGGGCCGGTGCCGAACCGGGGTCCCAGGCTGCGCGCCAGGAGGCCGTCGGAGCGCAGCAGCGGCTCCAGGAAACGGTCGGCCAGCAGGCTTGCTGCCAGGTAAGCGCAGAAGGTGCCCAGCTTGAGGGCGGTCTGTTTGAAGGCGAATATCCGCCCTTGGAGGGCATGCGGCACCTGGCCCTGCCAGATGGCCTCGGCCAAACTGGAAACGAAAGCCAGGGTAAAATGCGCCAGGAAGGCTGCCCCGGCAACGAGGGCCAGGCTGGGACGCAGGCCCATCAGGCAGAAGGCGAGGGCGCTGAGCAGCTCGAAGAACAGCAAGCCCCATACCCGGCGTTTCGGTCCGCCCCAGGCGGTCATGAGCAGGCTGCCGGAGAGCAGCCCGATCCCGGCGACAGTGAGGGCGGCACCCAATTCATCTGGCGTAGCAAATCCCAGTACCATGGGCGTCACCAGCACGCCGAACAAGCTCCATAAGAAGGTGAATAAAACCTGGTAACGCAGCAGGGTGGAAAGAGCAGGCTGGGCCGCTAGCATGCGCCAGCCGACTTGCAATTCGGACCACCAGGAGGTCTTGACGGATGACTCATCCTGCGATGGAGGGCGGGCTTCTTCCAGGCCGGGGAAACGCACAAAGATCAGGGTCAAGACGGCGGCACAAAAGGTGAGCAGATCGACCAGCAAGACGCCCGGCACCCCGATGGTAACCACCAATACCCCGGCGATCCCAGGGGCCAGGATATCGGCCAGGCCGCGCCCAAGCTGGAGCAGGCCGTTGACGCGGCCTAATTGGCCGTGGGCGGTGGTGGAGGCGACCAGGGCGGTGTAGGCTGGCACTTGCAGGCTGCTGAAGGCGGAAGAGATGGCAGTGGCCAGGAAAATGTGCCAGACTTGAATGTGGCCGGAGAAGAATAACACCGCCAGGCAGAGTGTGCACAGGGCGGCGCCGGTATCAGCCAGGGCCATCGTCCAGCGGCGGTTGTGACGGTCGATCCACACGCCAGCCAGGGGAGAAAGCAGGACCTGCGGCAGCACGGTGCAGAGAGCCACGAGGGCGAAATTGCTGGCGGAGCCGGTGCGCTGGTAGAGCCAGACGCCCAGGGCGAACCCGCTCAGGTTGGAGCCGAAGACGGAGATGACCTGCCCCGCCCAGACGATGATGAAGTTGGTTTTGAACATGGTATGCCTCTAGGTAATATAAAAGGTTTGGGGAGCAATGATCACCCTGGCGGGTGGTGATTGCTCCCCAAACCTCTCTTAAACAAAATCCCCAGCCAATGATGGCCGGGGTGAACGGAAAAGGCATTGTACTGGCAGGTAGGTGATTTGTCAAGGTTTGGCGAATGTGGTACGATGCAGGGTATGAGAATTTTATTCGTGGCAGATGGGCGGTCGGCGATCGCCTTGAATTGGATCAGGTATTTCATCCGGGCAGGGCATGAGGTGCACCTGGCTTCATCGTTCCCCTGCCAGGCAGTGGATGGCTTGACCTCGCTGGCGGTGATCCCGGCGGCATTCAGCGAGGCCAAGGAAGGTGAGGGGGAGGCTAAGGCAGGCGGCGGGGTGATGGGCAGGCTGGCTAAGCTCTTGCCGGTGGGGGCAAGAACGATGGTGCGGCAGTGGCTGGGACCGCTGACCTTGCCGCGGGCCGCCAGGAAGCTCAGGGCCGTGATCGAAGCGGTTCGACCAGACCTGGTGCACGCCATGCGCATCCCTTACGAGGGGATGCTGGCGGCCATGGCGATGGAAGAATTGGCAGATATGCCCCTGTTGGTGTCGGTGTGGGGAAATGATTTTACCCTGCATGCCACCGCCAATCCCTGGATGGGCAGGTTGACCAGGCGAGCGCTGATGCGGGCGCACGCCCTGCACACCGACTGCCAGCGCGACCAGGCCCTGGCGCGGAAGTGGGGCTTCGCAGCCGAGAAGCCGGGGATCGTGCTGCCGGGGGGCGGGGGCATCCAGATGGAGGTGTTCTACCCGGCGGCGCAGGCGCTCGAGGCGCCCATTGTGATCCAGCCCAGGGGAGTGCGGGCATACGTGCGCAACGATACCTTCTTCCAGGCCATTCCGCTGGTGCTGAAGGAAAGGCCGGAGGTGCGCTTTACCTGCCCGGCGATGGCAGGGGTGGGGCTGGCGGAGCAGTGGGTGAACAAGCTGGGGATCGGGGCGGCGGTAGACCTGCTGCCCAAGCTCACCCGCCCACAGATGGCAGAACAGTTCCAGCAGGCCCAGGTGGTGCTCTCGATCACCACGCACGATGGGACGCCCAATACTATGCTGGAGGCGCTGGCTTGCGGGTGCTTCCCGATTGCCGGGGAGATTGAATCTTTGCGCGAGTGGATCCAACCAGGTGTGAACGGCCTGTTGGTAGATCCGGGCGATCCGCAAGCCCTGTCGCAGGCGATCTTGCAGGCATTGGGGGATGAGCCCCTGCGTGCCAAAGCGAAGGATGAAAACCTGCGTCTGGTGCGAGAGAAGGCGGAGCATGGGGCGGTGATGAGGGAGGCGGAGAGGTTCTATTTTTCAAGGATGCGTTATGACGCGACCTGAGTCGATCGAGAACCGTTGGGATATCCTTTACCGGGATTACCCGGAGGTGTATGAGGCATTTTCGAACACGCCCTATCACCCGACGATTTACGAGCAGCTGCCGGGGATTATCGACCTGGCAGGCAAATGCATTGCGGATGTGGGGGCTGGGACAGGGAGCTCCAGCCTGGCGCTGGCGCGGTTGGCGCGCAAGATGATTGGCATCGAGCACGAGGCAGCCATGTTGCAAGTGGCGCGGGAAAAAGCAGGCAGCGAGGGCATGGAGCGGGTAACCTTTGTGAGCGGAGACGCTCTGGCTTTGCCGCTGGCGGACGACTCGGTGGACCTGGTGACCGGCATCACGCTGGCCCTTTACCCCCCGGAACAGTATCGTGATTTTATCCGTGAAGGCTTGCGTGTGGCAAAGGGCCCGGTGGTTTATGTGGGCATCTCACCCGGTTGGTACGGGGGCGACTTGTATGACGTGATCGATGATCCCGAGAAGGTGGATGAAACGGTGGACCATATTTTTATCGATGAATTCCATTTTGCGTACCAGGATATCTTCTCGGACCAGGAGTATGGGACGCTCGAGCATATTGTGAGCACATACGGATTTATTTTTGGAAGGAAAGCGATCGCGCATTTGAAACGGGAAAACAAAACAACGATCCGGTGGAAGTTCAGAGTATATTGGAGGGGTAGGGTGTAGCAGTACGAAGACGAGCCTGGTCCTAGTTGCTTTGGGGGAGAATATTATGTATACTGGAAGAGCAGCGTACATTGAGGAGGCATGATGACCGGTTTGCAAGCAGGTCAAATGTTGGGGCCCTATCGCATCATTGGGCAAATTGGGCAAGGGGGGATGGCAACGGTTTACCGGGCCTACCACGCCGCCATGAATCGAGATGTGGCACTCAAGGTGCTGCCGCGCCAATTGGCTGAATCGAGTGAGTTCTCAGCCCGTTTCCATCAAGAAGCACTGACCATCGCCGGGTTGGAGCATCCTCATATTCTGCCGGTTTACGATCACGGTGAGGCCGATGAAGTGCCTTACCTGGTGATGCGCTACCTGGATGCCGGAACACTCAAAGACCGCCTGGGGGCCGGGCACATGGCGTTGAGGGAGATTGACCGGCTTTTCTCGCAGCTCGCGGACGCGCTGGATTATGCCCACGCGCGGGGGGTGATCCACCGCGATTTGAAGCCTTCCAATGCGCTGCTAGACCGGCGCGGTAATTTATTCCTGGCCGATTTTGGCATTGCCAAGCTCTTGGAGAGCGACAAGCATTTCACCAGCACAGGTGCGCTGGTGGGCACGCCCGCCTATATGAGCCCTGAGCAGGCCCAGGGGCAGAAGGTGGATGCGCGCACAGATATTTATTCGCTGGGGGTCATTTTGTATGAGATGGTAACCGGGCGTGTGCCGTATGAGGCTGAGACCCCCCTGGCAGTGATTCTAAAACATATCAATGAGCCCCTGCCCCTGCCTTCGGTGGTGTACCCGGGTATCTCACCGGCGGTGGAGCGGGTGATCTTGAAAGCGCTGGCAAAGAACCCGGAAGACCGTTTTGCTTCGATGACCGATTTCCTGGCGGCCTGGAAGCAGGCCCTGGGCGAGGCTGAGACGGTGCGCGGCCCACAGGTGCTGGCGCAGTCGGCGGCAGAAACGGTCATCGGGGGGCCGTTGGGGCCGGGCGATGCGCAAGCCTCAACGGTTGTGGGGGATGAGGCCCCTTCAGGCCTACCGGCAGAAGGGCGCACGGCGCTGCCGGGCACGGTGTTGACCTCGCCCGCAAAAGCATCTGGGCCAACCGCACCCCCTGTAGAAAAGCCAGCCCGTGCGGCCCGTCCCATGCGCAAGCCCAAGAGCAAGCTGTTTTGGGTGTTGGGCGGGGTTGGGCTATTGATGGTGCTGGCGGCCCTGGTTGTGGGGTTGATCATGGTGCGGCGTTTCTTGATCTTCAGGGCGCGCGTGCTTGCTGGTTCCACGCCGGCGGCTCAGGTCTCCACCGGCGAGCCCTCCGCCTGGCGCTCGTGGGGGGCATGGAATTGGGCTGCCACGATCGTGGTGGATGATGACCAGGTCTACAGCGGCGATTGGCATGGACTGACGGTTAGGGAACGCTCAGGCGGGAATCTTGTTGGGCATTATACGGCGGCAGATGGCCTGCCGGGTACGTATATTAATGACCTTCTGCTGCACCCAGATGATTACCACATTTGGGCGGCGACGAATAATGGGCTGGCTCAGCGAACAGAAGATGAACTGATCGTCTACGATATGTCAGACGGGCTGGACAGCCCGGTTGTGATGGCGATTGAATCAACCCCGTTGGGATTGCTCGCTGGTACCGCCTACAGCGGCCAAACCGGGGGTGGGTTGAACCAACTGGGGGGCAACGGCTGGCAGCCATTTGCGCCATTTCCATCGGGAGAAGGGCCGGGGCAGCTATCTTGGAACGTGTATGTGATCCGCTCGTGGGAAGATGGCGAACTGTGGGTGGGCACCATGCACGGGCTGGGGCATTATGATCCGGATGCAGGCACCTGGGAAACCTATTTTGTGGAAGATGGCTTGCCTGATAACGAGGTCATTGCACTGTTGGTGGATGGCCCTGGGCAAGCCTGGGTGGCGACCAGGGGCGGGGTGGTGCGCTTTGTGGATAGCGCCTTTGAGCCCGTGCCCCAGATGCAGGGCCAGGGCATTGAATATGCCGATGGTATGCAGCGTGATGAGCGGGGTTGGTATTGGTTTGCCACCTATGATGGCATTTACCGTTTTAACCCCGATAATGCCGATTGGACCATGTTCTCAAACGAAGAGCTGGGGGTGCGGTATGTCACCGGCATAGGCCAGGACGATGACGGCGTCTTGTATTTTGGCAGTGATCAGGGGTTGATTGTTTACGACTCGGATGACACTCAGTTGACGGATACTTTCAACACCTGGCAAGTGCCGGGCCTGCCGCAGGTGTGGCATGGGTATGAACGCATCTTGCCGGCGACAGACGGGAGCCTGTGGTTTGTGGGCAGGAGCGTTCCCGAGACGGACCGTTTTGACCCGGGAAATGAGACCTGGTCTCAGCCGGGTGACCTGCCGCGTGATTACGTGCCCCTGGTTGTGGATGTACAGGGCAATACCTGGTGCCTGGAATATGGAGAAGGGCTGCACCGCCTGGGGGCAGATCGCGTGGTAACGAGCTGGACGACGGCCAATGGCCTGCCGTCCAACGAAATCTATGGGCTGGCAGTGACACCCGATGGCACGGCCTGGGTGGGCACGCTGGGTGGCCTGGCACAGATCGAGAATGACCAGGTGGTGCAGGTGTACGATCGCACAAACGGCCTGTCGCAAAACGCCGTCTTCTTGGTGTTCGCCGCCTCTGACGGCTCGGTGTGGGTTTCTACGGTAGATGAAGAAGGTTACAACCCTGGCTTAAGCCGGCGGAGCCCTGATGGGCAGTGGGCGCATTATGGGGGCGGAAAATCCTTCGCGGCCGAGTGGGACGGTGTTTCTGCCATTGCCGAAGATACCAACGGCGCGATCTGGGTAGCGGCGAACGGCGATGCCCTGTTCAAGTTCGAGCAGGAACAGTGGTCGCGTTACACCTTGCCCGATGAGAACAACTGGTTCACGGCGCTGGCGTTTGCGCCTGATGGCGGCCTGTGGGTGGGCACTGGCGATAGCGGGGTTTACCGCTGGGATGGCGCCTCCGGAACAGGCGGCACGAACTGGCAGCAGTACGGCGTCAAAGATGGATTGATCGAGGCCGAGATCCGGGCGATCTATGTGGACGCGCAGGGGGTGGTGTGGTTTGCGACCCAGGCCGGGGCGACGAGGTATATCCCCTAAAAATAATGTGGGGCGCCCCACATTATTTTTAGGGGATGTATTCGTTTGGAAGTGCCTGTACCTGGACGGTGAAGATGCGCCCATCCTCGAAGTGCCCGGTGAAGACCCAGATGGGCTGGACCACCAGGTAAGCGGCTGTGCTGGGGTCGGTATCTTGCCCGGCGGTGCAGTGCTGGAGCGTTGTCGAGGCATAAGCCAGCTCGATGCTGTCAATGGTCACCTGGCCGCTCAGCGCCCCAGCGGGGAAAGCACCCAGGTCAGAAGCGTGGTCATATTCGTTTGGCTGGTTGCTGGTGATGACACCGTCTGGAGGCGTTCCACCGCTCAGCTCTTTGATGACAGGGTAACCACCGAATTGTTGACCGGGGATGACATAGCCCTCGATCTCGATCAGGTCGCCGGGCATGCCGATCAGGCTGGCGGCAGCATCCCAGATGAGTGAACTGTTGGTCACGAAAGATTGACCGTCGCTGGTGGTGAGCAAGACCACCTCCCGGTCTTCGAGGGTCACGATCTGTTCGGTTCCGGTCCATTCCTGGATGCGCAGATCAGGATCAAGCAGTTCATAGCGCTCGACGTTGAGGATGGGGGTATCGTTTTTGAGACTGGTGACACTGCCCCAGACGCGTATTGGCAGGTTGTGGTACTGCTCCATGCCTGTCAAGGCCTCGCCTTCTAGGAAGAAGAAGACGCCTCCGGAAGCCTTATCGGTCGATTCGGCGTAAAGCCCCAATTCCAGGCTGGTAGAGCCATCGAGATAGCGGTGGATGGTGACCTGCACCGTGCCGGTCAGCCCATCCAGACGCTCATCAACGGCGTAGGGCCCTAAAGCGGGCGCTGGCGTGGGGGTGGGCAGGATCGAAGGGTCTACATTGGGCACTGACAGCATGCCGCCGCCGAAATTGGCATTTTCAGAGCCGCCGCCACCACCGCCCCAGCCGCCGCAGGACATGGACATGTAATAGGCGGTAATATACTCGCCGGTGCTGATATAACCCCAATTCATGGTGGCTGGATCACCAGGCAAAATATACCCGGTTAACTCGACCGTGACCCCGGCAGGTACCTCAGCCGGCAGGTCGGGCAAGGCCAGGGTACGGCCATCGCCGGCGGCCAGGAAAGCCTGGTCGCCCTGGCGCTGGATGGTGCCGGTGAGATATTCACTTTCTTGGGTAGAGATTTCCCAACCCTCCAGGTTGAAGACCAGGTTGCCATCTTCATTCGGATTGAACTGCCCCCAGCCGTGGACGCTTGTCCAGGGATCATTGGCAGCGAGCCCCTCGCCGTTGGCAACCAGGTATTCGTTGAGCGTGATGAGGGTGGGGTCGCCGGGGGTAGTGGGTTGGCGCACCTGAACAGTGCCGTAAAGATCCACCGGCTCACCGGCGGAATAGGTGCGAGACCACTGGCGGTAGGTGATGGGCCGGTCGGCTTCGAGAACGGCGTAACGGGCATGCTGGATGGCATCTTGATCGCCCAACCTGGCCCAGGCCTGTTCGGCAGTGATGATGGGGAACTGGCCCACCGCGTTGAAGGATTGGCGGCTGATCATGGCACGGCTGACCTGGCCTTTGTCGATGCTGACCGACATCCAGGCCATGTTGCCGGGGTCCTTGCCGATGCCGTAGATCACGGGCCGCTCATCCAGCAGAGGGGTGAAGACCACGGTGTTGGGCTGGACGGGAGATGGGCCGGCGCGGTAGGGCAGATCCAGCAGGCCGTACTGGTTGAGAAACTCGGTGGCGATGCGCACCTGTTCTTCGTAAGGCAGGGGCTCGCTGAAACTGTAGAAATGGCCGGAACGGTTCTCATAGACGAACTGGCCGGGGAAGCTCAAAAAGCGCAGCAGGCGGAAGCCATCGGTGGCTTCGAAGATATTTAACCAAGAGGCTTCGCTGGGCATGGCATATACGCCGCCCTGCAAGCCGAACTGGGCCGCCACCTGGCGAGCGTTCTCGCTGGTGATGGCTTCACCAAGCTGGTGGCGGTAGATGTTGACCGAATCCGGAGTGGTGGGGTAGGGTATAGTAAATGAAAAGGCAACATTGGGGAAGGCGCCGGTTGAGGAGGCCGGCAGGTTGAGTATAGGGGTGGGCGCGGCGGTCTCAGCGAGAGTTGCGGTAGGTGCAGGGGAATTCCCGTTGACTGCTTCCTCGGCAGGAGCAGTGGGGGTGGTGCTCTGGCTGGCCTGGATGATGGGGGCAGTGGTGGGGGTGGCTGGTGCAGCCGGCAGGGGCCCGGGCAGCAGAGCGCGAATGCCCCATCCCAAAGCGACGATGAACAAGATGGCAAGGGTGGCCCAACCCAGGGTGCGGGCTGAGCCGGACATGAAGTGTTTCATACGCGAGGTCCTCTGTGGATTGAGTCTTTCGAGGGCGGTGAAGACCTTGCCAGAACCCTGTTGAACGGCCTCGGCTGAGGGCGAAGGCCAACGCTCTTGCAGCGCGGCGCGCAGACCGGTTTCGAACTGACCCAGCTCGGCGGCGTAAGCCCGGCAGGCCTCGCAAGAGGCCAGGTGTTGGCCCAGGGCTTGCTGGTCGGCAGGGGTCAACAGGCCGTCGGCGGCGGCATGCAGGGCGTAATGGGCTTCGTCATGGGTGAGGGTTTGAGGTTCAACTGGATGTTCCATGGGTCTCCTCCTCTCGAAGAAGTGGCTGGGGAGGTTCTTCCCCAGGCGCCCAATTGCCACGACCTGGCGATTGCAGCAGCTTGAGACGGGCATAATGCAGGCGAGAGTGGACGGTGCCGGGGCTGATGCGCAGGGCCGCTGCAATCTGCGGCACGCTGAGCTCGTGAACGTAGCGCAAGATGAGCGGCAGGCGGTGCTTCTCGTCCAGGGCGTCCACAGCCTGCCACAGCAGGCGGCTGGCCTCATTTTGGATGGCAGACTGCTCTGGAGAAGCCGGGCGGCTGCGTAGAAGGTGCAGGGCGATGAGTGTGTTCTGCAGGCCCTGGCGCACCTTGCGCTTGCGCAGGCGGCCGCGGCAGGCGTTGACGGCAATGCTCGTCAGCCAGGTGCGGGAGGAGGCCTGGCCGCGGAAGCTATCCCAGGCGCGGTGCGCGGCGATGAAGGTCTCTTGGGCGGCATCTTCGGCCTCATCGGGGTCGTTGAGGATCGAAAGCGCCAGCCGCCGGATGTAGGCATAGTGCTCCTGCACCAGGCGCTCAAGATGCTGGGCGGCTTGGGTTGTTTGTGCGCTCTGCGCACCGTCTGCATGGCTCATAGCCAACCGGTGTTCCGAGTATTCCCTGACTGCCGTGGTGTGGTCTGGTTGGGCATATCACTTGATTAGACGCGCCCCACGGCAGAATCCTTCAAGGGAGTTTAAATTCTTGTAATTGCTTTTTTGTGGCCTGGTATCCCAACTCGATGATCGGGTCGTACTTGTCAAACTCCAACAAGCCATAGGCTTCGACCGGGATCTGGATCAGCAGGTCGGCGCAGCGCCAGGTCTCATTCAGCCGGTAGCGGATGTTGCTGTATACGATCCCGGCTACGATATCGATCAGGCTGGGCGCCTTGACCTTTTTGGAGAACGGATTCAGGCGTGCCCCAAGGGCCTGCCAGCCTGAGAGCGACGGCCCAAAATTATATTCCCCGTTGGTTGGACTGCCGGTTACCAGGTCAACACCGATCACCGTGCCGCCAGGGCAGAGCTCGCGCAGCCGGTCGATGGGCAGGTTGTTGGCGGCCCCGCCGTCGATCAACACACAGCCGTCCTCTAAGACGGGTGCAAAGACCGCCGGGAAGGCCATGCTGGCGCGCACGGCTTTCCACAGCAAGCCGCGGGTGTGGAGCTGTTCCAGGCCGCGGGTGAGGTTCGAAGAAACGCAGAAGTAAGGCCGCCAGGTATCTTCGATGCGGGTATCGCCGCATATTTTCTGCAGCAGGGCGGTGATGCGCCGGGTAGCGGTGATGGAAGCATAAGGGAAGGTGTAATCGAGCAGTTTTTTGGGGTCAGAAAATTCGGCTGCCAGTTGGCGCAGTCGCCCGGCGTCCCAATCCAGGGCCAGGCCCGCGGCAATGATGGAACCCATGCTGGCGCCGCCGACCCAATCGACTTCGATATTGGCCTCTTCCAAGGCCCGGATCGCGCCGATGTGAGCATACCCGCGCGCCCCGCCGCCGCTGAGCGCTAAGCCCACCGGGCGCCCGCCTACCCGGCGGCACAGGCGGCGAAAATCAGCCGGGTTGCCCAGGCGCACCTGGTGGTGGGCAGCAATCGGGAAATCATCTGAGCGATGCGATTCGAGCCAGGCGGCGGTGCCAGATGGCGCGGCGCAGCCGGCCGGATGGAGCAAAACCAGCTCCAGGCGGGCGCGCGTCTGGGCAGAGACCAGCGCTTTTTCCAGTGGCGCCGTATTTGACGGGGCACTGCCCTCACCAACCAACAAGATGACATCGGCGTTTTCGATACAGCGCTGAGCCCAAGGAGATAAATGCCCCGAGGTTTCCAGGGCCAGCCCGGTATCATAGATGGTGAATTGATGCTGGCGCACATGTTCGTCCATCCAGATGTTGACCAGCAGGCCGGTGGGGTGGTCCAGGGGGATGTGGGCCGCGCCGGGCTTTCCGTAACGATCTTCAAAGCGCATGGGGTCCAATAAAAGGGTAGACCCCATGCTGTTAAAGGTATCTGCCAACTGGTGAGTAAACTCTGCCAGGTTTCGACCCACCTGGGCGGGGAGCACGGCGATCACCTGGCTGCTGGCCTGGAGGGTGGATGTTTTTGAGATGGACAGCTCACGCTGGATGATCTGGTGGGCAAGCTTGAGCACAGCCTGGGGCGACCGGCAGAGCAGATTTTCGAAAATGGTGCGCGCGATGACGATCACATCCGTCAGGCGGGTAGCATAGACGGTGGCGCTGCGGGTGCTTTCGGGCGCGCCGCTTTCGGTCAGCAGGGCAAATTCGCCAATACTTTCGCCGGCTCCCACCTCTCCCAGGTCGCGCTGGCTGCCCGCCTCTTCTACCGAGAATCGCAGGCGGCCCTGGATGACGATATACATCTCATTGCCGGGTTCCCCCTGGCGGCAGAGCACCTGCCCGCAATCGAGGCGGCGCCATTCCAGCTTATCATACAGGTCTTGCAGGGTATCCTGGTCGAGCGCGCCGAAGAGACGGGTGATGGCCTGGGTGGCGATCGTTTCTTGAAAACCGGGCAGCAGGGCGGTGGTCAACTCGCTGAACAAGGGCGGGTTGTCTTCTGCCAGGTGGTCAAATTCTGCCTTAGACAGGCACAGGACCTGGCTGTCTTGTTCGACAACCAGGGTGGCATGGCGCGGCTGGCTGATGAGCAGGGATGTTTCGCCGGTGCATGCCCCCGGGCCCAAGACCTCTGCCAGGGTCTCCTGTCCGTCGACCTGGCGTTGGTAAAGAGCAAGCTTGCCAGACCTGACAACATAGAACGTATCGCCGGGGTCATCCTGGCGAAATACCACCTTGCCAGCCGCCAGCGATTTTTCTCTCATGGCAGATGAGATGGCCTGGATCACAGATGGATTGAGCCTGCTGATAACAGGGGGAGGAGTTGGCTTTGTGTTCATGATTGATATTCGGGTGTTGGGTAGGAGGCTGCCGGTGAGGCATAGGCTGCCGGGTACCTGTAAGCGCCTGCGGCGACCAGGCAAAGATGATTAAGATAGGGATATTACGGCGGGCTGCTTTCCCCAAAAAAGGCTGGGAGGATGTTTTTCATCCTCCCAGCCTGAATGCTAGCTGTGAATGGTGTGTCCGGCGGCGCCGTGAGCGGCTTCCATCAGCACCTCGCTCAAGGTGGGGTGGGCATGCACGTTGCGGGCGATCTCTGTGACGGTCAGCTCCATCATCTGTGCCAGGGTCAGCTCAGGCAGCAGCTCGGTGACCTCAGGGCCGATGAGGTGAGCGCCCAGGATCTCACCGTACCTGGCATCGGTGACGATCTTGGCCCAGCCGGCGTAATCGCCCAGGCCGAGGGCCTTGCCGTTGGCCTGGAAGTTGAAGCGACCGACCTTGACATCGTAACCGCGCTCTTTGGCTTTGGCCTCGGTGAGGCCAAAGGAGGCAATCTGCGGCTGGCAGTAGGTGCAGTGGGGCATCATCTCATAGTTGAGCGCCACTGTCTCAACTCCGCCAATGTGTTCAGCGCAGACAATGCCCTGCGCAGAGCCAGAGTGGGCCAGCATGAGCTTGCCGGTGACATCGCCAATGGCCCAAATGCCGGGCACGTTGGTTGCCATGCGCTCGTCGATCTCGATGAAGCCGCGCTCGCTGATCTTTACGCCCGCTTCTTCCAGGCCCAGGTCGCGGCTGTTGGGCGAAAAACCGATCGCCACCAGGGCCTGCTCGGCCTCGATGACTTTTTCGACCCCTTCGCTCGATACCTTGACCCTGACGCCGGCCTCGGTGGTTTCGATGGATTCGACGCGGTGGTTGGTGAGGGCTTTGATGCCGCGCTTCTTGAAGGCTTTTTCTAATTCGACGCTGACTTCCTCATCTTCCAGCGGCACCAGGTGAGGCAGCATCTCGACGATGGTCACATCTACGCCGTAAGAATTCCACACTGTGGAGAATTCGACGCCGATAGCGCCCGAGCCGATGACGATCACGGAGGCGGGCTGCTTTTCTTGCAGGATGGCTTCGAGGTAGGTGAGCACTTTCTGCCCGTCCACCGTCCAGCCGCGGGGAATGCTGGTGCGCGCACCGGTGGCGACGATGATGTTCTTGGCTTGCAGTTCAGTTACCTTGCCATCTTTGTCGGTTACAGCCACCTTATCGGGTGCAGTCAGCCTGGCTGCGCCCATGTGCACGTCGATGTTGTTCTTGCGCATCAAGAAGCCCACGCCCTTGGTCAGGCGGTCTGAAACCTGGCGGCTGCGCTTGACGGCGGCGCCAAAATCCAGTTTCAGGTTCTCGAATGAAAAGCCGAAATCTTTGCCGCGCTCGCGTAAGGTATGGGCCACCTCAGCGTTCTTGAGCAGCGATTTGGAGGGCACACAGCCCACGTTCAGGCAGACCCCACCCAGCCACTGCTTATCTACAATAGCCACTTTTTGGCCCAGTTGGGCAGCACGGATGGCACAAACATAACCGGCAGGGCCGGCGCCGATGACGATGACGTCGTAATTGCTCATGGATTCTCCTTTGTCAGGCATAGTTTTGCAGGTATTCTACCACCTTTGCCAGGAACCAGTCGGCGGTAGCGCCGTCGAGGATGCGGTGGTCGAAGGTGAACGAGAGATAGATCATGGGACGGATGGCGATGGCATCGCCCAGGGTTGGGTCGCTGATGACGACAGGGCGTTTTTGCAGCGCACCTACCCCCAAGATGCCGCACTGGGGCTGGTTGATGACGGGAGTGGCGAAGAGAGAGCCCGAGATGCCGTGATTGGTAATGGAAATGGTGCCGCCCTTGACCTCGCCGGGTTGGAGCTTGCGGGTGCGGGCGCGGCTGGCCAGGTCGTTGATGCTGCGGGCCAGGCCGAGCAGCGAGAGCCCGTCGGCATTCTTGATGACCGGGACGATCAGACCTTCTTCGCCGAGCGAGGTAGCCATGCCGATGTTGATCTGCTTATGCACCAGGATGCCGGCCTCGCTCCAAGAGGAGTTGACGGCAGGATAGGCTTTGATGCCGGCGACGATGGCGGCGATAAAGTAGGCGGTGTAGGTCAGGTTGACACCGTCGCGGGCGAAGGCGTCTTTGTTGGCGGCGCGGTGGGCCACCACGCGGCTCATATCGGCTTCCATGATGGTGGTGACGTGCGGCGAGGTGTGCTTGCTCATCACCATGTGGTCGGCAATGGCGCGGCGCACCGAGGTCATGGGGATGAGGGTCGAAAGCGAGGCATCAACGGGCGCGGGTGCTGGGGCGGGCGCAGGCGCAGCGGGCCGGCTGGCCTGTGGGGCTGTGCTGGGGGCGGCCGGGCGTGTTTCTAGATAGGCGAGGACATCTTGCTTGGTGATGCGCCCGCCCAGGCCGGTGCCGCGCACCTGGCGCAGGTCTACATTCTGTTCGGCCGCCATCCGCCGGACGACAGGAGAGAGAAAGCCCAGGTCGCGAGATGCGGGCTCTTCTGGGGGGATGGCTGCCGATTGCAACGGCATCTCGACGGGGGCCGCCGCCGGGCTGGGGGCGGGGGCAGCAGCGCGGAAATCTGCCCCGGCTTGGGGAACAGCGGGGGGCGCATCCTGGCCGGGGATGGCTTCGCCGGGCTGGCCTACCCAGCCAAGCAGGGCGCCAACCTTGACCACTTCCTCCGGTTGGGCCAGGGCCGCCAGCAGCACGCCCGTCACCGGGCTGGGGATTTCAGAATCAACCTTGTCGGTATTGACTTCTAACAAGGCCTCGTATTCCGAAACCGGATCGCCAACCGCTTTGAGCCACTTGGTGACGGTGGCTTCGGTCACGGCTTCGCCGAGAGGGGGCATGGTGATTTGTACTGCCATCGCTGTACTCCTTTTTCTCGATCATGGTTTGTTCACCGCAGAGACCGCAGAGAAGAGCAAATCATAAGATCATTCTTTTAGATTTGATACCAGGCGGTGGATGCCGTCTTTGAGTATGGGAACGTGGAAATTGATCAGCAGGCCAACTTGCCAACCTCCAAGACGGAGATAGGATAATAGCTGCGCATCATGGATGGGCAGCAGAGTCTCAACGGCTTTGATCTCCACCACAACCTGGCCTTGAACAAGGAGGTCAAGGCGATATCCACAATCAAGGGTAATACCTTTGTAGGTGACGGGAAGATTTACCTGGCGTTTAAAAGACAAGCCTTGCAGGCCTAATTCGTGACAAAGGCATTCCTCATAGGCTGACTCAAGCAGTCCGGGTCCTAATGAGCGATGCACTTCGATCGCAGCCCCAATAATACTTCCGGTGATCTCATTGACACTCTTTAACATAATTTGTTTTTCTCTGCGTCTCTGCGGTGAAAATATCAGGTTATTAACGGATATTTCTCTGGCATAGCTTCGTGCATCATCGCATAGGCGGTATCGAAGATGGTCTCGGCGTTGGGCTTGGACCAGTAGTCGCCGTCAGAGCCGTATGCAGGGCGATGGGCTTGGGCGGTGAGGGTGCGGGGGGGAGAGTCGAGGAAGGCGTAGCCGCCTTGCTGTTCGATGATCTGCTGGAGCATATAGGCGCTGGCGCCGCCGGGAACGTCCTCGTCGACGATCAAGAGGCGGCTGGTCTTGCGCAGCGATGCGCCGACCATGCCGGGCAGGTCGAAGGGCAAGAGGGATTGGGCATCCATGACTTCAGTCTGGATGCCGGTGGTGGCGAGCTGTTCGGCGGCTTCGAGGGCAATGCGGCAGCAGGCGCCGTATGTCACCAGGGTCAGGTCGGTGCCGGGGCGCAGCACCTCCGGCTGGCCGAGGGGCAGGGTGAAGTCGCCGATATTATCGGGCAGGCGTTCTCTAAGGCGGTATCCGTTGAGCACCTCGATCACAATGGCGGGCTCATCAGCCTGTAAGAGGGTGTTGTAGAATCCTGCCGCCTGGGTCATGTTGCGCGGGGTCAGCAGGTACATGCCGCGCACCAGGTTGAGGATGCCCCCCATGGGCGAGCCGGAGTGCCACACCCCCTCCAGGCGGTGGCCGCGGGTGCGCACGATGACGGGGGCTTTTTGCCCGCCGGCGGTGCGCCACTGCAGGGTGGCCAAATCGTCAGACATGAGCTGAAGGGCATAGAGTACATAATCCAGGTACTGGATCTCAGCCAGGGGGCGCAGGCCGCGCAGGGCCATGCCGATGGCCTGGCCCAGGATGGTGGCCTCGCGAATGCCGGTATCGGCCACGCGCAGCTCGCCGTATTTATCTTGCAGGCCGCGCAAGCCCTGGTTGACGTCGCCCAGGCGGCCTACATCCTCGCCAAAGGCAATCAGGCGCGGCTCACGCGCCAGGGCAGCATCGAAGCAGGCGTTGATGATCTCGAACCCTTGCAGTGTGGGAGAGGCCGGGCTGTAAAGCGGCTTGACTTCGGGCACCTTCAGGGCCGATTGGCTGTACAGGTGCGAGGAGATGCGCTGGCGGTTGGGTGGCTCTTGCTCTTGCCGCCAACGCAGCAGGTCGGTGCGGGCGGCCGATGATACGTGGGCGGGGGTGGCCTCGAGGCGCGTGGCGAGCAGCACCTGGTGGATGGCGATCATGATATCGCGGCGGTAAGGGGTTGGCAGGCCCAGCAGCTTTTCTTTGACTTGGGTGATCTCAGCCGCCTGGGGCGATGCCGCCGCCACGGCTTCGATCAGGGCAGCCGCCTGGCGGCGCTCTTGCAGGATGGGTCCGGTGTAGGCCTCCCAGGCTTGCTTGCGGGCCTGTTCGACGAAAGCCAGGTCTTCTTTTTCTAGCTCGTCCAACTGCTGGGGCGTGGCGATGCCCTGGGCAATGATCCACTGGCGGAACTGCTTCAGGCAGTCAAACTCGGCCTCCCAGGCCAGGCGCTCTTTGGTTTTGTAGCGTTCGTGGCTGCCGGAGGTCGAGTGGCCCTGGGGTTGGGTCAGCTCATCCACGTGGATGATGGAGGGCATGTGTTCTTCGCGTGCCACCTGGGCTGCCTGCTGGTAAGCAGACAGCAGGGCGGGATAATCCCAGCCGCGGATCCTGTAAATGTCGAAGCCATCACAGCAGGCCCCGTCTGGACGCTGGAAGCCCTGCACCAGCTCTGAGATGTTCTCTTTGGCGATCTGGTGCTCGTTGGCCACCGAAATGCCGTAGCCGTCATCGTAGATGGTGAGCACTGCCGGGCAGCGCAGCACGCCGATGGCGTTGACCGATTCCCAGAAGTGCCCCTCTGCGCTGGAAGCGTTGCCGATGGTGCTGAAGGCCACCTCGCTGCCTTCTTTGGAGAACTGGGTGAATTGGGCCAGTTCGGGCAGGTGGCGGTAGAGCTTGGATGCATAGGCCAGCCCCACCAGGCGCGGCATCTGCGAGGCGGTGGGCGAGACATCGGAAGAGGAATTGTATTGGGCGGTGAGGTCTTTCCAGGTGCCATCTGGCTCCAGGCTGCGCGTGCCAAAATGGCCGTTCATCATGCGCCCGGCGCTGGCCGGCTCAGCCTGCACGTCGGTGTGGGCGTAGAGCTGGGCGAAGAACTCTTGGATGGTGCTCATGCCGGTGGCGAACATGAAGGTCTGGTCGCGGTAATAACCAGAGCGGAAATCGCCCGGCCGGAAGGCGCGCGCCATGGCCAATTGGGGCAGTTCTTTGCCATCGCCAAAGATGCCAAACTTGGCTTTGCCGCTCAAGACCTCGCGGCGGCCAATGTAACTGGCCTGGCGGCTGCGGTAAGCGCTGCGGTAATCTTTAAGGATCTCTTGGGGAGGCAGATGAAGGGATTTGAGCGCTTCAGGCATGGAGCTCCTTGTAGGTCTAATTATCCGGCGCACCGGCGTTGATCCAGTCGCTGATGATCTGGATCTCGGCTTCTGAAAGCGGTGACCCGCCCTTGGGCATTCGCCCGTTGACAATGACTTGGACCAACACGCTGGCGGCGGCATCATTGGGGGTGATGACTGCCCCCTCAGAAGACCCGGCCATCAGATCAGCATAGGTGTGTACTGCCAACCCATCGCTCTGGCGGCTGCTGCCATGACAGCGGGTGCAGGAGGCCTCGAAGATGGGTAAGACATCGCCGGTGAAGCTGACCTCCGCGGCCTCTGCCACGGGGGCAGCGGTGGCGGGACTGGCTGGCTGCGTGGGCGCTTGCGTGGCTGGTTGTGTGGGGGGTGGGGCGGTGGCGGTTGGGGCGGTGGCAGCCGGGCTTTGCACACCGCATGCCGTTAACAGGATCGCGGCGAGAAGTAAAAACAGCTTTGTGGGGTGATTGGCGTTCATCTTATTTCCTGTCGAAGAAATCCAGGGCCGCCAGGACGGCGGGGTCAGTATCAACGGTATATTCATCCCAGATGACGGGGATTTCCAGGTTGGGGATGATGCCGGTTTGTTCCCAATCTTGTTCAGGGTGATTGATGGGGCGGAAGGTCTCAGAGGCGATCCACAGGCGTGAGCCGTCGTCAAAATCGTAGCCCCACAGGGTTTCAACGTTGCCGCCGGTAGTCTCGCCGATCAGGTAGGCGCGCCCGCTGTCGCTCAGCACGCCGGCAAAGACCTCGCCGTAGCTGACCGTATCGGGTCCGATGAGCACCACCAGGGGAAGGGTGGACGAGCCGCTGACATCGGTCAGCTTTTCCACGCGCAGGGCGCGCTCTTCATAGCGGCTGGTGAAATTGCCCACCACACCGGCCAAGAAATAGCCCAGGGTGGGGCGCAGCACGGTATCCGCACCGCCGCCGTTCATGCGGTTATCGACCACCAGCCCGTCCAAGGGGGCCTCGCTGGTCATGGCTTCAATGGCGGCGCCAAACTGTTCATCTACTGTGGTATCGGCGAAAGATGGCAGCAAGATGTAGCCGATGCGCTGGCCGTTGGGGCTGGTGAGCACCGTGTGCGGTACGGGGTAGCCGCCGGTGATGCGGTGGCGAGGAATCTGGATCTCGCGCGGCGCCTGGCCTGGGGTTTGCACCAGCACGTTGGCAATGGTGCCCTCTGGGCCGCGGACGATGTCGCGCAGGTAGCCTTCTTCATCCAGGATGGATTCGCCGCCGACCGAGATGATGCTGTCGCGGCTTTGCAGGCCGGCGGCCTCGGCCGGGCTGCCGGGGAATACCAGGATGATGACAGCCCGGCTGCGCTCAGGCGCAGCAGTGATCAAGACGCCGATGCCCACGTAGTCCAGGTTGCCCTTGTACTCGGCATCTTCTTCGATGACGGCCTGGGGATCGAGAAAATACGAGTGGTCATCGCCCAGCAGGGCGATCATCTCGTTGACCGTGGTATAGAATTCGTCGTTCGAGAGCCCGGCCTGAATGCGCTGGCGGTATTCATCGTGGGCAGCATCCCAATCTACGCCGTTGAAATCGGCATAGACATAACCGTCGTTGACCACGTTCCAGACATCCTCGAATACATCCAGTTGCAGGTCCAGCGACAAGGGGGTGGGGATGGGGTTGACGGTGACTTGCAGCTCGATCTCGGGGGTGGCAGAGGCCATGCCCACGGGATCAAGCGAGGCCGGGGTGCGGGTGGGGGCTGGGTTGAGCGCCCCCCCTGCCGTGGGTGCAGCGCCTGCCGTGGGGGCCGGCGGGGTGTATTGGGTGGCGGTGGGCAGCAGGGTGGGACCAATGCTCGGCCCGTTGGCGGGCCCGAGGATGGCCTGGCAGGCCAGGCTGGCCAGGATGAGGGGTAAGATGGCAAGGATCAGAATGCGGTTGCGTGACATAAGAATTCCTATGCGCCGCCGTCCCCGTAGTAGGACGGGTCGGTGGGAGTGTTCCCAGAGGGGTCCCATACATAGACCCAATCGCCTTCCTGGGCCCAATCAAAGAGCCAGTGCGAATCGCCGGGAGAGAGGTTGATACAGCCGTGAGACTGGGGGAAGCCAAACATGGTGCGCCAGTAGGCGCCGTGCAGGGCGCGCGCCTTATCGTAATACATGGTATAAGGCACGTCTTCCAGGTAATAATAATCCGAGCGGTCGGCCTCAAAGGCGCCAGACATGGGCGTGGTTTCAAGCTTCTCGTAGATGGGGAAGAGCCCAGGCCGGGTGTAGAAGGGATCCATGCCGGTGGCGATGAGGGTAGCAAACACCATCTGCCCCCCGTCGTAAACGGCCAGGCTCTGTTCGAAGAGGTTGACCTCGATCCAGCGCCCATTGGTCACACCTTCGGGCGGGGTAGTGTTGGGGATCACGCGCCCGATAAAACGCTGGTCCACCCACTCATCCGGAGCCACCATGTACCATTCAATGCCGTCGACCACCTGGGTGGCATAGATCTGCACCAGGTTATAGGTTGCCAATTGGTGACCGGTGTAATCTTCTGCGGCGTAGCCGGGGGTTTGCTTGGTCTCGAAATAGGGCACCAAAGGCAAGACCCAGCCGAAGGGGCGCACCGGGGTGCGGGTAAACGTCAGGCCGCCGGGGAAGCTGCGTGAAACGCCGACCTTGCTGGAAACGCGCAGCCAGCCGCCGGCGCGCAGTTGGTAAAAGATGCCGTTACTGGTTGATTCGTAGGTGTAGTAAGAGATGTATTTCAACCCGCCGGCTGGGATATAGTAGACGGGAGAAGTCTCGTTGACGGCGTCATCCAGCGTGGCGTAGACCGGCGTGGCGTCTTCTTTTAGAATGGCATAGAGATAGGGCAGGTTAGCCAGGGTCGGGTCAATGGGCTGGCCTTCCATGGGGCGCAGGGGGAAGGTAATGCCCATGCGGGCCATATCGGTGCGGTAAGCCGATGGGCCAATGGGCAGGCAGTCCTGCGGATCGACCATGTAAATGCCGGGCATGCACAGCACGCCGGGCGCATCTGGTTCAGCAGCAGATGGCGCGGCGGCCTCGGCAGGCAGGGCCAGGCCGGGCAGGAAGTTGGTCACCAATAGAACAAAAATGAGGGCAAGCCGTTTCATGCGTTCACTCCGAAATTAGGATGTAAATTATAGCATTAACGGCGAGGTTATGGGTTTAGTTCCTGATGAGCAGATATCTATTTCTTCCCCAGATAGGCGATGCCATCGATCTGCACCTGCAAGCCATCCGGGCCGCCAACGTGAGCAAACTCGGTGGCGATGGTCTTGCGGGCCGGGTAAGCGCCCTTGAACCTTTCTTCGAACTCCTTTTTTGTAGTTTGATCGTTTAGAACGTAGCCAGCCGCTTATCAAAATCTTCTTTCAATAGGTAGGTGTAAGACATGAGCTTCCCATCCAGGACCACACCGAAGGTGCCGTAGGCGCAAGGGGCCTGTGCCTGTGCTTCTTGTGCGCTAGACAGCTCAACCTGGCGAGCCGGGATACCCTTCTCGGCGGCTAAGTTCAATATTCCTGCTGCTGCATCTTCAATATATGGGCATTGGGGGGTGCGCACCACCGTCAGGCCGGGGCCAAAAGCTGCCAGGCGGCTTTCCCAGTCTGTGGGGAAGGATGGAGCCGGTGCATCGCCGAAACGATAGACCAGCAGTTGGAAGCAGGGCGGGGCCTGGTCAACTTCTACAAACCCATGCGCCAGGAAGAACTCTTTTTTTGGCAGCCAGGTGGAGTCGGTGGTGACGATGGCTACCCCCTGCTTGCCCTGGGCGCGGGCATCCTCCAGGCAAACCTGCAAAAGCTGTTTGCCGTACCCCTTGCCTTTGCCCTTGCCCACCACCCACAGGCAGTGGATGACCAGGTAGCCCGGCGCGTGTACGGCCCGCCAGGTGTATTCTCCGGGGACGTATTCGATGAAAGCTGTATTGCGCCCGCCGTGCTCGTGAAGGATCTTCAGCTTCAGTCCCTCGGCCAGGCGCGCTTCCATCCAGGCCCGTTTTTGCTGGTAGCCGGGCGTTTTGGGTTTGCTCATGTAGCAGAAAAAGCCGCTTTGCTTGAGGTTGTCGAGGTTGACATCGATGATATCAAAGGTGGTGTTCATATTCTCACTATTCAAGTATCCAATTCTTTTAAGGGCTTATCACCCAGGCCAAACGGTCAGGGTGAGACCATTGGAGAAGCCGTCACAAAGCGAAAATAACCGGCCAGGCGGCCGAGCGGTGTTCCGTTCTGGTCGAGCAAATAAGCGCTGGCGATGGCTGTATGATCCAGGTGCTCCACCAACTGCAAGCCGCGCTGCGCCAGGAAAGCCTCGATCTGCCCCTCATCGAGGGAGAAAGTGATGCCCTCGTTGGCATGCTGTTGGTGCATTGACCGCACAAAGGCCTGGGCACCATAGAGAAGATCCTGGTTCGCTTCGGTGATTGTTACGACGTAGTCAAAGGCCATGCGGCTGCCTGGGGCGGCCTGGCTGGCGAAGGCCAGGGTGGCATCCACCGCGGCCGGGTCAAGGTAGTAGCTGACCCCTTCCCAGAGAAACAAGGTTTTCTGGTCGTTCTGGTAGCCAGCGTTCTTCAAAGCTGTGCCGATCGACTCTCGGTTGAAATCGACCGGCACGAGTTTGACTTGGGGTGGAATGGGGATGTGCGCGGCTTTGAGACACTGCTTTTTTCGATCCTGGGTGGGGGCAATATCCAGCTCAAAAACCTGAGATGCCTGGTTCAAGCCTGAAAAACGGTAGGCACGCGAGTCATACCCTGCGCCCAAGAGGACGATTTGCGGCATTCTGTCTTGAAGGCCCTGTACGAAGAGCTGGTCAAAGTGGGCGGTGCGGGCGATGACGTATTCGTTCATGCCTGGAAAAGCCGCGGCCAACTTCTGCCAGGTGTTGGCCTGGATCTTCGTGAACTTGAGAAAAAAACGGAAATGAGGCGGCAAAAAATGGATCGCCATTCGATCCGGCCCCAATTTTTCGTCCTGGTATTCCAGGTGGGCCAGGGCGCGCCGCAGGGCAGTAAATAAGGCTGTTTCAGAGGGCTTTTTTTCTACATCCTGATTGGACATGGCGAACACTCCTTACACCAGGGGTGTCAGTTTAAAGGACATCCTTCATAACTTCTATGCGTGGGTTCTTGATCATAGAATTGTACCGCCTTTGGCCCATCCAGAATGAAAACCAAAAAGTGGCAAAATACAGTAAACTCACCACCACGCTTCCTATCCATGAACGCGGGGGTTGGAAGGTCAACCGCCAGGCAGTCAGAAAATCTGCCAGGGAAAAAACAGCGGCATGTTTTTCAATCAGATGCTGTAAGGTATTCAGGAATATCCCGAAGATGATGCCCAGCACTCCCAAGAAGCCCGCTACCAAGAAAAGGATATGAGATCTTTTAGCACCCACTTTTTTCATGACGATCACCAAGATTGCCGGCAACATGATCAAGATCAACGTGGCTATTTGCCCAGAAAATCTCCACACCAATGTGCTGAGAAAGCCAGTCAGAATGACGACGAGCAACCCAACCAGGGTTCCTTTGAGCAAGCCCGAGGGGGCCCGGTCGTATTCCGCTTGCACTCGCTTGAGGGTGGCTGGGATTTCGGTGATGCAACCGGGGCATAAGAATTGTGGAACGCCGTTTACCAAGACGAGTTGGAGAGGTTGGCCGAATTTCATCTTGCAGTCTGGGCCTTCGCAGATATGCTCTGGCGTGGGACGAATGAATCTGCTGACCTCGGAAAGGATCATGCGAATCTTGGTGGCGGTTTCGATGGCGGTTTCCTTGGTCGGTCGGTAGGGGAGGATGATCTCGATCCCATTTATCTGAATGTTAAGAATCAAGCCATTTTTAGCGAGAAGTGCCCTGAGCAGTGGTTTAAGGATTTCTGATTGGCGGATTTCTCGCTCGGTGGCTTTGAAATTTGCCAGTGGCGCACAGCGTACATGGACGCAAATCATCCCCTGTCTCGCTTGGGACATTTCTACATATTGCACGGCAATAAGATATCCATTTAACCTGCCCACTAAACGCCGCTGCCAGCGCCCTATCTCACCAGACTTGGGAAAATAACTTAAGCCCAATTCTTTTTCCAGGGCTTGCCAATAGGTGTTCTCTGCAAGAGCAGATCGTATAATGCGGCGGCTTTGCCGCCCAGTCTTTGGATGCTCGATCAATTGTTGGTCCACCAGCAGGTAATAATCAAAAAAAGTGAGGCCGTTGGTGGTAATCCCTACCTCACAGAAGTGGCCTTCAATGGAAAAAACGTGATAAAAGCCATAATTGATCAAGCTCCGTTTGGTGACCATCAACTGATCGTCTACCCATAGTTCTTGTTTGCCGGATATAGTTCCGTGAAGGATGCGGATGGTGTGGGGCTTACCCTCTAAGTTGATTTCCCAGGTGCGTGTTGCCAAGAAAGATATCCTTTCGATATGCGGTCATCAGAAATTCGTACTGTGATGCAGTGATTCTACCCGGCGAATGAATTCGCAGCAACAGGAGCACTAAGCCTGCCTGCGCAGGCTAAAAGCGCTCCTATGTAGGCGGGTAGGCCGTTAATTAAGAAGGGCGAAGCGTGACACGGATCACACAGGTGGCACTTGATGCATTGCTTTGCCCCTACAGGTAGGACAGCCCTTTTGTGGCCCGGTGTCCTACACTGGCAATCGCGGCGGATTCAACCGCCAGGCGTTTCTTGCAGCCACAACAGCAGAGCTGTGAGGGTGTAGCCATCGGAAGTGGCATGATCTTTGATCATCTGGCGGGCTTCGTCTTTGGTCAGCCAGCGCCTGCCGCTGACCTCGTTGGCATCAATATCTTCCTGAGGCTGCCCGAGGGCTTTGCAGTGCACGATGTGAAAGAATTTGTTAGCGCTGCCCGGCATCGGGTAATACGAGTAGAGCAGGCGGTGATCCTGCGAGTCGTAGCCGGTCTCTTCGCGCACTTCTCGGCGGGCGGCTTCGAAGACCGATTCGCCGTCTTCCATGCCGCCGGCGGGCAGCTCCCACTCGGTGAGGCCGGTGGTATAGCGGTGGACGCGCACAAAGATGACGTTCCCGGCATCATCCTCTACAATGGCGGCTACCGCAGCGCGGGTGAAATCGAGCATGTGGTATTGCTCGATCACGTGGCCGTTGGGGAAGCGCACCGTATCCAGGTACAGGTTGACCCAGGGGCTTTCGTAGACGATCTGTCTGGCTAAGCGTTCTGCTTTCATGGCTTCATCCATTGCGGGCTACAGCGATCATATGGGTGCCCAGGCCCCAGCAGCCCTCGTCGGCGCCGGCATCCAATTCCATGCGCAAGAGTTCGTTCCATTTTTCAGGGTCCTGGCGGATGGTGGAGAGTTTTTCGTTCCAGGTCAGCGAGATGCAGTTGGCTGCCGAGAGGTCGAGTACCTCCAGGCCGGCATTTTCCAGCCAGGTGCGCAGCTCGCGAGCGCGGAACAGGTGCATGAAATTGCCGTGCCGCCCGGGGAGGGTGGCAGCGGTGAGGTCGCCAGTGGCAGTGATCTGCTGGTTGAATTCGGGCGGCACCTGCAGGGTGCCCTCCAAGAAGCGGGCGGCACTGCCCCACAGCGACATAACACTCAACAAAAGCAGTCCGCCGGGCTTGAGCACCCGCAGGCATTCCGCCAGGGCAACATCCTTCTGGTCCAGCACATAGCTGAATGGGCCGCCGTAAGCCACCACCGCATCGAAGGCGGCGGGCGCAAAGCAGGAGAGGTCGCAGATGTCAAGCTGCTGCCAGGCCACGACGGCTTTATCAAAGCCGTATTCGGCGGCAAATTTGCGGTTCAGGTCGAGCTGGACGGGTGAAATGTCGCCCACCAGGATGCGGGCGCCCAGCCCTGCCAGCACCTGGGTGAAACGCCCTGCCCCGGCGCCCACCTCCAGCACCTGCATGCCGGGGGTGATGTGTTTGCCCAGGTAATGGGTGTGGATGTGTAAGCTGACCTCATCGGTAGGGCTGCGCACCAGGCGCTCCCATTCGCCCGAGCCAAATTCATTGAAGTATTGGGCCACAGATTGGGGTTGGTAGGAAGAAGTCATCTTATTCAAATTGGATTCCGTTGGCCGGCTTGAGCGAGACGAACCAGTTGCCCAGGGTCAGGTTGTGGTGGGCGATGATCTGGGACGCCTGGAGGTGTTCATTGTGCCAGGTGGTGTGTGCATCTTGCACCAGGGTCACCTTATAGCCCAGGCTGTAAGCGCGGCGGCAGGTGGTGTCGACGCAAAATTCGGTCTGGATGCCGGCAACAACCAGGTTTTTGATGCCCAAGGCATCCAATTCTTGCTGCAGGCTGGTTTCTTGGAACGAGTCGGGATCGTGCTTGTGGACGACCAACTCGGCGGGGCCAGGTTGGATGGCAGGGTGGATGGGCCAGCCGGGCAGGTCGGGGCGCAGGGGCTGGTCGCCCTGTCCATCATGCTGGACGAAGATGACCGGGATGCCGGCGGCACGCGCCCGGCCGATGAGATCCTGAAGGGTGTTGATCAAAGCTTCACCATTGTAGACCGGGTCGCTTTCTTCGAACATGCCGAGTTGAACATCGATGATGAGTAGGGCGGTATGGTTTTTCAAAATTGTTCCTTTTTTATAGGCCAATTGTACCTGGATTCAGTAAGGGGTTGTGAGAGGCCTGGCCCCTTGCAGGTATTACTGCTTTGCCTGGAAAAGAACTTGTGTTCCGATCATCACACTCAAGCTCACGAACAAATAAGTGTCTATCAATCCTATCCAGGCATTCAGGGCGATCACCCCCGATACGATCGCCAACAAGAGGATAAAACGCCTGATTGGGATTTGCTCATCGCTGAATAGGCGAGATATCATGATGGGCAGGAACCTGCGGTTGCGCGGCAAGATCAGGGATGAAACGATGATGAAAAAGCGGATGGCGAACAGGGCGTGGAGTAGAAAAAAGATGAACGTGGTACCCAATACAAATGCTTCTGGCAGGCTGAAGGTGTTTCGAGATATCATTTCTCCAAAGCCGCTCTGGT
Organism: Chloroflexota bacterium; assembly: GCA_029557965.1. GTDB lineage: Bacteria > Chloroflexota > Anaerolineae > Anaerolineales > UBA4823 > JAKQIM01. Next base: position 30,435 of record JAKQIM010000048.1, on the reverse strand, counting down.
ATAACATCAAGATCAGAGAAAACGTGTACCACAAATAAATGATTGCCTTGGTCGCCATCCCTGGCGGTTGCTTGCGCGCTACCAGGTACAGCATCACCCCGGCTGGAACGATCAATACAAAAGTTGTTGCCCAGGGATTGGGTCTGCCGCCGCTGATCACCAGCCCCAGCATGACGATCAACTGCACTCCCAATATGGTAATCTCGTTTACGCGCGGCAGCAGCCCATCCCAGATAACCCCTGCGCCAAATACAAACAGCCCAATGGCGGTATAGAGCATAAAGGGGATGGGCTGGCTGATATCGGCCGATGCGCCGCTCACCCCCAGGAATTCCAGGATGCCGATCAATGCCGCTGCTCCTAGGCCCAGGACCACAACCGCCCATTGCAGCTTGCGCATGGGGATGCGCTGCCAACCTTCAGGGGTGCGCTGCCAAGGAAAAAATTTTTTCCCCTGAGCCTGATCCCAGAGCCAGGCTACTTCTAAAAACATGCCGTAGAGAAATGCAATGAAGGTGGATACCGTCATTGATGCAGTTCCATCTTAAAGATACTGGAAAAATCCCTGGTGTATCCGATATAAAGAAACTCTGGATGGATGACCATCCAGGCCCAACAGATCAAGGCTAGGACGCCATATTCACCCGTAAATGTCCAGTGAAAACGTAATTGGCGGAAATGCTCCTCCAGGACGGGGCGATTTCCATACGGTTCTGGCAGATAGCGGATGCGTACTTCACTGCCAACGGTCAATCCTGCTACTACCCGCCTGGCGTAGTACTTTAACTCCAGGTAGCCGTGTTCTGGTTTGCCCTCGTGATTGCTAAATTGAATTAACGCCGTCTTACCGTGTATGTCTAGATGTTGAATGGTGGCGGTGGTAACCTGACCGATCTGTTCCAACTGGTCAACCAAACGAAAATGTTCTCCGCCGCGATAAAACAGCTCGAGTACGCATATAATGAACACAATGATCATCATGGGCGAAATCAATGCCATCGCGACATCGACGCCTCTCCATACATTGCGGAGAAACTTCTTTAGCTTTTGCACATTAACGTTCCCTAAAAAATTTCAACACTGCCTGGCAGGCCGGCTGTGGGTCGAGCAGCCAGCCGTAGGGATGTTCCCAGCCGGGGAGCACGGTGATCTGGCCTTGGGCGGCTAAGGCGCACAGGCTCTCTATGGCAGCCATCTCACGCGGGTTTTCTAGCTCGCCGAGCAAGATCAATAGAGGGCACTGCACTTTGGGGTAGTAATCCTCGAAGCGGCAGTGAAAATAGCTTTGCATGTAGCTCAGCATGGCTTGCTTTGCAAAGCCTTTGGTGTATTGACCGTCTGCTGCCTGGTAAGCGCCGTAGCGCACGGCGGCCTCGATATACTCATTCCACCAGCCGTACTTTTCGAAGACCTGGCGGCGATTCTCGACCAGGGACTCGATGGAGGGGAAGGTTGGCTCTGGGGCGGTCTGCATCTGCGCCAGCTCGCGAGCCACGTGGGCCTCGAATTCTTCCTGTGTGCCCTCCCAGGCGCTGTAGGGGCCGTATTCGCTGCACAGGGCGCCTTCGCAGACCAGGGAGCGTACTTTTTCGGGGTAATTGGCAGCCAGGCTGAGGCCCACTTCGGCGCCCAGCGAGCTGCCCACGATGTGGGCCTGCTCGAGGCCGAGAGACTGCATGACACCCAGCACGTCCCGCGCCATCTCGTCGATTTGGTAGCCGGCCGGCGGCCGGTCAGACTTGCCGTGCCCGCGCAGGTCAACCAGGAGCAGACGGTAGCACTCCCTGAAATAGGGCAGGGCGCGCTGCCACATCATCAAGTTGGTGCCGCTGAAATGCAGGAAGATGATGGCCTCGCCGGGGTGAGGGTAGTCCTGGACCTGCAATGCGATGTGGTTGGTTCGGATGCGCCTGGCTTGCATGGTGGTTTTTCCTTTGATCAGCCGAAGGATACGCTGTCCACATCGGCCAGGATGGTGGCCATTTTCAGCAGGTCCTTTTGATAGCCATGCAAGACCGGCTCTAACGTCTCGATGCCCTGGATCAGCACGCGGGGCAGCATCACCGGCAGAGATGCGCGCGGCATGACCTGCCGGATGCCGTATTCGATGAAACGCTTCAGGTATTCAAACTTGCCGTCTTCCGCCGGGGAGTCCGGTTGATCGCTGAACAGGGCCACTTCTTCATGTTTCTGGCGGCCCGTGGGGGGCTGTCCAATGGCGATGATCTTGGGTTTATCGCCCAGGGATACGTAGAGGCGGGTGGGCAGGCTGACCGAGTTCTCCTGCATCGAGAAGGTGAAGGCCTCGGGGGTAACATGGACTACGATTTGGGATTTTAGTTTATTGAACATAGCATTTCCTGAGCATCATTATAGCCGCTTTTAAAACTATTCTGTAATGAGGCAGATGGCGGTATAGATAGGGTGATCACAGTACGGGTTTCATGACCATCAGCCCGTCTCTTTTTTCGACCTGCATGGCAAAGTCAAAGCGGTCGATGGCGAGGCAGTGCTCTAGATCAGAGGCCGGGAAATCAGGCTCGTCTTCATTCATGAATACCTGCCCGGCAGGAGAGCTGCGCACGCGTTGGATGATGGCGGCCGTATCAGGCTGCTGGCCCTTGAGCAAGGCCTCGATATAGTCGGCGCAGGCAGCGTCCTCATCACCCCAGGCGGGCGGCCTTTGGCCGGTGATGACGAAGGTCAGGCAGGCATGTTGGGCGGCGTGCCACCTGATCCATTTGGCAGTGGCACCGGCACAGCACAGGCTGCTGGCGAGGAGGAGGCCGGCGTTCTGGCTGCGCACAATGCCTTGGGTGCCGGCGCTGGTGCGCTGGATGAGCTGCCGTGCGTGCAGATCTTGCCGGGCAATGAGGGTGGGCGAGTTGCCAAAGTCGAAGCCGGGGATGGGCAGGCCGTTCACTTCGCCCATCAGCAGGGCATGCGGGAAGCGCTGTTTGAGGGCCAGGGCTTCTTCCACGCTGCCGGTGAGCAGGATGCTCTGCGCACCGGCCCCAAAGGCGTAGGCCGCGGTGGAGAAAGCGCGCAACACGTCGATGGCAACGACGATCCCGGAGGCGGTTCCGCAGGTAGCTAAGGAGGCGCGCTCGAATTCCATGGCCGTTCAGCGCACCAGGAAATTGAGCAATCTGTGGTAGATGCCCTCGCCTAGCCGGTGCATGACCAGGATGAAGGGGATCATGGCAAGCAAGCCGATGAGGGCGTAGATCAACAGGGCGGGGTAATCCACCAGGCCGTCAGACAGGAAGCGCCCAAGAACCAGAAATCCATAGGGGATGACGATGAGGAGCGAGGTAATGACGGCAGGGATATACCTGCGCATGAAGATGGCCTGGCCGAGGTGCATGAAGCCGTGCAAGAAAAACAGGCTGACGGCGGCCAGGAAGATGGAATACTGGGCGTACTGCGCGGCCAGGAAGGAGGCAAGGCTGGTGAGGGTGAAGATGAGGCTGATGGGCAGGGCAAATTGAGGGGTGGATTTGGTGACAATGGCCTGGAGCTGCTTTTCAAAAAAGGCGGGGACCCGGTTGTGCAGGCGGCCCATGATGGTGGTGGCATTCTTCTTCAACCAGGGTTCGAAGAAGATGATCTCCTCGAAATCATGCAGGATGAAGGCGATTGGGAAAAGCCAGATGAGGGTGGTGGTATCAAAGGGCATGCCGTATTTCCTTTATCTGTTTGGCGGGCCTGGCTTCCAATCCGTCAGCCCATCTGGGGGGTGGCGGGTGAGCCAGGTTTTGAACTGCTCCAGGCTGCGCACACCGTCATCGAGCACGGCGCGGTAGATGTGGATGGATGGGCAGTGCAGGGTGGTATCCAGCAGGGCTTGTTCTTTGATCTCCAGGATGGCCTGGCGGGTTTCGGGGGTCAGGGCGCGCCGCAGCGGCTCGACCAGGGCGGCAGAAGTGGGCCCGGGGTGGTCGCTGTGTACAGACCACATATCGATCTTCCAGTTCAGCCCGTCCTCATCCAGGTAGCGTAATTGCCAATAAAGGCCCATATCGGGGCCGTGAAGTTGGTTTGAAAAGCGGGCACTGTGCACGTGCGGGTTGAGGGCACAGGCGCGCAGCACCTCAAAGCCGTCTTCGATGTGCAGCTCGTCACAGTATATCTCGAGGTCGATATCGGGGGCCACCAGCAGGCCGTAGGCGGCAGCACCCACCAGCACGGGTTTACCGAAGGCGTTCCATTGTTGGATGAGCTCAAGCTGGGTCAGGATGTGGCGGGCAACGAGCAGGCGGTCGTGGGCGCGTGTGATGAGCGTAGACATTGTTCCATCCTATCAATGGCGTTATGATTTTTGGGAAATACCTGGCAATTTTCTACCCGTCAGGATAGAAGTTTCTGTAGCCTCAAGAAATCCTCGGTCTTGGCGACGCGCAGCGCCCGCCTGATGAACGGTGGAAAGGCTTGCAGTGCGATCTCTGGATCAATGAATTCCGGCTGGGTCAGGGTATATTCCTGGTTCTTCCATCGTAATGTGCAGCCCCCATGGGCCAGTACATTGGCGCACCAATCTACCTTTTTGCCATAGGTCAGCGCAATGACAAACCCCTGCCCGCTTGGCTCGGCGATGATGGGGATCTGGTAGCGCTTGCCAGTCTTGCGCCCGGTGTGGCCCAAGATGGCAAAATGGCCAAAGCTTTTCCCTGCAATGTGGATCAGGAGCTTATTGGTAACATGCTTGTTGAAGACTCGGACACGATCGCGGATGGCTTGTTTAAGGGTCATATCATTGCTTTGCTCACAGCCAGTTGATGGCGGCTTGCCTTACCTGCTGAAGAACAGCACCCACCAGGGTGCTGCCTGGCCGTTCACCGGTGGGCATAGGAGGCTATCTAGGTCAGGGAAGCACTTAACAAATCCAATCTCGTCGCCCATCTGCCAGTAATTTTGAGTGGCGTTGACTGCCAGCACCAAGTTTGTATTCAATTATACGGCAATTAAGGGGTTTGGGGTGTGAACAGGTAGTGAAACTACCTGTTCACACCCCGCATGTTTCGCTTACACGGCTTTCCAGCCGGCGTCGGCGGGAATGATGGCGCCATTGATCATGGTCGATTCGTCTGAGGCCAGGAAGAGGGCCAGGTTGGCAATGTCACCCGCTTCCAAGAAGCCAGGAATGAGGGTGGCAAAGGCGTGGGCGCGGGCTGAACCAGCAGGAGAGATCTTCTCGGGGGGCATGGTCTCGCCGATGTTGGTCTTGGTGCCGCCGGCGGCGATGGCATTGCAGCGAATGTTCTGCTGGGCATACATCCAGGCGGTGTTCTTGGTCAGCCCCACCAGCCCATGTTTTGAGACGGTGTAGGCTGCACCGGCTGCGCCACCGCTGATGCCGGCTGTGGAGGCCACGTTGATGATCGAGCCGCCGCCTTGTTTGAGCATGTGCGGGATAGCCCGGCGGCTGGTGAACATGGGGCCATCTAAGTTGATGCCCAAAACACGCCGCCAGATTTCGTCGGGCATATCGCCCACGCCGTGCATGTAATCCATCACGCCGGCATTGTTGACCAGGATATCGATCCGTCCATAGGTCTCGATGGCCTTGTCAACCAGGCCTTCAGCAGCCGCCTGGTCGGCAATATTCCCCTCGACACCAATAATGGCGCCGCCATCTTTTTGGATCTTTTCGACCGCGATTTTCAACCGTTCTGCATTCCAATCCGCCGCTACAACCTGAGCGCCTTCGCGGGCGAATAATTCGGCGATGGCAAGTCCCATGCCAGACGCCGCACCGGTGATGACCGCAACTTTATTTTGTAAACGCATGGTAAGTCTCCTTTACAAGAGCTTTCTCTGTTCACCCCTCGCCATTCAACCGGTGAGAGGTGTTAAATTGTGAAATATCACACTAACGATTAGGATTTTACCATGTTTTGGTTAATATGCGATTAGAGATAATAATAGTCTTATTAAGAACTGGGGGAAGCTCCGCCCGCCAGGAGAAACAGCGCAGGTAGACCATGCGGCTGATAGATTGCTGTTTATAAATACAGGGCAGCTAAAACGGCCACAAAGAGGGCGATGCTGATGTAGCTATTGATGTTGAAGAAGGCCAGGTTGATCTTGGTAAGGTCATGGGGCTTGACCAGGGCGTGCTCCCAGGTGAGCAGGGCCGCGGTGATGAGCACGCCTAACCAGTAAGGCCAGGCCAGGTGCATGGCCCAGCCCAGGGCGGCGAGCAGCAAGGCGGTGGCAACGTGGCAGACGGCAGACAGGCGCAAGGCAAAGGCTGGCCCAAAGCGGGCCGGGATGGAATAGAGACGGTCGCGGCGGTCGGGCTCAATGTCCTGGCAGGCGTAGATCAGGTCAAAGCCGCCGATCCACAGGGTGACGGTGGCGGTGAGCAGCCAGGCGGGCAGGTCGGCGGGGGTGAAGAGGCTGCCGCGCACCGCGGCCCAGGCCCCAGCCGGAGCCAGGCCATCGGTAAAGCCCAGGATGAAGTGCGAGAGCCAGGTGAAGCGCTTGGTGAAGGAGTAGCCCAGCAAGAAGAGCAGCGCGCCGGGCAAGAGGCGAAAGGGCAAGGGGCCGAGCATCCAGGCAGAGAAAGCCAGCAGAAGGGCGGCGGCGAGCACCCCTGCCCAGGCGGTGCGGGTTGAAATGGCGCCGGTGACCAGTGGTCGCCCGGCGGTGCGCGGGTTGCGGGCATCGATGGCGCGGTCGGCCAGGCGGTTGAAGCCCATGGCCAGGGTGCGGGCGGCCGCCATAGCCAGGGTGATCCAGATGAACTGGGGCCAGGTGGGCCAGCCGCCAGCCGCCAACAGCATGCCCAGGTAGGCAAAGGGCAGGGCAAAGATGGTGTGTTCGAACTTGATCAATTCAAAGAAATCGCGCAGGGCTTTCATGGGGAAGGATTATAATGGAAAAGTGGAGGTAGATGCAATGAAGGCGAATGTGGGCTGTCATGTAGAGATTGAGCTGCTGGGCGCCGAGGGGAATGAGAAGATGGCATTCGACATTGTGCCAGACCAGGCGGCGGATTTTGCCGCCGGGCTGCTGGGGGTGAGCACCCCGCTGGCACAGGCACTGCTGGGGCATGCGGCAGGCAGCCAGGTGCCCTACGCCATGCATGATATCCGGGCGGTGCGCATCCTGGCGGTCAGCCCTGCCCAAGAGGTGGGTGCCGAGGCGGCTGAGAAGCGGCGGGCAGAGGCTGAACGGGCGGCGCGCCAGGCGCAGCGCGACAGCGCGATCAGTTTTGCATCCTCCTTCAGCGGCAAGTGGGGCGATTATGACCCGGCGGGGATGGAAGGGTGGGAGGAAGAGAAAGAAAGCAACGACTGAAGTTGTACCTACGATGAGGGGGGTCAGGCAGCGGCTTGCCAGGGGCAGAGGCGGCGCTCCAGCCAATCAACCGTAAAGTACAGGCCAAGGCCCAGCAGGCTCATGGCCACAATGCCGGCATACATGGCGGGGTAATCAAAGAGGGTAGAGCCGTTATAGTAGATGTAATAACCCAGGCCCTTTTGGGTGGCGAATAATTCTGCCACGTAAAGGACGGCTACCGCAGTGCCCACCGATTGGCGCAGGGCTGTGAGCACGGCGGGCAGGCTGGCGGGCAGGTAGACGAAGCGGAAGAGGGCCCGGCGGCCTGCTCCCAGCGAGCGCACGCTCTGGATCAGCTCGGGGCGCAGGGCGGCGGCCTGGTCACGCACCAAGACCAGCACCTGGAAGAAGAGAATAATGAAGATGATGACGATCTTGGGCAGGTCGCCAATGCCAAAGAGCAGCAGGACCACCGGCACGAAGACAACCTTGGGAATGGGGTAGAGCAAGTAAACCAGGGGCGAGAGTAGGCGGTTCAGCCTGGGGGATTGGCCCAAGATGAGCCCGGCAGGGGCCGCCAGGGCCACCGCCAGCAAAGTGCTGGCGGCCACGCGCCACAGGCTGACCAGAAAATGCAGGGGCAGGTCGCCGTTCAATTCTTTCACGAAGGCTATGCCAACCAAGAGCGGCGAGGGCAGGATGGGCTTATTGATGGCCCAGGCGGCAAGCTGCCACAGCACCAGCAGGGCCAGCACGGCATACAGCAGGTCGCGGCGTCTCATGCCGCCTCCATGCGCTGGCGCAGCTCGCGGCACAAGGCGGTGTAATCGGCGCTGTAGCGGTAACCAGGGCTGCCCGCAGAGGGGTTTTCGATCACCTGGGCCTGGGTATTGGGGATGCGGCTGAGCAGCAGGATGCGCTGCCCGATATAAGCAGCCTCTTCGATGGCGTGCGTGATCAACACCAGGGTCAGGTTTTGTTCGCTGTAAAGTTCTAGCGTCAGCGCTTGCAGACCCTCGCGCGTGGGGGCGTCGATGGATGAGAAGGGCTCGTCCATGAGCAAGAGATCGGGCTTGAGGGCCAGGGTGCGGGCGATGGCGGTGCGCTGCCGCTGACCGCCGGAGAGCTGGTGGGGATATTTCTCAGCCTGGTCTGAAAGGCCCAGGCGCTCCAGCCAGGGTTGGACATCTTTTTCAGGGATGTAATTGGGTGGGGCGTGTTTGCCATCTGGCCCGTAGAAGTTGCGCACGCGCAGGCCCAGGGCGGCATTTTGGCGCACCGTGGCCCAGGGCAAGAGGCCGTAATCTTGCAAGATGAGCCCGGTGCGAGGGCGCGGCCGGGCCAGGGACTGCCCATCCACCCGCACATGCCCACAGGTCGGGAAGCGCAGGCCAGCCAGCAGGTAGAGCAGGGTGGTCTTGCCGCAGCCCGATGGTCCCAGCACAGTCCAGGCCTGGCCGCGCCCAACCTGCCAGGAGTAATCCTGGAAGATGGGGGGGCTGCCAGGATAGGCGTAGGTGACCGAATCGAGCTGGAGCATACCGCTTACGGCAAGAAGGCCGGGTTGACCGAATCGGAATAGGGCAGGTCAACGGCCAGCAAGCCCTTGGCTTGCATCCAGGCTAACACATCGGCCCACTGTGCCTGGCTGGGAACCCCGGCAGCGGGGTAGGGCGGAACCTGGTAGCTGCCCATGATGGGCGCGGGAACCAACTTTTGCTCGCTGAGCAAACTGCTCCAGCGGGTGGGGTCGGCGTTGATCATCTGGGTGGCTTTTTCGACGGCTGCCAGGAAGGCGCGGATGGCCTCGGGGTGGGCGTCGATGATCTCTTTGCGAAAGGCGATGGTGCTGTAAGCATATTCGGGGTGGCTGGAGCCATCCAGAATGATCTGCGCGCCCTGTTGGGCGGCGAGGAAAGCGAGCGGGTCGGGCAGCAAGGCGGCCGAGAGCTCGCCAGAGCCAAGCAGGCTCATGCGATCTGGCATCTTGGGGATGGCGATGGTTTCAATTGCCTCAGGGTCAAGGCCCTCGGCCTGCAAGAAGCGGTCGGTGAGGTATTCAATGACCGTACCTTGCGAGATGCCAATCTGTACACCCTGCAGGCCATCCACCGTGGTGATGCCGCTCTGCCCAGAGGCCAGGATGTAGAATGCACCGTATTCTGGCGTGGCAGTGATGGCATAACGCACGATCTGCACCTGAAGCGTGTCTTTGTTGTAAAGGGCGGTGGCGACGGGGTCGTTGATCATGCCATCGGCCTGCCCGGCAATGATGAGCTGGTCGCGTTCGGCGGCGGATGCAGCAGAGATGAATGCCACCTGGACGCCTTGCTGTTCGAAGAGCCCTTCTTGCTGGGCCACGAACATGGGCAGGGCATCCATGATGGGCAAAACGGCAAAGCGCAGGGTGACCGCCTCAGCCGGTGAAGCCTGGGTGCAGGCGGTGAGGATCAGCGCCAGGATGGTAAGGAACACAAAAAATGGATACCGTCTCATAAAATATATATCTCCTAATGCGAGCTTACTTTTCAATTCCGAGCCGCTTCCAGAGGGTGTCGATGCGGGATTGGACAGCCGGGTCCATGCGGGCAGCCTCGGGCCAGCCGCGCGTGTAACCTTCTTGGGGCAGCTTGGCGGTGGCGTCGATGCCGATCTTGCCGCCGAAGGAATGTTGGTACGAGGCATGATCCAGGTGGTCTACGGGGCCATCGGCGATGACCACGTCGCGCGACCAATCTACGTTGCCCAGGGCCTGCCAGGCCGCCTGAGAGAGGTTCTGCACATCCACCCACTCGTCAAAGATGACGACGGCCTTGGTGAGCGACATGAGCGCCAGCCCCCACAGGCCAAAGATGACCTTGCGGGCATGGCCCGGGAAGCGCTTTTTGATCGAGACCAGGGCCAGGTTGTGGAAGCCCCCCTCGGCAGGCAGGTTGAAATCTACCACCTCGGGCAAGAAGATGCGCAGGAGGGGTAAGAAAAGGCGCTCGGTGGCTTTGCCCATCCAGACATCCTCCATCGGCGGGATACCGACAATGGTGGCGGGATAGATGGGGTCTTTGCGGTGGGTGATGGCGGTGACATGGAAGACCGGGAAAAGCTCCACCGGGGTGTAATAGCCGGTGTGGTCGCCAAAGGGGCCTTCGGGCAGGTGCTCGCTGGGGTCCACATAGCCTTCAATGACGATCTCGGCCTGAGCGGGCACTTCAAGAGGTTGGGTGATGCAGTCCACGAAGGAGATGGGTGCGCCGCGCAGGTAACCGGCAAGCAGATATTCATCGATGTTGGGCGGCAGGGGGGCCGAGGCACACCAGATGCTGGCTGGATCGCCCCCCAAGACGATGGCGGCAGGAATGGCTTCTTTGGACAGGCGCTGGGCGGTGCGTTGGTGCTCGGCGCCGCCTTTATGACGCTGCCAATGCACCAGCAAACGGCGCTCGTCCACCACCTGCAGGCGGTACATACCCACATTGCGGGTGCCGGTCTGGGGGTCGCGGGTGATGACCTGGGGTAATGTAATGAAGCGTCCGCCATCTTGCGGCCAGGATTTGAGGATGGGCAGTTGCTCGAGGGAGGCGTCAGTGGTGTGGATGACAGCCTGCACCGGGGCGCGGCGCACCTTGTGCGGCCTCAAGCCAATGGATTTGAAGACGCCGAAGAAATCTTGCCCGCGGCCGAGGGTTTCAGCCAGTCCAGAGGGCAAACGCATGTCCAACAGCTTGCCCAGGCGCTGGTTCAGCTCGTCCAGGTCTTGCACGCCCAGGGCCCATGCCATGCGCTGAGCCGAACCAAAGGCGTTGATCAGCAGCGGGATCTCTGAGCCGGTCACGTGCTCGAAGAGCAGGGCCTTATTCAGCTCGGGTGGGCCTTTGATCACCCGGTCAGTGATCTCAGTGATCTCAAGCTCGGCCGAAACAGGCTGTGTAATGCGAACGAGCTGGCGGCGTTCCTCGAGTAATTTTATAAAATCGCGCAGATTCTGAAATGTCATTTAGACCCTTTTGCAATAAAACCGGGCAGATTATAGCACGTTTTCGCTTGACACTTTTCATACCCTATTCTACAATAGTACAGCACAGCACTCTACTTTGAAGAGCTGGTCCTTGCACCACTGGAAGGGCTTGCGGAATTTTTTCCAATGGCCCGAATTTTACAACGAGGAGTAATGCCTTGACCAAATCACGCTCCCAAATGATGGTTGACCGGTTGCGAGACTTGCAGGCTTCTTCACCGGATATTGAGGCTTCAGCAGTTGTCAGTGTTGATGGTTTGACAATTGCTTCTGCGCTGCCGCAAGGGGTTGAAGAAGACCGCGTCGCGGCGATGTCAGCAGCCATGCTTTCCCTGGGCGAACGAATTGCGTCTGAATTGGGGCGTGGCTCGCTGGAACAGGTTTATATCAAAGGGGTAAACGGCTATGTCGTGCTCATGTCGGTCGGTGAAGAGGCGGTCTTGACCGCCCTGGCTCGTGAGCAAGCCAAGCTGGGGCTGATTTTCCTGGACATGCGCCGAGCTACCGAAGCGCTCTCCAAACTCATTTAGACTGGTGGAGAATTATGGAACCAATCCCAAAGAGCGGCTACTACTACGCAAATAAGATCGTCCTGATCACGATCAAGGCGCTTGAGGACGTGATGGGTAAGAATGGCTTGAATGCTATTCTTAACCTGGCCCACCTGCCTAACCTGATCGATAACTACCCTCCCGATAACCTGGCAAAAGAGTTTGATTTTGCCGATTTTACGGCGATCCAGATGGCTTTGGAGGAGATGTACGGCCCGCGCGGTGGGCGCGGCCTGGCGCTGCGTGCTGGGCGGGCAGCCTTTGCGGATGCTTTGCGCAATTTTGGCGCGTTGGCGGGCGCCAGCGACCTGGCGTTCAAGGTGCTGCCGATGCAGACCAAGCTGCGCATTGGTATCCCGGCCATGGCGAAGATCTTCAGCCAGATCAGCGATCAGTACTCCACCGTCGAAGAAAAAGAGAACGAGTTCATCTACACGATTCACCGCTGCCCGCAGTGTTGGAGCCGTCAGGGAATGGACAAACCGGTGTGCTTCATCGGCGCTGGGCTGCTGCAAGAAGGCCTGAAGTGGGTTTCGGGTGGCAGCGAGTTCCGCGTGAATGAGTCAAAGTGTATTGCGATGGGCGAGGGAGTCTGCGAATACACGATCCAGAAGACCCCGATCAGTTAGGTATCACTGTGGCAGAGCCAAAACCGGTTATTCTAATCGTCGAAGACGACCTGGACGTGGCTGAAATGGTCAACGCCTATTTTAACGTCCAGGGTTATGAAGTGCGCACGGTCAACTGGGGTGAAGATGCGGTGCGGTCGTGCCAGGCCTCGCCGCCCGACCTGGTGATCTTGGATATCCGCCTGCCAGATATTGATGGCTTTGAGGTGGCTTACCGCTTGCGCAATAACCGCAAGACCAAAGAGATCCCGATCATCTTTTTGACCGAAAAGAGGGCTCGCTCTGACCGTTTGCAGGGCCTGGAGCTTGGCGCGGACGACTACATCACCAAGCCGTTCGATGTGCAAGAACTGCGCTTGCGCGTGCGCAATGCGCTGCGCCGCTCGACCCAGGGTACCCTGACCAACCCGGTCACCAACCTGCCAGAAGGGGTGTTGGTAGAAGAGCGCCTGCAAGACTGCTTGAAGAACAACGAGTGGGCCATCATCCTGGTCTCGCTGCGCAACCTGGAAAAATTCCGCGAAACTTACGGTTTCGTGGCGGCTGATGATGTGCTGCGGGCGGTGAACTTGATGGTGCATAATGCCGTGCGCGAGGTAGGCGGCACGAGTGATTTCATCGGGCACCTGACGCCGGATGACTTTGTGCTGGTCACTTCGCTGCAGAACCTGGCTGCCCTGCATGAGCGCATTCAAACTCGCCTGGAGCAATCGCTGGATTATTTCTACCCGCTCAAGGATCGAGAGCGCCGCCATCTGAAAGAGGGGCGGCTTAAACTGGACGTCCGGCAGGTGACTGCCAGCGATGGACCGTTCAAAAACCTGGCAGGGTTAAAGGCCAAACTGCTGCAATAGGCCACCCTGTAGATGATTGTGTGAAAACGAGTGTGATGCAGTGCCTCGGCGCCGCCTCACACTCGTTTTCAAGTAGCCCAAAAGACCCTTATGCCTACCCATATTTTGCCAGCCCCCAGCTCTGAACTGCGTTGGAATCTGCGCCAGCTTTACGCGGATGTCTTTTGGTACGGCATGGTAGCCGGCAGTACGCTTTCTTTCCTGTCGGTATATGCGGCGCGCCTGGATGCCACCGGCTTCCAGATCGGCTTGCTGAGCGCAGGGCCGGCTTTGGTGAGCTTGCTGCTCACCTTGCCTGCCGGGCAGTGGTTGGAGCGGCACGCACTCTTGCGCACCACCTTCATCGCTTCAATCGTACAGCGCCTGGGGTTTGTGGTCTTGATTGCCTTGCCCTGGATGTTCGCCAGCGCCGGAGGGCAGGTGCAGGGCATCGTGTGGATCACCCTGTTGATGTCGGCCCCTGGGACTCTGCTGTCGATCGCCTTCAATTCAACCCTGGCGGAGGTGCTGCCGGAGGAATGGCGCGCCCATGCCGTGGGGCGGCGCAATGCACTGGTGGCGGTCAGCGTGACGGCAACCACCCTGGCATGCGGGCAAATCTTGGATAAGGTCATCTTCCCGCTCAATTACCAGATCGTATTTGCCATTGGAGCGGCGGGGGCCCTGATGAGCAGCTACCACCTGGGGCGGCTCAAAGCCAGGGCCGCCGCCAGCCAAGAGGCTGCCGCGGCTGCAGCGGGTAATGCCATCATTAGCCCGGCGGCGGGCGCTCAGCCTGACGAAACGCAACCCCCTGCCCGGCAAGGCTGGTTGAGCCGTTTGAACAGGCTGTGGCGAGGGTTCTTAGCCCTGTTGCGGCCCAATCGGGCCGCCGCAGCCCAGGGCAAAGGGGGCTGGCTGCGCCTGGACGTGCTCCGGGGGCCGTTTGGGCCCTTCATGCTGGCCTATTTTGGATTTTATACCTTCCAATACTTTCCCCAGCCTATCTTCCCGTTGTTCTATGTCAACGAGTTGAAATTGAGCGATGGGATGATCAGCCTGGGTACAGCCATCTTCCACGGGGTGATGGTGATCTGCTCTCTATATCTAAGCCGGGCCAGCGCCCGCTGGGGCCACCGCAAGCTGATGGTGGCAGGCGCCCTGCTGTTTGCGCAATATCCGCTGATGCTGTGGATGGGGCGCAGCGCCATCTGGTATTACGCCGCCTGCCTGATCGGCGGCGGGGTCTATGCTTTCCTGTCGGGCGGGTTGATCAACCGGCTGATGCAGCGCGTGCCAGCCAATGACCGCCCGGCGTACATGGCGCTGCACAACCTGGCCTTGAACCTGGGCATCCTGGCGGGCTCGATGCTGGGGCCGGCGGTCGGAGAATGGATCGGGCTGAGAGAAACGATGTTGGTGGCGGTGGTGGTCAGGCTGGCGGCAGGCTGGATGCTGTATCGTTGGGGTTAAGCTGGTAAGCCTGGGTCAATTGCCCCCACTCAGACAAGGAGAGCGTTTCGGCGCGGCGTTGGGGGTCGATGCCGGCAGCAGAGAGCAGCTCGGCAGCGCGAGCGGGTGACCATTTCAGGCCACCGGAAATGGAATTGCGCAGCGTCTTGCGCTTTTGGCTGAAACCGGCTTTGATGAGCTGGAAGAAATCTTCGAGCAGGGCAACAGGAATAGCAGGCGTATCGAACAGGTCGATGCGCACCACGGCTGAATCAACCTTGGGCGGGGGGTAGAAGGCCCCGGCAGGGATGTGGGCGGCGATGCTGGGCCGGCCGTACACCTGCACGCTCAACGCCAACAGGCTCAGGTCGCCTGGCAGGGCGCAGATGCGCTGGGCTACCTCGCGCTGGACGGTGAGCACCATGCGCAGAGGGGGGCGTTCGGTTTCCAACAGATGGCGCAGTAAAGCTGAAGTGATGTAGTAGGGGATGTTGGCGACAACCAGGTAACCGGGCGCCGGCATCAGCTCCACCGGGTTGAGGGCAAGGATATCGCCCTGCACCAGGTGCACGTTGGGCATGCCGCCCAACACTTCCTCCAGGGGGCCAAAGAGGTCCGAATCCAATTCCACAGCCACCACCTGCCTGGCAGCGGCTGCCAGGTGACGGGTGAGGCTGCCCAGGCCGGGGCCGATCTCGAGAATATCGTGCTGAGGCAAGATCTCGGCTGCCATCACAATGCGGCGCAGGGCGGTTTCATCCAGCAAGAAATTCTGCCCCAGGCCCTTATCGGGGCGCAAGTGGTGGCGGCGCAGCAGGCCGGGCACGTCGAGCGGGCCGCCAGGCGGCAGGGGCGGGCCGGGTGGGTTGGTGCGGGAGGGCTTTAGGGAATGATCCATACAATACTCGCGGGGGCCGGACAGAGGAAATAGACCGTGACATATTGGTGCCAGGCTTCATAATCGTCGTCGCTGTAACCCAGGTCGATCATGCGCCCTACCACGCCGCCGCCCACGTCGGCTGCCACGGCTTCACCGTAACCGGGGATGTACATGCGGGTGTAAAAGGGGATATAGCGCCGGTCGATGGCTGCGACGCCTTTTTCAAGCGGCAGGCCTGAGGCGGTGGTGCTGCCGGTTGTGGATGGGTGATAGGATGTGGCCCACATGGTGAGGGCGCGCCAGTAGCAAATGGGCCCATCGGGGGTGCTGATGGTGCGCTCGACCACTTTGGTGCCGTAGCCGATGATGCGGGCCTGGGGCTGGCGGGCAACCCACTGCCCCTCGACCAGGCGCGAGACTTCTACCCCATCTTCATAACGGATGCGCACCCGCTGGGCCGTCAGGCCGTATTCGCCCGTTTGGACGACGGTTTGCGTATCCAGGTCTACTTCAGGGGCGGGCTGGGTCAGGGTTTCAAAGGCCAGGGGCGACTGCTCGACCAGCACTTCTTCGCGCACGCGCACCAGGCGCACCAGGCCGTCGGCAGGCAGGGGCGATTCGGCCGGGGGCAGGCTGTAATCCAGGCCCTGGATGGGCAGGCCGGCTTCTGCCAGGGCCTCGCCAACCGTGGCGGCGGCAGTGAGCGTTGTGATGCTGACCGTCTGCGTGGGCGAGATGGCGGTGGTGATGGTGATGGGGCGGGCGCGCTGCAGCTCGGCTTCCAGGTCGGTGGTGAGGGGGGTAGAAGCCGGCGGGTCCAGGCGGTCGGCAGCCAGCAGGGTGATGCCGGCCTGCCACAGGGCCTGGCCTAGGCTGGGGGCAGTGGAGGTGAATTCGAGCACCTTGCCACCTTGGTGCAGGGTGATGGTGACGCCGCGGCGCACCTGGAGCGGGATAACAGGCTGGCGGGGCAGTATTTCGGCGGGGTCCGCCAACCGGCCAGAGACAAACAACTCGTCGCCAGCACTCAGCACAATGCCCGCCTGGGCCAGCAGGCGCAGGGGCAGGCGTTCGGTGCTGTAGAAGTTGCTGACCTGTCCATCGGCCAGGATCTGCACCGGCACGGCATGTTCAAGGGTGATGGTGTCACCGTTCTTGATCCAGCTTTCGGCCGGTGGTGTGAGCGTATCGTTGGGGGCCAGGGCAATCTTTTCCAGGCTCAGCAGGCCGCCAACCGTCAGGGCATAGGTGCCTAGAGCCTGGTTCTGCCCATCCACCACCAGGGTCACTTGCTTGCGAAAGCCAAACGCAAAAAGCGCCAGCCCTAACAAGGCCAGGGCCAGGGAGGCAAAAAGCAGTTTGCGAGAGGCGGGTAAACGAAGGGGGGACACAGGGGGGTTAGCGTATCAGGAACAAGCACAGGATGCCGATGGCAGCGGCAATGAGGATGGGGATCAGCACGTAACCAATCACGGTGGCGCTGATCCAGAAGATGTCGCTCAGCGACCAATCATCCGGATTCTTCTTGCGGCGCAGTTTTTTGCCACATTGTGGGCAGCGGTCCAGGCCGGGGGCCAGCATGGCCCGGCATTTGGGGCACCACTCAACCAACCGCGGCCTCTACCTCAACCTCTACCAACAAGTTGCCCATGGCCTTCCACTGAGAGACGAAGGTGGCATCAGCAACCCAGAAGGGGTCTTGCACTTCGTATTGGGTGTTGGCAAAGCCCCACCCTTTTTCTTCATCCACATCCACCAGGGTCATCACGTGTGCCCACAGGGGCTTCCAATTGCCAATGATGGGCATGAGCACGTTGCCGCGGTCGAGCTGCTGCTTCAAATAATCGGTATTTGAGAAGAAGCGCCAGTGGGCGTTCAGACCGTGCTGCTTAAAGACATCCACCATGCCCCAGGGCAGGGTAGCCGAATTGGGAATCTTGCGCACCATCGGCAGCAGGCCGCGGCGGACAGGTTTCTCCATTTCGCGCGCCAGTTGATCTGGTTCCAGATCAATACCGCGCAGGGCCTTGAGTACGGTGGCGGTGGTATAGGCGCCACAATCATTGCTCTGGCCCTGGCAGCGCAGGGACTTTAACAGCTTGGTGGAATGGGGGGAAGTGTGTTTTAAGGTCATGGTAGTCGTTCTCCAGGGTTCGGATAGCTAGATTCTACTCGAATATCGACCGATTTTAAAGGTCAATATCTGCAATCCGATCAGGATGCTGCGGCCAGCCCAAGGGCAGGGCTGCGTGCAAACCTGGCGGGGAAAATTTAACCGGCGCCGAAGAAATAGATTGGGGCGATCAGGATGAGGTAACTGGCCAGGTTGGCCACCAATGCGGCAGTCCAGTTTTGGCGTGCGGAGCGGCGTTTGAAGCGCACCAGCACCAGCCCTTCGATCAATAGGGATAAGGCGAAGGAGATGAGCACCCACCAGAGATTTTGTTCTTGCGGCAGGATGAACAGCAAGACCGCGCCTACGCAGGTGGAGATGAAGTTCATCAGCAAGGCGACCAGGTAAGCGCGTTTGAAGCTGTCCCAGCCCAGCAGGGTCAGGGCCACGCCTTCGACCAGGGCGATCAGGATGGTCAAGATGATCAAGACCAGGATGCTGCCGCCGATGATAACAAAGCTAAGCCCGGGGGTTACGACATCGAAAGGGAGGTGGATAGGCATGGGGGCCTCAAGGTTTACTGGATGGTGAGGACCGTTTAAGCGGCATCCAGGCGGCGCTGCTGCTTGAACCAGCGGATGGTGTCGGCGATCGACTCGCGCAGCGGGCGAGGCGCATAGCCCAGCTCGGCCACAGCCTTGGCGTGGCTGATGACCGAATTGCTGGCCAGGGTCGCCAGAGAATAGGGGGTGAAGCGGGGTTTAATGTGTGTCAGGCGGTAGAGCAGGGGGGTGATTGAAGCCACCAGGCGGGCCAGGCCAAGGGGAATCTTGATGGCTACCTGCTGGTGTCCGACGATCTTCTGTACGCTCTTGAAGATCTCGTGTACGGTGATGCGCTCACCGGATAGGATGTAAGATTGGCCGGTGTGCCCCTGCTCGCCAACCAGGACCAGGCCGGCAGCCACGTCGCGCACATCCACAAAGTCGTAAGCCCCTTCTACATAGAACATCAGCCGGTTCTTCAAACAATCGGCAATCAGGCCGCCCATCTCTGAGCGGCGGAAGTCATAAGGGCCAATGACCCCGGTTGGGCAGGCGATGACCGCATCCAGGCCCTCTTGGACGGCCTTCAATACCTCGAGCGAGGCCTGGGCTTTGGAGTGGTCATAGGCGCTGATGGCATGCTGGGTGTCAAAGGGGATGTTTTCGTCGATCAAGATGCCGTGTGGAACGCGCTGCAAGGCATGGATAGAACTGGTGTAAACCAGCCGCCTGACGCCGGCCTGCCGGGCGGCCCGGATGACGTTGCGTGTGCCCAGCACGTTGACGGTTTGCACCATGGGGTCTTTGCCCGGCAGGATCGAGATCAGCCCGGCCAGGTGGTAAACCATATCCACGCCCTCGAAGGCAGACTGCAAAGAGCCAAAATCGAGCACGTCGCCTTCCACAAGCTCTACCGGCAGGTCGTTGATTGGGGTCGCATCTTCGCCGGGTAAGAGCATGGCGCGCACGCTTTTCCCGCGGGCGATCAATTCACGTGCCAAGACGTTGCCAATATGGCCGGTGGCGCCGGTGATGAGATGGGTAGACATGGGTGTGCTGCCTCCTGAAATACCTGATCATAGACCTGTGGGACTGCGGGAAAGACCTTTCAGTAAAAGCTCCACGCTTTGACGGGTTTCTTTCTGCCAATCGGCGCCCTGGGGGTCAAAAAGGGCCTGCATCAAGAGGCCAAAAGCCAGCGAGACGATGGTGCGGGCGGCGAGATGAGGATCCACGGCCTGCAGAGAGCCTTCGGCGATGCCTTCCTCGAAAGAACGGGCAAAATATTCCTGGTAACGGCGGTAAGGGGCAATGGCAGCCTGCCAGATGGTTGGGTCGCGCTGGGCCTGGGTCCAAAATTCGAGGAAGATGGCCGGGCTGATATCAGAATTTTGAAAGACGCTGCCGACCATGTCTGCCATCTGGATGATGGCCTGGGGGATGCTGGTGGTTTCTTGACGGGCGAGCTGGAAGCCTGCATCCAGGCCGGCCAACCAATCGTCCATCAATTCTAAGAAGAGGGCTTGCTTGGAGGGGAAGTGGTGATAAAAGGCGCCTTTGCTAACGCCCGCCGCCCGGCAGATCTCGGCCACGCCGGTGGCATCGTAACCGTTGGTAGAAAAGAGGCGGTTTGCGGCTTCAAGGATATGGGCGTGGGTTTCTTCGCTGCGCTGCTGCATGCTGGGGCTCCCGTACGGCGACAAAACCGACCGGTCGGTCTTATTTTATATGGGATAATACGGCTTGTCAAGGGGGGTGATTGCCCCGCTAGCCCAAAAATTCGGCGACGGTGGGTTCCAGTTGGAGGGCTTGCCCGCGCTGGAATGCAGCCTGGGCCAGGTTTGGGTTGGCGGCGGCGTTCAGCTCTTCCAACAGGCTCTGGGTGCGCTGGCGGGTATCGTCTTGAGTCTGGGGATGAGTGAGCAGCAGCCCGCACAATTCCAGGGCGCGTTCGGTTTCGCCGCGCTGGGCTGCCAGGCTGGCAAAACCGTGCAGCGCATAGAGCATTAAGTTGGGCGCACCCAGCCCTTGTGCCAGGCTCAGGGCTTGCTGGCAGCAGGTAAGCGCCTGGTATAAGTTGCCCATCTTGATATACGCCTGCCCCAGGTCGTAATTGGTGAAAAGCAGGCCGTGTTGATCTTGTATCAGCCGGAATAAATCCAGGCTGTCGCGGTAGAATTGCGTTGCCTGGGGGTAATCTGGCTCTTTTAGCAGCAGGTGAAAATAAGCCAGGTTGTTCATGGCGATGGCCGATAAGCGGTCATCGCCTAGCTGGCGGTAAATTTGAAGCACAAGCAGTTCTGTTTCAATGGCTTTCTCGATCTGGCCTTGCCATTCGTAAACTTGCCCTAAGCCGCTGTAAATGGAGGCCATGCTGCGCCGGTCCCCCATTTCATTGGCGATCTGCTGTGCCTGGCGCCAGATGTTCTCTGCCTCCGGCAGCTTATGCTGGAACATGGCGATCTGGGCAAGGAGATTCAAAATCCGGCCCTCACCCCAGCGGGCGCCCATCTGCTCACTGCTGGACAGTGCGACCTGGGCATGCTGTTCGGCCAGGGCATATTGCTGGGTCTGGAGATAATATTTGCCGGCAGTGTAGAGGGTGAAATGCTGACGGGCATGCGATAGGCGTTCGTTGGGCAGGCTGATGCGGCTGTAGATGGCCAGGCTCTCCTGCAGGCAGCGGCCGGCATCTTCGAAAGAACTCAGGCTCAGGTAGTAGCTGGCCAGCAAGGCCAGGTTGTAAGCGGTGCCTTCTTCATCCCCCCGCGCTCTGAGGATTTCGAGGCTCTTGTTCAGATCCTCCAGCCCTTCTGCATGTTGGCCGATTTGGAAGGCGAACCAGCCCGTGGCCATGACCAGCCAGGGGAACCATTTGCTTTCCATTGCATCAGATTCCACGAGCGCAACGTCCAGCATGCGTTTGAAACTTTCATATCCTTCTTTTGCGCGGCCAGAGAGTTCAAGGAACACAAAGGATGCGTTGATCCCCATCCCGATGAGATCCCAGCATTTGTGTTCTAAGGCGCAATCTTTGGCGGTACGCAAGTTTTCGGTGTCCACGAAGATCTCTTGCATGGCTTGCATATGCGATCGGGAGAGCAGCTTGTTGGCTTGTTCGATGAAGCGGTAGGAATAGTATTCACAGTGCAGGCGTTCGGTGGATGTGTAGTCTTCGGGGGCTTCTTCCAGTTTTTGATGGGCAAAGTGCCGCAGGGCTTCGTTGATCTCGTAGCGCCCACTGGTATACCGCAGCAGCGAGCGGTCGACCATGCCCGCTAACTGAGCCGGGGTGGTGGCGGCCACGGCCTGGGCGGCCTCCAGGCTGAATCCGCCGCGAAAGACAGACAACCTGCGCAGGGTACGGCGGCCCTCTTCTGACAGCAAGTTCCACGAATAATCAAAGGCGGCTCTTAGGCTGCGGCGGCGGGCCGGACGATCAGATCTGTTTCCATCCAGGAATTCGAAACTCTGTCGTTTGATCTGGTCTGAAATCTCAGCACAGGTGAGGGTGCGCACCCAGCCCGAGGCCAATTCTAATGCCATGGGCAGGCCCTCAACGCGTTGGCAGATCTCGGCAATGCTGTGCCAATCGGTTTCGCTCGGATGAAAGCTTGGATGAACACGGCGGGCATTTTGCAAGAAGAGTTTGACGGCGCTGTAGTTTTCCAGTTCAGAGGCGCCGGAGGCGGGTGGTATGCCCATGGCCCGTACGTCGTACAGGCATTCTTCGGGCAAGTGCAGGCACTCGCGCGACGTGACCAGGATCTTGAGCCTGGGGGCATGGTTGAGCAGGTCTGAAAGTAACGCCGAGCCGTCTACCAGGTGCTCGAAATTATCCATGATGAGCAGCATATGCCTGGAGCGCAGGAAGTCTTGCAGTTGGCGGGCGGGGTCTTCGGGCTGGTAGAAATTAAAGCGCAGTACCTCAGCCAGGGTAGATAGGATCTGGTTGGAGGTTGGGGTGGTGGATAGGGAGATAAAGGCAACCCCATCGGGAAAGCGTTCGATCAATTGGGCCGCGCTTTGGACTGCCAGGCGCGTCTTGCCAATGCCCCCGGGGCCGGTGAGGGTCAGCAGGCGGCAGTTTTCTTGCGAGAGCAATTGTGCCAGGTCGGCCAACTCTTCCTCGCGGCCGATGAATGGGGTGGCGTAAGTGGGCAGGTTATGATAGTAAGTGGCCAGGGATTGCAAGGAA
This sequence comes from Chloroflexota bacterium, assembly GCA_029557965.1. Lineage (GTDB taxonomy): Bacteria > Chloroflexota > Anaerolineae > Anaerolineales > UBA4823 > JAKQIM01. The sequence continues at coordinate 7,935 of JAKQIM010000048.1, read as the reverse complement.
AGACGCTGCTCTCCCAGCAGATCGGGGTGCTGAAGACTAAAGATATGGATCGGCTCACCGAGGTCTTTGAGGGTGTTAAATCCATGATCGTACAGCCTGGCGTTGATGGGCAGGTCGAGCGCCTCTGATGCCTGGGCGCTGAGCAAAACATGCCCGCCCCGGCCGGCTGAGAGCAGGCGCTTGGCAAAGTGGATGCTGCCGGCATTGCTATCAATGCTGGGCTTGAAGCTGTCGGCGGCATGGATTGCCACGCGCACCTTCAGCGGGGCCACTTTTTTCTCGATTGGGTGCCGGGCATTCTTTTGTAAAGCGATGGCAGCCGGCAAAGGTGACCCGCTTTCGAAAAACATGATGAAGTAATCATCCATCAAACTCAGCACGCGGCCGCCGTATTGTTGGGCAAAGTCTTTGATGCTGGCAGACACTTTTTCGTAAATTTTGGTCATCTCTTGGCTGTACTGGTCCCATAGAGCAGCCGAATTTTCGACATCGGCGCACAAGATGATGGGGCTTTTTAGCCTGGGGGCAGAATCAGCGCTGGCGGCGGAACGCCATGGCCCGCCTAAGATTTGTTGGTAAATGGAAGTGGTCTCTGCCTGGGGGCTCAACCCGCCGGCTTTGAGCAGGCGAACACATTCCTGGTATTGGTTCATGGCAGACTGCCGCTGCCCCGTGCTGGCGTACAGAGTCATGAGCTGGCGGTGAGTCTCTTCGTTCGTGTGGTCAATCGTCAACCACTGCCGGGCATAATGGATGGCCTGGGTCAGGTCATTTTGTTTCTGATAGCCGCTGACCAGGCGTTCTAGCACGCCAGAAGCCTGGTTGCGCAGCAGCTCGGCCTGGGAAGTCTGCCAATCGTCAAACACAACCGCCCCCCGCAGGCTTAATCCCTGCATAAAATTGCCGCGGTACAGCTCGGCGGCAGCGCTGAGAAGGGGCAGGCAATCGGTGCACACGGCCTGGGGTGGGTGACCGTGTCGGCGGCATTCATCCAGGTAACCGAGAAACTGGCGCACATCCAGGTGCACCGGAGGCCCTTCTCGGAAGCCAACCTGTTCGTGTTGCACATCCAACCAGGGGCCAAGCCCGGCATCTTTTAGCCTCCAGGTGGTGGTGCGCAAGGAGGCAAAGGCGCGTGGACGCTCTGCATCGCTCCACAGCAGGGTGGCAAGGGTAGAACGCATGTGGCACCCGGGGTTCATCAGCAGGTAAGCCAAGAGCGGAATAGCCTTGGCGGTGCGGGCGTGAACCGGTTGTCCATCCAGGCGCAGGGAAGGCGTGCCGAATAAGTTGATTTCTAATGTGGGCATAAGGTCACCGAGTTTATATTTTACGCCAACTCGCCCAAACTGGCAATCTGTGGTGACGTTTACGGTGACGATATGGTATAGGGGAATGAATATAATTTGTAGTGTCAGATCAGCAAGTGATGGTTTTGAGCCTGGTGGTTATCGTGGTCAAGGGGGCGACTCCTTGCTGAAACAGGTGGTTTACGGTGACGCTTGCGGTGACGATGCGGTGTGGATAGTTGTATATAATCTATCATACCAGGTTATCAAGCGATGGGTCTACCTGGTCACCAAGCCAACCGGGCGGTCAGTCTTTTTCCTGAGGGGGAATGCTGGCTGCAGTTCTTCTCGGTTTCTGCGATGTGCAAGGGCGGCAATTCGAAGGGGGGCAAAAGCGTGTCGCAGTGACAAGAGGGGGAAGGTAGGAAATCCATCGCCCAGCGCCTGAGGGGAAAGACGCTGGGCGATGGACGCTTTTAACCCACAGATAGGGTCGTTTGTTATGAAGCTGTGCTGGGGATGACCTGCGGCGCAGCTCCTTTGCGCCAAGCAAGCAAAGCCAACCAGGCGGCCCCCAACCCCAAGAGGGTGGCCGCGGCGCCAAACAAAATCCCCAATATGGGAATGCCGCGTAAGATCACATAACTCACAATCCCGGCCAACAACGGCCAGAAAGCATGCCCGCTGAAGGCGGGGCCCATACGCTTGAAGAGCCAATTCCCTAAGAGCGAGGCTACCACCAGTTTACTGCCGTAATTGATCATCAGCCAGAAAACAGCCGAGAACAATCCAATACTAGAGAACCCGAATCCAAAGACCGTGTCTTTGAGCCCGCCCAGGGTGACGATGCCCAGGAGGATGCCCACGGTGAGCACTACCAGGAAGGCAACGAATATCCCCACCAGGCCCACGATCAACACCAGCAGGCCTTTGCCTAAAGATGCCCAGGGCTGGCTGCGCAATTGCTGGACGCCCTGGGGCAGAAGCTTCGGCATCAGGACGACCACCAGCGCACCGATGGCGCTTAGTGTCACCAGCTCGCGGATGCGGGACAAAAACCAGTTGCCGATCTGGACTGAGACGGGGGGCTTGTCGGCTTTTTCAGTACCTTGGGCAGGGCGGTAGGTATAAACGATCCCGCCGCCCGGCACAGCCTGGATAGCGGCAGCCTGGTCAACCGGGCTGACGTATTTCAGCTCACCGTCAATTTTCGCCTGCGAGGCAACCCGCAGGCCGGCAGGCAAAAAGGTCTCAGGCATGCCAGGGAAATTGAAGTATTCGAAGATAGAAACATCGTCTTCCTTGCCCGGGGGCTCAACATCCAGGTTCAGGTTGCCTCCCACTTTGCCAGATAGCTCAAAAGCGATGACAGAGGCATCGATATTGCGACCCACCTGCCCGCCAAGCATCACCTGGTAAGAGCCGGTTGCCAGGTCTCTGGCTATGCTGGCGCCGGGTTGAACATCCAGGCTGAAGCCGCCGAAGTACAGGTTGCGGCCAATGCTTGCGCCAGGGGCAATGATCAGTGTTTGGCCGCCTGAGAAAACGCTGCCCTCTACTGCGCTGGCAAGCTTGAGGGTTGCCCCGCTGATCACCAGGTTCCCATTCACCGGGCCGTTGATGGTGACGGAGTTGCCGTTGGCAAACAGGTCGCCGTTGATTGTGCCATTGATGGTGATGTTGCTGCCGTTGGCAAACAAGATGCCATTGATGGTGCCATCTACGGTGACGGAATCTGCTGAAACGAAAACGTCGTCGTCAATGACTTTGCCGGCCGCGATGTAACCGTCTTCAGAAAACTCGTACGCCAGGGCCGCACCGACGGCGCCAAACAGGGCCAGGGATAGGGCCAGGCAGGCGGCAAGGATCAAGCGAGGGGGGAAAGTCTTTGGTGAGAGGTGCATAGGATGGTTGCTCCAGGTTCTTCGGCGGGCTGGTTCAGCTCGCAAGGTTGAATTCGGCGGCAAAGGCACTGCTGGTATCGAAACGTTCTTGGGGGTCTTTGGCCAGGGCGCGTAAGATGGCGCGGGCGATCTTGGATGGGGTTTCGGGGGCCAGCTCACGTGGATCGGGAGCCGGCAGTTGGAGATGGGCCAACATCATCGCTCCGGGATTATCTGCTACGAAGGGCAGTTGACCGGTGAGCAATTGGTAGGCCACCACGCCCAGGGCGTAAGTGTCGGCGCGGCCATCCACTTCACCGGCTGAGCGGATTTGCTCGGGGGCCATGTAGTTGAGGGTGCCCATCATCAAGCCGGTTTTGGTGGCGGCAGTGTCGCCGCCCAGCATCTTGGCAATGCCAAAATCGGTCAGGATGGCATGGTATGGCAGGCCGGGTTTGAGTTTTTGTTCGGCCTTGATCCAGGTTTCGGTGCGGTCGCCGCTGTGGGCGGCGCGCTCTGCCAGGGGCTGGAGCAAGATGTTGGACGGTTTGACATCGCGGTGTACCAGGCCCAGGTCGTGGGCGTAATCCAGGGCTGAGCTGACCTCCAACATCACCAGGGCAATTTGCTCAATGGGCATGCGCCCGCTCTCGCGAATGATGGTAGAGAGGTCTTTCCCGGCAATGTATTCCATCACCATGTAGTAGGTGCCGCTGATATCACCGAAATCGAAAACTTGAACGATATTGGGATGGCGCAAAGATGCCACTGCCCGTGCTTCGCGCTCGAAGCGGGTGCGGAAATCGGCTTCAGCCGCCAGGCTGGCCGGCAGGATCTTGATGGCTACGCTGCGGTCCAGGCGGGTGTGGCGGCCTTTGTAGACCTCTGACATGCCGCCTCGCCCGATCGGCTCCAGCACTTCATAAGGCCCCACCTGGGTGCCGGCGATGAGCATGGTGGTAGAAGACAGGCGTTCGCCGGTGGGGCTGGTGGGCTGTTGGGCCGCCACGAAAGCCGCCCAGGCCCGGCCGGGGTAGCGGTAGGTGTTGGCATCGGCGATCAGGAGCGATTTCTGTGTCAGATCGCGCAGCAGGCCGCGCAGGGTGGTATCTGAAGCGGCGCGTCCTGCAATCTCGTCAACCTGGCGCAGGATAGCCTGCTCGGCGGGGGTCAGGTTATGCCAATAGTATTGGAAGTGGGCGGCCAACTCTTGGCAGGCAGCTTGTTCAACAGCATCGGGGTCGTTGGGATGATCCATGCTGTAGAAGCACGCTACCTGCAGGGCCAATGGCTGGCCGCCAACCAGGCAGTAAATAAAATCCTCCAGCTCAGGGCTAAAGGTTATCCCGGCAGCCTGGCTGGGCTGGCGGATCAACTGGCGGGCATCGGCTTCTGAGAGCAGCCCCAGGTAAAGTGGGGCAAAGATGTTGAAGAAGGGGCTGGAAAGGATCTCTTGAGATCTGCCCGAGTAGGTCAATTGAATGAGGGGGCGGGCCGAAGCGGTGAGATAGGCCAGTTGGTAACGCCCGGCGGCAGAGCGCAGCGCATTGAAAAAATTGACATCCAGGTTTTGGTTGGTGCTGAGGCGTTCAAATTCATCCAATAAGAGGATGATCCGCAGGCCGCGCTGGTTCAGGCGGCGAATGGCGCGCTCAAATGCCAGGCGGCCCGGCTTGTCGGCGGCTTCGTCCAGGGCGGGCTCTGGAGCTTGCCCGCGCTCGTGCAGGGCTTCGGCGATCTCGACCGCAAACTGGCCAAAGATCTCTTCGTGGCTTCCATCGCCCAAAACCTCGCAATCCAGGTAAACGAACAAAAAGTTCTCGTCCAGCCCCAGGCTGGTGAAGGTGGGTGGACGCATCAAGTGGAAGAGGAGCGAAGTCTTGCCGATCTTGCGCGGCCCAACGATCGAGACAGATTGGTTGCCGCGCAAAAAGGCGGCAATTTCACGGAGTTCGTTTTCTCTCCCGAAGAACATGGCCGGGTCGCGCACCGGCCCGCGTGAGACATAAGGGTTAGACATGTTATTTTCTCATCTCGTCAATGACGCGGCTCATGGATTTATATTTCTCGACCCACAAACCCAAGAGGCCCAGCTTCCAGCGGTAGGTTTCACCCATGCTGTCATCTGAGGTGTTGGCGGTCAGTATATCACGCAGGGCCAGGCGGTGCAGGCCCTCGGCAATATTCTGGCGTTCGAAACTCACCCCGCGCTCTTCGAGATAATCAGCAATCTGGGCTGGGGTGATCTGGCCGGTCAGGGGCATCAGGCGTGTCATGGCGGTGAGCGTTACCCGCTCGAGGGGAGATGATTCAGCCCATAAGTATACAAAATGCGCCTCGCCAGAAGCCAGGATCTCATCCAGGGCGGTGTTGACATCGGCAATGGTCATGTAGCTGCGCTGGACCTTGTTATGATGGTTTACGAGGCTGTGGCACAAGAGTTGCAGAAAATAGGGGTGCCCGGCGGTGATGCGCCAGATCTTATCCAGGGCCAGGTCGTCGTAGTGCATGCCGTAAGCGGCCACCGGCTCTTGCACCAGGCGCAGGCCTTCGGTTTGATCTAAGAAGGCAATGTGACGGTAGATGCTGATATTGAAAAGCACATTCCAATAATCGGCAGCCAGTTCTTCCAGGCGGTGGGTGCCGCAGAAGATGACGCTCAGGTTGGGTGTGTGCTGGATGATGTGGCGCAAGAAGCCAAATATAGAAGGCTCCAGGTCGCCGCGGCGCACGGCTGTTTCTAACTCTTCGAATTCATCCAGCATGAGCAGCAAGTGGCGCTCGCCAATGGCCTGGCGTACACGGTCTAAGAAGGCATGCTCAAAGGTTCCCGCGGGGCTGGCAGTGAAATCTTGCAGGGCAGGCGGCTCGATCTCGAAGCCGCGGTCTTCGAGGGCAAAGCTGATCTCGGTTGCCAGGCTGAGGAAGAAGTTGGGCAGGCCAGGATCAAGCCCCAGGGCTTGCCCATCCAGGTAAACGGGCAAGTATTCATCGCCCAGGTGGGCCGGCATCTGCTTGAGCAAAGAGGTTTTGCCGGTGCGGCGCTGGCCGATCAGCACCAGGTTGTTGCGGTGCAGGGCGGCGAGATTTTCTGTGATGAAGGCAATGATATCTTCCCGGCCAAAGAAGAGCGGCGAGCCGGTCTGCAAAGGGGTGCCCACAACATAGGGGTTGGAAATGAACTGGTAATCGCTTTCGGCCGCCAGGAGGTGGATCATATCGGCATAGTTCTCCACCTGGTCGGGGCCGCGCGGGTCGGTATAGAGGATGACAAAGCGGGCACGGAAATGGTCTTTGCCGGCCTCTAGATGCGGGCGGATGCGCAGGGTGACCTGGGTTTCTTCGCCATAGGCCAGGCGTTCAACGGTGGCGCTGCTGTCTAGCAAGGTGTAGGCAGGGTCAGGGGCCAGGGATACGCGCACATTGAGGGCTGCGCCGCGCCCCTCGTTGCGTACATTGAGCGCCAGCGAGACCACATCAACCTGCCAGGTGTGGCGGGTGAGCAGTTGAAATACCAGGCGAGAGCGGGCTTGCAGCTCGCTGATGGTGCCGGTAACAATTGCCAGCCAGCTCTCGGCGATGCTCTGGGCAATGGCGCGGTCAGCGCTGCCCAACTCGGCGCGGGCGCTGCGTTCTACGTGGCGCAGGCGTTCAACGGCCGAGGCCAGGTAAGCCAGGCGGTCTTGGGGCGAATCAACGCGTTCGTAAGCGTGCAGGAGGGCGACCACAGATTGGAAACCCAGCAGGGCCTGCGCCAGGCTGCTCAGGCAGGGCGGGGCGGGCACCGGGTCATCGGGCAGTTCCAAGATCTGGGGGATCGAGTTGGCTTCAAGTGCCATGTGGCAGCGCTGGTAGATGGATAGGGCCTGTTCGGCGTTTTCCCAGCGGCTGGCTTCGGGGTCGATGAGGCGTGCGATGAGATTGCGCAAGCCGACCGGCAGCAGTTCGGTGGTATATTGGCTGCTGTAGAGGTAATGATAGCTTTCGGCCAGGGAGGCCAGGGCAGACTGGCCCAGATTATTGAGGGCGTTGGGCAGGTTCGCCAGCATTTGGGCGGCATCTGCATCGCCCCCGGCGGCCTGGGCCAGGTCGTGCAGGGCGGCAATAGCGCCCGCCGGGTTGGCAGTGAGCACCTGGGCGCGGGCTTCGGCCTGGCCCAAGGGAGAGCTGCGGTGAAGATCGAGGTTATGCTCGGCTTCTTCGCGGCGCAAGACTTCGGCCTCTTTTTCTTGCATCAGCATGGCAACGTAAATGGCGGTGCCGGCCTGGTCAGCCAGGCCAAGCAGCAGGTCGCGGTTCTCGCGCGAGTAACTCAGCCCTGAATGCTGGGGGCCCAACGCCAATACCCCTAATAGGGCCGGGGCCGCGGCGCTGGGGGATGCACCCTTATTCGCCAGCGAATCCATCTTCTGCGGGGCCATCAACGGCACCAGCATGGGGAAGGTGGGGTGGCGCATGCGGCTGACCACGCTGCCTTTGTTCAACACCTGTTCATCCGACCAGTCCAACTCCAGGTCGGTGCCAGTGGGCAGCTCGATGTTGCGTTGCTCTGCCAGGATCAGCTTGTGGTCTTGCGGTGTATATAAGAAGACGGCCCCGTGGGCAATGTGCAGCAGCCCCGTGGTGCGCTCCACCAGCACATCCAGCAGCTCGGGCAGGTCGATGATCGTGCGCACCTGCTTGGAGAAGCTGGTGAAGGCCTGGCGGAAATCTACCTGCTCGCGATAGAAACGCCGGTCGATGAAGCGCTGGATGCGGTGGTA
>JAKQIM010000029.1 GCA_029557965.1 Chloroflexota bacterium | reverse complement strand
AGGGTGAGATGTGCGTCAATGGGGAAAATGTGAATTCCAGGCAAGTATTGCCAAGCTCACCTTCGTGGGCTAGAATCGTCATATGGATACCAAACCTAAACCCCCGAATCCTTATCTTGCCGCCCTGTTACCCTTGCTGGGGGTGATTGGCCTGGCGCTGGTTGGTTTATTAATCGTAGCTGGGCCGGTGATCTTTGGTGGTGCCCCGGCCGGGATGCTGCTGTTGGGCGGGCTGCCGCTGGCTGTTTTTGTGCTGGTCGCTGTCATCCTGGTCTGGGTGGGGAGACGCCGGGCCCAGGCGGGCCAGGAATACCTGGACAGCGGGCGTGCCCGGGTGCAATGGACTTACGATGCCCTGGAATGGGCCGCCCTGCGTGAGGCAGCCTGGGAAGAAGCCAAAGGGTCTTGGAAGCTGCCTACCGGATGCATGGCGATCTTGCTTGGGCTGGCCGGGTTGTTGGCCGGGGGGATGGTGGCGGCAGATGATGCTTTTGTGGGGGCGGTGGATGCCGAGATGCTCTTAGCGGTTGCCGGTGGAGCCTTGCTGGGTGCCCTGGTGGGTGCGGTGGCAGGCCTGCTGATCGGTGCGGTGGTAGCCTTGGGCAACTGGCTGGCGGCACGGCATAATTACCGCCAGGCCGTACCCGGGCAGGTGGCTTTGAGCGCGCAAGAGCTGTTCGTGCTGGGTGACTATATCAAGCTCGATGGCAAAGCCGCCCGCCTGGCGCAAGTAGAATGGGAGCGCGGCCGCCCAATGAAGCTGTTGTTGACCCTGAATGTGAATAATCCGCGTATCAGCGAGCAGGTCTGGACGATCGATGTGCCTGAGCGGATGTTGGAGGCGGTGGAAGAGCTGGCGAGGGAGATGGTAGCGGATCCTGTTGGCGTAAACTCATAGAGTAAGTCATGCAGTTGCAGAGAAACCATAATTTGAACATCCCCTCCTCTACCCTCGATTGGCTGCTTTCCGGCGACCCGGCCATCCGCTGGCAGGTGCAGCGCGACCTGCTGGGCGCGCCGGAGATGGTCTATAGCCCTGAGCAGCAGCGCGTGGCAAGCGAAGGCTGGGGGGCACAGCTCCTGGCCTTGCAAGACCCAGATGGCCGGTGGGGCAGCGGGCTTTATTCTCCCAAGTGGATCTCCACCACTTACACCCTGCTGCTCCTGTGCCAGATGGGCCTGCCGCCTGAAAACCCGCAGGCCCGGCGCGGCTGCGAGCACTTCTGGCGTCGAGATCTGTACCGCGATGGCGGACTCAACATCTTCCGCAGCATCGATTACAGTGAGGTCTGCGTCAACGGCATGATCCTGGGACTTTCGTGCTATTTCCAATATTCTGATCAGCGCATCCACAACGTGGCTGAATACCTGCTGACCCAGCAGATGGTGGATGGGGGTTGGAATTGCGAGCGCATTCACGGCGCCACGCACGCTTCATTCCATACCACCATTATGGTGCTGGAAGGGTTGGCCGAATATCGTCAGGCGTTTCCTGGGCAGGCCGACCGGGTGCGCCAGGCTGAGCAGCGCGCCTGGGAATTCTTGTTGCAGCACCGCTTATACCATTCGCATCGCACCGGTCAGGTGATCCATCCATCCATGACACGCCTCAACTTCCCGACACGCTGGCATTACGATTTCCTGCGTGCCCTGGATTACTTTCGGGCCGTGGGAGCGTCTTACGATGAACGCATGGCAGATGGCATCGAGTTGTTGAAAAAGAAGCGAACTACTGATGGCCTTTGGCTGGCTTACAGGCCCTTCCCCGGGCGAAGTTTCTTTGAATTAGAAGAGACCGGCCAGCCCAGCCGGTGGAACACCCTGCGCGCCTTGCGTGTGCTGGGTTGTTATGCTGTATAAACAGCGTTCTGGCGCTGCTTATGCAGCATCATACCATGTGTGTGTACAGCACACGCAGACCAATGAAGATTAGCAGCAGCCCGCCGACGATCTCTACGCGCGGGCCGAATTTTTCTCCCAACCGGCAGCCGGCAAACAACCCTACTGCCGAAAGCCCAAACGCTACCACGCCAATGATCAGCGAAGGGATCCACACCGAGCTTCCTAGTAGCCCCATGCTTAATCCGACTGCCAGGGCGTCCAGGCTGGTAGCCACGCTTAGCATCACCATGGTGTGGCCCTTGGTGGGGTTGCTTGTATAACGCTCATTGTCTTCGCCTTTGATCCCTGAGTGGATCATGTTAACGCCCACGTAGGCCAGCAGGCCAAATGCCAGCCAGTGATCCCAGCCTTCAATAAAATGTACCACTGTGCTCCCAGCCAGCCAGCCCAGCACCGTCATGCCCATTTGGAAGATGCCAAAATGAAAAGCCAGGCGGTTTTTTGAGCGCAAATCGGGCGCATGACCACTGGTGCCGACCCCCAGCGAAACGGCAAAGGCATCCATTGCCAGGCCGACCGCAATTAATAACGATGTCCCTAGATCCATACCTGAACATACTCCTCAAAGATAAAAAAAAGACCACCCTGAACCAGGATTACCCGTGTGGTGGTCTTGCGATTATATCAAACAGCTTTCAATTGAGCTATTGGTTGACCAGCACCAGGGCGCTGCGCGGCGGCAGTGCCAGCTTTAACAGGCCGTTTTCGGCTTTTGGGGCCGCCTGGCTGCCGGTGGGCCATGCAGTTTGCCACTGTGCCGCTGCCAACTCGGCGGGCAGGGCTATGCTGACCTGTAACTCTTCCGGTGAGGTGTTGAAGGCCGCGATGGCGTGTTGGCCTTCCAGGCTGCGCAGCAGGGCATACACATCACCGGCGGCATACAGCGTCTCGAAGCTGCCGGTGCGCAGTGCGGGATAGCGGTGGCGCAGGGCAGTGATCTGTTGGTAGAAGGCCAGCAGGTCGCGGTCCCAGCTTTCTTCGGCCTGCCAGGGGAAGGCCCCGCGGCAGCCCGGATCATCCGGCCCCGTCATGCCCACCTCATCGCCGTAATAGATGCACGGCGCGCCCGGCATCACCATCTGGAACAGGGCCGCCAGGCGCAGGGCGCTCGGGTCGCCGTTCACCATCCAGTGGAAGCGGGCGGTATCGTGGCTGTCAATCAGGTTGAGCTGGGCCAGGGTGATCTCCCAGTTATAAGTGCGGTACAGCGTTTCAAGATACTGGGCAAAGGTGACGGCATTGCGCACCCGCAGGCCGTAGCGGCGGGCCTTCTCGTAACTGCGGTGATAGGTCTTTTTACCGAAGAACTGCACAGCCAGGGCCAGGAAAACGTAATTCATGATGGCGTCAAACTGGTCGCCCTGCAGCCAGCGGCTGCCATCGCCCCAGATCTCGCCCACGATGTAGGCCTCAGGATTGGCCTGGTGCACCCGGCGGCGGAATTCTTGCCAGAAGGAGTCGTCATCGATCTCATTGGGCACATCCAGCCGCCAACCATCGATGCCGAAATCCACCCAGTAGCGGGCCACATCCAGCAGATAGGCGCGCACACCAGGGTTATTGGTGTTGAACTTGGGCAGCCCGGCCAGATTGGCCCAGCCGGTGTAATTCAGGCGCTCGCGGCGTTTACGCGGATAAGGGTTGAGCGGCCAATCTTGCACAAAGAACCAATCTAGATAGGGCGAGTTGCCACCGCATTCCAGGATGTGGTGGAAAGCCCAAAAACCACGGCTGGCGTGATTGAAGACCCCATCCAACACTACCTTGATGCCCAGGGCATGGGCTTCATCCAGCAGAGTGCGCAGGGCCGCATTGCCGCCCAGCAGAGGGTCCACCTGGTAATAGTCAAAGGTGTGGTAACGATGGTTGGCCGCCGAGGCAAAGATGGGATTTAAATACAGGGCTGTAATGCCCAGGTCTTTTAAATAGCCCAGCTTATCAGCGATGCCATACAGGTCGCCGCCCTGGAAGCCCTGTTCATCGGGCGGGCTGCCCCAGGGCTTAAAGGCCACCCCGGGGAGCTGAGGGGCGCGCGGGCTGCGCGCAAAGCGATCTGGGAAGATCTGGTAAAAGATGGCGTTCTTAACCCAATCAGGGGTATGAATGTCAGTCATAGATATAATTATAGCGCATAAGTTAGTAGATCATACCTGTCTTTGCATCAAGAGGTCGTGCTGCAGCTCCTCGCCCATTTGAAAACCTTGTTCGCCGACCACTGCAAAGCCCCACTTGTGGTAAAAGGCGATGGCGCGCGGGTTCTTCTCCCACACATCCAACCACAGCACATCGGCGCGGCGTTGTTTGGCCTCATCGATGCAGGCTTGCATCAGCCTGGCGCCAACTCCCTTGCCCATCCATTCCTGGCAGGCATAAAAACGCACGATCTCCAGCGGGCGGATGCCGCTGATGCAGGCGGGGGCAGGGCCGGCCTTCAGGCGGGCATAACCGGCGGTTTGACCATCGTCTTCAACAATCAGGAACAACGTGCCCGGGTCAGCCAGCTCTGCGGCTTGCTTTTGGGGGCTGAAGGCCCCAGCCAGGTAGGCAGCCATCGTTTCGGGCGTGTTATCGGCTGCAAAACTGTCATAAAAGGTGCGCCGGCCCAGCCCGGCAAGCAAGGCGGCATCGGTAGGTGTGGCATGACGGATGCTAAGCATAAATCTATTGTAATCCCAAAACCCGGTGCCTAAACACTTTTCTGATTTGACAAATTTATAATTGTATGTAATAATTTTGATTATAAAATATTCTAATCAAATATAGATATTTTGATTAGAATATAATCTTGGTGCGGCGGCTGTGCCGCTGGCATGATTTATGAGGTGCAACATGGATGATTACCGTCACATCTTCGAAACCGATTTATCCGAGCTAGAAAAACTGTCCCAGGGCTTTCGGTGGGCCATCGATCAGATGATCCGCTACAGCGAAGCGGAGCTTGAGGTGCAGCGTGCCCTGGGCGACCAGCAAGAGCTGGTCAAGACCCAGATCAAGATCAGTACGCTCAAGTTTGCCCAGCGTGTTTTTATGGATAACTACCTGATGGCAACTGGAAGGAAGGCCTGGAATGAGTAATATCGAATCTGGTTTGGAAGAACGCGCCCGGCTGTTCAAGGCCCTGGGCCACCCGGTGCGCCTGCTGATCGTGAACCTCATTCGCACCAAGCCCCGCCACGGTGAGGAATTGGCAACGATCCTCAACCTGCAGGCCGCCACCGTATCGTACCATCTATCAGCCCTGGCGGAGGCCGGTCTCTTACAGGCCCACAAAGATCAGTATTACCAGGTGTACTCTCTGGTAGAGGCCATGCTAGGGCAGACCCTGTCTGAGCTGATCCACGTGCCTCAGTCAGAAAAAACGCCGGGCGTGGCAGAGGATGCCTACCGCAGTAAGGTGTTGAATACCTTTTTTCGCCGCGGTCGCCTGATCCAAATTCCGGCCCAGCTCAAAAAACGCCAGATCGTGCTGGAAAGCATCGTGCAAGAGTTCGAACCAGAGCGGGATTACAGCGAACAGCAGGTTAACCAGGTGTTGTTAGAATTCCACGATGATGTTGCTAGCCTGCGGCGTGGGATGATCGATGTGGGCCTGATGACACGCGGTGGGGGGATGTACCGGCGTAAGATGTCTTAAGCTGCATTTTGTATGAGGGCAGGCTTGTGCCTGCCTTCATACATTCGCAGGAAGATGACCCCACCCAAGATCAATAGGCTGCCAGCAATTTGCACGCCGCTCAAACGCTCTCCAAATAAAAAGTAGGCCATGATGGCGGTGAATACTGGCTCTGAGGTCACGATCAGGTTCGCCACGCTGGAAGGCAGGTAGACCAGGCTGGTGTTATACAACCCGAAGCCCAACAGGGTTGGCCCGGCTGCCAGCAGGAGCAAATAGCCCCAACCGGCCCAGGACTGGCCCAGCCAGAGCAGGTCGGCGGGGCGGGCGGCTGCGCCGGGGAGGAAGCTGCCGAAGAGCAGGTTGGCAATCAGCAAGAACAGGCCCGCAAGCCCAAAAGTATATAGCACGGTGGTCCAGGGATTCAGACCGCGCTGGGATGCCGAGCGGCCCATCAGGCTGTAGGCGGCGTAAGCCAGGCCTGAGAGTATCCCGGTGAGGATGCCTGCCAGGTTGGCGCGCCAGGCGGCAGGGTCAAGCGCCTCAGCCACCAGCACGCAGCCGCCCAGGCTGAGGGCCACAGCCAGCAGTTTGCCCCAGCCCAGGTCTTCTTTGAGCAGCCACCAGCCCAACAGCGCAGTGAAGCCTGCCGAGCAGTAAGCCAGCACGGTGGAGACGGCGGCGCCGTTGATTGCCACCGATAGCGTCCACAAGGCGTTGAAGCCAGCCAGCACCAGCCCATAAAAGACCAGGTACAGCAGGTGTTGGCGCAAAACACGCAGCAAAGCCGGGCGTACGATGCTCAAGACGATCAGCAGGCTGAGCATGACAAATAGATCGCGCCAGAAAGCCAACACCAAAGGCGGCAGTTCGTAGGCCTGGGTCAGGTGACGGATGAGGATGGCGGTGGTCGAGAGAGTCACTGCGCTGGCAAGGGCGATGCCATAGCCGCGTGTTAGTTGGGAGGTGGGCGGTTGGTTCATGGTGAGCGGCTGTCTTCAGGAGGTTGGTTGACCAGGGCTGGGCTTCTTCAGGTGGTTTTCAATCAAACGGCAGGCGGCCAAGAAGGGGATGTAAACTGCAACTGCGGCGGCCCAACGGCCATCCCAGCCCTTTTTGATCTCAATGCCGGGTACCACTTCTACGCCAGGCGTGTCGGCAGAGGCGGCAAAGTGCAGCGGTGCACTCATCGCAGCCGAGAGTTCGCCGCGCCCTTCGGCCCAGGCCTGCATGGCCTGGTAAATGGCGTTCAGTTCGCCGTTTTCACCATAAGATAAATGCGCCCCATCGGTGCGGCCAAAATAGATCTGGCGCAGCGGCGAGCTGGAGGCCCAACTGGCATCGGCGAATTCCCAGGCCCCATCCACGTAGACTTCATTCCAGGCGTGTGCCCCCGCGGGAGAGCTCCAGGTGGCGTTGGCTGACCAGAAGGGCGGAAAACCCAACGGCATTGCCAGCCCAGCCATCGAACGCGCCGGGATGCCGGCGGCGCGCGCCAGGGCGGTGTACAGGTTGGCAAACTCTTCGCATCCGCCGATCCCAGCCTCGTATGCCTGCCGGGCCGAAGGGGTCACGTTCACGCGCGAGCCCTGGGGCCAATCCAGTGCCTGGGCCGTAAATTCGAACAGGCGGTATGCATCCTGGCGGCTTTGCCCTGGGGCCAGGCCGTTGGCAAGCTCTGCCAGCACCGGGTCTGCCGCTTCAACGTTCTCCTGGGGCTGGAGCATGGCATCTGAGACCGGCGCATCCCAGCGCGCCGGACCCTGGAAAAGGATCACGTCATATTCAATGCTTGCCGTCTGCAAACTGCCTGCCAGGCGCAGCTCGTCTACATCCGTATGGGCGATTGTCTCTTGATCGCCCTGCCAGGTGATAGCCAGGTTCTCCACCGTTTGGTAAGGCCCGTTGCGCGGCAGCAGCACCCCCAGGCTGACCTGGGCCTGGGCTTGCGGGCTGTTGAAAAGATACTGCTCGGTGACGTGATAATGAACCTTGGCAGGGGTTAAAAACCAGGCCAAAGCCACCAACGTCAAGCCTAACACGGTATAAATCATGATGCGCAGGATTGTTTGAGTGCTTCGCATGACGGGAACCTCCAAAAATACGATTATAGCAGTATTCAGGATATAATCACATCTGATGCTGCATACCATTATCCAGGGCTTTTCACCCTTCAAGCTGCGGAATTTCCGCCTGTACATTTCTGGCCAGGCGGTTTCGCTTATTGGCACCTGGCTGCAAGCCACGGCCCAAAGCTGGGTGGTTTGGGAACTGAGCCAGTCTGAGGCGGCCTTGGGCATTGTGAGCATGTTGGGGGCGCTGCCCTCCTTGCTGCTTGGGCCTTGGGCTGGTGTGCTGGCAGACCGGGCCAACCGCCGCCGCCTGCTGATTGCCACCCAGGTGGGCATGATGCTCCTGGCTTTCATCCTGGCAGGGCTGACCCAGTCTGGCATGGTCAGGCTGTGGCACGTTTACTTGCTCAGCCTGTGCCTGGGTACGTTGAACACCATCGACTTCCCCACTCAGCAAACCTTACTGGGAGACCTGGCAGGGCGGGGTGAGGCGCGCAAGGCCATTAACCTGAATGCCATGTTCTTCCAGGCCAGCCGCATGATTGGCCCGGCCCTGGCAGGCTGGGTGATTGCCGCGGTGGGCGCCTCGACCGCTTTCTGGTTGAACGGGATCAGCTTTCTGGCGGTCATTGCCAGCCTGGTAGCGATCCGCTTTCAGCAGGCCGAACGCCCACCGCAGAACAGTACCATCTGGGCCGATTTTGCCGAAGGCCTGCGTTTCTTGCGCGGCCAGCCGCGCCTGCAAGACTTGTTCATCCTCTCGATCATTATCACCATGTTGGGGTTTTCCATTTTGAACATGATGGCTGCCATCGCAGACAAAATGATGGGCGGCGATGCCAGCACCCTGGGCACATTGATGGCGGCCTCAGGCGGCGGGGCATTCACCACAGCCCTGATCATCTTGCCGCTGGCGCAAAGCCGCAAACACATCGGGCGTATCATGGCCTTGGTGGTGGTCTGGATGGGCTGTTGGTACATCGTGCTGTCTTTTGCGCATTGGCTGCCCCTGGCTATGCTCAGCCTGTTTGCCTTCAGCCTTGGTGCGCCTCTGGTGGTCGCCATGTCTTTGGGGCTGATCCAGGTGTTGGTGCCATTCGAGATGCGTGCCCGCCTGGTGGGCCTGTTCAACATGGTCAGTTTTGGCCTTCAGCCGTTCTCTTTCTTGCTGGTGGGCGCCAGCGCCGAACGCTTTGGGTTAGAGAAGGTGATTTTGGTGAACGGCAGCCTGCTGGTGCTGGGCGGGATGGCGATGTTGTTGTTGCGCCGCGGCCTGCGCCAGTGGGAAGTGCATGAAGCAGCCGCCCCGCCTGCGCCGGCAAGTCATTAAGATAATTGGCTGCGGTAGAAATTGCGGTCTTTATAATGGTATTCGTCCACCCCCAAGATATCCATTACCCGCAAAGGTGCCTGCTTCACCAGGTTACGGCAGGCGCGTTCGGCAATCCAGTAGCTGTTTTTATCCTGCGTTGCCACCAATTCCTGTACGATGTTGAAGATCAACTCCGGCTGCCGGCGAGATAGGTCGCTCAGGTTATTGCCCACTGAGGTGCGGGGGTAAGGGTGGGCCTCATGGAACATCAACCTCAGAACGCCCAATGAATATTCCGGCTGGCGGAACATCCAGCGGCTGACCGTGACCGGGCGCAGAGTTTCAGCGGCAAAACGCCGCCGGTTAGGGCTCTTATCCAGCGCCATTTGCTTCAGCCAGGGCAGTACGGCCTCTCTTTGCTCCCCAATCAGTTCGCGAAAGCCTCCCTGGGCGAACTCGCGCACGACCCAATCTTGCGAATCAGCTGCCCGGGCAAAAAAATCAAACACTGCCTCCGGCTGCCGCTTCCCAACCTCCCCCATCATAAAGATCGGCACACCGAACAAGAGGTCGCTGTCAGAAATGCAGCGGCTTAATAACTTTGCCAGAGATATGAATTCCGCCGCATCAGGGCAGCCCTCTGCCAGCAGATCGCTGATGCGCTGCACCACCCAGGTGATGCCGCGCCCGATGCGCAGTTTTGCAGGGATGGCGGCGTGAATGGTTTCTCTCAGGGCTTGCAGGTTTTGGACGGCTTGATCCACATCCCCGGTGCGCAGGTCGGTCAATATGGCCTGGATCGCTTGCAATTCTGGGCCTGCCTGGTGAAGGAGCTGGTGCTGGTCAGTCATCTTGGCCGGTTTCATAGTCTTTGCGGAAGACGAGTACATCTTGCAAGACGCAGAAGCCCATGTTTTCGTAAAGGCGGAAGGCCGTATCGCGGTAGTTGTCGGTTTCGACGTAGATCTGATCGACCCCGGCAGCTTTCAAGCGCCGCAGGGCTTCAGCCAGGGCCAACCGTCCCAGGGCATAATGCCGGAAGTTCCGATGGCAGCCTAAAGGTTCGATATGTCCATCGCTGCCGTTGAGCCAGGCAATACAAAACGCGCCCAGCCTCCCATCCGGTGCCTCGACCACAATATCCAGGTTGGGGTGGTAAGCCGGGTGGTGCAGGGTGCGCAGGCGCCAGGCTGACCGCATGTTCTTCGTTTCAAACGTGGCCTGGTGCAGTTCCACATAAGCTGCCACTTCATCTTCCCCCGCCAGAGAGCGCACCACAAAACCGGGTGGAATATGGTAATTGGCCACCGGTAGGGACGCCTTGCGGCGCATCAGCACCTTTGTCCAGGATTGTTCGCCCAGGTTGGCCTGGCAGATAAAACCGGCGGCCTCAAAAGCACGAATGCGGTCTACTTGTTCTTTGAAAGCCAAAATGAACCAGGCCGGCAAGTTGTATTCGGTGCCAGCAAGCTGGAGTGCCCGCTGGTCGGCCCAGGCCAGGATCAGCGGCAGCAGGTCGGCTTCATCTTGTGGGTCGCAGGTGTAATCGATCGTCCAAAACGGCGTTTGCATCACCGCCCAGGCGGCCAGGCGGCCAGAACGGTCGAACCACAGGCAGGTGTTATACGGGTCATCCAAAGCCCAAGAACTCAAGCGGTAGGGCAGGTCAACATTGTGCAGGTTGTTCTCGGGGGCAGCTTGCGCCAGCTCAGCCATGGCCTGCTTATCGGCCATATCAGAATAGGGGCGGGTGGAATAGATCATACGCTTGCGTTCCTCATAAGAATGGCTGGCACTGGCGGCCCCTTGATAGATGGTTACCGGCTCTAGAAGGCCCACTCGCCCTGGCGCATCACCGGCTGGCGTCGGCCGTCGGCCAGCACGCCGTCCACATCGATCTCGGCCGAGCCGATCATGAAGTCGTTGTGGGTCAGGCTCAGGTTGCCGCCGGCGGCGTTAAAGGCCTCGTCGTTCATCTGCGGGCCGCCTTGCAGGCACTGCTTATAAGCCCGCCCCAGGGCAATGTGGTCGGCGGCATTTTCATCGAACAGGGTATTGTAGAATAAGATGCCCGACTGCGAGATGGGTGAGCTGTGGGCCACCAATGCCACCTCGCCCAGGCGCGCCGCCCCCTCGTCCGTCTCGATCAGGTGGCGCAGGGTTTCTTCGCCCTGGTCGGCGCTGATCTTCACCACCCGCCCGGCTGAAAAGCTCAGGGTGAACTTTTCGATCGCCCGCCCGGCGTGCACAAAGGGCTTGGTGGTGGTCACATGCCCCTCCACCCGCTCACGGTGCGGCAGGCTGAAGATCTCTTCGGTGGGGAAGTTGGGCACATGCTGGATGCCGCTGTGGCTGGCGGCTTGCCCGCCCACCCAGGCATGCCCGGCCGGCAGACCCACACTCAAATCGGTGCCGGGGCCGCGGAAATGCATGGCCGTGTACTGTTTGGCGGTCAAATAGACACCGCGCTCGCGGATCTGGCGGATGTGCGTCTGCCAGGCTGCCACCGGGTCGGGCGCATCCACCCGGCAGGCCGCCAGGATGGCCTGCCACAGGCGCTCTTGCTGCTGCTCTGGCGGCAGGTTGGGGAAAACTTTGGCTGCCCAGCCTGGCGTGGGCACTGAAACGACCGTGCCGTTCAGCGGCTGGGAGGCGTTGTGATCGGCAAAGGCCTTGCTAATCTGCAGCGTGGCGTGCTGCATCTGGCTGACCAGGGCCGGGTCTTGCCCTTTGAGCAGGTCGGGGTCTTCGGCTGAAATTGAAACCAGGGCATCGCCATTTTGGGCATATTCCAATGCCACCTGGCCGCGCCAGGGCGACCCCTGGCCAAACGAATCGCGCCGGGCATATTCCAGGCGCGTGCGGGTCAGGCCATCATCCCCCCACAACACTTCCACATAGGCTGCCCCAACCTGGTAAGCGTGCCGGGCCAGCATGCGCACAAAAGGCGCACATTCCAGCGGCACGTACCGGCGAGGGCTGCCCACCAGCAAACGCTGGCCCGGCTGCACGTTCAATGCAATCTTGACGATCAATTCGGCATAGCGGTCAATTGAGGGGGTTAGATCGAGGCGCATATTTTCTCTTTTATAGATGTGTAATTTACTTGCTCAAAGCCAGCGAAATGGCGATGCTTCCATCTTTATAAATGCAAGTCACATTGCCCGAAAGCGTCCCACCTTCAAACGAGACCACCCCATTGGCAGTGAAGCCACCATCGTTGCAGCTTGAGAAGGTAACCGTTTGGTCTGCGGCATTGACGCTGCCGTTAATATACCAGGTTTCGTCGGTGCCGGTAGTGCAGTTGTAATGATCGATGAAAGAAGGCCCGGTAGTAACCAGCTCGGCTGTGCCGTCGCCATGCAAGGTCAACGCTGCGGGCTGGGTCACCTGGCAAGAGATATCGGGGGATGGGCCAAAGCTGGCCTTGGAACCGCTACCTGGGATGGTCTGGTCGGCAGTGGTTGGTGGCGGAGTCTGTTCTTGGCCGGGGGATACCACAGCCTCAGACGGTGCAGGGGTAGGTGCAGATGTCGGCAGGCCTCCAGCATCATCCTCCAAACCTGGGTAAGTGCACGCCAGGCCGGTGAACAGGAGGGTCATTAGGATAAGATAGGGGATCAAAGTGGGCTGCGGATTCGATTGGTGCATGTACATCTCCCGCTAATTGAACTGCTGGTGACCGTTGCCCAATGGTTGATAACAACCAGCTGTATTTCCCCCGTTAAACTTAAGGGTGAAGGAGAGGGCGCAGGCTGTTGTGCTGCGGAGCGACCGGCCACAGCCTTGCGCCCTCTCTCTCGCCTGTTTTACAGACCTTCGAGCAGGTTGCCCAGGGCCAAAACCACGAAGCCGACCAGGACCAGCCAGAAAGCGAAGCCGCCGATCAAAGGCAGCGAGGGGACGATGACGCCAAGCAGGCCGAGCACGGCCAGGGCAACGGCGATCCAGAAGGTGATTTGACGAGGTGCACTGAGTTTCATAGGATTTCCTCCAAGTAGTTTTATTTTTGTGTGTTTCTCTTGCTGCTCCGCAACTTCTTACCACCTAATTAAACACCATAATTGAAATATAGGTGCGAAAATTGACACTGAATTTTTATTAAACAATCGTGCCAAACAAGGCACCAATCAAGGCGGTGATGGCCATAGCCAGCGCTCCCCAAAAGGTGACCCGCCCTGCCGCAATGAGCATATTTGACCCTCCGGCGCGTGCCGAGAGAGCACCCATTAATGCCAGGAAGACCAGGGAACTCACCGCCACCACCGGGATGATGGCAGCCTCTGGGCTAATCAATACCATTAAGAGCGGCAGCATGGCCCCTACGGCAAAGGTAATCGCTGAAGCCAGTGCAGCCTGGATCGGCCGGGCGGTGTGAATTTCTGACAGCCCCAGTTCATCGCGGGCATGCGCCTCCAGGGCATTGTGCGCCGTCAACTGCTCAGCCACTTTCAATGCCAGGCCCGGCTCAAGCCCGCGTTGTTCATAAATGCCCGCCAGTTCTTGGAGCTCGGCTTTGGCCTGGGTTTTAAGTTCGTTTTGTTCGCGGGCCAAATCCGATTTCTCGGTGTCGGCCTGCGAACTGACTGAGACGTATTCACCCGCTGCCATTGACATGGCCCCTGCCACCAGCCCGGCAATCCCGGCGGTCAGCACCTCGCTGCGTGCTGCTGAGGCGGCTGCCACCCCTACCACCAGGCTGGCGGTTGAAACAATGCCATCGTTAGCGCCTAAAACAGCCGCTCGCAGCCAACCAATGCGTGCGGCATAATGTCGTTCTACATGTATTTTGTGCAAGGGATTATCCTTTCTTTGTTGGCATTGATTCTACTGCAATTCGCGTATAATACCGTATTACAATATTTATACCTCCATCTTTGTATACCAAGGAGCTGCTTATGCCCGGCCATGATTGGATCGAAGAATTCCCTGTTGCCATTACCGTTTGCGATGCCCAAGGCACTATTCTCGAAATGAACGCCGCTTCGGCCGAGGTATTTCGCGCCGATGGCGGCAAGGAATTGCTGGGTGCCAGTGTATTTGACTGCCACCCGCCGCGTGCCCGCGAGCTCTTGCAAGCCATGATGGCCGACCAAAGGACCAACGTTTATACCATTGAGAAAAACGGCCGCAAGAAGCTGATCTACCAGGCCCCCTGGTACCAAGATGGTCAATATGCCGGGTTTGTTGAGCTTTCTCTGGTCATCCCATTTGACGCGCCTCACTTTGTGCGCGGTTAGGGCCCAGCCATGATAGACCCCGAACCCCTCTTAAGCCAACTGATTGCGATCAATTCGGTCAACCCCAGCCTGGTTCTGGGCGGGGCGGGCGAGGCAGAGATTGCCGCCTTCATTGCCCGCTGGCTGGAAGATGCCGGGCTGGAAGTGACCTTGCACGACACGGCGCCCAACCGTTCGAACGTGGTGGGCATTGTGCGCGGCAGCGGCAGCGGCAAGACCTTGCTGCTTAACGGCCACATGGATACGGTCGGCCTGGCCAGCATGCCGAACCCCCTCCAGCCCCAGGTGCGGGATGGGCGGTTGTATGGGCGCGGTGCCTACGATATGAAAGGTGGCCTGGCGGCTTGTATGCTCGCCTCGGCGGCGGTTCGCCAGATGCACCTGCGCGGTGACCTGATCTTGCAGGCGGTGGTGGATGAAGAGTATGCTGGCGCGGGCACCACAACCCTGGCGCCGCTCTACCGGGCGGATGGCGCCATCATTGCCGAGCCCACTGATCAACAACTGGTGGTGGCCCATAAAGGGTACGCCTGGCTGGAGGTAGAGACGATTGGCGTAGCTGCCCACGGCTCGCGCCCCGACCTGGGCGTGGATGCCATCGTCAAGATGGCCCCGGTGCTGGCCGGAATCGAGGCTTTGCAGCAGCGCTTGCAAGCTCAGCCTGCCCATCCTCTCTTGGGGCATGCTTCCTTGCATGCCTCACTGATCCAGGGCGGGCACGAGCTGGCAACTTACCCTGAGCGCTGTGTCTTGACCGTTGAACGCCGCACCTTGCCGGGCGAGACGCCTGCCGGGGTGGAGGCTGAGATGCAAGCCATCCTTCGCCAGCAGGGCCAGGCCGATCCGGCCTTCAAGGCCGAGATGCGCATGGGCATGTCGCGCCCGCCTCTCGAAACGCCCCAGGATGCCGCCGTGGTGCAGGTTGTGCAGCGCGCCGCAGCCGGCGTTTTCGGCCGCCCGCCTGAGCTGGCAGGTGTCTCTTACTGGACCGACGCGGCTACCTTATGGGCGGCAGGCATCCCCAGCCTGCTGTTGGGCCCGTGCGGCGGTGGCGCACATGCCGCCGAAGAATGGGTGGACTTGGAAAGCGTGGCCGCTTGCACCGAGATCTACATCGAAACAGCCAGGCAGTTCTGCGCCTGAACCGCGGAAGGAATCGAGTCACATGGAAGAAAAACTGACCTTTGTGCTCAGCGGAGGTGGGTCGCGCGGGGCTTTGCAGGTGGGGGCCTTGTATGCCCTGCTTGAAGAAGGCTTTCAGCCCGACCTGCTGGTGGGCACATCGATTGGCTCGGTGAATGCCACCTTTTTGGCGATCAACGGCTTCTCTAAAGACAGCCTGGATCATCTCGCCGCGGCCTGGCGTGAAGTGGTCGATATGGATTTGCTGCCCGCCAATTACTTTTGGCTGGCAATCCGTACCATGATGGGGCGTTCCTACAGTGATCCATCGCGCCGCATCCGGGAGTTTTTGGTTGCCCATGGGTTGAGCGAAGAAATGCGCTTTGCAGATTTTCAATCGCCGAGACTGGTGATCGTGTCATCTGACCTGAACAGCGGGCAGCCGGTGCTGCACGGCGACGATCTGGATGAGAACGTGTTGGATGCGGTCTTGTTTTCCAGCGCTTTACCCCCCTGGGTGCTGCCGGTGAAGCGGCATAACCGCTACTTGATGGATGGGGGCGTGGTCAGCAACCTGCCTGTTCAGCCGGCCCTGCGCATGGGGGCCACTCGCATTGTAGCCTTGGACCTGACTGATGTGCGGGATACGCCTGGTGTTGCCGAGGGGGTGCCTGCCTTCTTGGAAAAACTCTCGATGGCTGTCGAAAGGCGGCAGGCCGACCTGGAATTAGAATTGGCAGCCGCCCGCGGTGTGCCGCTCTTGTATTTGGGCCTGGCAAGCCCATCTCCCATTGCTTTGTGGGATTTTCGCCATACCGATGAGTTGATGGAACAGGGCTACGAGATTGCGCGCCAGGTGCTTAAAGAGCACCCTGGATTCAGGCCTGGCCCGCTCAAGGGGTAGTGAATACCAACCTCCCCAGCACCATCGTTTGGCCAGGTTTCATCACTTCTTCTTCCTGAACATATCCACCAGGGCCAGGATGATCCCCAACCCGATAAAGATGTAGCCAAAAGGCATGCCGTCTCCAAAGACAATTCCGGCGATGAAACATCCAAAGGCTAATCCCGCCAGTGGGGTGAGACGGTCATTTTTCCGGTTTTTGCTGACCACCAGGAACCACAGGCCAATTATAGCCAGGACGACGATCGTAACTACGATGTAGTATGTGTTCATAAGAATCTCCTCCTATGAAGCGAGCCTGGGATGACTGGGTTAGGCCTGCTTGGATTTGAACAGGTACTGCAGCAGCCTTATTCCGTCGATGCCTAGCGCAATCACCGCCAGGGTGTAAATGACCAGGCCGGCAAGGACGAGCGCCCACTGCCATCCCCCCATGGCCGTCTCGCCAGAGGCCAGCCCGGTGACCACAGCCAGCAGTTGAGATGCCACCAGCATGACCACCCCAATGCCCAGGCTCCAGGCAATGAGCTTGACCTGTGTGTGCACTCGCAGTGCAGCCCACAGCAAAAGACCTCCGCCAATAATGACCAATGGCGAAAGCTCAGCCGGTATCAAAAAATCAAAGTTGCCCCGGCCCCTTCGAACCAGGCCTCCTAGCCAAAACACAACCGGAAGCAAGACTGGGATCCATACCAGTGCCGTTCCAGCCGCGGCCAGGATTTTGGTGAGAAGATCATTATTCTTCATCTTTGCCTCCTCTAAACAGGCAAAACTTGGCTCAAGGCTCTTCAATGGGCAGCGCTGTGCGGGTGATCTTGATCACCACACATGCAGTGGGATCGGGACAGCGCACGAATTCTGTTGTCACCCCATCTGGATCAATGACCTTCTCATAGCGCGTGCCTGTATAGCGCCAGGGCAGGGTCCCGCCATTTTCAAGAGCGCGGATCATCCCGGTCAGGCTGTCCACCAGCCAGGGGCACATCTGCCCAAGATCATCAGGGTAGTGAAATTTTTGCCCCACCTGAAGTCGCCCATACATCCAGGCGCAGATGCCTTCCCGGGCAAATTCTGGGTAGCTTCCATCCCTGCGCACTTGGCCAGGGTTGCCTTCGAAAATCTCCAATTCGATCTCGTAGTCTCGCATGAGCTTCTCCTCTAAAAACATCTTTCTGTACATTGATTATAAATCACTTCACTGCCTACTGTGATTAAAGCGGCTGACTGCAGAGATAGCCTTCAAAATTCAGCGCACTCCGCGTCTCTGCGGTGATAATCTCTTCGCCTCGCGATATAATGATGCCAACACCACACTTGGGAGAAACGATCCGCATGAACGAAACCATCAAAACCATCCTCGAACGGAGAAGCGTTCGTAGTTATGAATCCACCCCGGTGGAGAAAGAAAAGATAGACCTCATCCTTCAATGCGGCCAATTTGCCCCCTCGGGCATGAACCGCCAGCCCTGGCATTTCACGGTCATCACAAGGCGGGCCATGCTGGATAAGATCTCGGCTGAGAATCGGCGCGTGATGCTCCAATCGCCGGTCGAGGCTTTGCGCTTGCGGGCAGAAGATCCAGATTTCGACAGTTTCAGGGGCGCACCGATGGCCATCATCGTCTCTGGCGAAGATGAAGCCGGTTATGCCGGGGCCGACTGCGCCAATGCAGTGGAGAATATGGCCCTGGCGGCCCAATCCCTGGGCTTAAGCAGTTGTTATCTTGCATCCTTCAAGATCGCCATAGAAACCCCCGAGGGGGCTTTCTTGCTGGATGATCTGCGCATCCCCAAGGGTTTCAAACCCATGTTCGCCTTATCCCTGGGCTACGGCAATGAAGTGCTGGGTGAGCGCGCCCCCCGGCGCGAGCACACCATCACCTTCATCGAATGATCCCGGGCGCGGCAGGCCAGGCCCTCCTGCCGGCGCGGCGTGGGGTTCCATCCATTAGCCGAAGGTTATTTCTTGGGTAGGTTTTACCTCGGCCTTCGTCGCGCTCAGCTTTTGATGCAGTTCTTCGATGCGCTTGGCGGCATCTTTGCTGTAGCTGCTGTGCGCGTCTTTGACCAGGGTAACCTGGTAGCCCAGCTCCAGCGCTCCCATGACGGTGGCATTCACGCAGCCGTGCGTCACCAGGCCGGTGATCACCAATCTGGTGATGTGCTTGCCTTGCAAGATCTCTGCCAGGTTGGTATCTTCGAAGGCATTGCCGTGTTCTTTGTACACGATTGGATCCTCAGGCAAGGGCCGGAGCTGCTCATGCAGTTCCCAGCCCGGCGAGCCTTTTAATAGGATCCGGTCGCTGGAATGCTGAATATAGACCACCGGTGCGCCGCCGCGATGGGCGCGCTCAACCAGGGTGTTGATGTTCGCCAGCAAGGCTTCTGCCTGGTAGATCTTGGTGGATTTTTGGAAGAGCTCTTGTTGAACGTCAATGACCAGCAGGGCAGTGTTTTGTGGGGACATTTCTGGTTTTACCTTTCTGGATGTTGGAAAGTCGCCTGTTGAGAGTTGTTTGCCGCGCGGCTTACTTATTCTAACAGGGATGAAACTGCCTCTTCTTGGCACCACACCGTCACCAGGTTCCTGCCCCTTTGCTTGGATTTGTACAGTGCCTTATCGGCCTTGATGATCGTTTCTTCGGCATTGCTGCCGTGCCGGGGGTAGCTTGCCACGCCAAAAGACATGGTCAGCCTCAGAGGTCTCCCTTCATGGATGATGACAATCTCGGCGCATTTTTGCCGGATCTTCTCAGCACGGCGCTCGGCTGATTCAGGGGACGCGCCAGGCAGTACCAGCACAAATTCCTCGCCCCCATAGCGGCAGACAAAATCGGATTTGCGCGTCGACCCAGCCATCAGGCCGGCAATCTTGATCAAGAATTGGTCGCCCACCTGGTGCCCATAGGTATCGTTGATATCTTTGAAGTGGTCGATATCTGAGACGATGATGCTGAGTGGGTTCCCTTCGCGCTCTGAGCGCGTGATCTCTCGCTCAAGCATCTCAGCCAGGTAGCGGCGGTTGTACAACCCGGTCAACGGGTCGTGCAGGGCTTGTTCGCGCAGCTCGGCTTGTAGCTGCTCTACCTCTGCCACGCGTAAGCTCAGTTGTTCGTTCGCCGCCCTGAGCGCCTCTTCGGCTTCTTTGCGCTCGCTGATATCGCGCACCACGCTTTGGATGTGCAGAGGTTTGCCGGCCTTATCCCTGATCAGCTCGGCATTGATCTCAACCGGGAAGACGCGCCCATCCTTCTTGCGGAATTGTCTTTCGAAGAGGGGCACAATCTCGCCAGCCATCAGTTTTGAAAATACATCTGTGCTGTGATCGTATTCGGCTGAGATATCGCGGATCGATAAGCCGATCATCTCTTCGGGCGAGTAGCCGAGTAGGTCGGATGCGCGCTGGTTGGCTGCCAGGTGGCGTCCATCCAGGTTGATGATGAACACGGCATCGTGCGTCTGCTCGAACAAAGACCGGAAGCGCAGCTCGCTTTTGCTCTTGGCCTCTTCGATGCGTTTGCGCTCTGAGATGTTCGTGTGAACGCCGATCATGCGCAGGGGTTTCCCATCAAGGGTGCGTGTCAGCACCTTGCCCCGGTCTAATACCCAGATATAGCCCCCATCTTTGCAGCGTAAGCGGTACTCGCTGGCATAGATCTCTGTCTGTCCATCCAGGTGCTGGTTCAGGTCTTTATAGACGCGTTCTTGATCATCTGGATGAATGCGTTGATCCCATTCGCCCAGGTCTTCACCTACCTCATCAGCTTCATACCCCAACATTCTCTTCCACTGAGGGGAGTAATACAGGATATTGGTTTGCACGTTCCAGTCCCACACGCCGTCGCCGGGGCCTTCGAGAGCGAACTGCCAGCGCAGCTCACTCTCGCGCAGGGCCTCTTCTGTGCGCTTGCGCTCCTCGATCTCTTTTTGCGTGTGCCTGAGCGCATCCAGGGTCGTTTGCAAGGCATAGTTGGTGATATAGCCCGCCACCAAAAACAAGAAGGTATAGGTGATCCATTGGGTGAACCCCACCCGGTAATCTGGCGTGCCGAGCAAACCGGCGTTTTCTGCCAGGATCAATCCGCCCACTGCCAAGGAAGATGCCAGTGTAGATGCAAGGATGCCGCGCCTGCCAAACAAATTCCCCGCAATGACCACCAGGAACAAATACATGATGCTGATGGTGGTGCGGACGGTGCCTACGCTGGCGGCAGAAGCAGTGACCATAGCAATGCCAAAGCTGATCAGGCACAGCCCTACCAGGGTCAATTTGCCATGGAATAGCCAACGGCGCAGCAGCAGGCTTCCGGCAAAAGCAAGGGCGTTGATTGCCAGGGTGGCAACCGGGAGCTGCCCGCCAATCCAGCTTCCGCTCAGCACAAGGGCTGTATAAGCCAGAATGAACAGAATCGTCGCGTTGAGCAGTCCGGCGCGGCGGTTTTTTTCTTCATCATCCTTGAAGGTCGGTGGTGCAAGCCAGCGTTTGATCAATGTTTCCCCACAAAGTATGTTTACATAAACAAGAACGGCGTGTACTAATCCATTGGCTGCAGTTTCAGCACCACGCACCCGTGGGCGGGCACTTCGGCGCTCACTTCGCAATCCGAGAAATCTATGTCTTTGTGCAGCCATAGGTCGCGTATGCGGTAGCGCCCGTTAAGCCCCAGGTCAGACCAATGGGCGCGAACGGTGCATTTCTTATCACCCCGGTTGAAGAGGGCCACCCCCACGGCCTTCTCAGCCAGCGGCTTTTTCCAGATCTCAACCAGCCCACTGCGACAGGCGCGAAAACCCTGCCGCCCCAACCGGTCTTGGTTGAGGGCGATCACTTCGCGATTGAGCAGTATCTCGTGCGTGGCGATATCCATGTGCGCCACGTCACAGCCGATCATCAGGGGGGCAGCCAGCATGCACCACAGGCTGAAGTGGGTGCGGTATTCGATGTCGGTACAGCCTGCGCCGGCGATCTCGCGGCTGCTGCCTTTCAGGCCTACCACCAGCATATCGGGATCATTCCAGTGCCCGGGCCCGGCATATTGCTCCAGGCCGCGCTGCTGTTCAAAGCCAATCGACTCAATCCCATACAGCCAACCCCACGGCACGGCAACGTCTTTCCACGCATCACCAATATCGCCGGTGGTGCGCCACAAATTGCCGCCCACCTGCATCCCCCACAGCCAGGGGTTATGGTGACCCCATTCGCAGATCGAGTAGACGATCTCGCGTCCGGTGGCTTTTAGAGCCTCGCCCATGCGCCGGTAACGGTACTCGGCATTGGCGCGCGTATCCTCTGCGTGGCACCAATCGTATTTGAGGTAATCTACGCCCCATTCGGCAAAGGTGCGGGCATCGATTTCTTCGTAGTCCTGGCTGGCAGGTCGCCCGCCGCAGGTTTTTGTCCCCGCGTCTGAATAGATGCCAAATTTCAAGCCCCTGGCGTGCACGGCATCTGCCACTGCCTTCATGCCATCTGGGAATTTCTGCGCGCCTGGGAAGAGCTTGCCATCTTCGCCGCGCCCACCCTGCCAATGGTCGTCAATCACAATGTACTGGTACCCGGCATCCTTCAGCCCCGCGGAAACAAATGCATCGGCAACCTGGATAATGACATCGGCATTGACTGTGGCGCCGAACATGTTCCAACTGTTCCATCCCATCGGTGGGGTAAGCGCAAGCGGCATACAAGTCCTTTCTATATTGGGTGTGGCGATTTTCCCAACAACCCCTTACCATTGTACAACCAAACAACCGCCCAACGCAAGACGGAAACTGCTCAAAAGCGGTCGGGTGAGTTCCAGATATTTGCGGAACTCATGGCTTTGGCAGCCCTACAGCCGCTTTGCCAATGCATAGAAGCACTGACATCACGCAATTCAGCCATAAGCTCAAGGTTGGAGAGGCATGTTTCAGCTCAGCGTCTTTCTGCATTCTGCATACTGCTGTAAACGTTTCATGCCCACCTGTTCGTAGAGGTGGCAGGCATTCTGGTTGTTTGCATTAACGCTTAACCCCACCCGGTTATGACCGCGGGCATAAAAAACGCCAAAAACATACTGTAGCAGGGCTGACCCGATGCCCTGGCCCCGGCACTGTGGAGAGACCCCTAACTGCCGCACCCAGCCATACTCTTCATAGTCAAAGCACAAGATTGCTCCAACCAATTGTTCCTGGCGAAAGGCCAAGAACCATAGACTGGCATCAAAGTTGCTCGCGCCCAGCATGAAATCATGCCAGCTTTTGAAAGATGGCCGGACGCGACCGGGTTGGTCGAAGGCCTCTTGGATAAAATCGTAGATCAACTGCGCATCTTGTTCAGGGATTGCGTTGCGCAGCATGACGCCTGGAGGCCAGGCAGGAGCAGGGGGTGGGCCATCAAAACTGATGCGCATGCCAAAATAGTATTGGTACGGCAGATAGCCCAATTCTCCAACGATTTGCAATTCTACCGGGTTAACGAGCGAAACGATGAGCGCGGCGGTAGTTTGAAGGCTCGGATTGGCCCGGCGTTTTTCTGCGGCGCGTGCTTCACACAGCTCCAGCAAGTATTGGGTCAAACCAGGGTGTGCCAGGCCGGGGCGTGTATAGAGATCAAAGTTAAACCGCTGCTCACCCCCATAAACCGCCGCATACCCAAGCATCTGTTCCTCTGGCGTCAGCACCAGCCAGGCATCCTGGTCAAGAGAAATATCGGACCATTGATCGAGTAAGTCTTCCAGGCTGGAATCGGGTTCGCCGTACTCAGCGATATCTCGCGCCACCATCATTTCAATAACAGCCGGGGCATCTTCAGTCGTAGGATGGCGGAGGATGATATCTTTCAATACGTCAGGCATACTATTCCTCAGATCGTTTGCCAGGCCGTCGACGCCCGGTACGGTTTACCAATAGTGGTGTACTTGCTCGCGAATGGCGCGATCGTAGATCGCTTGTACCTGGCGCATGGTCTCAGCCGAGATGGGGGACAGGTTGACCGCCCCAAAATTCTCCTCTGCCTGGGCCGGGCGTTTGGCCCCCGGAATGGCGCAGGTGACGGCATCGAACATCAGGATCCAGCGCAGGGCAAACTGGGTCAGGCTCATTCCAGGCGGGCAAATGGCTTTCAGTTCTTCGACGGCGACCAGGCCCAGGTCATAATCCACGCCCGAAAAAGTCTCGCCCCGGTCGAAGGCCTGCCCCTGGCGGTTAAAGGCCCGGTGGTCATCGGCCGAGAAAGCGCTGTTTGGCTTTAACTTGCCCGTCAGCATGCCTGATGCCAGCGGGACGCGCGCCAGGATGCCTACCTTGCGTTTCTTGACCTGCTCAAACAGCAGCTCTGCCGGGCGCTGGCGGAACATGTTGAATATAATTTGCACGCTTTGAACGTTGGGATATTCGATGGCTTTCAGCGCTTCTTCTACCTTTTCTACGCTGACGCCGTAATAGCGCAGCTTGCCTGCCTGCACCAGGTCGTCCAAAACCCCAAAGGTCTCGGGCATGTAGTAAACCTGAGTCGGCGGGCAGTGGAGTTGTAAGAGATCGAGCGCTTCCACATCCAGGTTCTTGAGGCTGCGCTCTACAAAGGCCGTCAGGTTGGCACGGTTATAGCCCTCAGCCACGTGAGGGTCCAGGCGCCGCCCGGCTTTGGTAGCCACATAGATGGTCTCTTTGCATTGGCGGCGCAGTTTTGCCACCAGGCGCTCGCTGATGCCATCGCCGTACACATCTGCGGTGTCGATGAAGTTCACCCCCATCTCAACCGCTTTCTGCAGCGCGGCCAAAGATTCGGCCTCATCCACGGGTCCCCAGGTGCCGCCAATGGCCCAGGCCCCAAAGCTCAATGCTGAAACCTTCCAACCTGTGCGTCCTAGTTCTCTGTATTCCATCTCAATCTCCTCAATAAAGTGGTGTGTGATCTGTTTGTGAACATCCCAATCATATCGCGATTCACAGTTTTTCTGCAGGACGAATGCCATGCTGCAAAAGGTGGTGCGCAATCATTTGAAGGCCATGACTCTGGTTTTCTGAACATCTCACCTGTTGATGAAAGGCAGGAGGACATAATTGTCGCTGATGTTGCTGCATGGCGCGATCACAATATCCGCGATCGATGTATCTTCTCTATCTGGGAAGAAGTGGGAGCCGTTAAAAACATCGGGCCCTTCTCCATCCAGGTATTCTAGCCTGAACCCCACCAGGTCGCCTGGGTGGAGGCAAAAATCCAGTTCGTCCCCGCTGCATAAGGGATGCTTCAATTCGTAATGATTCAATCTCCCCACTCGGCTTGACGCTCCATCGCCGTTGGGCCTTCCTCCGTACTTAATATCTGCATCGGAAGAAGCGGAGGATGTCGTGACGATATGCGAGTCTTCAAAGTAGGGCCAACCGGCAGAGACTCCCAGCACATCATCCCACAGGGCAAACAGAGAGCCGCTGTGGTCATTATCAAAGTCGATGCGGAAGGTGTCGCCGCCTGGCAGCCATTTTCCCTGTTCGCTGAACTCATCATCGTTGATCGTGATCCCTAGATATAGGTAGCTGCCGCTGTTCATCACGTACAGGGTAGCAGTGAGCGGGTCTGCTGTGCTGACGGTGATCATTTGGAAAGTCTCGCTTGAAGCGCCGTGCCACTCTGGTATGTCAACCCTGCCGTCGATCGTTGCCATGCCGCAGGCCGGGCCAAATGCATCGCCGGCAGATGTGGAGCTTGAGGCCGGGGCCGGCTGGATGGTGAACAGGAGCGCTATGAGCGCTGTGATGACCAACAGAATGCGTGTTGTGAGCGTGATGGATGGGCCTGGCATGAATTGGGTATTCATATCTTCCTCCATCATTTTGAATTTCAGTTCTCACTCAACAAGATGCGCCGGCAAGAGCCGGTATTGACCGCCTGTGATCCTTAATAGTATTCCGAATCCAAAAGACTCTGTGGCCTTTAATGTTGCGGTGATGGTATGTATTCCGCGCGAGAGGGGAAGGGAAATGTGATGGTCTGGGCTTACATATCCTCGTTCGGCCCAATTGGGGCTGACGTGAAAAATGTTTTGGCCTGTGAAAATGACCTGGTCATCCATCTGCAAATTAAGCTCATCGCTAAAGCCCAGGTCAAGAGTCAAACTGCCGTTTTCCAGCATCTCGATCTGCCGGATCAGGCGCACTTCTTTCACCGTCACCGGCAGATAGCGGTTGAGATTAAGTATCCCGCCGGGCTCACAGTTCACCTTGCCAAAGCCATCTAAGAACCATGCATCCAACAGCCCGCAAGTGTTCTCTCCTGGCAGGGCTGGAAAGTTAAGATGGGCCCAATCTGGCAGGTCATCCCACACGCGCAAGTTGGCAAAATGTGCTGGCAGGTAAGTCCATATACCCACCAACCCGCTCTGGTGAGGATGAGCCAGGCGGCTGACCAGTAAAGGCGGCTGTTCCCCGGCCTGAACGAGGGCCTGCTGTTCCTTGAATTCAACCTTCAAGCGGATCCAGGTTTGCGGGGGCACCTGCGCCATCTGTTGTGCGCCTGCCCCATAATAGACCTGCCAGGTGTTTGAGCCATGAAAGACCGGGTCGTACTGTAGGGCATCCCAGCATCCGCTGGTGTGCGGCTGGATATAAGCCAGTTCGTAATTGTACGTATCGAGCGCACGAAAAGCGATCCCCGCGTAGGCGGCCCCCTCAGCTTCGATATCTACCTCGATTTTACCTTGTGAGAGGCACAACTCAGGGATGAGTGCCAGGCTTGCCCCTTGACCGCTCAGGCGTAATACCTCCTGCCCGTGCCAGACAGCAATTTCGGCTGCCGGATCGCGCAGAAAGAGTTCTTTAGGGTTGGGTACTGCACGCTCGTATTGTAAAGGCATAGACGGGTTTCCTGGTAGGCTAGAGGGTTTTGTGCTTCTCCGCAATGGCATCTGCCAGCACATCCAGAGCACGGAAATCTTCGTCGTTTGGCAGACCTTTGCACAATACCGGCGGCAGGAGTTCGGCCTTCAGGTTCTCGAGCATTCCAGCCAGGGTATCGACTGCCTTGCCTCCCCAGCCAAACGATCCGATGACCGAGATGTATTGGATGCGCGGCTTGAGCATATTCACCAGGTACGCGGCGCCGATCACGCCGGGGTGAGGGCCGCCCAGAACCGTGGGGGTGCCAACCACCAGGGTGGGGGCATCCACCAGGGTCTCGGCGATGCGCCCGATGTCTGACGTTGTCAGGTCAAAGGCTTCGACCGCCACACCGCGTTCGGCCAGGCTCTCGCTCAGGTAAGCCACCATTTTGAGGGTGCTGCCGTGCATGGATATGAATGGCATGAGCACCACGTTGCGGTACGGCCCCGAGAGCCAGTCGCGGTAGGCATCGGTGATCAAAGCCGGGCGGTCGTAGACCGGCCCGTGGCTGGGGGCGATGAAGGCTGTTTCGATACCGGCCAGTTTATCCAGGTTTTTCTGTGCCATGTTGCGCAGGGGCATCATGATCTCTGCGTAATAGCGCTTGGCTGCATCGTAAACGCGCTTTTCATTCGACGAGGCAAACAGCTCGGATGTGGCCAGGTGAGAGCCAAAGAAATCGGTGGTGAAAAGCACTTTTTCTTCCACCAGGTAAGCGGCCATCGTGTCGGGCCAGTGTACCCAGGGGATATGAATGAAGCGCAGTGTCTTGTCGCCCAGCGAGAGGGTTTCGCCATCTTGCAAGGCCTGGATGCGGTCGGCCGGGATGGGCAGGTGGGTTGCAAGGGTTTCTTTGCCCTTGGGGCTGGCCAAGAGCTGGGCCGATGGGTACTTCTCCATCACAGCAGGCAGCCCGCCCGAGTGATCTTGCTCGGCATGCAGCGAGATGATATAGTCGATCTTTTCCACCCCTTCCAGGCGCGTCATCAGCACGTTGAGCAGAGCCGGGTCAACGGCATCGATCAGGGCTGTTTTTTCGCTGCCTCGGATCAGGTAGGCATTGTAACTGGTGCGGTCGGGCAAGGGGATGAGGGCATCAAATAAGCCGCGTTCCCAATCTACCGCGCCGACCCAATCTACAGAGGGGGTGATGGATCTGGATTTCAAATTGGTTTCTCCTGAGCATCAAATTCCCCGGCGTATTTGGCGGGGGGCGATATCGATTATAGCATGCCGGGTTTGAAGCGGGGGAAATCGTGCCAATAGGCTGTCGGGAGTTCAGTCAATCACGGCATTTTCTATGATCCCAAAGCTGTGCCGCTCACAGTCTATCTCGGCCTGAACGCCGTAAGGGAGAACAAACCCGGGTTCGGTGTGCCCAAAATCCATCCCGGTCACCAATGGCAGGTCGGTCAACCCGGCCTCATCTGCCACTACCTGGAGGAGTACTTTGTCGTACTCGACAAACTTTTCGATGGGAACTTCTCCCCCCGGGCGGCCGAAGATGATCCCTGACAAGCGGGGCAGGATTCCCAGGGCGGTGTAGGTGCGCAGCCCATACTTGACCATCTCAGGCGTGGGGGCATCCTCAGAGGTTTCTAGAAACAGGATCGCATCTTGCCAGGCATTTGCCTCAGGCCAGAATTCCGTGCCGCGCAGCCAATCGAGCACCTCAAAACAGCCGCCCAGCAAATGGCCTTGCCGCACCCCTTGCCCCTGGAGAAACCGCCAGCCCGTGGATGGATTCCGTTTCCGTTTTTGCGTCTGGTTGGCCGGGTTAGACCAGGCTAGGCGTTCCACTGTCCAGCCGTCGGTATTCGGGGCAATGTCTCCCACCGCCTCAGCAGAGAAAAGGGTCTTGCGCACCGCCTCAATCATGTAAGGGAACGGGCCTCCATTTTCGCCGAAGCCAGCCATGATCGAAGGGCCATAGAATGTGACCAGCCCGGCCTTGAAACAAGCCAGGTGGCTGATGGTGGTATCTGAAGACCCCATCAACACCTTGGGGTTGGTACGGATGATATCCAGGTCCAGGTAGGGCAGCAGGCGGATCGAATCGTCGCCGCCGATGGTGGAGATGATGCCTTTGATGGACAGATCGGCGAATGCGGCCATCAAATCTTCTGCCCGCGCCTGGGGATGGTGGTGCAGCCAGTCGGGATCTTTCAGTGTATGCGGCATCTCCACCACCACCAATCCCAGGGCGTCCTGAAGCTGCTTTTTACCAATCTCGTAGCGGTGGGGAACAGCGCCCGGGCCTCCCCAGGATAGGGAAACCGTTGCCACCTTGTCGCCTGGTTGAAGCTTGCGTGGTTTGATCATCTTGGATTGCCTGTTGTGTGGGCTGTGATGGCAATAATATCTGCCCGGCTCTGATCAAGATACCAGTTGGATACTTTTAGCCGATCAATTTTTTGAGTTTCTCTTGCAGTTGAGCGATTTCTGGCTTTTGCGACGCTGCGAAGATGCTGTCTACCTGCCGCCCGCCTGGGGTCAGTGTGAGCGATAGGGTCAATAGATCTTCGGCTTGCTCCTGCAATGAGACGGATTGAATATGCTCCAAAGCAATATAACGCCATTTCCCGCCGTCGCGCTCGCCGCGTTTCTCGGCGCTGCGCGCATCATCTTGGATCAAGATCAGTTCTTTGTCGGTCAAGATGAGCAGGTGGGTCAATGCCAGGGTGCGCTGAAATGTATGCCATCCCAGCTTGACGATGGGTTTTGTGATCTTGGGCTGCCACAGGGTGTGGGAGACTTTTTCACCCTCCGCCAGGCTCTTGTGGGCGTAGTTCATGAACTTGTAGTTTTCTGCGCCTACATGATCGAACTTGGCCCACTCTGCACTCTGCTGGCGCGCATCTGTTTTTATGGGTGGGGGTCTTAGCAAGTTGATGAAGTGAGCATAGTACCGCCTGCTGGTCGTATTGTATTCAATCGTGGATGCAGCGGCTGTTCCTGCTTTGGTCAGCCCGCCGATGGTGATCCAAGAGAATAAGAGGATAGATCCCACTTCAAGATCGGTGATCGTCTCCAGTGGATAGGCGCTCAAAGAGACCTTGCCGCCGGCGTTTTCCCAGACATAGATCGTGTCATTGGCCTCGCAGAGCAGCTTCTCGGTTGTCTTGGTGCCGAAGGCGGCGATGGCTGGTGCGAAGACGGTGTATGGGAATGTGCCTTCTGCTCCCAGTTCCATCTCAAATGCGCTTTTGAAGATCTCGGGGATATTCTCGTATGATTCGACCACTTTGGACCACGACATCATGGTTTGCCGGGCCCCAGTTAACAACCGAGAGGATTGGTTATCAGTTGTTGATCCCATCACAACCTCCCTTATATCTAGCAGTCAAAACGGCTTACCCGCCCTTCAGAGCAGCATAAGCCTGTGTCGTATTTTCATTGTAGCATAGGTTTGGACGAAGCGCGCCGGTCAATCTGGCGCAGCGGCCCA
>JAKQIM010000025.1 GCA_029557965.1 Chloroflexota bacterium | reverse complement strand
GAGCTCCCAGGCCACCAGCATGGCAGCAGGCAAAACCACCAACCCTGCCAACTGGGTGTAACGCCCCCAATTGGTGTAATACATGGGCATGGTCAACAACAAACCCGCCGCCAACACCGCCGCGATGGCGCTGGCAAAGCGCACAGGCCGGGTCTCGGCGCCCTTGGGGGCCAACTCAGCCAGGCGCACCGCCAGCGGCACCAAGGCCAGAACCGCCAGGCCGTTCAACAACTGCCCGGTCCACAAAACGGCCTTGACCGCCGGCAGCCCGCTGACCCAGCCGAAGGCCGCCGCGGCAGCATGAAAACCAAAGTGGTAGGTCATCGAATCCAGCTCAGCATACGGCGCCCACGAATCGAACAGGCCGCCTTGATCCAATAAGAGCTGGGTGATCATGGTATGCTGAAGAGAATCGCCCCACATGGGCGCGTCCAGTGAACGGATGGCCCACAGGCGCACCCCAAAGACCAACCCCACCACCAGCAAGAACAGGAGATCGAAACCCAGGTGATTCAGCCTGCCGTTTTTCAGGTTCAGGCCGGCAAGCCAGGCGCGCAGGTCAGGGTGACGGATGGCCTGGCGGTGACGCCACAAGATGGCCGCCAACCCGGCGGCAGGCGGCAGCCAGGCATACACGGCGCCCAGGTGCAAGCCCAGCAGGTCACACAATACGATCAACAACGGGTAGAGCGCCAGGCTGGCTCCCGCCGCCAGGCCCAGCTTTTCGGGCCAAGAGCGTTCGTGCCAGCCGCGCCAGATCAGGCCGGTCAGCCCCCAACCCGGCAAAATATACAAGAGGAAGCCAATTAAGAGAATGCCCGCCCAATCCAACGCCTGGCGCAAAAGACCGCCCAGCAAAGGCTGAGGGGCGTAGACCAGGGCAAATTGCATCTGCCCGTCGAGAGGCTGGTGCGCCTGGTAAACGGCCCCTTCGAGGTATGTTGAGCCAGGAGCCACCCCCACCAGCAGGCTGCCCCCACCATCTACTTCCAAAAAAGCATAGTAATATTGGCGGCGAGATCCGGGCAGGGGGTCAAAGTCAAAGCGGTATAAGCCCCCCTGCGCCACTTCGTTCAGCGGCATCACTGCCAGGCCCAGGTCCTCGCCAGCGGTTGGCGAAAGGCGCAAATGCAATGCCAGGCTGCCCGAAGCATCCCCCTGGCCAGAAGGCTCCAGATACACTTGTATGGCGCTCAGCCCATCGTAAGAGGCAACAAAAGTTTGCCCCACGGGGCTTCCGCTGGCAAGCCACAAGCGGTCGGTAAGCGCCGGTTGTGCAGCGGGTGGCTGGCTCTGCACCATGGGGGCACACCCCGCCAACAACAAGGCTGTTAACGCCGCAAACAGCCACAGAAACAAGCGGCCAGGTCTCAAGCTAGGGTGCTCCATGCGGCTGACGGGGGTCAGCAGGCTGACCCTGGCCAGCCTGCCGGTCTTGCTCAAGCCGAATCTCTGTCCGTCGCAGCCGGTACAACACTTCTTCTAATATCTTGCGGTTAAACCCAATCAGGTCAGCCACCAGGCCAATCAGAAGCACCTGGAAACCCACGATCAAAAGAATGGCCGATAAGAGCAAAGATTGGATATGCCCCATCCCGTCATCTACGATCCAATAATAGAGAAAACGCAGGCCCGGCAGCAGCCCCAAGAACAGCATCAGCAGGCCCAGGGTGGTGAAGACGCGCAGCGGGCGGTACATGGTATAGGCCCGCACAATGGTGGTGCTGGAATTGGCCAGGTAATGCGGGATATTGCGCATCAGGCGCGAGGGGCGCGTTTGGGGATTGGTGCGGATGGCGACATATTCCACCGGGGTGTGCCGCGCCCCGGCCTGGATGAGCGTCTCAAGGGTGTAAGAATACTCGTTCAGCACCATAGTACGCAAAGCAGCCTCACGGGCGATGGCGCGGAAGCCGCTGGTGGCATCGGGCACGCTCATGCCCGAAATCTGCGCCACCACCCAGCTTCCCAGGCGCTGCAGCAGCCGCTTGACCGGCGAGAAGGCCGCCAGGGTTGCCACCCCGCGGTCGCCCACCACGATCTGGGCACGCCCCGCCAGGATCGGCTCGACCAGGCGCTGGATATCTTCGGCCTGGTATTGGTTATCGGCATCGGTATTGACGATGATATCGGCGCCCAGCTTGAGGCCGGCATCCAGGCCTGCCATAAAGGCTGCCGCCAGGCCCAGGTGGCCTGGCAAAGAGACCACATGGTGAACGCCCGCCTGGCGGGCGACGGCAGGCGTACCATCGGTGCTGCCATCATCAATCACCAGGTATTCTACTTGATCGATCCCGGGTAAGCTGTGCGGCAGGGCCTGCACCGTCACCGGCAGCACCTGGGCCTCATTATGGCAGGGGATTTGGATGATCAGCTTCATGGCGAGTAGTATACCATTTTTCCCCGCCAGGAATTTGTTATAATGAGACTTTCCACGGAGGCTTATGTTCTACATTCTGATCGCCGCAACGCTGATCTTTGACTTTTTAAATGGCTTTCACGATTCATCAAATATCGTGGCAACTGTGATTTCATCTAGAGCCATGCCGCCGCGCAGGGCCCTGTATATGACGGCTGCGGCCGAGTTCATCGCACCCTTCTTGTTTGGCGTAGCGGTGGCTACCACGGTCGGCAAAGGATTGATTGCACCCCATGCCATCACCCTCAACGTGGTCATTGCGGCTGTGCTGGCAGCCGTGGTATGGAATCTCTTCACCTGGCTGATCGGCATCCCCTCATCATCTTCGCACGCCCTGGTCGGCGGGCTGCTGGGTGCCGCCATCCTGGCTGCCGGGCTGGGTGTGGTGCAAATTGAAGGCCTGCTCAAGATCATCATTTCTCTGCTGATCTCGCCGGTGTTGGGTTTGCTGGCAGGGTTCGGCTTTATGCAGCTCATGCGCCTTGTCTTCCAAAACGCCACCCGGCGCATCAGTGGTGCTTTCAAGAATGCCCAGGTGATCACAGCACTGGGTCTGGCCCTCTCACATGGCTCGAACGATGCCCAGAAAACGATGGGCATCATCACCCTGGGCCTGGTGACCGCCGGCTACCAAGAGACCTTCCACGTCCCGCTGTGGGTCATCGCCATCAGCGCAGGTGCAATTGCCCTGGGCACGGCCCTGGGCGGCTGGCGGCTGATCCGTACCCTGGGCGGGCGCATTTACAAGATCCGCCCCGAGCACGCCTTCTCTTCGCAGACTGCCTCGGCCCTGGTCATTTTGGGGGCGGCCCTGTTGGGTGGGCCGGTCAGCACCACCCACGTGGTCAGCTCGGCCATTATGGGGGCGGGCGCGGCAGAACGCGTCAGCAAAGTTCGCTGGCTGGTGGCTAAAGAGATGCTGGTGGCCTGGGTGTTGACCATCCCAACCACCTTGCTGATCGGCGGCCTGCTGTACCTGGGATTGCAAGCCTTGTTTGGATAACCCTGGAGGAAAGATCTTGGACAACCCCGTGCCCTACATCCCCGGCACGCCCCCTGTTCCAGAACCGCTCTCTCGTTACCTGCCCCCCATCCCCAATGGCGTTGTATCAGCCTGGCTGTCGCAGCACCTGCCGTTGAAACACGCCGAGCGCCCCTGGGTACTCGATCCCTTCTGCGCCTCACCGCGCCTGGCCGTTGAAGCCGCTCGCGCCGGCTGCCACGTTTTGGTTGCCGCCAACAATCCCGTCAGCCGCTTCTTGCTAGAAATGACAGCCAACCCGCCCGCCGTATCTGAATTGAAGGCGGCCCTGGCTGACCTGGCCGCCTCGCAGCGAGGCGGCGAACGCCTTGAACCACAGATGCGGGCCTTATATGCCAGCGAGTGCACCCACTGCGGAAAACCCGTCCAGGTTGAAGCATTCGTGTGGGAGCCCGCCAGCGAAGATGCGCCTGCTGCGCCGTATGCCTGCCTGTACACATGCCCCAACTGCGGCGCCGAGGGCGAGCATCCTGCCAGCGAGGCAGACCGCACGCGCGCCGCGGCCTTTGCTTCGGGCGGGCTGCACCGCGCCCGGGCCCTGGAACGCGTGGCCCCCGCCAACGACCCTGACCGCCAGCATGCCGAAGAAGCCATAGCCACCTACCTGCCGCGGGCGGTTTACGGCCTGTTTACCCTCATCAACCGCCTGGATGGCTTATCGCTCTCTCCGGCCCGCCGCCAGGGACTGCAAGCCCTGCTGCTGCACGCCTGCGACCAGGCCAATACCCTGTGGGACCACCCGGCCCGGCGTGAACGGCCCAAACAGCTCAGCACACCCCAGCATTTCCGCGAGAATAATATCTGGCTGGCGCTCGAACGCGGCATCCAGATTTGGGGACGCGAAACAGCCCCCGAACGCCTGCCGCTCACCATCTGGCCCGCCCTGCCGGCAGATGAAAGTTCTGGCAGCATCTGCCTATTTGAGGGCCGCCTGAAAGACCTGGCTGCAGCACTGCCAGGCATCCCTGTGCAGGCAGTGGTTACGGCCTTGCCGCGCCCCAACCAGGCCTTCTGGAGCCTTTCGGCATTATGGGCCGGCTGGCTGTGGGGGCACGAGGCGGTTGGGCCATTCAAAAGCGTGCTGAGGCGCCGGCGTTATGATTGGGCCTGGCACACCACAGCCCTGTACGCTGCCTTCAAGCATATTGCCACAAATGAGCACACCCCGGCCAGCAAACAGCCTGCCGAGGGGCTGCCTTTCTTAGGCTTGATTGGCGAAGCCGAGATTGGATTTTTGACCGCCGCCCTGACCGCCGCCGACGCCGCCGGGTTTGCCCTGCAAGGCCTGGCCCTACAAAACCAGGGCGGAGCCGCCCAAGAGCTGGCCCAGGTCACCTGGGTCCGTGCGCCCGGTACCACCCAGCCTATCGATGCAAGCCAGGTCATCAATGAGGCCATGACAACTGCTCAGCAGGCCATCCTTGAGCACCTGCACACACGCGCCGAGCCCGCCACCTCGCTGACCCTGGCTGCGGTTGGCGCAGGCGGCATGGCTCAAAAACGCATCTTCCACCTGGCCCGCCTGGCATCGATGCAGACTGCCAGCACCCCAGATGCTACCAGCGAGGCCGGCCCCGCCGCACCCGGCGAATTGTATAACCAGGCTCACACCGCCCTGCGCGAGAGCCTGACCTATCGGGCCGGCCTGCTGCGCTACACCAACAGCGAGAAGGCCGCCAGGGTTGCCACCCCGCGGTCGCCCGCCGCGCCAGCCGAATCTCAAGAAGAAAGCACCTCCCACGAAATCCCTGAAGGCGGCTTTTGGTGGCTGCGCGATACCAACTGGACCGGACTCCCCCTGGCCGACCAGGTAGAGGTGGCTTTGGTCAATCACCTGCTCAAACACCCTGGCTGCACCCGGACCGAGCTGGAGGGCGTCCTTTACACCGCCTTCCCGGGCCTGCTGACCCCGCCGGTCGAATTGATCCAGGTGTGCCTCGAATCATACGCTGAAACGCTTGAAGCAGGCTCTGCTCAACTGCGCCTGCACCCCCAGGATGCACCGGCAGAACGCAGCCAAGACCTGCAAAATGCCCGCGCGTTGCTCGCCCGGTTGGGCCAGAAGCTCGGCTATCGCATCGAGGGCAGCGACCCTGGCGCTCAGGCGAGCGGCAAGAAGGTGCCCCTTGAGTGGTGCGAAGCCGCACCAGGCGGGCAGACCCTGTATTGGTTTTATCCCACTGCATCAGCAGTGATTGGTGAGATCATCTTGCAAGGGGCTTCGCTGCAAGCCGAAGCCCTTGGCTGGGCACCGCGGCGCGCCTACATTGTGCTGCCAGGCGGGCGCGCCAACCTGGTGGCTTACAAGCTGCGCCGCGACCCGCGCCTGGCGCGTGCCTGCGCCAGCGAAACCAACGCCGGATGGCGTTTTATAAAATTCCGCCACCTGCGTTGGCTGCTCGAAAACCCGCTCCTCAGCCGAGAAAACGCCGAAGAGCTGCTCAGCCTCGACCCACTGACGTATTCAACCCCTCAGATGCGCCTGATCTAAGGCTCAGCCGCCCCCCACTTCGACGGTGGGTGTGAGCGTAGGGCCTTCGGTGGGCACCTCGCTGGGTGTGGGCGTATTGCTGGGCGATGGCGTCTCGCTGGCGGGCGGGGTCGAAGATGGCGGCACCGTGCTGGTCGGCGGCGGGGTATCGGTGGCATTGGGCACCGGCGACGGGGTGGGCGTGAACGTCGCATCCAGGGTCGGCGTCAGCGAGGGGCTGGGTGTCACCGTGGGCGTGGGGGTGAGCGTGGCAGTTGGCACCTGGATATTCAGGTGCAAGAGACGCTCGACCTCGGTATCCCGGATGCTGTGCATCAGCAGGCGCAAGGTCACCGTGCCGGCAGGGATGTCTTTCAGGTCCCAGGTATGCACCATCTCGGCCCCTGCAGCCGGTTGGTCGCGTTCCATCAGCTTGATCCATTCCACCGGCTTATCACCCAAGCCATACCAGAGCGAAAAATCCTTGAAATCTGCGCTGGCGTAGGCCAGGGCATACACATCCAGGGGTGAGGCGGTAATCGTTTGCCCTTCACCCAGGGCTGGGAAGGCCAGGAAGGGGCGCGGGTCTTCTGCCCGGCACTCGCGCGGAGGGGCAAACCGAATGGGGTCATTGAAGCCCATCTGCTGTGCCCAATTGCGCCCATCATTGGTATCTTTGAGCCAGGTCACAGCCCACACATCGGTTACATTCAACACAAACTCTTCGCTGATGAAATCGGCACAGGCGGCCGAGGCCCTCAGGTTGGTCCAGGTATCCAACGGCACCTTGGCCCACAAATCCTGCTCTTTGGGCAGCGGGGGCTGGTCGGCGGCATAGATCTCTGCTCGCTGGCTGGGGCACCACTGCGAAGGCTCTGTCCCTGAGACGGCGCAAACCACCCGGTCTACGATCCCCGCAGGGCGTTGGTAAGGGGTGGGGTTGCCGCCGGTCAGGCGCTGAACGGCATTTTGCATGAAGCTGGCCCAGATAGGGGCGGCGCCGGTCAGACCAGAGGTGTTCTGCATGGGGGTATAGTCGCTGTTACCCACCCACACACCCACCG
Organism: Chloroflexota bacterium; assembly: GCA_029557965.1. Taxonomy (GTDB): domain Bacteria; phylum Chloroflexota; class Anaerolineae; order Anaerolineales; family UBA4823; genus JAKQIM01. The sequence continues at coordinate 91,167 of JAKQIM010000025.1, read as the reverse complement.
CAATATCGGGGGTATAGCCCATGGTCCAGTTATCGCGGTAGTCGTTGGTGGTGCCGGTTTTGGCAGCCGCCAAGAAAGGCAGGTTGAGCACCGAATTGGCTCCAAAAGCAGGTGTACGGGCCTCGTTATCAGAGAGAATGGACCACAGCAGGTAAGCATGTTCAGAGCGCACCACCTGCTCGCCAGCGGGAACCTGGTATTCATATACCAGCTCGCCATTGTGGTCGAGGATGCGCGTGATGGCCACCGGCGCCACGCGCCGCCCACCGTTGGCTAAAACGGCGTAGGCCCCGGTCATTTCCATCAAACTCACCTCGCCGCCGCCGAGCGTCAACGCCAGGCCGTAATCGGGACGCGTGAACGTGGTGATGCCCAGCCGTGAAGCCATGCCCACCAGGCCATCCTTCGATTCCGTCGCCGGGTCATCGAAGATGCCGGTGAACTGCAAGGTTTTGACGGCCGGAATGTTATAGGAATTGGCCAGCGCACTGCGCACAGACACCGGGCCATGGAAACGGCCATCATAATTGACCGGACTGTAAGGCTCACGCGGGTCGTTCGGATCGCCCGAGGGCGGAAACTCTGACGGCACATCCCAGATCAGGGTAGAAGGCGTCCAGCCGCGTTCGAAGGCCGCCAGGTAAGTCAGCGGCTTGATGGATGAACCGGGCTGGCGGGTGGGGCTGAGCGCCATATTGACCTGCCCATCAATCGCTTCGTTATAGAAATCGGCCGAACCCACCATCGCCAGGATCTCGCCAGTGGAGGGGCGAATTGCCACCAGGGCGCCGTTGGTGGCATTGTTGACCGCCAGGGCTGCCACTTGTTCAGCTACGATCTGCTGGGCGGCATCTTGCAGGCCAGGGTCGAGGGTGGTGTAAACTGAGAAACCCGAACGGTAGATCGTCTGGGCATCATACTGCGCTTCCAACAGGGTACGCACATACATGACCCAGTGCGGGTAGCGCATCTCAACATCCGGAGATTTGAACTGGTACGTATCCAGGCTGCGGTAGGCTGAAACAGCCTCTTCTACCGTCAGGCACACGCGCTCGGGGCTGTTGCTGACGTAGATACAGCCATCTTCAGTGCTGGCATCGTACATCAAGGTCAGCACCTGCTGCATCCGGGTCAGCGTGGCCTCGCGGTTGGTGTATACATCGTAGACCGAGGGAGACTGGGGCAAGCCAGCTAAGAAAGCGGCCTGGGGCAAGGTCAGGTTATTGGCCGAAACGCCAAAGTAGGTGAAGGCGGCGGCTTCAACGCCATAAGCCAGGTTGCCATAATTGATTTCATTCAAGTACAGCTCAAGGATCTCGTCTTTTGAATAACGGCGCGTGATCTCAGCCGCCAGGAGCGCTTCGCGCACCTTACGCATGTAAGACTGCTCATAGCGCTCTTCGGGGCTGAGCAGCAGGATGCGCGCCAACTGCTGGGTGATGGTGGATGCACCCGAAACCGTCTCGCCGCCCTGCGCATTTTGCCAGAAGGCGCGCACAATCGCCAGCCAGTCAAAGCCGGGATGCGAATAATACTCTTGATCCTCAGTTGCAACCGTAGCTGCCACCAGGAGGGGTGAAATCTTATCCAATGAGACATACGTGCGCCGGCCGGCATTCGGATCGATCATCTCATACAAAAGGTTATTGTTCCGGTCGTAGATGCGGGTGGTCTCAAAAGAAGAAGCACGCTGGCGCAAATCGTCCACGGAAGGCAGTGTGGAGGCAATGCTGTAATACTCATACAGCACGAATGAGCCGCCCAACAACCCAATGATGATCAACGCCAATAAGCCCAGCAAAGCCATGCGCAGCAAGCAGCCCAGGCCTCCTCTCCAATCAACAGCAACTTTGGCCCGCGGCGGGGCAGGCGGGGGCGACACAACGGGCGGGGTTGGCACAACCGGCGGCGGCACAGGCCGAACAGGGCGCGCCGCGGGCCGGCTGCTGACGGCAGAGGGGCTCACGCGCGTGGCATGCAGATCGAACTCATCAACCCGGCGCGGCAGCGGCATACCCTGAGTGCCCAAGGCCGGGGGTGAATGCTGTGGGGTGATGCCCAGCGGCGGCGGAGGCGGCAGGGTGACGGCCAGGGGAGTTTGGTTTTCTCTTGGCACAGGCGGGGGTTGGAGGGCCGGAGAAGGCTCGACAGGCGGCTCAACCGTAGGAAGCGGGCTTACCCCTGGCTCAGGTGGAACAGCCGGCAAGGCCGCCTGGTCGGCGGGCGGAGGGCTGCCATCAGGCGCACCAGCAGGCTCCGGCTGGCCTTCAGGCTGCACGGGCTGAGTATCCTCATCCGTAGACAGCAAGCGCCGGAAGCGGTTGACCGATTGTTCATCAGAATGAGCAGGGATTTCAGGCATACGATTTTCTTCCAAAGTTTTATGATGAATGGCAGTGCTTCATGCCGAAGCAGGCCGGCTGTTGATCAAAACCGTCCAGGTGCCCTTCATCGTTGTTTCGTCGCGCTGGTTCTTGACCGATAACTCGATCACCACCGAACCGCCTCCCAGGCGGGGCAAGGCCTTGGTTTCAAGGACCAGCAACTCGACGTGAATGGTGTCGCCAATGAAGGTTGGATTTGAGAATTTCCAGGTATTGATTTCACGGAAAGCGATCACCGTACCTTCCAGTACGCCCGTACGCATGGCCAGGCCAGAAGCGATGGAAAGCCCCAACAAGCCGTGCGCCACGCGCCGGCCAAAAGGCGTGCCAGCGCTGAATTCGGCATCCGTGTGGATCTGGTTGTAATCGCCCGACAGGCCCGCAAAAGTGACCACGTCACTTTCGGTGATCGTGCGCCCGGTGGTGATGATCTTCTGACCAACCTCAAACTCTTCAAAGTATAGACCGCGGTTTTTGGGTAACATCTGCATCATACTCCTACAAGATCCTATCCGTTTATTCACTGCGCTGTTTTTGCAGTCCATAGGCCTGGGCCACAGGCAGCACAACCAACAAGCCGGTATTGGGTAAAGAAAGATCGCCGGTAACTTTTTGGGTGGCAGCCACCAGGCGCTCCACCAGGCCATCTGAAACACCCGGGATCTCCTCAACCACGGTGAACAGGGTGCGGCTGAAGCTCTCTTCATGATCCAGCAGCGATTCCAGGCTGGGGATCAGAGGCATGTCATCCCACAGTCCCGAGCGCACCCTGCCCAGGCCGGTGCTGTGCAAGATCGTCACACCGCCAACGCCCACTTCCTCCCAGGCATCCAGCAGCGCTTCACACTTCTCAGCGTCGTGCAGCACAAACATGACCATCGATAACATTAATCCACCTCCTGTTTTGATTCCAAACGCTCTGCCTGCTTTTCGCTCACGACAGTGGTTGGCGCAGCGGGTGCGGGTGTGGCGGCGGGCGCAGGCGTGGGCACTGGCTTGAACAGCCAGCGCAGCAAAGGCGGGGTGACGAGGGTGCTTACCAAAACAACGCCGATGATGTTTGAGAACACAGCCTCACTCATCAGGCCGTTGTTCATGCCAACCGTCGCCAGGATCAATCCCACTTCTCCTCGTGAGACCATGCCTGCACCCAATTGGATGGCCTCGCGCCGGTTAAAACCAGCCAGGTACGCGCCAAGCCCGGCACCCGCCATTTTGGTCAGCACAGCCACGATGATCAGCCCGATCAGCAGCCAGATCGCAGACACATCCAGCGCACGCAGGTTCACAGCCAGGCCAATATTGATAAAGAAAAGCGGAACAAAAAAGCCGTAGGCCAGGGCACTCATGCCGCGTTCCAGGCGTTCCTTCTCGGGGCTGCGCGAAAACATCAGCCCTGCCAAGAAGGCCCCGGTGATGGCTGCCATCCCACCCATCAGCTCGGCCGCCAGGCTGTACACAAACATGATCACCACGCCCAAGGTTAAAACACCCTGGCTGATCGGCAGACGTGCGATCCGGCGCACCAAAAAAGGCAGCGCCCACAATCCAAAGGCCGCCGACAGGCCAAAAAAGACGATCATCCGCCCAAAGATTGCAAGCACCACCCCAATGCCGCCGTTCCCGCCGGTGAAGGCCAGGAAAGCCGAAAGCAATAGAATCACCAAAACATCATCAAAAACAGCCGCGCCCAGCAAGCCCAAACCAACCCGGCTGCGCAAGACTTTCAATTCCATTAACGTTTGGGCAGAAATGCTGACGCTGGTCGCCCCGAGCGTCAGGCCCAAGAACAATGCTTCTTGGTTGCCACAACCAGATAAACGTCCAAGCCCCCAACCGAATACCACCGGCAGCAGCACACCCAAGGTGCCCGCAAACGCCGATACCTTACCATTCCGCAGCAAATCAGCCAGGTGCAGCTCCAACCCGGCCACAAACATCAGCAGCAGCACGCCAATCTCTGAAAGCTCAGCCAGGATGGCCGACAACACGTCACCTTCTAAGAAAGGCAGGTGCAAGAAATTCAACAAGGTAGGCCCCAACAGCAAGCCAACCAAAATCTCGCCCAAAACAGCCGGTTGGTGGGCGCGGATGCTCAAATAGGCCGCCGACTTGGCCACGACCAAGAGAACGGCAAGGACAAAGATCAGTTGTAGAAAAGGCGTCAGTTCAATCGTCATGGACATCGTTGCGCCATTATAACATGCTCATATCGCCACGCATTTTCAGCCGGTTTTCCACCCGGCAAATATTCAGTACCGGTCATCCGAAGAACAGCCACCCGTAGTAAAATAGGCACATGCGCGAATGGGACCTCAAAGCCAACGATCCACTATCTATGGTACTGGCCGCCGATGCCCGCTTTGGCCCAACCGATTACTGCAATGACCAGATCTGGGAGCTGAAACTGGGCGGCGGCGAGCCGCCTGCCCTGGCAGTCCAAACCACCTTTGGCTTGCGCGCTCGCAGCCTGCGCATCTTTCCACGTTTCAGTGAAGCCGACACAACCCTGAGTGACCCAGATCAATTTGCCCGGCCAATTTCTGTTCACAGCCTGTACCCAAACTACGCCCGGCTCTCGTATGCTCCCTTCTCGGATATTGACGTTGAGAATGAATTTTGGGTTCCCAACCTGCCAGCCATTGCCGGGCGGATGCGCCTGACCAATCACAGCGCCACCCCGCGCAGCATTGGCCTGGAATACACGGCCCTGCTCATGCCGGCCTCGAACGCTGGTCAGCGCATGTCACCGGCTGAGATTGAGCTTACCCCGGTATTGACCGGAAAAACCGGCAGCCTGGCGCCTTTGTTTTATGTCAGCGAGGGGGCTCAGCCTAGCAGCGGACCGTACACAGGGCTGACCATATCACTGGATCTACAGCCAGGCGAAAGCCGCCAGGTAAGCTGGGCCCTTTCAGCAGGCGAAGACAGCCAGGAACAGAACACCGCCGCGTTCGAGCGGGGGCGTTCACTGGCTATGCGAAACTGGGACGCTCTGCGCGCCCGCATTGAATTGAGCAACGCATCCATGCTCGAGATCCACACTGGCGATCCGGGCTGGGATACCGCCTTCTTCCTGGCCCAAAAGGTGGCTCTGGGGCTTTTCTTGCATCCTTTGCGCGGCCTGGACCGGCCCTCATTTGTCTCCAACCGCCTGCCAGACCAGGGTTACTCGATGCGCGGCGATGGCAGTGATTACAACCATCTTTGGAATGGCCAAACCCCGCTGGAAGCTCATTACCTGGCCAGCCTGGTATTGCCCTCTGCCCCGCAACTGGTGCAGGGGATCCTGTTCAACTTTTTAGAACAGCAGGCCGAGGATGGCACCGTTGACTGGAAGCCCGGCCTGGGCGGCCAGCGCGGCCAATTGAACGCCCCCCCCCTGCTGGCCAGTCTGGCCTGGCAGATATACCTGGCAACGGGCGAACGCGCCTTTTTGGAACAGACCTTCGCCGGGCTGCTCCGTTTCTTACAATCCTGGTTCCGGCCCGAATTTGACCGGGATGGCGATGGCATTCCAGAATGGAGCCATGCCATGCAAACCGGCTTTGATGACCACCCCCTCTTTGCCCATTGGCACGAATGGTCACAAGGGCTCGATATCACCACGGTTGAGTCGCCAGACCTGTGCGCTTACCTGTACCGAGAATGCGAAGCCCTCATCGACATTGCCCGCCTGCTGGGCCAGGAACAACACGTGGACGACCTGCAGGCCAAGGCGGCGGCGCTGCAAAGTGCTGTGGATGCGGCCTGGAATGAAAAGAGCGCTTGTTACCAGTATTGGGACCGCGATGCGCACGTCAGCACCAACCGGCAAGAATTGGGAACGCGCCAGGGGCCAGGTGAGATCCGTATTGCAGAAGAGTTCAGCCAGCCGGTGCGCCTGCTGTTCAAGATCCGCCTGAGCGGCGAGGGGCAGCGCGCAGTGCAAGTTTTTATCCATGGCAGCGGGTCATCGGGAGGGCATCGCATTGAACGCCTGGCCGCCGAGAGGATGCGCCGCTGGCCCGCATCAGACGACACCAGCATTGGCTGCCTGACCAGTGAACGCACGTATACCAGCATCGAGCATATCGGGTTGGAGGGTATTCAACCGGAAGACCAGGTTTTTGTATACACAGCCGAGCACAGCCTCCCCGATCACACCGTGCTACTGCCGCTCTGGGCAGGCATACCAGATGCCGAGCGCGCCAGGACCCTGATCAAGCAAACCATTACCAGCGCCAAACACTTCTGGGGAACCTATGGGCTGCGCTCTTGTTTTGACCCGGCTTCGAAAGACAAGAAAAACCCATCTCCTGCTGCTGAGGCCTGTTCGGGGATTTACCTGCCCTGGAACGCCCTGGTGGGTGCAGGGTTGGTGCGTTATGGGCAGCGCGCCAAAGCCGCTGAGCTCCTGACACGCATCATGAAAGCCATCACCCAGACCCTAAAACGCGACCAGGCTTTCCGCCGCTACTATGACGATAAGACCGGCTACGGTCAAGGAGAGGTTAACGCCGCAGCCGGGCTTGCTCCCTTGGGACTGTTTTTGGATGTATTGGGCGTACGCATCATCTCTCCACACTGCGTGACCATCAGCGGTTCAAACCCATTCCCCTGGCCCGTGACCGTGAAATACCGCGGCCTGACCGTGCTGCGCCAGAAGAAAAAGACCATGATCATCTTTCCGGATGGCCAAAATATCACGGTCAAGAATGACCCCAGCAGCAACACCACCCGCTGGCAAACCATTCGCCTCGAATGACATTTGTGATAAAAAACCGGGCATCATCATCGCATCAACCCATACCCCCGGCTGCTGTTGGCACTTCTGCCTGGCGCTTCAGTATGCCAGAATGGCAAATTTACGATAAAATGAAAGTAACGATCAATAAAGGGTCTGACACCCCGCGCACAGCTTTCGCAGGGTGGCCTGCGAGATGGAGTGATAAACAATGAAACTTATTCTCAACTTGTGGCTGAGGCAGAGATCATGACCACTTCAGAAACTCCTGAAAAATTGATCAACCGGCTGGTGACAGCTGTGGTTCAAGAACAAGACGCCGAGAATGCCTTCAATGCGCTGGATAAGCTGGGGTTCTCGATTACTCGCCTGCCGAGTTCGGGGGGGTTCTTGGGTCGGCGCAACGTCACCCTATTAATTGGCCTGACCAAAGGACGTGAAGCAGAGGTAGTGCAAGCGCTCTACCAGAACTGCCGCACGCGAGTAGAATACGTCACCTTGCCCTTGGAAGGTTCGCCAATGCCGCTTACCACGCCCACCCCCATCACCGTGGGGGGCGCAACCTTATTCGCCTTTGATCTTGAACGTTACGAGGAGGTGTGATCATGAAAATGCTGATTGCCGTCTTGCGAGATGAAGATTCAGAAAACATCTCACACGCCCTGGTCGAATCTAAGTTCCGCGTCACCCGCATCGCCTCCACTGGCGGCTTCTTCCGGCGCGGATCAACCACCCTGCTGGTTGGCATTGCAGACGAGAAGGTGGACGAGGCCATCCAGGTCATCCGCCAGAACTGCGCGCCGGCGGCTGAGCCGGGTGCCAAGCGCGCCACTTTATTTGTGTTGAATGTAGCCCATTTCGAGCAAATCTAAGCGGTGCAGCGCAGCCCAGCCAGGGTTCTGCATTCATACAATTGATGTGCCTGTTGGGGTTTTGACTTTTGTCAACAAGGAGCAGGTATGCAGCCCAAGATCAATCCAGAGGATGTACGCGTCTTCAGCGGTCGTTCGCACCGCCAGTTAGCTCAGGATATTGCCGACCACCTGGGTGTGCCGCTCGAACCCACCCTGGTCTCACGCTTCAGCAACGATAATCTGTATATCCAGCTAGGCGCCAGCGTCCGTTCGCGCGTTGTCTACATCGTGCAGTCGCTCATTCCTCCGGTCAGCGACCACCTGATGGAATTATTCATGATGCTGGATATTGCCCACCACGCCGGGGCGCGCGAAATCCATGCCATCATCCCTTATTTCTCTTATGCCCGCTCTGACAAGAAGGATGCCCCGCGCATCTCGATCACGGCCCGCCTGATTGCAGACATGCTGCAAACGGCAGGTGCGACGCATATGATGACCGTAACCTTGCACTCACCCCAGGTGCATGGCTTTTTTAGCATTCCCACCGATCCGCTGACCGCCCGCGGTTTATTTTGCAATTACCTGCTGGAATGTAAATACAAACACGCCCTCAAGCTCGATCCTGCTGAGACGGTGGTGGTTGCGCCCGATTACGGCCGCGCCGGCTCTGCCGCCCGCCTGGCTGAACGGCTTGGCCTATCATCTATCTCAGCCGAAAAAAGGCGTTTATCAGATACTGAGGTAGAGATCAGCAGCCTGATTGAGCAGCAGGTGCAGGGTTTTCGTAAAGCCATCATCTACGACGATGAGATTGCTACCGGCGGATCGGTGCTGCATCTCAGCCGCCTGTTGGTTCACAGCGGCATTGAAGAGATCAAGTTGATCTGCACGCACGGCTTGTTCTTGAACAATGCGCTGGAGCGCATCCGCGCCATCCCCCAGATCACCGAAGTGATCACTACCGATACGGTGCCTATTCCGATCGAAAAATGCATTCCATGCCTGACCATCTTACCCATCGCGGCCACCATTGGCGAGGCCATCCGGCGCAACTATAACCGGCAATCGATCGGTGACCTCTTCGATTTTGGCGAATACCTGAACGAATAAGCGTCTAAGCCAGTTCTATGATTGGCGCCCTGCCCGGTGAGAGGCTTCTGAAAACTCTTCAACCTGGTAGATCATGACATCCAGCTTCTTGTGCTGCCAAAGGTCTGGCCGCGCCCCCATCTTCTCGCACAGGTGCGCCAAGAACACCGCCGGGTCAGGTATCTTCTCCCAAACCTGCGGCAAGAAAGTAGCCCGGCGCAGGCCATCGCGCAAGATCACACCATCCACACCCGGGCGCAGCCGCTCCAGCAGATCGGCGGGCGTGACGTATGCCAGCGAGACAGGCTGTGTCAGGCGCGAAATCTCAATTTCCAGGCTGGCCAACTCTTTTGGGGTCACCGGCGAGAAGCGGTAATCGTCCAACGCCGCCGCCACAGCGTGCTCGCGCACATCCTCCGCCAGGCCCTGGTATGGCTCCAGCGCACCGATGCAGCCGCGCAGCATTCCACCCAAGGTCAGGGTTACAAACGAAGCACCGGGGGTGCTTAACACCGGGGTCAGTTGGGTGGCATCCAGGGTGGGCAAAGGCTGATGATGGACCGCATTCTCAATAGATTGGCGGGCCAGTTTTAACAAGAAATCTCTTTCATCATCTGTCAGGCGCTGTTCTGGCATCATACTTGCACGCTCCTTTACATACCCATCATACATTCGCCCAAGCCAAGAGTCAAGAAAGAGATGGTATAACCACTTGCCATCCAGGGCCAAATAAGGTAGTATCTTAACCAAATGACCGCAGAACCTTCTCCGGCTAACCAGCCGCCCACTTCTTCAAACAAAGCGCCAGCCCAAGCGGCTGGCTCAAGTGCCGCGCCACCGGCTCGCCAACGCAAGGCCAGCGGCGGCACTTTTTACCTGGTGCAGATCGTATTGGGCGTTGCGTTTTTGCTTGCCACGCTCTTCACCGCCTGGACCGAGCCCGGCCTGTTGCCCTCCAGCCTGTCTGAAAAGCTGGAAGCCGCCCTGGCCACACAATCCAGCACGCCCCAGCCCAACTGGCCCACGCCCACGGCGCGCCCCAATCCCAGCATCGGCATCGTTGCGGGGCACTCAGGCAATGACCCAGGCGCCGTCTGCCCCGACGAATTGGGCGGGACGCGCGAAGTGGATATCAACCTTACCGTTGCCCAAATGGTCAAAGAGAGCCTCAACGCCGAAGGATACGATGTGGACCTGCTGGCAGAGTTCGACCCGCGCCTGGTTGGCTACCGCTCTCTGGCATTGGTCTCGATCCATGCCGACTCTTGCCAGTACATCAATGATGAAGCCATGGGGTTTAAGGTCGCCGCGGCCCTGTCTACATCTTATCCTGAGCAGGCCACGCGCCTGACCACCTGCTTGCGCACCCGTTACGCCGATATCACCGGAATGCGTTTCCATGCCGGCAGTGTAACCAATGATATGACCAATTACCACGCCTTCGGCGAGATCAACTCCGATACGCCCGCCGCCATCATTGAAGTGGGTTTCATGAACCTGGATCGCAAGATCCTCACTGAACAACCCGATCTGCTGGCGCGCGGCATCACCGCGGGTATCTTGTGTTTTGTGCGCAACGAGGATATTTCCGAAGGCACCACCACCCCCAGCACAGTGCCATGACCCAAACGTTGGACCCCGCCACCCAGCAAGCCCTGGAAAATGCACGCCAGGCTTTCCGGCGCGGCGATCGTCGCGCGGCTCGTTACTGGGCGCAGCGCGCCGCAGCCCTGGCCCCCCACTTAGAGGAGCCGTGGCTGTGGCTGGCTGCCTCGGCCAGCCCGCGTGCCAGCCTGGATTATCTCAAGCGCGCCCTGGCGATCAACCCCCACAGCAAACGCGCCCGCCAGGGTATGCATTGGGCTATTCGCCGCCTGTTGGCCGACCCAGATGCCCGCACCCATTCACAACCCCCAGTTGTGGCCAGCCGCATGCAGGCCGCACCAGCTGTCTCATCTGGCCGCCGGGCGCCATCATGGCTGATGCTGATGCTGGCTGTCTTGAGCCTCCTGGCAGTTGCCTGGGTTGGGCAACCGGCCCTGGCTTCTGTCGGCATTGATTTCAGGCAAATGGCGCCCGCCTGGGATGCCAGCGGGTCTCTGCCCATCCAGGTGGCAGAAATCCTGACCGGCAAAGTCACCCTCACACCCACCCCCACGTCTACCCCCACGGCCACGCCGACCCCCACCTTCACACCCACTGCCACGGCCACGCCGACCGAAACCCCTATTCCTACTGAAACCCCCATCCCCACCGACACCCCCGAACCCCCTGCGTATGGTTATTTGCCAGACGAGGTTGGCGATGATGACCGCTGGATTGACGTCGACTTGAGCGATCAACTTGTTTATGCTTACGAAGGCGAAGAGTTGGTCGCGTCTTTCCTCGTCTCCACAGGGACCTGGATGCACCCCACCGTCACCGGGCAGTACCATATCTATGTAAAGTACACTGCCACGCCCATGTGGGGCACAGGCTACTACTTGCCGGGCGTTCCGTATACCATGTATTTCTACGATGGCTATGCCCTGCACGGCACCTATTGGCACAATAATTTTGGCACGCCCATGAGTCATGGTTGTATTAACCTACGCACCGAAGATGCGGCCTGGTTGTTCGATTTTGCCTCTGTGGGCACCTTGGTCAATATCCACGAATGATACCCCCTGCTGCACCACCGCCTGGGGCAAGCGACCAGCATACTTCCCGCCGGAACTTCTTGAAACTGGCTGGGCTCAGCCTGTGGCTGGGGGCTATGGCCCCCCACCGCAGCCTGCTGGACCGCCTGGGGCTGGATGCCCACCGCCCACAGCCAGATGAGACCAGCGAGGCGCTGCTGCGTTTGCAAACCCTGGATCCTGGGCAACAAGGCCGGGTGCTTGATACCCACATTCCAGTAATGGATGCGCCCCGTTTCGACGCCAATAAGGTCAATACCTATTGGCGAGATCGCGTCTTGCCCATCACCGATGTCATCGTCAGCGAGGACCTCTCCTCACATAATCGCATCTGGTACCGCATTGGGAGTGAGGGCTATGCCCACTCTGGGGCCATCCAGCCTGTACGCACAGAGATGAACGAAGTGGCTGCCGGGCTGCCCGAGGGAGGCACGCACGCCATGGTGACGGTTCCGTATACCGATGGTCGCTGGACGCATGGCTTCAACCAACCAGTGGCTTATCGCTTTTACTATGAAACAACCTATTGGGTCACCGGCATCACGCGCGCCAGCAATGACGAGGTGTGGTACCACATCCAGGATGACAAGTGGGATTTTACCTTCTTTGCGCCCGCCCAACACTTTCGCCTGCTCACCGCCGAAGACCTCAGCCCCATCTCACCACAGGTGCCAGATGTGATGAAGCGTATCGAAGTGCACCTCCGCGACCAGGTGATGGTGGCCTACGAATGGGACGAGCCGGTCTACATGTCACGCGTTGCCACCGGGGCTCAATTCAGCAACGGAGATTTCTCAACCCCCAGGGGCCATTACAGCATTTTTCACAAACGCCCTTCGCGCCACATGGCAGCCGGCAACCTGGCAGCCAACAGCTATGATCTGCCGGGTGTGCCCTGGAATTCTTATATTACCGAAGAGGGGATTGCATTTCACGGCACTTACTGGCATAATAATTTTGGTCACCCGCGCAGTCACGGGTGCATCAATTTACCCAGCCAGGCCGCACGCTGGCTTTTCCGTTGGAGCTTGCCCAACGTCCCGATGGGTGAACAGTTCAAATGGGATCACCTCTCGGGCACCAAGGTTGATATAATCGAGTAAAGGAGTCGTCTATGCACCCTGCCTTCCAGCACCGCCAATATTTGCTCAAACGTCAGGTTATGGCCCTGACCGGAAAGTTCCGCATCTACAACCCCAGCGGCGAGATGGTCATGTTCAGCCAGCAAAAGATGTTCAAGCTGAAGGAAGATATCCGCATCTACGCCGATGAAACGCGCACCCAAGAGATCCTCAGCATCCAGGCCCGCAACGTGCTCGATTTCGCCGCGGCCTATGATGTGGTTGACCCCTTGCTCAATCAGAAAGTGGACGTCTTGCGGCGCAAAGGTTTCAGCTCGATGATCCAAGACGAGTGGCAGGTGTTAGATGCTGCCGACCAGCCAATTGGCGTCTTGCGCGAAGACTCGCTCACCCTCAGCCTGCTGCGCCGCCTGCTTTTGGGCAGCCTGCTGCCGCAGAACTACGATATCCTCATTGGCCAGGGCCGCGTGGCAGACCTGAAACAGCGCTTTAACCTGTTCCGCTATGAGCTGGACGTGGATTTCAGCATGGATAACGCCCAAAAGCTTGACCACCGCCTGGGTATCGCTGCCGCCATCCTGCTGGCAGCCGTTGAAGGGAAGCAGTCGTAATCGTATGCCCCGCGAGCCTCTTTTTGCCGGCCTGATCGTCGACGAATTCGACCGGCCTGTAGATACCGCCTATGTGGGCGATGAACCGTGCTACGTAGTTGATGACGCCGGTTTTCGCCGCCACATTCCCTCTGAGCAGGTCGATCGCCAGGTTTTAAGAACCATGACCGACATGATCGAAGGCCATGAAGACCTGCTTGCCGAGCAAACCGCCAAGATGCTGGGGCAAGAGGATATTTTCTCGCGCGCCTTGATTGAGACCCAACTCAAGAACATCGATCAGCAGATCGAAAATGTGCTGCAAACCGGCATACCTGCTGATGGGCGCGCTTACATGGGCATGATGGGTTTCCGGGTGCGCATCAACGTGCATGGCGAGGTGATCGAGGTAGTACAGCCCGGCGCGGCCGCCCCTGAGGACGAGTGACAGAGGCGCAGGAGATCATCGAATGATGGCTACAGGTCATATCATTAACGTTACCGAGGCAGACTTCGAGTATGAAGTGATTGCCTATTCTCAACAAACGCCGGTGATCGTCGATTTTTGGGCCGACTGGTGCGGCCCTTGCAAGACCCTTGGCCCGCTCTTGGAAAAGCTGGCTGAGGAAGCCCAGGGCAGCTTCCGCCTGGCAAAGGTGGATGTGGATGGCAGCCCCAACCTGGCTTTGCGCTTTGGCGTACGCAGCATCCCCAATCTCAAAGCCTTCCGCGACGGGCAGGTGGTTGCCGAAATGGTAGGCGCTCAGCCCGAGCCGCGGCTGCGCGAATTTCTTCGCACCCTGGCCCCTAGCCAAACCGACTTGCTGTTGGAAAAAGGGTTCAGCCAGCTCGACCTGGAGAATTGGAAAGCCGCCGAAAGCACTTTCCGCCAATTCCTGGCCAAAAACCCCGAGTACCCCCCGGCCCTGCTTGGCATGCTGAAGAGCATCTTGATGCAGGGGCAAGTGGAGGAAGCCGCTCAGATGACGCGGAATTTCCCTGCCAGCAAAGAGTATGCCGCCCTAGAGACCTTGCGTCCACTGGTTGAAGCGCTGAAGTGGCAAACCGCTGCCCCGGCATTCAGCGAAGACCCCCTCGAAGCGGCCTACCTCAACGCCTTACGCCTGGTGCAGCGAGGCAACTATGCCGCCGCGCTGGATGGTTTGCTGGATATCTTGCGCCAGGATAAACGCTTCCGCAGCGGCGAAGTACACCGCACCATCCTGGCGCTTTTCGAGGCCCTGGGCGAAAACAACCCCCTCACCCCAGCTTACCGCAAAGAATTAGCCCTGGTCTTGTTTTAGTGCTATTCTTAACCCCCGTGGATACGCAAATGGGGCTGCCAAAAAGAGTCTTTTGAGCAGCCCCATTTGCTTTTGCAGCGCGCTAAGCCTCCTTGGGCTTTTCGGCCTTCCCCCAATCTGGTGCGGCACGCATTAATTCTGCCTTTGAAGAGCGGTTGTTCTTACCGCAGTGCGGGCAAACAAAGGTGTGGTAACCCAGGTCTTGCGCTTTCATTTCGTCCAAGACCTCCACCACAAACTCACGGCCCACCCCAAAGGGTCTGTGACAGTGTTGGCAACGGATTTGCATCTCAAAACTCCTTTCGATAAATTGCGCGGATTTCAACCTTTTACTGACCGCAAACTACCCGGTCTCGCGTATAATTAGCGCATGTCTACATTTTACACCCAAACTGGCGATGATGGTTACACTGGTCTATTAGGTGAGGGCCGGGTTGCCAAGCACATTCCACGCCTCGAAGCCCTGGGGGCGGTTGACGAAGCCACTGCCGCCCTGGGGCTGGCGCGCGCCACCAGCCGCGCTTCAGTCACTGCCCCCCTGCTCTTACAGGCCCAGCGCGATCTCTACCAGCTCATGGCTGAGGTAGCCGCCACGCCCGAAAACGCCGCCCGCTTCCGCACCATCAATGCCGAGCGCGTGGCCTGGCTGGAGACCCAGGCTGATGCCCTTGGCAGCCAGGTCAACCCGCCTAAAGAATTCATCCTCCCTGGCGACTGCCCTGCCGGCGCTGCCCTGGCCCTGGCGCGCACCATTGTGCGCCGCGCCGAGCGCCGTGTAGCCCAACTGCTTCACGATCACGAATTGGAGAATGGCGAGCTGCTGCGCTATCTCAACCGACTCTCATCCCTGTGCTTTGTCCTCGAACTGCTAGAGAACGAAACTGCCGGGCAGGCCACTTCGCTGGCAAAAGCCCAGGCCGGGTAAACCACCTATGATTGGCACCCTGATCAACATCATCACCATACTGGTTGGCGGAGCCCTGGGCCTGCTCTTCGGCAGCCGCCTGCCCGAGCGTTTACACCAGACCGTTGTTGCAGGATTGGGTCTCTTTACCGGCGCAATGGGTCTGCAGATGTTCTTGAAAACCGAGAACCCGATCATTGTGCTGGGAGCGCTCTTGCTCGGCGGCGTGTTGGGCGAATGGGCGCGCATCGAAGACCGCTTGCGCAGCCTGGGTAGTTTGCTGGAGCAGCGTTTTACCCGTCCCCAGGCGGATGAAGTGCCAACCAGCCAGGGCAGCCGGTTTGTGCGCGGCTTTCTGGCGGCATCGCTGCTGTTTTGCGTTGGCCCAATGGCCATTTTAGGATCCATACAAGACGGCCTGACCGGCAACTACGAGTTATTGGCAATCAAATCTGTGTTGGATGGTTTCGCCTCCCTGGCTTTTGCCTCCAGCCTGGGGGTGGGCGTACTCTTCTCAAGCCTGGTCATCCTGCTTTACCAGGGCGGGTTGAGCCTCCTGGCAGCCCAGGCCCAGGCGCTTATTTCGCCCCCAATGATGAATGAAATGACCGCTGCCGGCGGAGTGATCTTGATTGGGATTGCCGTCAGCAGCCTGCTTGAGATCAAGTCGATCAGGGTGGGCAATTTCTTGCCCGCTTTGATCATTGCACCGTTGATCGTTGCGATCCTTGCATGATGAGACCCGGAACCGAGGTAATGTAGTGCCCGAATCAAACACACTCCTCAGCGTTAAGAACCTGTGCAAATCCTTTGGCCCGGTTGAAGCCTTGGAAGGGGTCAATTTTGATATCCGGCCTGGAGAAGTATTGGGTGTTGTTGGGCAGCGAGGCTCTGGCAAATCGACCCTGTTCCACCTCCTCAGCGGCTCATATCTGCCTTCCAACGGCGATATCCTATTTGAAGGCCAACGCATCACGCTTACGGCCCCCTCAATGGCGCACAAGTTGGGGATCGAGTCAGCACTCCAGAACCCCAACCTGGTCAACAACCTGAACGTCTTGCGCAATATATTCTTGGGTCAAGAGCTGTGCCGGGTTCCCTACTTCAAACTGTGGCCGCGAGAGGGCCAAATGGCCGATGCTGCGCGCGCTTTCTTAACCAGCTTCGACCTGCCTCCAGAACTGATCTCCGAATTCCCGCTCAACCTGACGAACGAACAACAACAGATCGTTGCCATCGGTAGAGCCCTCTGCCGGCGCAGCAAACTGCTCCTTTTGGATGATGCCCTGGCACCCTTAAGCTTCCAGAGACAGCAAAAGCTCCTCGCACAAGTCAAAGAGCTTGCAGAACAAAAGGTGGCGGTCATCCTCAGCAGTGACGATCTGAAGCACATCTTCTCAGTCACCGACCGCATCCTGGTTTTGTATCACGGGCGACAGGTAACGCTCAAGCCCACTGCCGAGACCACCCCGCGCGAGGTGGTAGAGATGATCGTAGGTTCTAACCGGCAGGAACAAGTGACGCCTGTGATCTGGGCCTTTGAGAATTACTATACCGCCCAAAAACAGGCCGATGAACTGCGCAGTGCGCAAAAAGCCCTCCATGAGAGCTTGAAGGCGCAGGGCTCTCTCAACCGCCAATTGATCGAGCGCATGAACGCACAAATGGAATCGCTCGACCACTTGAATCTTGCCCTGCAAGAGGCCAACCGGCGCCTGATCACAGAGCGCGAAGCCGAGCGCAAAGCCCTGGCGCGTGAACTGCACGACCAGGTAATCCAAGATTTGCTCAGTTACAATTACCGGCTGGAAGATGCAGAAGGTGATATCTCTGAGGAAAACCTGCGCCAAGAACTGACAAATATCCGCGATGGGATTCGCAACGTGGTCAGCAGCCTGCGTGAGACGTGCAGCAACCTGCGCCCCCCCACCATTGACAGCCACGGATTGTCTGCTGCCATCCGTTCTTTGGTCCACCAATGGTCTTCGCAGAACGGCATTCGGGTAGACCTGGATATCGACCCAGACCTGGGGCGCATGCCAGAGCCTATTGAGCTCTCAGTATTCCGCATTATTCAAGAGGGATTGAGCAACGTGCGCAAACACGCCAGGGCTTCTTTGGTTACCCTGGCCCTGAAACGCACACCTAACGCCAACCTGGTTGTCCATTTGAAAGATGATGGACAGGGGATTCCGAAACCGATCAACTTGGGGGTGCTTTCAGAGGAAAAACATTTTGGGCTGGTGGGGATCAGCGAAAGGGTCAGCCTGCTTGGGGGCAGCATGCATGTTGAATCGCCCGCATCGGGCGGGCTGGAGTTAGTGATCGAGATACCCAGCCCTTACCCGGTGATCGGCCCCATCTCAAACTAATTCGCCAGCGTATCTTCCACGACCTGCCGGATCACAGCCGCATCGATATCTTTCTTGTCTAAGAAAGCGATGGCCCCGGCACTCAAACCCATCCGTCGAAACTCTCGGTCGGGGTAAGCACTGATCAGGATGATGCGCGTGGCCGCCGATATCTTCTTCATATCGCGGACACACTGGATGCCATCTTCGTCATCCAAGATCACGTCAATCAAAGCCAGCCTGGGTTTCACCTGCTCGGCCAGGCGGACCGCCCCGGCGATATTATCGGCCTCGTAGATCGAAGAGGCCGGGTGGGCCCTGCTCACCATCTTGCCCACCTGCATGCGGAAGCGCGGGTTATCATCCACCACCAGCACCGTCAAGCTCCCGGCCACCTGGGCCTCTGGCATCTTCATGAGCTGTTCTTGTTCGATGCTCAACAATAATTCGGGGTGGCTGTTGGCGTAGTTATTGGCCTCTAAACGGCTTTCTACGCCAATCGCCCGGTAGAGCGCCGTCAGGTGGTTCTCAACCGTCTTGACGCTCAGGTTCATCGCCAATGCAATCTTTTGGTTATTGTATCCCTGGGTCAGCAAAAACAACAATTCACGTTGGCGGCGGGTCAAAGGCGAAGCCTCGCTGGCGGCTGTGGCATGGTAGCCCACCAGGCGGTCAACCAGAGGGCCTGAAATCCAACGCCCACCACCCAAGACGCGCTCCACTGCCAGTTGAAAATCTGAAAGCGGCTGGTCTTTGAGGTGATAACCGTTCACCCCTGCTGAGAGCAAACCAACCACGTAGGATTGATCGTCATATGCACTGACCACCAACACTTTCAACGATGGATGAACAGCCAACATCCTCTTCACCGCTGCCACCGGCTCGAAATCAGGCATATTGACATCCATCACCAATAAATCGGGCTTCAGGCTTAACACCGCATCCATAAGCTCGATTCCGTTCCCAACTTCACCTACAATTTCAATGCCCGATAAGCTCGCCAAGGCATCGCGCAATCCGGTCCGCACCAAAGCATGGTCATCGGCTAAAAGGGTTCTTGTAAACGTCATGCCCTCAAGTATAACAGATTATTAGGGGGAATCCCCTAATCGATAGGGGGATAACTCTATCATTAAAAGGGGATGAACAGGGTTGCTGTAGTTAAACGTCATTACTATAATTATAGCGTACGGTTTTGTACAAATACCACGAGGAGGTAGATGCAAACGCCAAAATCAACCCAGAAAGTCCCTACCCTTACACCAAGAGAGAAATCACCCATTTCAAATCCCAGGAGGATTGTCCATGTTTAAGAAGAATACCCTAAGTGTTTTGGTGGCCATTCTGTTCATTGCCACCACCCTTCTCTCGGCCTGCACCACCCCGGCCGCCACCACCCCCGCGCCTGTTGTAGTGGCAACGGATGTTCCTGCTGCTGCAACTGATGTTCCTGTGGCCCCGGTCACCGGCAAGGTCGGCATCGTGCTCCCCACCAAGGATGAGCCGCGCTGGATCCAGGACGAAGCCCGCTTTGTTGAGGCCCTCACCGCTGCTGGTTACGAAGTTGAAATCCTCTTCAGCCAGGGCGATTCGGCCAAAGAGAAAGCCAATGTCGAATCCCTGATCACCAAGGGCATCCAGGTCCTCATCATCTGCCCGCAGGATGGCGCTGCCGCCGCTGCTGCTGCTGAAGCCGCCGCCGCCGCTGGTGTCAAAGTCATCTCCTACGACCGCCTGATCCGCGACACCGACGCCGTTGACTACTATGTGACCTTCGACAGCGTTGCCGTGGGCGAAGCCCAGGCCCAGTACCTGGTTGACAATGCCACCGGCACTGGCAACCCCCTGTACCTGTATGCTGGCGCATCCTCTGACAACAACGCCTTCCTCTTCTTCGAAGGCGCCTGGAATGTGCTCCAGCCCAAGATCGCCGATGGCACCTTCGTGATCAAGAACTCCAGCGAAGCGATTGCCCTGCAGGACAAGGCCACCTTGACCCGCGACGAGATGGGCAAGATCCTCGGCCAGATCACCACCAACTGGGACTTCAACACCGCCAAGGGCCTGGCTGAAGCCAACCTGACCGTTGCTACCGCCGCCGATAAGGGCAATGTCTTTATCCTCGCCCCCAATGATGGCACCGCACGCGCCATTGCCGATGCCTTCGCTGCTGACCCCGACGTCACCAGCTACTTGGTCACCGGCCAGGACGCTGAGAAGGCCTCCATCCAGTACATCATCGATGGCAAGCAGTCCATGACCGTCCTCAAGGACGTTCGCACCCTGGTCTCTGACGCCATCAGCGCCGCCATCGCATACCTGGAAGGCAAGACCCCTCCCCAGACCACTACCTACAACAACGGTGCAATCGATGTCCCCGCCATGCCCTCTGAGGTCATTACGGTTGACGCGAACAACGTTGTCGAGGCCGTGATCGACTCTGGTTACTGGCCCGCCGGCGATTTCACTGGCTTACCTTAATCTTCACCCTGTAATATAATTGAGAACAGGAATAGTGGTCGGCCCACCAAAACCAATCGCTATTCCTGTTCTCTAAAATATCAATCTGTGTCACGAATTGAGCCGGAGCTGCCATGAGCCATCCCATTTTGGAGATGAAAAACATAACCAAGACTTTCCCCGGCGTTAAGGCCCTGGACAATGTAACCTTCAGCGTCGCCGAGAAAGAGATCCACTGCCTGGTTGGTGAAAACGGGGCAGGGAAATCGACCCTGATGAAGGTACTGAGCGGCGTGTATCCCCACGGCGAGTACAGCGGTGATATTGTCTTTGAAGGTCAGGTACAAAAATTTACCAGTATCCGCGACAGCGAAAATATCGGGATTGCTATTATCTACCAGGAATTGGCTCTAATTCCTGAGATGACGGTTTACGAGAACATCTTCTTAGGGAACGAGATCAAGTCTGGAATAACGATCGACTGGAACGAAACGATCAAACGCGCCGGTGAGGTCGTCAAAAAGGTTGGGCTGAACGTCAATACGGCCGCCAAGATCAAAGACCTTGGCGTTGGTAAACAACAGTTGGTAGAAATTGCGAAAGCACTCAGCCGCAATACCAAGCTGCTCATCTTAGATGAGCCTACATCAGCATTGAACGAGGATGACAGCAAGAACCTGCTCAACCTCTTACGCGAGCTCAAAAATCACGGGGTCACCTGCATCATGATCTCGCACAAGCTAAAAGAAGTGATCGAGATCGCAGATACGGTCACCGTCTTGCGCGATGGGCAGACCGTTTGTACGCTCGATGCAAAAAAAGGCGAGGTTTCTGAACAGGTGCTCATTAAGCACATGGTTGGGCGTGAGATTGATAATATTTACCCGCCCAAAAAAGTTAAACCCACCGATGAGATCGTCCTTGAAGTAAAAGATTGGAATGCTTACAGCCCCCTGCTTGGCCGAGATATCCTCAAGAACATCTCGCTCAAAGTAAAGAAAGGCGAGATCGTTGGCCTGGCAGGCCTGATGGGGTCTGGGCGCACCGAATTTGCAAAGAGCATTTTCGGCAACCCAGATGGTTATCATGTTAGCGGTGAAATTGAGATCAAAGGGCAGAAGCAGAGACGCTTCGCCCACCCTGAAGAGGCTATTGCATCGGGCCTGGCTTATGTGACAGAAGACCGAAAAGGCAATGGGCTTATTCTGATCCAGGATGTCAAGCAGAATATTACCCTGGCAAACCTGGAAGAGATCGCAAGAAACGGCGTTATCAATGGCAATGAAGAGGTAAGCATTGCCAATGAGTATAAAGCATCGTTAAATATTAAAACTCCCACGGTCGAGCAAAAAGTTGGTAATTTGAGTGGTGGCAACCAACAAAAGGTTTCGGTTGCCAAGTGGTTGTTCGTTAAACCCAACGTCCTTATCTTAGACGAACCCACACGTGGCATTGATGTCGGTGCCAAATATGAGATCTATACCATCATGACCCGCCTGGTTGAACAGGGCATGAGCATTATCATGATATCTTCTGAGTTGCCCGAAGTTCTTGGCATGAGCGATCGTGTGTACGTGGTTGCATCTGGCAAGATCACCGGCGAGATGCCGATTGAACAGGCCACTCAGGAAAAAATTATGGAACTGGCAGCGAATTGAGGAGAGCCCTACTATGACGTTTTTATCCAACGCTCAGAAAGTCTTGCGGCAGAACATCCGTGAATACGGTATGTATATCGCCTTGTTCGTGATCATGACGATATTCACCATTACCACTGAAGGCGTATTCATCTCATCCCGCAATATCAGCAACTTGTTGAACCAGACCGGTTATATCGCTGTGCTGGCTGTCGGGATGACATTGATCATCGTCATCCGCCACATTGACCTTTCGGTGGGCTTTTTGGCCGGTTTCTTAGGAGCCATTTGCGCCATTGCCCTGGTCTTCTGGAAGCTGCCGCTCCTGGTTGTCATCATTATGGTGCTCGCGCTCGGCATCGTCGCAGGGTTGATCACGGCCTTCCCGGTTGCACATCTAAAAATTCCATCCTTTGTGGCCTCGTTGGCAGGCTGGCTGATCTACCGCGGCGCAATCCTGCTGGCTACCATGGGCACCGGCACCATCATCATTCCCAACGACACCTTCAACGCCATCGGCAACGGCTATATTCCCGATTTTCTTGGCATTGAGAACTTCCTGCCGGGCGTGCACAAGTTAACCCTTGTCCTGGGCCTGGTTGGCATCGTCCTCTTTATCATGGGCGAGATCAATAACCGCCGCAAAAAGCAGGCCTACAACTTTGAAGTTCTGCCCATGGATATGTTCATCCTCAAGCTGGTCTTCATTTCGCTGCTGGTGGGCGGCGTGACATGGATCCTGGCTGGCTACAATGGCATCTCTTGGACAGTGGTCATCATGCTCATCGTTACCGCCATTTACCACTTTGTCACCACACAGACCGTCTTGGGCCGCCATATCTACGCCATCGGTGGCAACCCTGAAGCCGCCGAGCTGTCTGGCATCAACGTCAAGAAGATCATCTACGTGGTCTTTGGCTCGATGGGCTTGCTGACTGCCCTCTCGGGTATCTTGTTCACATCCCGCTTGCAGTCTGCTACCACCACAGCTGGCAGCTTGTTCGAAATGGACGCCATTGCCGCAGCATACGTGGGTGGTGTTTCGGCCGCGGGCGGCGTGGGCAAAGTGATCGGCTCTATCGTTGGCGCGCTGGTGATGATGTCGCTGACCAACGGTATGAACCTGATGGGCATCGATATTTCGCTGCAGTACATCGTCCGTGGTGCTGTGTTGGTGGCGGCTGTGATCTTCGACGTCACCACCCGCGGTCGCGGTAAATAAATCCTGAAAGTTATAAAAAAGAATGCGGCTGGCAGAAACCAGCCGCATTCTTTTTATTTACTATTGGCCGCCGTTGGCCAGGGCTTCCTGGATGGCAGCATCGATATTTTCATAGGTGGGCACAAAACCAGGAGCCACAGCCTGCCCATTGACAAAGACCGCCGGCGTTCCGGTCACGTTCATCTGACCGCCCAGCTCAACATCCTGGTTGATCTGCCCTGCATAGCGGTTTTCTTCAAAACATGCTTTGAAATCCGTCATGTTGAGCTCTAAAGCATCTGCCAAAGACAACAAAAACTTGTCAGAAAAAGCTCCCGTATTTTCGCCGGCCCAATTGGCATAAATCATATCGTGGTAGTTCCAGAACTGCCCCTGCTCTAGGGCACACATGCTGGCGTTAGCCGCCTGGTCAGACTCTTTCACCAGTGCATTGTCATCGAGGAAAGGGAAATGCCGGAAAATAAAATACACCTGCCCATTGGCAACATAGTCGCTCTCGAGCAAGAGGGGTTCTGCCTCGGCGGCAAAGCGCTTGCAAGCAGAACACTGAAAATCTGAGAACACTTCGACCACCACCGGCGCATTCGGATCGCCCACGGCCTTACCATCTGCCAGGGGCATTTCGCGCGGGGTGATCATGGTGATGGGCTTAAATGCGTCAACGATCGCAGGCAAGCTGAACACCAACACAAGTAACAATAAAATTCCACCGATGGTCAAGAAAGTTCGCATGCGCTGCTCACGTTGGCGGCGCAGGCGCTGCTCTTTTACGTCCATACGTTTTGTAGTACTCATAATCAACACTCCTGATGTGGTTTTTAACGGTCATCCATTTTGCCACGATCACCGCGGTTTGTCCAGAGAAAAGTTTCCAGGTATAATACCGGTAACGATCGGGAAACAAAAACAGCCCTATCATGCTCTCGGAGAGAAACCCTTGGCTAAACCAACCTTAAAAATCGTCATTCCTATGGCCGGTTTTGGGACGCGCTTGCGCCCCCATACCTGGAGCCGGCCAAAACAGCTGCTGCGCATGGCTGGCAAAGCTGTGTTGGATCACGTGTTAGACACCTTCAAGACCTTGCCCGATCCCGCGAACGTAGAATATATCTTCATCGTTGGTTACCTGGGCGACAAGATTGAAGCCCACATGAAAGAGAAGCACCCCGATTTCAAGGTGACCTACATCGAGCAAACCGAGATGCGCGGCCAATCGCATGCCATCGCCCTGGCGCGCCAGCACTTACACGGCCCGATGTTGATGGTCTTTGCCGATACCCTGCTCGAAACCGACCTGTCTTTCTTATCAAATGAGGAGGCCGGAGGGGTGGCCTGGATCAAACCGGTGCCAGATCCGCGCCGTTTTGGGGTGGCAGTGCTGGGGCAAGATGGCTGGGTGACGCGCCTGGTTGAAAAGCCCCAAGAGATGGACAATAACCTGGCAGTGGTTGGCTTCTATTACTTCCAAGAATCCGAAAAGCTGATCGCGGCCATTGACGAACAGATCGCCCGCAACATTCAGCTCAAGGGCGAGTTCTTCCTGGCTGACGCCATCAATATCATGCTCGAACGCGGCCTGAGGATGCGCACGAAGAACGTAGACGTATGGTTAGATGCCGGCACCTCGCAAGACCTGCTCAGCACAAACCGCTACCTATTGGAAAATGGGCAGGATAACAGCGCAGAGGCAGCCCGCCCGAACGTGGTCATCATTCCGCCCATCTATATCCACCCCACGGCAACCGTCGAATACTCGGTCATTGGGCCCTATACCACCATCGGTAAAGGCTGCCACATCCAGGGCTGCATTGCCCGCAACGCCATCGTGGATGATGGTGCCCAGGTGCTAGACGTCATCATGGAAGATTCGCTCATCGGCCGCGAGGCGCACATCCAGCGCCGTCCCTCTGTTATCAACGTGGGCGATCAAACAGCGCTTTCTCTGTAAATAATTCTGAGCTGGCCAAATGCCAATCAGAGCACGTCTCTAAAGAATTTGCCTGTTATGCCGCAGGCCCAAAAATCTAAAACCTAGAAAAGGAGAGCAAATGAATTCGAAGTACCTGGCACAACACGTAATCGGCCTCAAGCCATCTGGAATCCGGAAGTTCTTTGATATTGTTGCGACCATGAAAGATGTTGTTTCGCTAGGCATTGGTGAGCCAGACTTCACCACGCCCGAACCCATTATCGAGGCGGGCATCCGTTCGCTGCACCAGGGAGAAACCCACTATACATCGAATGCGGGGTTGATTGAACTGCGCCAGGCGGTTGTCGAACACCTTCATCGCCTGTATGGGGTCACCTATGATCCCAAGGAAGAGGTTGTCATCACGGTAGGTGTATCTGAAGCACTCTACCTGACCATGACCGCCATCCTTAACCCCGGGGAAGAAGTGATCATTCCCACCCCCTGCTTTGTATCTTACCAGGCAGAGGTTACCCTGGCAGGCGGCAAAGCCATTGAAGTGCCAACTTATGCCGAAGATAGTTTCCAGCTTCGCCCTCAGGCCTTAAAAGATGCCATCACACCGCACACAAAAGCCATTCTGTTAAATTACCCCAATAACCCCACCGGTGCGGTGTACACGCGTGAAGTGCTGTTAGAGATTGCTCGTATCGCCGAAGAACACGATCTACTGGTTATCTCAGACGAGGTTTACGACCAGCTTGTCTACGGTATTCAGCATGTTTGTTTTGCCTCTCTGCCCGGCATGCAGGCTCGCACGATTCTGCTGGGTGGATTTTCCAAGAACTATGCCATGACCGGCTGGCGTGCCGGCTATGCCGCCGGGCCCAGCGAGATCATCAAGGGCCTGGTACGCATCCACCAATACACCATTATGTCGGCCCCCACCATGTCGCAGGTGGCTTGCATCGAAGCGCTGAAAAACTGCGACAAGTTTGTCGTTGAGATGCGGGAAGAATATGATCGGCGGCGCAAGCTGATCGTGGGCGGGCTCAACCAGCTTGGCCTGACCACCTTCGAGCCGCGCGGTGCCTTCTACGCTTTCCCCAACATTTCGGCGGCTGGCATGGATGACGAATCCTTCGCCCAAAAGCTGCTGGAGGAAGAGCGCGTGGCTGTGGTGCCAGGCTCGGCTTTTGGGGCAGGCGGCGAAGGTTACGTGCGCTGCTCTTATGCTACCTCTTACGAGAAGCTCGAAGAGGCACTGCGGCGCATGGAAAGCTTCATGCGCCGGCATGGTTAATTGAAAAAGGGGGCCATCCTAAAGGTGATTGCAGGGCGGCCCCCTTTCAGTCTCTTTATGGAAGCTGTCATTGGCCTGGAGATCCATGCAGAGCTGGCAACGCAGTCAAAAATGTTCTGCGCTTGCCCGGTGGTTCATTCTGCCCAGGCCGCACCCAACTGCTGTGTCTGCCCTGTTTGCGCCGGTATGCCCGGCGTGCTGCCGGTCATCAACCGGCAAGCTGTTGAATATGGGCTGCGCGTGGCCCTGGCCCTGAACTGCCAGGTGGCCCCGGTCAGCATTTTTGCGCGCAAGAATTACTTTTACCCCGACCTGCCCAAAGGATACCAGATCACCCAATACGACCGGCCTTTAGCCCAACACGGCAGCCTGCTGATCCAAACATCTCAAGGTGAGCGCCAGGTTCGCATCCGCCGCGTCCACCTGGAAGAGGATGCCGGCAAGCTGACCCATACCCAAATTGACGACCAACCATGCAGCCTGGTGGACCTGAACCGGGCAGGTGTGCCCCTGCTTGAGATCGTCAGCGAGCCCGATCTGCACACCCCCGAAGAGGTACGCGCTTATGCAACAGCCCTGCGGGCCATCCTGCGCTACGTGGGGGCTAACTCGGGCGACATGGAAAAGGGCGTTTTACGCATTGAGCCAAATATCTCGCTGCGCCCAACCGGCAGCACCGCGCTTGGATCGCGCACCGAGATCAAGAATTTGAACTCTTTCCGCGCCCTTGAGCGAGCCACCGCCTACGAGATCGAACGCCAGGCGGCCTTGCTGAGCCAGGGGCAGCCTGTGCGGCAAGAAACGCGCGGTTGGGATGAAGCATCTGGGCAGACAACCTTGCAGCGCGTCAAAGAACAGGCTGAAGATTACCGCTACTTTGCCGAGCCCGACCTGCCCCCGCTGGTGGTTGAACCCGGCTGGCTAGAAGCCGTCCGTCAGAGCCTGCCCGAGCTGCCCGCTGTGCGCCAGCAGCGCTTCCAGGCACAGTACGGCTTAAGCGCTTACGACGCCGCGGTGTTGGTGGAAGAACGCTCGGTTGCCGATTATTACGAGCAAAGTGCCGCCGCGGCGCAGGGCATTGCCCCCAAAGTGATCGCCAACTGGGTCAGCGGAGAACTGTTCGCCTTGCTCAATAAAGCCGGCCTGGAGATCGCTGCCTGTCCTGTCAACCCTGTGGCTTTAGCCGGCCTGTTGGGCATGGTGGCGCGCGGCGAGATCAGCCAGGCATCTGCCAAGGGTGTGCTGGCTGAAGCGTTTGCCAGCGGCCAGGAACCCGCTGCCATCGTCAATGCCCGCGGCCTGCACCAGGTATCTGATACCGCAGCCATCACCGAACTCGTGCGGCAGGTGCTGGCTGAAAATTCATCTCAAGCCGCGGCCTATCGCGGCGGCAAAGAAGCGCTCTTCCAATGGTTTTTTGGCCAGGTGATGCGCCGGGGCAAAGGCCAGGCCAACCCCCAGGTGGTGAAACAAGTTTTACTAGATCTGCTCCATGAGCAGCCATGATCTCCTGTTCAAGAAAGAATCTGCTTTTGCAGGCCGCGGATGGCGCATCTGGCATGCACGTGCTAATTGTCACACCCAAGTGACGATAAAGGCATGGCATTCGTCACTTGACGATAAATGCCAGATTGATTAATCTTATTGCACACCAGAAAAGGAGAAAACGTATGTCCGAAACGATCAATGCTTTCCAAATGGCGCAACGCCAGTTCGATGATGTGGCTAAGAAGCTCAACCTCGACCCGCAGGTATGTGAGATTTTGCGCTGGCCATCTCGCGAATTCAAGTTCACAATCCCCGTCCGCATGGACGATGGTTCGATCCGCACCTTCACTGGCTACCGTGTCCAGCACTCGGACGCTCGCGGCCCATCCAAGGGCGGTATTCGCTTCCACCCATCCGAAACCCTTGACACCGTACGTGCCCTGGCCATGTGGATGACTTGGAAGTGTTCGGTTGCCGATATCCCCCTGGGTGGCGGCAAGGGCGGCGTGCCCGTGGACTCAGCCACCATTTCGGTGCGCGAAAAAGAGCGCCTGTGCCGCGGTTGGGTTGATCAGATGTGGCGCAATATTGGCCCTCGCCAGGACGTTCCTGCGCCCGATGTTGGCACAACTCCCCAGATGATGGGCTGGATGATGGACGAGTACTCCAAGCTGGTTGGCCAATTCACCCCCGGTGTGATCACCGGCAAACCCGTCGGCAACGGCGGCTCGCTTGGCCGCACCGAAGCCACCGGTTACGGTGTGATTTACTGCGTGCGCGAAGCCATGAAACACCTCAAGATGGACCCCACCAAGTCTGTGGTGGCCCTGCAGGGTTTCGGCAATGTCAGCCAGTACGCTGCCATCGGCTTCATCGAAATGCTGGGCGGCAAGGTGGCTTGCGTTTCTTGTTGGGATCGCGAAGACAAGTGCTCTTACACCTTCAGCCACCCCAAAGGTGTGGATCCGCGCTTCCTGCAGTCCATTACCGACCAATATGGTACGGTTGACAAAGCCAAAGCCAAGAAGGAAGGTTATGTGATCTCTGATGGTGACGATTGGATCGCCACGGAAGCCGACGTGCTCATCCCCGCGGCCCTTGAAGGCCAGGTGAACGCTGAGAGCGTGAAGAAGATCAACAGCCGTGTCAAGATTATCGCCGAGGGCGCCAACGGCCCCACCACCCCCGAGGCCGATGAATTCTTCAAGAAGAACAAGCTCTTCAACATCCCCGATTTCCTCTGCAACGCCGGCGGCGTGACCTGCTCGTACTTCGAAGGCGTTCAGAATGACATGAACTTCTACTGGGGCAAGGATGAAGTCTTGCAGAAACTGGATGCCAAGATGACCAGCGCCTTCCACTCAGTACTTGAGATGTCTGAGAAGGAAAAGGTCTACATGCGCGATGCCGCCTACATGGTTGCCATCGCCCGGGTCGTCAAGGCCATGGAACTGCGTGGTTGGATCTAAGACCTGGTAGAAATCTTTTGTAGCAATCAAAAGGCGGCGCTCTGGCGCCGCTTTTTGATTGCTAGATTATTCCAAGAAAAACGGCGCGATAATAGAAATATGTTGTGAGAGGAGGCTGTTGTTATGGATCGCAGAAACCTGGTACGCCTTGCACCTGGCGCGGTACTCTTGATCTTTTCACTCGGCTGCGCTTTATCTGGAGAGCCATCCCCTGCCGCCCCGGCCCTGGCAGCGGTGACTGCCACCAGCCACACCTACCTGCCTTTTGTTTCTCAAGGCACCCCATCGCCCACAGGCGGCCTGCTGCAGGCGGTTGATTTTGAATACCTGGGAGCTTTCCGCCTGCCAGAAGGCGGTGAACGCCCCTTGACCTTTGCGTATGGCGGCAACGCCATGACCTTTAACCCGGCTGGCGACCCAGATGGCGCGGTGGATGGATTCCCCGGCTCGCTCTTCATCACAGGTCACGACCGCCTGCCCTACGGCGAGCTGACCGATGGCAGCCAGGTGGCTGAGGTGAGCATCCCTGTTCCGGCTGCATTGCAAACCATTGGATCACTTAACCGGGCGGCATTTTTGCAAGACTTTGCCGATGTCAGCGCGGGGCATTTTACCGGCCTGGATGAGATTCCCCGGTTGGGCCTGCTGTACCTGAACACGCCTGCCACGGGCCCCCTGCTGCACCTGGCCTGGGGCCAACACCTCCAGCCCGACCCACCTGCTGCCTCACATGCCTGGTTCAGCCCTAACCTGGCTGTGCCCAACTTTCAAGGCGAGTGGTTCATCGGTGATCAAGGCCTCGACAGTGTCAACGGTTACCTGTTTGAGATTCCGACGTGGTGGGCCGATGCCTACGCCTCTGGGCGCTACATTGGCACCGGGCGCTACCGGGATGGAGGTTGGTCAGGCATGGGGCCGGCCCTTTTTGCTTACCGGCCCTGGATCGACGAGGATGGCACACCAGCTGCCCCAGGAGCGCGCCTGCCGGAAATTGTGCTTTTGCTGTATGAGAGTTCGGCAATCTCAGAAAATTTTGAGCACGCCCTGGCCAATTACCAACACCCTGACGAATGGGAGGGCGGCGCCTGGGTGACCACCAACAGCAGCAAAACGGCTGTCATCTTTGCGGGCAATAAAAGCCTGGGCGACAAGTACTGGTACGGGTATATCAATCCTGCCGGGCCGCAGTACCCCTGCGTGGATGACGATTTTGTCGGGCAGTTCCCGGTCTGCCGCCTGGCCGATGGCTCTGATTGCCCAGCCGAAGACCTGGTTGAGTGCAGCGGGCACAACGATTATCGCGGCTGGTGGAGCACGCGTTGGGATGCCCAGATCATCCTCTACAACCCTGCCGACTTGCAGCGCGTGGCTGCGGGCGAGATCGCATCTTGGGAGCCACAGCCCTACGCCAGCCTGACCATCGACGAACACCTCTTCTTCAACCCAACGGGCATTGAGGCCGATATGATCGGCAGCGGTGAACAGCGCCGCTTTCTCATCGGCGATGTGGCCTACGACCGCGCCCACGACCTGCTTTACATCCTTGAGCTCTTCGCCGATGAAGCCGCCCCCATCGTCCACGCCTGGAAGCTGCACTAGGAGCTGTATGCAGGCTGTGAACGTATTATGCGCTTGTGTTTTCGGTATTCACTGCTTGAGTCGGGATATCTTTCCAAACCGGAGCCTGCTTGCCAACCGGTCTCCGAAATTGGCATAAAACGAACTTGCGTTCTAAGAAAGAATGTTGTACAATGAGCGCAAGATGCCCACCACACCGGACGTGCTGCGTGCTCTACTCTTATTATGCCTGGCTGGCATGGCCCTGATGGCTGCGCTTTACCTGCGCCACCGCAAATTGAGCCTTTCTGAATACATTGCTTGGGGGCTGCTGGCCTTATTCATCCCCATCCTTGGCCCCTTCCTCGTCATCCTCAGCCAGCCGGGCAAGAACAGTCAATTGTAAACCTCGGCGACTGGGTACGGATGTAACTTGCATTCCCTGGCCTCTCGTTGTATACTCAGAGCAATCTAGATTGAGGAGAGGCTGCCCATGAAAGTTTCTGTCCTACAAGAAAACCTCGCACATGGCCTGAGCGTTGTCTCACGTGCCGTATCTCAGCGCAGCACCCTGCCGGTGCTGGCGAATGTTTTGGTTGCCACCGACGAAGGCCGCCTGCGTCTTTCGGCTACCAACTTAGAGTTAGGGATCACGTGTTGGATTGGTGCGAAGATTGAAGAAGAAGGCTCCACCACCGTTCCGGCCCGCACCTACACAGACCTGATCAGCACACTGCCCAACGATAAGGTTGAGATGGCGCTCAATGTGCGCACACAAACGTTGAACGTGCGCTGCGGCAGCTCAAATACCGATATCAAGTGCATCGATGCACAGGAATTTCCCCCCATGCCGGTGCCAGATTTGGCAGAAGGGGTGCAGCTCAATATTTCTGACCTGAAAGAGATGATCCAGCAGGTGGTCTTTGCAGCATCCAACGACGAAGCTCGCCCAGTGCTGACCGGCGTGCTGTTGATTGCGCAAGGCAATCAGATCACCATGCAGGCTGCCGACGGCTTCCGCCTCTCGGTGCGCAAAGCTGAGTTATCAAGCCCGGTTGCCCGGCCGATCAAAGCCATTATCCCGGCGCGCGCGCTGGGCGAGTTGGCCCGCATCACCAGTGATGGCGACCAGGTGGTTACAATGGTCCTGCCCCCAGGGCGCGGGCAGGTGATCTTCCATACCAAAGACGTTGAGCTGGTTTCGCAACTCATCGAAGGTGTGTATCCTGACCTGGAGCAGGTCATTCCACACACAATGCAAACCCGCACCGTGCTTTCTACGGCGGCTTTCCTCAAGGCATGCAAGCAGGCTGAGATCTTTGCCCGTGAAGGCTCGCACATTGCCCGCGTGAACATCACCCCCGGCGGCGATATGCAGCCCGGCAGCGTCGAAATCTCGGGCCAATCGGAAGAAACCGGCTTCAACCAGACCATGATCGACGCCAACGTCGAAGGGCAAACGATCTTGATCGCCTTCAATGTACGCTTCTTGCGCGAAGCCCTGGATGTGATCAAGACCCCCAACGTGGTGCTTGAGACCAATATCGACACCACCCCTGGGGTTTTGCGCCCGGTGGGCGAAGACAACTTCTTACACGTCATCATGCCCATGCACCTCGGCAGCTAGACCCAATTAACATCTAAAAATTGACCGTGCGGTTGTTCCCCAGCATGCTGCTGGGACAGCTCCACGGTCAATTTTGAATAGAGACCTTGAAGAAATGACCCTGCCTTCTGTTACTTCAGACAAAGCCCTGCGCATTTACACCGCCCTGGTGCAATATCCCATCCTGAGCAGGCAGATACGCGCCCGCATGCGCCAGGCCCTGTTCGACAGCGGCGTGATCTCAAAAGCGGCTTTTGAGGCCGAGGCGCGCGAGCAGGCAATCCTCTCACAAGCTCGCGAAGCCCTGGATGACCCATTTGGGCAAGAAGACGCCGACGTGTGGGAAGCCCGCCTGGGGTTTATCAGTGACCACCTGACCGATATCCATTTCGCTTACAACCTGTCTTACGAACAGTTCGAGATCATTTTGCGCCAGGTGCTGGCAGAACGCGGCGCTGAGCCCCAGAGCATGCTGACCTCGTTCAACCCTGAGCTGGCAGATCAGTCCACCCTGTTTGAACACGCAGCCGTCATCGAAAAGCTTTCTCCGGAGGAACGGAAAAAGCTGGATGCACGCTTGTTAGAAACAAAAGTGGTCATGATCCGCAAGATGATCAGCGATCAACTGGCATATGTCACCATTGCCAAAGAATGGCTGACCATTGCCGATATGCGCGATATCCGCGCCCGCAAGATCGGTGATGGCAAGATCGGCGGCAAGGCCGCGGGCATGCTGTTGGCCAAGCGCATCCTAGAAGAAAAGGCCAGCCCAGAGATCGTGGAACACCTCTCGATCCCCGAATCGTATTACATCGGCGCCGACATCACTTACCAATTCGTCGCCTATAACGGTTTGATGCATTGGATTGATCAAAAATACAAACCCGATGATCAGAGCCGTGCAGAATACCCCCAGATCGTCGAAGATTTCTTGGGCGGCAAGTTCCCTGCTGATACACTCGAAGAGCTGCGCTATCTGCTTGAGCAGGTAGGCAACCAGCCGTTGATCGTGCGCTCTTCCAGCCTGCTGGAAGACAACTTTGGCACTTCATTTGCCGGCAAATACGACAGCTTCTTCTGCCCCAATCAAAGCACACCCGAAGAAAACCTGCGCAACCTCACCCAAGCCATCCAGCGCATCTATGCCAGCAGCCTGAACCCCGATGCCCTGCTCTACCGCCGCAGCAAGGGACTGCAAGATTATGACGAGCGCATGGCGATTCTGCTGCAAGTGGTTAAAGGCGAGCGCTTTGGACGATATTACCTGCCCCACGGTGCGGGGGTAGCCTTCAGCCGCAACCAGTTCCGCTGGTCACCCCAGATCCGCCGCGAGGATGGCTTTGTGCGCCTGGTTTGGGGGCTGGGCACGCGCGCTGTAGACAGGGTGGGCAACGACTACCCACGCCTGGTGGCCCTCAGCCACCCCATGCTGCACCCCCAGGCATCACCCAAAGAGATCCGCCGCTATTCACAACACTACGTGGATGTGATCGACCTGGAAGATAACGATGTCAAGACATTAGAGACCTCGGCAGTGCTCTCGTCGCGTTACCCCATCCTGCGCTACATCGCTCAAGAAGACCAGGATGGCTACCTGGCCTCACTGCGCACTGCGCTGCTAGAAAGCGACACCAGTGCGCTGGTTTTGACCTATGACGAGCTGCTGCGCCGCACCCCCTTTGCAAAGCGCATGCGCGACATGCTCAACATTTTGGAAGAACATTACGGGTCTCCGGTGGATACAGAGTTCACCATCCACATTCCCGATCCCTATGCACTTCAGCCCGAGATAGAGATCTGTTTGCTGCAGTGCCGCCCGCAAAGCCACCTCAAAGAAAGCAAAGTTCACATGCCCTCCAGCCTGAATCCGGCCGACGTGGTCTTCTCTACCGGCCGCGTTGTGCCAGAAGGGCACGTGCAGGGCATCGGGCACGTGTTGTTCGTCACCCCCGAGGGGTACTTCTCGCTCAAGTCTCCTGCAGAACGCACCGAACTGGTGCGCGCCATCAACGCCTTGAACAGCCTGCTCAAAGGCCGGCCTTTCATCTGTGTTGGCCCTGGGCGCTGGGGCACCTCTACCCCCGACCTGGGCGTGCCAATTGGTTACGGTGACATTTATCACACGCGCGCCCTGGTGGAACTCTCGGGGCAGGGCATTGGCCCCGCGCCAGAGCCATCCCTGGGCACACATTTCTTCCAGGACCTGGTTGAGTCCAATATCTACCCCCTGGCAGTCTTCCTCGATGATGACGATGCCACCTTCAACCAAGAGTTCTTCTACCAGACCCCCAACCGGCTGGGAGACTTCTTGCCAGGCAAGGCGCACCTAGAGAACTGCCTGCGCATGATTGACGTGAAGGATTTCCGTCCCAACGCTTGCCTGGATTTGATCTTGGATGAAGAAAAGAGTCGCGCGGTAGCCTTATTGGTCGACCTGTAAGGATCGCCCCAATCACGCGGCCGGGGGTGTTTTTCTCTTGCCGCCAAACCCTTGAGAGGCCACATGAAAAAATTTGTCGCAGTTGCTGGGAACATTGGCGTTGGTAAATCTACCCTGGTCAGCATGTTGTGTGATCGCCTGGGCTGGCAGCCGTTCTACGAACCGGTTGCCGATAACCCTTACCTGGCAGATTTTTACCAGGATATGCGCACCTGGGCCTTCCATTCTCAGATATTTTTCCTCACCCGCCGCCTGCGCTCCCATCGCCAACTGCTCGACCACCCCACATCAGCTATCCAAGATCGCAGCGTCTACGAAGATGCAGAGGTGTTTGCACAGAATCTATACCGCCGCGGTCTGATGGCAGAACGCGATTACATCAGTTACCGCGAGCTGTACCGCGTGTTGGCTGAGTTCTTACCTCCGCCCGACCTGGTGGTATACCTGCGCGCTTCAGTTCACACACTGCAGCAGCGCATTGCCTTGCGCGGCCGAGATTTCGAACGCACCATCACTGCCGAATACCTGGGGCAGCTCAACGAATTATACGAAGAGTGGATTGCCAACTTCAGCCTCTGCCCCGTTCTCACCGTGCCGGCAGATGCCCTGGATTACGTCGCCCACCCCATTCACCTGGACCTGATCGCGCACAAGATCCAAGAAAAGCTGACCGGAAAAGAAGAAGTGGTCTTCAAGCCAGAGGAAATTAACTAAAAGGCGGGTGCGCCAGGGATCAAAGCACCTGGCACACCCGCCGTCAACGTGCAAACGGCTACACGGCTTCTAAACGCTCGATCTGCGTCTCGACCAAATCGACAGCCTCTTGCAGGGTTTTGGCGTCAAAGGCAAATCTAGCGCCAGCCGCGGCATACAGATCGGGCAAAGGCACCGTGTTTCCCAAAGCCAGGGCCCGGCGGTAAGCCGCCACCGCCCCGGCCTGGTCTTTCAAGGCATTGCGCCACACCTGCACCGCCCCAAGCTGGGCCAGGCCGTACTCGATATAGTAGAATGGCTCCTGGAAGATGTGCAGCTTGCGCTGCCAGCCTGTCATCATGACATCATCCAGCCCGCTCCAATCAACCATTTTCATGAAGCGCCCCCAAAGCTCAGCCCACTTTGCATCACAGTGAGCGGCCTGGCTGGCAGCGGCGTGATTTTCATACACCCAATGCTGGAAGGCATCTACCACAGCCATATAAGGCCAGAACAAAACCAGGCCCTCCAGGTGTTCGATCAAAGCACGGGCAGCATCCTTCTCAGAGTAGAACCCGCCGGCCTTTTCTGCAAGATAGGGTGAAGCCAACAATTCCATCGCCATCGAGGCCACCTCGGCAAACTCCATCCCGGTGTTCACCTGGTGGTAATACGGCAAGAAGCCCGTTTCGAACACGTGGAAGGCGTGCCCACATTCGTGCAGCAGGGTTTGTACATCGCCATGCAAGCCCACAGCGTTCTCGAACACGAAGGGCAGGTGAGGAATGGCGTACATGGTGCAGAAAGCACCAGATGCTTTGCCCTTGCGGTTTTCAAGATCGAGCAGTTTTTGGCGGCGCATCAAATCAAAACGCCCACCCAGCTCAGGATCAACCTGGTGGAAAATGGAGGAGCCTTTTTCTTCCAGTTCAACAATGTTTTGGAAAGGCCGCAGGGGCGGGCGCCCCAGGGGGTCCACATCCATATCCCAAGGCCGCAGGGTTTCCAGGCCCAATTGCTTGCGGCGGCGCTCACAAATACGCTGTGCGGCAGGCACCACCACATCTTCAATCGCCTGGTGGAAGTGCTTGCTGTCATCGGGGGTGTAATCAAAACGCAGCAGTTGCTGCCAACGATAGGCACGGTAATCGGGCATGCCGGCGTTGGCAGCCATTTGGCCGCGCACATCCATGCAACGCATCCACAGGTCATTGAACGCCTGGCGATCTGCCAATTGGCGCTCCATGCCCGCCCGCCAGGCCCGCTCGCGCCTGGAGCGGTCTGGATCCTGGTAAATCGGGTGAAGCTGGGCAATGGTCAGTTCTTTGCCATCCCATTGCACGGTCTGCTCTCCGCTGAGCTCATCATACTGTGAAGCCAGCTTAACTTCCTCCGCCTGCAGCGGCAGGTTGGCCTGGCGGAAAAGGTCGGCTTCGGCGCGCATATTGCGCAGCGGGATTTCCATGCCTTCAGGCTCCAGGCCGCTTGCCAGGAGCATCTCTTTGCAGGTCTGGTCCAATTCCATGGCGCGGGGGTAAATATCATCCAAAAAAGCATTGAAGGCCTGCCTGGCATCTACATCGGTGGTATTGATGGTAGTAGCCAGGTGTTTGCGGGCATACATCTCTGAGATCAACCTGCTCAGGTCAGACCAATCCTTTAGCCAGGCTTCAACATTACCGGCATTCAAGGCACGCCTGGTCAGATCATCGGCAAAGGGCTTAACCTGTTCCCAGGTCCAATCTTTGAATATCCTAACAGAACCAGGAAGTGTAGAAAACATTGCAAGTCCTTTCTTTGAGCGCTGTCAGCCGCGCCAGGCATATCAAATCAAACAATCACCGGGTTTACGCAGGTGCCAATCTGTCACCTGCTGGTAGGCTGCTGCGGCTTTCAACAACAGATCATCACAACCGCGGCCTGCCATTAACTGCATACCCACCGGCAGCCCCTGGGTGTCGAAGCCAACCGGGAAAGCCAGGCTTGGGATGCCTGCCAGGTTAGCCGGCAGGGTAAAGATATCTTCCAAATACATTGCCAGCGGGTCGTCGCCATGAGCCCCGATGGAGAAGGCCGTGGTCGGAGCGACCGGTGCGGCAATCACATCCACCTCAGCAAAAGCGTTTTCAAAGTCCTGCCAGATCAGGGTGCGCACTTTCTGCGCCTGCCCATAATAGGCATCATAATAACCAGCCGAAAGCGCATAAGCGCCCAACATGATACGGCGCTTGACTTCTGGGCCCAGCAATTCACCCCGCGTGTGGTCAAATAGTTCCCACAAAGACTCCCCTGCCAGGCGAGCGCCATAACGCACACCATCATACCGGGCCAGGTTGGCCGAGGCCTCAGCCGGGGCGATCAAATAGTAGACCGGCAGGGCCATCGAAGTGTGAGGCAAGCTGACCGGGCAAACCGTGGCCCCAAAAGATGTAAAGACCTGGATCGCCTGGTGTATTAACGATTCTACCTCAATCTGCAAGCCAGGGAGGAAATATTCCCGCGGCATGCCTATGCGCAAACCAGCTAAATCTTTGAGCCCTTCATCCGAAGGCAGGGCTGGCATTGGCAAATCCAGAGAGGTAGGATCGCGCCGGTCAGAGCCCGCCATGACCCTCAATAACCATGCCGCATCACCGGCGCTGTGCGCCAAGACCCCCACCGTATCCAGCGAAGAGCCATAAGCTACCAGGCCCCAACGCGAGATGCGCCCATAGGTTGGTTTCAATCCCGTCAGCCCACAAAAAGCTGCCGGCTGGCGGATGCTGCCGCCGGTGTCGCTGCCCAGGGCAGCAGGCACCAGCCGGGCCGCAACGGCCGCGGCACTGCCGCCGCTCGAACCGCCTGGCACCCGGTTCAAGTTCCAGGGGTTGCGGCTGGGGCCGAAAGCTGAGTTCTCGGTCGAGGAGCCCATGGCAAACTCATCCATGTTGGTCTTCCCCACGATCACCACCCCAGCCGCCAGCAGGCGCTCAATGGCAGTGGCATGATACGGGGGCACAAAACCTTCCAGGATGCGTGAGCCGCAGGTGCAGGGCAAGCCTGCCACGCACAAGATATCCTTCACCGCCAGTGGCAGGCCCAACAGCGGCGAGATGTCCATAGATGGATCTTTGCGGTAAGCAGACAGGCGGCGATCTGCCTCTCGAGACTGGGCCAGGGCTTGCTCAGGTGCAAGGGTGATGAAAGCATGCAGGGTTGGTTCTAACTGCTGACTGCGCTCCAGGCAATCTTGCACTAACTCTTGGCTTGAGAACTGCCCCCGGCGCAGGGCCTGGATGGTCTCGATCAGCCCGCCATCAAACAGCGAGGACGCGGCCTGCCCGAGCGGAGATTTCAAATCCTCATCCGCCTTCAAAGGCTTGTTTCCTGAAGGAGAGGGGGCGTGATACGCAGCCTGCCTGAACGGCTTTGAATTCGAGGCCAACACAGGGGGAACAAGGAATTGATCTTGGGCAACAGCAGGGGCGTTTTGCAGCAGATCATCCAAGCCCAGGCCCGGCAGCGGGGCATCGGGGCGCAGGCCGCTTTCACCACCCAAGATGCTTGCCAGCGGTGGGGTGTTTTCTGTGTCCACGGCTTGCACGCGCGCCGCATATTCCAGGATAGCCGAAAGCTGTTCTCGATAGAGCAACTTTTCTGCCTCTGCCAGGCGCAGGTGGGCTAAATGCGCAATATGTTCAACTTCTTCCAACCGCAGGGACATGCGAGGATTATATCATTTCCAGGGGGCGGCATACCAGCGCAAATAGTCCTCCACGTGCGCCTGCCAGTATTCCTCTTCATGGTAGCCGCTGAACATATGCCACTCGTGTGCCAGGCCATATTCGGTCAACAAGCGTTCCAACCAGGCTGCCGCCTGGGCGATCTCTGGGCGGTCATTATCACCCACATCCATGTAAATGCGCGGCATCAGCTCAGGCGGGATGCTGCTCAGCCAACGCCTGACGCCGCCACTGTTGGCATCGCTTTGAAAGGCAAAGCCGCTGTGTACCCCCACAGACCCAAATAGAGGCCAATAGCCCAGGCCCAGGTGCACTGCCCATCCGCCGCCGCGCGACAGCCCGCCCACCGCCCGGTAAGAGGGGAAGGCCCGGGTGCGGTAATGCGCATCGACCCATGGCAGCAGCTCTTCTACGATCACACGGCCAAAATTATCAAACGTCGGCTCTTGCCAGCTCCGATCGCGTGGCATGACGATCAAGAAGGGCGGCAGTTCTCCGGCGGCGATCAGCTCATCAGCCGTGGTGCCGGCGCCCAAACGCTCCCATTGGTCATCGGTAAAGCTCTGCCCATGGATCAGGTAGAGCACCGGGTAGGACTGGCCCGCCTGCTCTTGGTAACACGGCGGCAGGTAAACACGGAACTCCAGAGGATCAGGCAAAAGAGTCGTTTCAAGGCTGTGTATCTCCACCACCCCAGGCAAGTTCAGGCAGCCGGGCGCTGCCTCAGTGGGGGTTGCAGAGGGCTGTACAGGCGTGGGCGATGAAGACGGGGCTGTGGTAGGCGTGGCGGTTAGGGCTGCCGTTGGTGTGGCAGTCACCTGGGTAGGAACAACCAGGGTTGGCGTTTGGGTTGCAGCCTGCACCGGGGTGGGTTCAACCGCGGGCGCAGCGCCTGGCGTACAACTCACCAGGGCCGGCACGAACAAGGCCAACACGACCATCAACTTCAAACGCAGCAAATCATTCCGGTTCATAACTCTGCCCATTTTACTATAAAGATTAAGCTGGCGTGAATCTATTGCGATAGCACCCGAAATATTCCTTTAACTGGTAAAATTGCCTGCATATCCTTCAAAGGAGCAAAAAATGCGAAAGCTAATCTTTCCTTTGCTACTGCTGACCATATTGGTCAGTGCTTGTAATGGGGGGGCTACACAGGCACCCACGGCACAGGCACCCGCCGCGCAGGCGCCCACAAGCAAACCTGCCAACACCGAGCCCGCGGTTGCCACTGCCACGCGCAGCGTGCCCACTGCAGGCGCAGTATCTGAACCGAGCTCGGGCTGCACCGTAGTATCCCGCCAGCCCACTCCCGGCCCTACCGAACAATCCATCTTTCCGCCGGTTGGCGAAGCGGATTGGACCAAGGGAGCCGCAGACGCCAAGGTCACGATCATCGAATACAGCGACTTCCAATGACCATACTGCGCAGTTATCGCTCCCGTGATGGAGCGACTCATCGAAGAATTTCCTAATGATGTTCGTTTTGTCTATCGTCACTTTCCTCTGATCGGCACCCCCGAGTCGCCTTTCCACGATAAAGCCTCTCTGGCAACGCGTGGCGCTGAGGCGGCCGGCAACCAGGGCAAGTTCTGGGAAATGCACGATATTCTCTTTGCCAGGCAGTCGGAATGGGCTGGCCTATCGGTTGCCGAGTTTGAAGCGTGGTTGGCGAGCGAGGCCCAAGCGCTTGAGCTGGATGTTGAGCAGTTCAATACCGACCTGCAAAGCCAGGAGTTAATTGACTTTGCCCAGGGCGGTTGGGATTTCGGCACAGAGATTGGCATACCCGGTACGCCATTCATCTTGATCAACGGCAATTCCTGGCCGACCAATGTCTCAATGGATTACTTCAACATTGCAGCAGTGGTCAAGCTCACACTGCTGGAGGAACGCCAATTCACGCAGTGCCCACCGATGACCATCGATGCGGAGCACGAGTACATTGCCACCCTGCACACAGCCAAGGGCGATGTGGTGATCAGATTGTTCCCCGAAACAGCCCCCTTGGCAGTCAACAACTTCATCTTCCTGGCCCAAAGCGGCTGGTATGATGGGGTTACCTTCCATCGGGTACTCCCCGGCTTTATTGCCCAGGCCGGCGACCCAACCGGCACCGGTTTTGGCGGCCCTGGCTACGCTTTCGAGAACGAGGTGATGGCTGATTTGAAGTATGATCGACCCGGCCTGTTGGGTATGGCCAATGCCGGCCCCGATACCAACGGCAGTCAATTCTTCATTACATACGCCGCGGCTCCCAACCTGGATGGCAACTACACCATCTTTGGTGAAGTGATCGAAGGCATGGATGTCCTGGCAAGCCTGACCCCGCGCGATCCATCCCAGAATGCCGACCTGCCGCCAGGTGACGAGATCATCAACATCAGCATCGAAATCAAGTAGTACCAAACCACTGAGGTGTTCATAAGGCGCGTGGAACTGGCAATCCCAGTCCACGCGCCTCACACAAAAGCCATGCAAACAATACCTTCTACTTCCCCAATCCAATCCTCGGCTACATCTGCATTCCACTGGCCTTCCGCTGCCCAGATGATCTTAAGCCTGTTGACTTCAGCCATGCTGCTGCTGGCGGCCCTGGTATGCCTGGTGGTCGGCCTGGCGCAGCTATTCCAGCCTGCCACACCCAATTCGCTCACCACGCAGTCGTTCTTGCTGGCGGCTGGGCTGGGGATGTGCGGCGCACTGCTTCTGCCATCCGCCTGGTATGCCACCCGGCGCCTGTTTGGTTTGGGAAAATCCCCCAAGACCGGTTTGCTATCCAAGGTTTCGTTGGTAAATGGCCGCTCTTGGGCTACCGTTACTATCGTCTGCTTCATCCTGTTAGCATTGGCCCTGCTGCTTGGCAGCTTTGTTTCACGCAATGACCGGCTGGGATGGCTGCTGGCGCCCCTGCATATGCTTGCCATTGGCATCCCGGTGCTGTGGCTGGTGCTCTTAGGCTTGCGGGGCCTGCCACACCATTCTTTCCAACGCTCCTGGGGGCTTTTTGCTTCAGGGCTGGTCATTGGACCCTCGCTGATCCTGGTCATTGAGCTGAGTGTCTTTGTCGTGGCGATCATCCTGTGGGCAGTTTGGGTCACCAGCCAACCAACTCTGGCAGCCGAAATCACAGAACTGGCAGAGCGCTTGCAATATGCGCCGCCCAATGAAGAAACCATCTTGCGCATCCTCGGGCCTTACCTCATGCGCCCGGGCACATGGCTGGCAGCTTTGCTGATGGTTGCTGGTATCGTGCCACTGATCGAAGAAATCTTCAAACCCATTGGCCTATGGTTCCTGGCAAAGCGCGGCTTGACGCCTGCCGAGGGCTTTGCGGGGGGGGTGTTAAGCGGCGCCGGCTTTGCACTGTTTGAGAATCTGGGCAATGCCAGCATGGGCGGCGAGGGATGGAGCGCCCTGGTCACCGTGCGCATTGCTACGGCGCTGTTGCATATGCTGACCACGGGCCTGACCGGTTGGGCGTTGGTATCTGCCTGGAACGAAAGACGCTACCTACGCCTGGGGCTCACATACGGCTTAGCCATCACCCTGCACGGGTTATGGAATGGGATGGCAATCTTAAGCGTAGGGACCATGCAGCTCCCCGAGCCCCTGGTCCTTCCAGATGCTTTTCACACATTGGGGTCTGTGGCGATCGTAGGCCTGGTATTCATGGTGTTGGCCAATGGGGCAGCATATATTGCCTTCAACCGCTACTTACGCCGCGGCCTGCCGGCCCCCCAACCCGCCTCCACCATTGAGCCAGCCGCCTTGGACGAGGCAGCAGCCCTGTCTGAGCCTGTAGCTGAGGCGGCCAAGGCCCCTATCCAAAGCGAGCTGCCTACTCTGCTGGCTGACAACGATACCAATCAATCAGAGGACTCACGTTAACAATCTTATGGACTTTATCTTACAACTCGTCGACATCTTCTTGCACATTGATGAATACCTGGGCGATATCATTCGCGATTACGGCGTTTGGACCTACTTGCTGTTATTCATCGTTATCTTCATGGAAACCGGTCTGGTGGTCACCCCCTTCTTGCCTGGAGATTCGCTCATCTTTGCAGCGGGCACCTTTGCAGCCATGGGCTACATGGAGGTAGGTCTGCTTTTCGTGCTGCTTTTTGCGGCAGCCTTCTTGGGCGATACCGCCAACTATTGGATTGGGCATACACTGGGGCCGCGCGCCTTCAGCGGCGAAATACCCTTGCTCAAGAAGGTGCTCAAGAAAGAGTACCTTGACAAAACCCATGCTTTTTACGAAAAACACGGCGGAAAAACCATCATCCTGGCCCGCTTTGTGCCCATCGTGCGCACCTTTGCCCCGTTTGTGGCGGGCGTTGGCGCCATGACATATAAGAAATTCATCTCTTACAATATCATCGGCGGCCTGGCCTGGGTGGCGACCTTCTTGTTCTTAGGTTTTTTCTTTGGCAACCTGCCATTTGTACAGAAGCACTTTGAGTTCGTAGTGATCGCCATTGTTCTCAT
Source organism: Chloroflexota bacterium (assembly GCA_029557965.1). Lineage (GTDB taxonomy): Bacteria > Chloroflexota > Anaerolineae > Anaerolineales > UBA4823 > JAKQIM01. The sequence continues at coordinate 47,202 of JAKQIM010000025.1, read as the reverse complement.
TTCTGTCTTGCCGGCTGTGGTTGAGTACTTCAAAGAACGCGCTCGCAAATAATCTTTACAACAGAATACCTAGAGAGCCCAAAAACGGGTGTGATGCAAAAGCCCTGCATCACACCCGTTTTTGAGGTTTTTCTAGCCGGTCAAAACAAGAAGGCCAGATAGAGATTGTTTTAAGCGGCATTTTTAAAGCGGGTTTAGCCAACTTGAGGTAGAATTAAGCATTGTATCTAGCATGAAAGACTTAAATGCCCGCACTTTAGCAACAGAACTGGCTGACTTGCACCTGCCTGCCGTGCGGTTTTACCAGGCGACCGGCTCTACGAATGACGAAGCGATCACCTGGGCCGAGCACGGCGCTCCAGATTGGGCGTTGGTGGTGGCTGACGAGCAAACCGCCGGGCGCGGCCGGACCGGTAGGCGATGGATCACCCCGCCAGGATCTGCCCTGGCTTTCAGCTTGATCTTGCGCCCCCGCCCTGCCGAGCTGCCTTACTTGGCCCGCGCCACAGCCCTGGGGGCATTGGCTGTTTGCCAGGCCCTCTTCACCGAGTATGGATTGGATGCCCAGGTGAAATGGCCGAACGACGTGCTGGTATCTAGGCGCAAATTGGCCGGGGTGCTGGCTGAAACGCAGTGGAACGGCGCCCAGCCCACTGCCCTGGTGCTGGGAATTGGCATAAACGTTGCAACCGCTTTCTTGGGCACAGAGGTATTGAATTATCCCGCCACATGCGTGGCGGCAGGCCTGGGAAGCGTGCCAGACCGCCTGGAACTGCTGCATGCGGTGTTGAAAGCCATGATCGATTGGCGGCCGCGCTTGGGCAGCCCAAGTTTTATGTCGGCCTGGGAAAATGCCCTGGCTTACCGCAACCAGTGGGTGTTACTGGCCCCTGGTGATGGCAGCGGAGCAATGATCGAAGGCCTGGTGTTAGGTCTGACACTTGATGGTGCATTACGGTTGAAAAACCGGCAGGACAAAGAAATTATCGTAAACGTGGGCGAGTTACGCCTGGCTGGCGATTTAGCACAAACAGCCGGGGAATAGGAGAGAATCATGTCTTTTGATGATATGCGACAACAGTCTGAAGAAATGTCCTTCTTTGACGATGAAGACGCAAAAGAAGGGAAAGCTTCCATGGACCTGGGGGGTGCCGATTATGATGATGGCTTCGCGGATGCCCAGCCTCAAAGCAAGATCCTTGGCATGACTGCCCCGCAGCGGTTTATCATCGCCGTCATTCTATTGATGATGGCTTGTATCTTGAGCGCCTTCTGCTTGCTGGTTACCGAGAAAATCGTCCCAGTAATGTAAAACACAAGTCCTAGTAGAATCAGGAGCGAGCGCCTGTCTGCAGGTGCTCGCTCCTGATTCTTTTTCTATTACTCACTTGCCCCCACCCGTTTTAGGTCTGCCGCCACGATGCGAGCCAAAGAAACCACCTCGTCGCCAGCCTCTAAAGCCATGATCGCGACACCGCGCGCACTGCGCCCAGCCCGCCGGATGCTCTCAACCCGGGTTCGGAAAACCACGCCATTGGCTGAAATCAACGTCAGGTCATCCCCTGGGGCGCCTTCGCGGTCGCCCTGCACCACCCGTGCCGCCGAGATCACACCGACAGACGCCAAAGCCTTCTGGTCGATCGTCACCACGCCGCCGGTAGCCCGCCCCTTGGGTGGATACTCAGCTAGCGGGACGCGTTTGCCAAATCCACGCCGGGTCACCAACAACAGGTCCCCGTCTGGCTCCACCACTTCCATGCTGGCTACGTAATCCCCCTTCGCCAGGCTGATGCCGTTCACGCCGCTGGCAGCGCGCCCCATCGGGCGTACATTGGCCTCAGAAAAGCGCAGCGCCTGCCCTTGCTCGGTCACCAAGATGATCTCATCATCCCCATGGGTCAGGCGCACCCAGCCTAACTGGTCGCCTTCTTCAAGCGTAATGGCCATCAAACCCGATGGGCGCACCGAGCTTAACTCGCATAATTCCACCCGTTTGACCCTGCCACTACGGGTGGCCATGGTCAGGTATTCTGCCGCCACAAAATCAGGGATGGGCAGCGCGGCGGTGATCGTTTCGCCAGCGTCCAGCGAAAGCACATTGACGATTGGTATGCCACGCGCGTTGCGATCGGCATCTGGGATCTGGTAGGCCTTTTCAGAATATACCTTGCCGCGATCTGAGAAGAATAGGATCGTGTCCAGCGTTCGGGCAGGGAAAAGGAACAAAACCTCATCTTCTTCTTTGGTGGCATGGCCCGTCACCCCACGCCCGCCGCGGCTCTGGGCCTTGAAACGCTGTGCCGCCACGCGCTTGACATAGCCGCGCTGGGTAATGCTGACCAAGACGGCCTGGTCGGCCACAAGGTCTTCTTCGCGCAAATCCTCGCGGGCGTCTGTAGCGATGTGCGTACGGCGAGGGTCATTGTACTTCTGGGCCAGTTCAGCCAGGTCAGTCTTGATCAGGTCCAAGATCTTGCGCGGCTGGGCCAGCAGTTCTTCCAGGTAAGCGATGCGCTCCAATAGTTGGCGCTGTTCATCCTCAATCTTCTGTCGCTCCAGGGCGGCCAGGCGGCGAAGCTGCATATCCAGGATGGCCTGAGACTGCACTTCACTCAAGCCGAAACGCTCCATCAGGCGCGTCTTAGCCACATCTGCATCGGGCGATTCGCGAATGGTCTGGATCACAGCATCCAAATTGGCCAACGCGGTGAGCAAACCCAACAAGATGTGGGCGCGGGCGCGGGCTTTATCTAACTCAAACTGCGACCGGCGCGTGATCACCTGGCGGCGGTGCTCGATATAGACTTGCAAGGCCCGCTTGAGCGATAGCAGCCTCGGCTCACCCTCAACCAGGGCCAACAACTGCACACCATAAGTGGATTGCAAGGGAGTGAATTTGTATAACTGGTTCAAGACCTTCTTGGGCTGTGCACCGCGCCGCAGTTCGATAATAATGCTCATCCCACGCCGGTCAGATTCGTCGCGCAAGTCTGAGATATCGGGCAGCTTCTCTTCACGTACCAGTTCAGCAATACGCTCAATCAAGCTGGATTTATTAAGCTGGTAAGGGATCTCTGTCACCACAATGCGGTGACGGTTGCCATTCATCTCTTCGATATGGGCCTGGCCGCGCAGCACAATCCGTCCATGCCCAGTGCTGTAGGCCTGGCGAATGCCATCACTGCCTACAATCACCCCGCCAGTTGGAAAATCTGGCCCGGGTACGAAGCGGAGCAGATCTTCCGTAGGGATATCGTCAACCTGCTCATAATGATCGATCAAAAAGCTGATCGCCGCCGACAGTTCACCCAGGTTATGCGGCGGGATGGTGGTTGCCATGCCCACGGCAATCCCCGAAGACCCGTTGAGGAGCAGGTTGGGCAAACGAGCAGGCAGCACTTCGGGCTCTTTCAGCGAGCCGTCGAAGTTATCCAAAAAGTTAACCGTGTTCTGGTCAATGTCGGCCAAAATCTCTTCTGCCATCACCGATAGACGCGCTTCGGTATAACGCATCGCCGCCGGGGCGTCGCCATCAATCGAGCCAAAGTTCCCCTGCCCATCAACCAGCATATAGCGCATCGAAAAGTCTTGGGCCAGGCGGGCCATCGTTTCATACACAGCCGCATCACCGTGCGGGTGGTATTTACCCAGCACCTCACCCACAATACGAGCTGACTTTTTATAAGACGAGTTAGCCCGAATACCCATATCGTGCATGGCATATAAGATACGGCGGTGCACCGGCTTCAACCCATCCCGGGCATCTGGCAAGGCGCGCGCCACGATCACGCTCATGGCGTAATCGAGGTAGGCGGTTCGCATTTGTTCGTCAATATCAACTTGTTGTACGGTACCAATTTCCATAACACGTCCCTCATAAAAAAGCGGCGCGCAAGCGCGCCGCTTGAGATTTTTCTTCAGATCTGTTACTTGGCTTTCAGGTAGTCATCAATGGCGGCGGCAGCCCGGCGGCCGAACATCATAGCAGTGACCACCAGGTCTGGGCCGGTCACATCATCACCGCCGGCATACACACCCAGGCGAGAAGTAGCGCCAGTCTGGTGGTCGGCAAGGATCAACCCGTATTTGTGAGTCTCCAGCCCGGGGGTGGTCTCGCCGATCACCGGGTCGGGCCAGTAGCCAAGGGCCAGCACAGCCGTATCTGCTTCCACGATGAAGTTTGAGCCCTCGACCGGCACCGGGCGGCGGCGGCCTTTGGCATCTGGTTCTCCAAGGGCCATGCGGATGCATTCTATCTGTGCCAGGTGCCCCGATGCGTTAGCAATGAAGCGTACCGGCTGGGTCAAGAACTGGTAATGGGCCCCCTCTTCTAGGGCCAATTCTCGATCTTTAACCCCGCCCGGCATCTCTTTGATGGTGCGGCGGTACAGGCAAGAGACATCCTCAGCGCCCATGCGCAAGGCAGTGCGCAAGCAGTCAGAGGCCGTATCGCCACCGCCAATTACCACCACCCGTTTGCCCACATCTGGGCGCTGGCGCATATCTTCGGGCAAAAGCTCGGCAGCCACGTTGCAGCGCGCCAGGAACTGCGTGGCCTTGTAGACGCCGGGCAGGTCCTCACCGGGCACTTCCATCGGCGCGTCAATCTCTGAGCCAACACCGATGAAGACGGCGTCAAAGCCTTCGGCAAACAGGTCATCAATCGTCTTATCCTTGCCAATGGTGGTGCTAAAAACGAACTGGGCTCCGGCATCTTCCAGGTCGCCAATGCGGCAAAAGACAATTTCTTTGGGCATCTTGAAAGGCGGAATGCCGTAGGTCAACATGCCGCCGGGGGCGGGCCTTGATTCAAAAAAGGTCACCGCGTGGCCCTGTTGCAGCAGTTGTTCTGCACAACCCAGCCCGGCCGGGCCAGAACCCACAATTGCCACCTTTTTGCCCGATGATTCGCCCACCGGTAATTTCACACCTACCGTGCGGCGCTCGTAGCAAGTGACCCATGCTTCCAGGTCACCGGTGATCACCGATGCGTGGGTCTTAATGTGCGAGCAGGAACCCTGGCAAAGCTGTTCTTGCGGACAAACCCGCCCGCAGATCTCAGGCATTGAACTGGTCTGCCGGTAAAGCTGGGCGGCTTCTAAGAATTCGCCTTGCTCGATCAGCCACATGGCGGTGGGGATATCGTTATGGGCCGGGCAAGCCTCTACACAAGGCGCCGGATCGGGACAGTGCACGCAGCGCGAGGCCTCAAACTGGGCCTCCTCAGGGGTTAAGGGGATGCAGATATCGTTGAAGTCACAAACTCGCTGGGCAACCGCGCGGTGAGCAACATCTAAAGAAGGAAGACGAGCACGTCCCTTCCGATCAATGGCTAACTCATCACTCGAAATTTTCTCCATAACAATACCTCCTCGAACTCGCCTGACTAATTCACCTAATTCACCATATATTGATGATACCGATTCTGATGGTTTTATGTTATGTTTCAGATGTCATGTAATTAAGTGACGGTTGTCACCAATCAAAAGACCCCAAATCGCCTAAATAATGAGAGGCAGTTAACGCTTTAGCAAGGCATCCCCAAATACCCAAAGGTTTGTGAGATAATTATAGCAGGTTATCCTTAAGGGCTGCATATCCGCATGCCGGGGCCGCCCTTAATTTCTATTTACGATTTCGTCGTTGGAGGAGGTATCTCATGAAAAAAGTGTTACCCATCTTACTTGTAGTCCTGGTGCTGGTGGTGCTTGGCATACTGGGCTGGTTTTACATCAGCGAACAGCAAAAAGCCAATACAATGAGCGATCTGCAAACCACCCCTGCCACGCGCGGCAACCTGGTTGCCACCGTTGGCGCCACCGGCATGGTGCGCACAGACCAGACAGTTTTTTTGACCTGGCAGACTTCCGGCACGGTCGAAGTGATCCATGTCAAAGTCGGCGACCGGGTAGAGCCCGGGCAGGTCATCGCCACGCTGGAACGCACCTCACTGCCCCAGAATGCCATCCTGGCCGAAGCAGACCTGATCAATGCCCAAAATGCGCTGGATGATCTGCTGAGCTCCAATACCGTTACTACCCAGGCCTTGCAGAGCGTCTACCAGGCCCGCCAGGCCATCATCGAGGCCGAGCGCACCCTGGATGTGTATGACAAGAAAGAATACAAGGACAAGTTAGAGACGGCGCGCAAAGACGTGATCGACCGCGAAGATAAGCTGACCGACGCCGAAGAAGCTTTCGAACCGTATGCCGATTGGGATGAGGACAATGACACCCGCAAACGCTATGAGCAAGAACTGGAAGATGCGCAAAATGCCTATGACGAGGCTGTGCGCGTGGTAGACCTGCTCGAGCTAGAAAAACAGGCTGCCCAGGCCGCCTTAGACAACGCTCAGGCCGTCCTGGCAGATGCAGAGCGCGCATATGATCGGGTCAAAGATGGACCCAACCCAGACGAAGTGAGCATCTTGGAAGCGCGCATTGCCGCAGCCCAGGCTGCGCTTGATTCAACGCAAATCAAGGCTTCCACGGCTGGCACCGTTACAGAACTCTCAGTTCAGGCGGGAGATAAGGTCAGCCCCGGCAGCCTGGCGGTGCGCATCGACAACCTCGATCGCTTATTGGTAGACGTGAACGTTTCTGAAGTGGATATCAACCGTATCAAGGTTGGCGAAGAAGTTAACCTGACCTTCGATGCCATCATGGAACAAGAGTATCATGGCCTGGTTTCTGAAGTTGCCCAGGTGGGCTCAATCAACCAGGGCGTGGTGGAGTTCCTGGTAACGGTCGAACTGACCGATGCCGATGAAAACGTCAAGCCTGGCATGACCGCCGCGATCAACATTATCGTAGAACAACTGGACAATGTGCTGTTGGTACCCAACCGGGCGGTGCGCGTGGTAAACGGGCAGCGCGTGGTGTACATCTTGCAAAACAACGAGCTGGTCACGGTACGCATCACATTGGGCGCATCGTCAGATACTGAGAGCGAAGTGCTAGATGGCAGCTTGAAATCTGGCGACCTGATCGTACTTAACCCGCCGCAGTTCTTTGAGCCCGGCGGCGGCTTCTTTGGGAGGTAACGATGCCTGACTGGGTCATTGAGGCACACAGCCTGACCAAAATATATACGATGGGCGACGTAGAAGTGCACGCCCTGCGCGGTCTTTCTACCCAGATTGCCCGCGGCGAGGTGGTGGCGATCATGGGCCCATCGGGTTCGGGCAAATCAACGCTGATGAACATCATCGGCTGCCTGGACCGTCCAACGGCTGGCGAATACATCCTGGATGGCGAACTGGTCTCGCGGCTCAGCGATGACCAGCTTGCCACGATCCGCAACCGCAAGGTGGGCTTCGTATTCCAAAGCTTCAACCTGCTGCCGCGCGCCACCGCCCTGGCCAATGTTGAACTGCCTTTACGCTATGCCGGGATCACCCGCGGACGGCGCGACCGGGCCCGCGCGGCATTGGAATCGGTTGGTCTGCAAGACCGCATCTATCACCGCCCCAGCGAACTTTCTGGTGGGCAGCAGCAGCGCGTGGCAATTGCACGTTCTCTGATCAATGAGCCGGCCATTATCATGGCAGATGAGCCAACCGGGAACCTGGACAGCAAATCGGGGGCAGAGATCATGGAATTGCTGCTGGCCCTGAACCGCGAGCGCGGCACCACGCTGATCATCGTTACCCATGCGCCTGACGTAGCCGCTTTGGCGCAGCGCATCATCCATATCCGTGATGGCGTGGTGGAGGAAATAGCATGAACATTTTCCAGGCGATTGCAGAAGCACTTGAAAGCCTTACCGCCAACAAAATGCGTTCTGGCCTGACCATTTTGGGCATTGTCATCGGGGTGGCAGCAGTCATCGCCATGGTTTCGATCGGGCGCGGTGCCGAGGCATCCATCACCGATTCGATCCAGGGCATTGGCACCAACGTGATCTTTGTATTCCGAGGCGGCTCAGAGGATGTGCGTAATCCGAAGCCGATTACATTGAATGATGCCGAGGCCATTGCCGATCCCTTCCAGGCGCCATCGGTGATTGCCGTGGCCCCCATGCTGACCGGAAACGCCAAGATCACTGTAGGCGGCGAAAGCACTACCACCAACATCTCTGGGGTTACCCCCGAATACTCCAGTGTGCGCAATTATGGGGTCACAGAGGGCGAATTCGTCAACGAAAGCCATATGCTGGGGCAGGCTTCTGTGGTATTGCTGGGGCCTGAAACAGCCGAAACGCTCTTTGGGCGCAAAGAGGGCCTGGTTGGCGAGAGTGTGCGCATCGAAGGCCAGCCCTTCCGCGTGATCGGCATCCTAGAATCAAAGGGCGGCTCGGGCTTTTCAAACGAAGATGATATTGCCATCATCCCCCTCACCACCGCCCAGGTACGTCTTATCCGCCGCAGCACTCGCGATCGGGTAGATATGCTGCTGGTGCAGGCCATCAGCGCAGAGGCGGTTCCCCAAGCCAGCGAGGAAGTCAGCAACATCCTGCGCACCCGTCACCGCACAGCCATTGGCGCCGACGACTTTACCATCTTGACCCAAGAGGATTTCTTGGATACAGCCAGCACCATCACCAACGTGCTGACCATTTTCTTGGGCGGCATCGCCGCCATCTCGCTGTTGGTTGGCGGCATCGGCATTATGAACATCATGCTGGTTTCGGTGACCGAGCGCACGCGCGAGATTGGCCTGCGCAAAGCCGTGGGGGCGCACAAGGCAGATATCTTGGTGCAGTTCCTGGCGGAATCATCGGTACTCAGCCTGTTTGGAGGGTTGATCGGTATTGCGTTGGGTTGGGCGATAGGTGCAGTGGTTGGAGAAATTGCCGCCGCAAACGACGCCCCCATCACCCCGCGCATGGGCCTCGATATCGTTTTACTGGCTACCCTGTTTTCCACCGCAGTGGGCCTGTTCTTTGGCCTATATCCTGCCAACCGGGCCGCCAGCCTCGAGCCGGTCGAAGCGCTGCGCTACGAATAACGTTACGAACAATGCCTTGAAAACAAAACGGGTGTGAAATGGTGCAAAAGCACCACTTCACACCCGTTTTTATTCGCTCACTTCAGCGCATGCTTCATTCGCTGCAAGGCTTCGGTCAGCGTGGCACGTGAGCAGCCAAAATTGAGGCGAACAAAATCTTCGCCGCCATGTCCGAAGGTTGCCCCCTTGTTCAACGCCACCCGCGCGTTTTTAATGAAGAACTCGTACGGGTCTGGAGCAAGGCCCAACTCGCGACAATCTAACCAGGCCAGGTAAGTGCCCTCAGGTTTTGCCATCTGGATGCCGGGCAGCTCTGCCCTGACATAGTCATACAAGAAATCCCGGTTTGCCTCCAGGTAGGGCAGCAGTTGGTCCAGCCATTCTTGCCCATCCTGGTAAGCAGCCAGGCCGGCAGCCAGCCCCATGGCATTGACCCAGCCCACCAGGCCTTCTCCGGCATGGATCAATTTGTTCCGCAGCTCTGCATTTTGAACGATGGCAAAGGAACACTGCAACCCGGCGATATTAAAGGTCTTGCTTGGGGCCATCAGGGTGATCGTATTCTGGGCGATCTCAGGGCTCAAAGAGGCGATGGGGATATGCTGTTGGCCGCGGTAGAGCAAGTCACAATGGATCTCGTCTGAGCAGATCAACACCCCATGACGCAGGCAGATTTCTGCCATTCGCTCCAATTCGTCCTGCCGAAAAACCCTCCCCACCGGGTTATGGGGGTTGCACAAAATGAACAGGCGGGTTTGCTCAGTGATGGCAGCTTCAAAAGCATCAAAATCGATTTCATACCGCCCATCGGGGAGGCGCAGCAAGGGATTATCCTGGCGCGCAATGTGCGCGTTTTGGGCCACGCTCAAGAAAGGTGGGTAAACGGGCGTCTGGATCAACACGCCGCTCTGAGGATCGGTCAACGCGTGACAGGCCAGGTTGAAGCCGGTCACCACGCCAGGGATGAAGATCAGGTCATCCACAGAAATATGCCACCCGTACAACCGCTCCATGCGCACCACCAAAACCTGGCTCAGGTCGGCCTGGACACCAGGCCCGCCAAAGGCACTGGGATAGCCGAAAATCCCATGCGCCACCTGGGCTTGAAGGGTTTGGATGACCGCATCGGGGGCCAAAAAATCCATATCTGCCACCCACAGCGGTAAGACATCCCCATCATACCGCTCCCATTTCAGGCTGCCGGTACCGCGCCGCTCAGGCGTATGGTCGAAATCGTAAATCCTTGTCATCATGAAGCTCACTCCTCTAGATCGGTCACAGAATAGAAAATAATTGTACCCGCGTTTCATTTCACCGTTGTCATGCGATTATTCACACCATTTCATAGGATAAAAATCACCTTCGCATTACACCACCTAGGCGGGGCACTCTTTTAGGGTAAAATACATGCAACTTACGATTGTTCATGCTTAAGGGCGTTCCTTATCCATGAACAGTTGTCACATACTTTAAAAGGGAGAGCTGCTATGTCAAATTGGAAAGTCCTGATTACCGATGGCCTGTCTTCGAAGGGACAGAACATCTTAAGTGCCGCCTGCCAGGTAGACGACAAGAACGACATCTCTGCTGAAGATCTGCTCAAGGTAATCGGCGAGTATGACGCTTTGATCGTCCGCAGCCGCACCAAGGTTACGCCTGAGGTATTTGAGGCCGCCAAGAAGCTCAAAGTGGTCGGACGCGCCGGGGTTGGCGTAGATAACATCAACCTGGCGGCAGCCGCGGCCCACAATGTGCGCGTGGTCAATGCCCCCAAGTCAACTTCAGTGGCTGTGGCCGAACTGGCCCTGAGCCTGATGCTGGCCCTGGCACATTCCATCACCACATCCGACGCCTCCATGAAAAGCGGCCAGTGGCTGAAGAAGGAACTGAAAGGCGTTGAGCTAGACGGCAAGACCCTGGGCATTATTGGGACGGGGAACATCGGCTCTGCGCTGGCCAAACGCGCCGTGGCAATGGGCATGACCGTGCTCGGTTATGACAAGCTTCGCACTTCGGATGAAATCCGCAGCCTGGGCTTTGAGCCCGTCTCGCTGGATGAGCTGTATGCGCGCTCGGATTACATCAGCCTGCACATTCCATTGACCGATGAAAGCCGCAACATGATCAACGGGCAGACCATTGCCCAGATGAAGCGCGGCGTGCGCATCATCTGCACAGCCCGCGGCAACATCATCGACGAAACCGCCCTGCTGGCAGCCCTCGAATCGGGCCAGGTAGCCGGCGTGGGCCTGGATGTTTACGCCAAGGAACCGCCTGGCTTGACCGCCCTGGTAGCCCATCCCAAAGTTGTCGCCACGCCGCACATCGGCGCCCAGACCGCCGAGGCCCAGGTTCGGGCAGCAGAAGACATTGCTTCTGAAATCCTGGCGGCACTGCGCGGTGAGCCGCTGCGCTGGAAAGTTGTCTAGTCTGATGACCACTGACCCCAAGCTTGAAAAGCTAAAACAGATCCTTAACGAGATTGCCGATCTCGATAATGCTATGTCGCTCTTGCATTGGGATATGCAGTGTTACATGCCCCAAGAGGGTGCGGAGGCACGCGGCAACCAAATCGCCACCATCGGGCGATTGGCTCACGAAAACCGCACATCAGAGGTGCTCGGTAAACTGCTCGACGACCTGGCCCCCTTTGCTGCCCAGGGCGACCCAGATTCAGACGATGTCCGGCTGATCCAAGTGACCAAGCGCCAGTATGATAAAGCCACCAAAGTGCCCATCGACCTGGTGGTGGAATTCAGCCAGGTCACGTCCAGCGCCCACCAGGTATGGGAGCAGGCGCGTGCCAATAATGATTTCGAGAGCTTTAGACCCTCGCTGGAGAAAATCTTTGAGCTGCGCCGGCGCTTTGCCGACTGCTTTGCACCCTACGACCATGTTTATGACCCGCTGCTGGACGAATTTGAACCAGGGCTGAAAACCGCCGATGTCAAGGCGATCTTCGAGGCCCTGCGCCCCCGGCAGGTCGAACTGCTGCAAGCGATCAAGGCCCGCCCGCAGGTAGAGGATGCCTTCTTGCATCAGCAGTACGAAGACGCAAAGCAGTGGGATTTTGGTGTGCAGGTGCTCAACCAGATCGGCTATGATTGGAAGCGCAGCCGCCAAGACCGCGCCGCCCACCCCTTCACCACAAACTTCAGCATCAACGATGTGCGCATCACCACCCGCATCATCCCCGATAACCTGGGGTCTGCCTTGTTCAGCACCCTGCACGAGGGCGGGCACGCCATGTACGAGCTGGGTGTCAACCAACACTACGAGCGCACGCCCCTGGCTGGCGGCACATCATTGGCGATTCACGAGTCGCAGTCACGCATGTGGGAAAACCTGGTCGGACGGTCGCTGCCGTTCTGGCAGCATTTCTACCCCCGCCTGCAGCAAACTTTCCCGGCACAGTTGGGCAATGTTTCGCTGGAAGCCTTCTACAAAGGCGTTAACAAGGTAGAGCCATCTCTGATCCGCGTTGAAGCAGATGAAGCCACTTACAACATGCACGTGATGCTGCGCCTGGAATTAGAGATTGCCGTGTTAGAAGGCAAGCTGGCGGTCAAAGACCTGCCGGAAGCCTGGAACGCCCGCATGCAAGAATACCTGGGCCTGACGCCCCCCAACGATAGCAAGGGTGTCCTCCAAGACGTGCATTGGTCGGGAGGCATGATCGGTTACTTCTCTACCTATGCCCTTGGGAACCTCGTCTCGGGCCAGCTTTGGGAGTGCATCAACACAGACATTCCCGATCTGCCCGATCAAATCCGTCGCGGTGAGTTCGCTGCCCTGCGCGGCTGGTTGACTGAAAAGGTGCACCAGTATGGCTCAAAATACGAGCCGCAAGAACTGGTCAAACGGATCACCGGCACCAAGATCGACCCGGCGCCCTACCTGCGTTATCTGACGGAGAAGTATCGCTCGATCTACGGGTTCTAAACCCCGTGATCCTGTTTTGAGTAAGCCGCCCAGTATGAAAACGCGCCTCGCCACCCTGCTTTTGCTGGTATTGGCCGTCCTGCTGGGCGGCTGCTCTGGTTTAACTGGCCCCGACCTGCCCACCCCCATCCCTACCGAGTACCTGCCCACGGTGGTGGCAGTGACGGCCCAAGCTGCCCAGCGGGCAGCTACAGAAACAGCCCTGCCTTTGTTGGCCACTGGCATAACCCAAGCCCGGCCCACCAACCCAGCCCCATCAACGCCCAACCCTACCCCGGCTTCAGCCAGCCCCAGCATCACCCCGGCGACGAGCCTTGCGCCAACCGATACCCCCACCTCCGCCCTGCCAACCCCTTCGCCCACCAACACACGCCGCCCAAGCCAAACCCCCACCGTGACCATGACGCCTGGCATTCCTCTGGCGGATATCCAGATCTACTCGCTCGGCCCCATGTCAAAGGTTATCAGCCCGCTGTTGGTAGGTGCAACGATCAACACCGTGCCTGGAGGGTATTACGTGGTTGAACTGTGGATTGAGCCGCTGAGCACAGGCCAACAGCCCCGCCTGCTGCTGCGCGATCTGCACAATTTTGTCAGTGAGCCGTTATCATTTATTTACCTTGCTGATGAATATGAATTTGAGCTGTCGCGATTGTCTGAAGTAGGGCAGCTTCGTATCAGCACTTTTGACGCCCAAGACCGCCCAGTTGCCGTTGCGTCGGTAGACCTGCTGCTGCTGCAAGTAGGTGAGAATGAAATCAATCCACCCGGCGACCTGATGCAGCCCATCGTCATCCGAGAGCCGGCCCCCAACCACCTGATCCAAGGGGGTAAGCTCACCATCAGCGGCCTGGCTCGCCTCAGCGAGATCTCGATCTTAAATATTGAGTTGGTCACTACCAATGGCAAAGTGGTAGGTACCAGCGACATCTACCTCACCGGCGGAGAAGACGGCAACTATGCTGCTTTTAACAGCACGATAAATTACCTGGTCACTGAGACGACCTGGGCGCGCCTGATCGTCAAAGAGACCGGCCGGCGCATTGTGGGTATCCGGCAGCTAGCCAGCTTCGAGATTCTGCTCAGCCCGTAATCTTCGGTATAATTAAAAAAATCACTTCAAGGAGAGTCCAAATGGCCAATACCCCCTTTATTTCCAAACGTGCGGCCGCTTATGCCGACATCCCCGATGATAAATGGAACAACTGGCGTTGGCAGCTCAGCAACCGCATTAACACGGTTGAAGAATTTGCCAAGGTGCTCAATTTAACCGAAAGCGAATGTGAAGCTCTATCAGCCCCGGGGCTCTTCCGGGTGGATATTACCCCGTATTTTGTTTCACTCATCGACCCCAACGATCCCAACGACCCCGTCCGCAAGCAGATCGTCCCCGTGGCAAGCGAGCTGAAGCCTTTCACAGCCATGATGGAAGACTCGCTGGCAGAAGACCGTCACTCCCCCGTCCCCGGGCTGGTACACCGTTATCCTGACCGCGTGCTGATGCTGGTCACGACCCAATGCGCCTCTTACTGCCGTTACTGCACCCGCTCGCGCATTGTTGGCGACCCTTCAGCCACCTTCTCACGGGCCGAGTTTGAGATGCAGATCGAATACCTCAAGCGCACCCCGCAGGTGCGGGACGTGCTGCTCTCTGGCGGAGACCCGCTGGTATTGGCCCCCAAGATCCTAGAAGAGATCTTGACCCGCCTGCGCGAGATCCCACATATTGAGATCGTGCGCATTGGGTCGCGGGTGCCGGTCTTTATGCCTATGCGCATCACCGATGAACTGACCGACATGCTGCAGAAATTCCACCCCCTGTGGCTCAACATCCACGTCAACCACCCCAATGAGATCAGCGCCGAACTGGCTGAGGCCTGCGACAAGCTGACCCGCGCGGGCATCCCCTTGGGCAACCAGGCCGTGCTGCTGGCGGGTGTCAACGATAATGTTCACGTGCAGCGCGAACTGGTTCAGAAGCTGGTGCGCATTCGCGTTCGCCCCTACTACCTCTACCAGTGCGACCTGGTGGAAGGCGCCGGGCACTTCCGCACCCCAGTGGCCAAGGGCATCGAGATCATGGAGGGCCTGCGCGGCCACACTTCAGGCTATGCTGTCCACCAGTACATCGTCGACGCGCCCGGCGGCGGCGGCAAGATCCCCGTCTTGCCCAATTACCTGATCAGCATGTCAGATCACAAGGTGGTTCTGCGCAACTTCGAAGGCTACATCACCACTTACGAAGAGCCGACCGATTATATGCCAGAGAAATCTGCCAAGTTCTTGGGCTCAAAACGCCCCGAACCTGGCCAGACCGGCATCACCGGCTTGCTGGATGGAGACGAGATGTTCATCAAGCCCGAAGGTTTCGATGAAACCCACGACCGCCACGGCCTCCAACACCGCTTGAAAGATGTCAAGAAATGGATGCCCCTGGGCATTGGCGAGGAAAAAGAAGAGAAATGACCCAACATCTATTGACAATTTGGCCTTCCTGGATATAATTGCCACTAGAATTGTCCTAAATACACAGACGGAGTATCCTGATGTTAACTTGCATGTGTCTGAGGCGGGGTTGGTAGCCACCTCCTTGCTTTAGACCCAACCGGGAAACCGGACGACCAACAGCTAAACAAGAAGGTGGTTGCAGCCCCGCATGTCAATGCGGAAGGTTGGCAGGCTTTTGCTGCCATGGCTTGCGCCACCTTTTTTGGTGCCTGTTGGTCGTTTTATTTTAATCAAAGGAAAAACTAGCATGAAAATCGCAAATAACGTCACAGACTTGATCGGCAACACCCCCCTGGTACGCATCCAACGCCTGGCAGATGGGCTGCCGGCCCAGGTGATTGCCAAGTTAGAATTTTTCAACCCGGCCCATTCGGTCAAAGACCGCATTGGCGCCGCCATGATCGCCGCGGCTGAAGAGGCCGGGCAAATTGGGCCAGATACCATCATCGTCGAGCCAACCAGCGGCAACACGGGCATTGCCCTGGCGATGGTGTGCGCTGCCAAGGGTTATAAATGCGTCTTGACCATGCCCGACTCGATGAGCAAAGAACGCCGCATGCTGTTGAGGGCGTACGGCGCAGAGCTGATCTTAACCCCGGGGAGCGAGGGCATGGGCGGCGCCATTCGCAAAGCAGAAGAACTGGCAGCCTCAGACCCGCGCTGCTTCATCCCCATGCAGTTCAAAAATCCCGCCAACCCCAATGTTCACCGCCTCACTACCGCCGAAGAGATCTGGCGTGACACTGATGGGCAGGCCGATATCTTGGTGGCAGGTGTGGGCACGGGCGGCACGATAACCGGCGTGGGCGAGGCCCTGAAGGCCCGCAAACCTTCGTTCCGCGTGGTGGCAGTTGAGCCAGATGCATCGGCTGTGCTCTCAGGCGCGCCCAAAGGCCCCCACATGATCCAGGGCATCGGGGCCGGGTTTATCCCTGAGGTGCTCAATACCCAGGTGATCGACGAGATCGTGCGCGTCAAGAATGAAGATGCCTTTGAAACCGCCCGGCGCATGGCAAAGGAAGAAGGGCTTCTGGTGGGCATCTCATCGGGTGCCGCCACCTGGGCCGCTTTGCAAGTGGCATCTCGCCCCGAAAACGCCTCCAAGCTGATCGTGGTCATCATCCCATCCTTTGGCGAGCGCTATTTGAGCACTGCCTTATTCGCAAACTTAGGAGAATAGCTTATGGAAGCCAAGACGTTAGGCTCACTCTCAACCAGCCCTGCCCGGCGCAAACCCGGCCTTTTGCAGACGCTCAGGCAAGATATCCAGGCCATCTTTGAACGCGACCCGGCGGCACGCAGTACGCTCGAAGTGCTGTTGAATTACCCCGGCCTGCATGCCTTGTGGGGGCACCGCCTGTCGCATTGGCTATGGACGCACCGCCTCAAACTCTTGGGGCGCATGGTATCGCAATTGGTGCGCGGCCTGACCGGCATTGAAATCCACCCCGGCGCTACCGTGGGCGAGGGGTTCTTCATCGATCACGGCATGGGCGTAGTGATCGGCGAAACAGCCGAGATCGGCAGCCAGGTCACCCTGTACCACGGTGTGACCCTGGGCGGCACCAGCCTGCAGAAAGGCAAGCGTCACCCAACCATCGGCGACCGGGTAGTAATTGGCGCAGGTGCCAAAGTGTTAGGGGCCATCACCATCGGTGCAGACAGTCGTATTGGGGCCAACGCCGTGGTGGTCAAGCCAGTACCGCCGAATTCGGTGGTGGTGGGCGTGCCAGGGCAGATCGTTTCGCGCAGCAAGCCGCACCGTTCCTCCGACGCCCCCGACCTGAACCATACCGCCCTACCGGACCTGATGGGGACCACACTGCCCGCGCTTATGCAGCGCGTTGAGGCCCTTGAAAACCGTCTGAATGGGCACGAGACCACCCCTGCCCTACATGCAGACCACGTTCACGTTCACGCGCCACAATTTGGCGCCTGGCGCGGGGAGGATTTCTCGATATAATGTGAGTTCGGGACAAGGGGTTCCGCCAACCTGAACTCACGTTATAATACACAATTGTATGGCTACCGGCCTCTCTCATGAAGAAATCTTGCGCTACTCGCGCCACCTGCTCATCCCCGAAATTGGATTAGAAGGCCAGTGCAGGCTCAAACACACCTCGGTTCTGGTAGTGGGGGCGGGCGGGTTGGGGTCTCCGGCAGCCCTGTACCTTGCGGCTGCCGGGGTTGGGCATATTGGCCTGGTAGATTACGACCGGGTGGAGTTTTCTAACCTGCAGCGCCAGGTCATCCACGGCACATCCACATTGAACCAGCTTAAGGTGGATTCAGCTCGCAGCCGCATGCTAGACTTGAACCCAGGCATCCAGGTAGACGCTTACCCAGAGCCCCTCACTTCGGCCAACGCCCGCCAGGTGGCTGCAGATTACGATCTGATCCTGGATGCCAGCGACAACTTCCCGACCCGCTACCTGACCAATGACCTGTGCGTTCTGACGGGCAAGCCCAATGTTTACGGGGCCATCTACCGCTTCGAAGGCCAGGTCAGCGTGTTTGACGCCCGCTGCGGGCCGTGCTACCGTTGTCTCTTCCCTGCGCCGCCTCCTCCTGGGCTGGCACCCTCTTGCGGCGACAGCGGCGTGTTGGGGGTGCTACCTGGCACCATCGGAACCTTGCAAGCCACCGAGGCCATTAAGCTGTTATTGGGCATCGGCGAGCCGCTGGTGGGCAAGCTGCTGCTCTACAACGCCCTTGAAATGTCGTTTGAATTCATCAGGCTGCACAAAAATCCGGGCTGTAAGGTTTGCGGAACCGACCCGAGCGTGAGCGAGCTGATGGATTATGAGGCTTTTTGCGGTGTGCCAGGCCATGGCCCTGAAACCGGCTCAGCCGGGCCAGAATGGGATATCACCGCCAGCGAACTGGACGAACGCCTGCGGCGCGGCGAAACGCTCTGCCTGGTGGATGTACGCGAGCCGCATGAGCTGGCGATCTCCAGCTTACCGGGAGCCCGGGTAATCCCCTTGGGCCAGTTGGCCGCCCGCATATCAGAGCTGGACCCAAGCCAAGAAATTGTCTTGTTCTGCAAGGCCGGCATCCGCTCTAAGCGCGCCCTCGAGCTGATGGCCGGGGCCGGATTTCACAAACTCAAAAACTTGAAAGGCGGCATCAATGCCTGGGCCAGAGAAGTGGATCCCAGCCTGCCGATCTATTGAACTTATGATCCCACCTGTTGACACAACCCGCACACTGATGGCCATTCTGGCCCACCCTGACGATGAAACCTTTGGCACCGGCGGCACCCTGGCCTTATACGCTGAGCGCGGCGTGCAGGTACACCTCATCTGCGCCACGCGCGGCGAGGCCGGAGAAATGGATGCAGACTGCCTGGATGGCTATCAATCGATCGCCGAGCGGCGGGAGGCCGAACTGCGCTGTGCAACCGATGTGTTAGGATTGGCAAGTGTGCAATTCTTGAACTACCGCGATTCGGGGATGGCTGGCTCGCCGGATAACCAGCATCCCAACGCCCTGGCAGCCCAACCGGTTGAAAACGTTGCCGCCCGGCTGGTGCCTTATATCCGACAACTCCGCCCTCAAGTGATCATTACCTTTGACCCGATCGGCGGCTATAAGCACCCCGATCATATTGCCATTCACCAGGCTGCCGTCCAGGCTTTTCACCTGGCGGCTGACCCGGCCTTTGCCGGCAGCCTGCCGCCGCACCAGGTGCAAAAGCTTTATTATTACACGGTGGGTAAGGGTTACCTGCGCTTTTTGGTCCACGTGGCGCCCCTGCTGGGAATGGACCCGCACCGCCTGGGCCGTAACAAAGATATCGATATGGCCTCGATCGTCGAAGACGGCAATTTTCCTGTCCACGCCCGCATCCGCTGTAACCAGGTGCGGCGCAAGAAAGACACCGCCAGCGCCTGCCATGCCAGCCAGCTTGGCGGGTTAACCCCTCAGCGCTTCAGCCTGCTGGGGTTTCTGCGCAATTGGATGGCCCAGGATGAGCACTATATGCGCGCTTACCCTCCGGCCGACCCGGGCCTGCGCGAGGATGATTTGTTTGCGGGGGTTAAGTAAGGAGTGGGAAGATCAGGCGATAAACGGACTGGATAGTACTTTTTCTACCAAAACTTTAAATTGATCCACATCGGTGGTGGTCAACAAGCTGTGACGGAGCTCAGAAAAGAGGCTGTAAGGTCTCAGGTAGGTATCGGCGTTCTTGCGGAAGCGCAGCAGCCCCAAATGAGGGCCGAAGTAATCCAGGTTGCGCTGTAAGTGGGCGTACATGGTGCTGCGCACCTGATCCAAAGCAACCTGCCCGCGATCCAGGCGCGCAAAGAGCCAGGGGTTAGCCACTGCCGACCGGCCAATCATCACCCCGGCGCAGCCCGTGTGGGCCTTCAAGCGGTCCATATCGGCAACCGTGCGCACATCGCCGTTGCCCAAAACCGGAATCGAAACGGCCTGCACCACCTCTGCAATGGCATCCCAATCTGCTTTCCCCGTATAACCCTGAGATCTGGTACGCCCATGCACGGCGATCAAAGCCGCGCCGTTGTCTTCGAGTATGCGGGCAACTTCGAGGTAATTGCGGCTGGCATGATCCCAGCCCAGGCGTATCTTGGCGGTCACAGGCAGGTGCAGGTGGCGGGTTAATTTCTGGAAGATTTCAGCGATCAGGTGGGGGGTACGCAGCAGCCCGGCCCCCGCCCCGCGGTTTGACACGCTGCGATCAGAGCAGCCCAGGTTGACATCGATGATATCCGGCTTGTAACCCGGTGCAATCTGGCCCGCTTCTAAATGCAAGGCTGCTTCAAGAAGGCGATCGGGGTCATTGTCGAAGATCTGGTACACCACCGGATGCTCTTGCGGCAAATACACCAGCTTATCCTCCAGGTGAGGGTAGCCGCCCAAGATGCCTATAGCGCCAATGAACTCGCTGTAGCTCATGGCTGATCCCAGCTCGCGACAAATTGAACGGAACGGCAGATCCGAATAGCCGTCCATCGGCGATAAGACCGCAGTCCCATAGACTGGGATTGGCCCGACAAAGAAAGCCGGCAAAGCAAAAGATGATCCGTCTGGTTGCATTTCAAAAATCCTCCCTGGCAAACCACCTTGCGGCTGTGCCAGGCATAAGCAGGCCGGATTATAGCAGAGGTCTGGCGATATACAAAGGCAGTTCGCACTCTTGACGGGCACCTGGGCGCGTGTTAGAATCCGCTCAACTGGTATGACCACTTACCAGTTAGTTGATTTCTCAGGATGGTCATTTGATGAACCACTGGTCCCCGCCCCAACGCCCCGCCGCATACGCCGAGCAAACCCTGCTCACAGCAATCTTAGATGGCAGTTATCCACCCGGCACCACCCTGCCTGCCGAACGCGAGCTGTCGGTACAGTTGGGGGTCACTCGCCCCACGCTGCGCGAAACCCTGCAACGCCTGGAACGCGACGGCTGGTTGACCATCCAACAGGGCAAGCCCACCCGGGTGAATGATTTCTGGCGCCACGGCGGGCTGAACGTGCTCAGCGCGCTGGTTCGAAACGGCCATGTGCCGGCTGATTTCATCCCCAATCTCTTAGAAGTGCGCCTGTCAATGGCCCCAGCTTACACCCGCCTGGCAGTGATCAATCAACCATCCATGGTCTTAGAATGCCTGGAGAAAGCCCCCGCATTGGCAGATGAGCCAGCTGCTTACGCCAGCTTCGACTGGTGCCTGCACCACACCCTGACTGTTGCCAGCTCAAACCCAATCTATACGCTCATCTTGAACGGCTTTTCTGGCTTCTACCAACAAATCGCCACCACCTATTTTGCCCGCCGCCAACACCGCCAGGCTTCACAAACGTTTTACAGCGCTTTGCAGTCGGCCACGCAGCAGAATGATCCAGCCAGCGTCGAACAGATCGCGCGCCTGGCAATGCAAGAAAGCATCCGCCTCTGGCAAGAGGCTTAAGGCTAGCTCGTAAAAATTCAGCATAGACACAAATATTTGACATTTCCTGGAGGTTCATTATGCGCCGTTGGAATGGATGGGGAGATGACAGCATCATCTATCCCCTGCCCGAATCAGCCGCTCGTTTTCTCACCGCCCTGGTAGGCCCTGGCACCCCGACCCCCGAGCCAGATTTTAAGGAAGTGCTAGAGCATGTGCCGCCTACCCGCTTGCCCGCCCATCCCCTGTTGGATACAACCCCCCTGGTGCGCATCCAACATGCGCGCGGCCAAAGCCTGCCAGATTGGCTGGCCCTGCGCAGCGGGCTGGTTGACACCTTCCCAGATGGGGTGGCATATCCGGGCAGCAGCGAAGATGTGCGCCAACTGCTGCAATATGCCAGTCAGGTAGGTGCAGCGGTCATCCCTTACGGCGGCGGCACAAGCGTGGTCGGTCACATCACACCGCTGGCGGGCACCCCAACCTTAACAGTTGATATGAGCCGCATGAACCGCTTGCTGCACCTGGACCGCGCCAGCCTGTTAGCCACCTTCGGGGCGGGCGTCAGCGGGCCAGACCTAGAGGCCCAACTGCGTGCCCACGGCCTTACGCTGGGGCATTACCCGCAGTCCTTCGAATATGCCACCCTCGGCGGCTGGATTGCAGCCCGCTCCAGCGGGCAGCAATCCCTGCGCTATGGACGGATCGAGAAGCTGTTTGCCGGAGGGCAGATGGAAACCCCACTTGGCACACTGACGATGCCGCCCTTCCCTGCCTCGGCTGCGGGCCCAGACCTGCGCGAGATGGTGCTTGGCTCTGAGGGCCGCCTGGGCATTATCACCGAAGCCAGCGTAAGGGTCAGCCCCCTGCCCCAGCGGGAAGACTTCCACGCTATCTTCTTCCCCGATTTCGACCACGGCATGGCAGCCGCCCGCCAGGTCCTGGCAGCCAACTTGCCGCTCTCGATGCTGCGCCTGAGCACCGCCAATGAAACAACCACCACCCTGGCCCTGGCAGGGCACGAAAACCTGATCGGTGCGCTTGAAAAGCTGCTCAACATGCGCGGCCTGGGAAGCGAAAAGAGCATGCTGATGATCGGCTTTACCGGCCAAAACACCATCGTCCGCGCAGCCCGCGACGAAGCCATTGACATCTGCAACAGTCACGGGGGCATCCACGTTGGGCGCACCTTCGGAAAACAGTGGCAAAAGAACCGCTTCCGCACCCCTTACCTGCGCAACACGCTGTGGGAACAGGGCTACGCCATCGACACTTTGGAGACCGCCACCACCTGGAGCGCTGTTCCCAGCACCATACAGGCTATCGAAACCGGCCTGAGCAGTGCATTGGAGAGCAGCGGCGAAAAGGTTCACATCTTCACCCACCTCTCACACCTTTACCCCCAGGGCTCCAGCATCTACACCACCTACCTCTTCCGCCTGGCAGCCGAGCCGCAAGAGACCTTGCGCCGCTGGCAAGCCATGAAGCATGCCGCCAGCCAGGCCATCGTGGCCCAGGGGGGCACCATCAGCCACCAGCATGGGGTTGGGCTGGATCACCGCGCCTATTTGCCAGCCGAAAAAGGCGAGCTGGGCATGGCGGCGCTCCACAGCCTGTGCAAGCAGTTCGACCCGCATGAGCTTATGAACCCTGGCAAGTTAATCGGATAATCATTATGTGGAATACTACCTGGCGCGATACAGTTTGGTCTGAAATTACCCATCCCTGGGATCTGCTCATCATTGGCGGCGGCATCACGGGCGCAGGCATCTTGCGCGAGGCCACCCGCCTGGGGCTGCGGGCCCTGCTGGTAGAACAGCACGACTTTGCCTGGGGCACGTCCAGCCGTTCGTCTAAGCTGGTGCACGGCGGCCTACGTTATTTGAAAGAAGGTCGTGTATTGCTGACACGCGCTTCCGTCCAGGAACGCCAACAGCTTTTGCACGAGGGCCCCGGGCTGATCGATCCCTTAGGCTTTTTGCTCACCGTTTACGAGGGTGATTTTCCCGGTCGCTGGACCTTTGAGCTAGGCCTGACCGTGTACGATCTATTGGCCCTGCGCTGGGACCATGCCTATTACAGCCCCCAAGACTTCCAACTGCTGGCGCCCCATATTGCGCGCCAAAATCTGCAAGGCGGCTTCCGCTACGGAGATGCCCAAACAGACGATGCTCGCCTGGTGCTGCGCGTGCTGCGTGAGGCATCTGCCGCGGGCGGCACAGCCCTGAACTACACCCAGGCTGAAGAGTTGCTAATGG
Source organism: Chloroflexota bacterium (assembly GCA_029557965.1). Lineage (GTDB taxonomy): Bacteria > Chloroflexota > Anaerolineae > Anaerolineales > UBA4823 > JAKQIM01. Next base: position 23,634 of record JAKQIM010000025.1, on the reverse strand, counting down.
ACAACGAAGGCCAGGTAGTTGGCGCCCGCCTGCACGACCTGGTTAGCGAGCGCGCGGCTGAAGTGAGGGCCAGGGTGGTCATCAGCGCCACCGGCGCCTGGGCCGACCAACTGCGCGGCCAGCTAGGGGCCTCTCCCCGCATCCGCCCGCTGCGCGGCAGCCACCTGATCTTCCCTTCCTGGCGGCTTCCAGTGGCCCAGGCCGTCAGCTTTTTGCACCCCGTCGACCGCCGCCCCGTCTTCATCTTCCCATGGGAAGATGTGACCCTGGTCGGCACCACCGATGTCGATCACCGCAGCGAGCTGGGCGATGACCCCAGCATCAGCCCTGAGGAAGTGGCTTACCTGATGGCGGCGGTCGAATCGCAGTTCCCTTCGCTGGGCATTACGCTGGAGGACGTGACCTCTACCTATTCGGGCGTACGCCCCGTCATTGGAAGCGGTAAAGCCGACCCTTCACAAGAGTCGCGCGACCATGTCGTTTGGGAAGAGAACGGCCTGCTGACCATTACCGGGGGCAAGCTAACCACCTTCCGCCTGATCGCCCTGGATGCAATCAAGGCCGTCCGCCACCGCCTGCCCGAACTGCCCGAGATCGATCGCAGCCTGCCGGTGCTGAACCAGGTCAACCTGGACCTGCCCGGCGCCGATAAATTAGGAGAAAAGGCACGCCGCCGTTTGCTGGGCCGTTATGGGGCCGAGGCCCCGGCCCTGGCAGCCGCCGCCGAGCCCAGCGAGCTGGAGGCTATCCCGGGTACCAACGTGCTGTGGGCCGAACTGCGTTGGGCGGCTCGTTCAGAAGGCGTGATGCACCTTGAAGATCTACTGCTGCGCCGAACCCGCCTGGGGCTGCTCTTGCCGCGCGGCGCCGCCGGCCTGCTGACAGAGATGCAGGCTATTTGCCAACCAGAATTAGGCTGGTCAGACGCCCGCTGGGAGCAAGAGACCCAGCAGTACCTGGCATTATGGCAGCGCTCGTACAGCCTGCCCAGCGCTGAGAGCATTCCAGACTGGAAAGCCTCGTTGGTTGAGGCCCGCCAGCGCCGCCTGGCACTGCGCCTCTCCAGCCGCCGGAAGGCCATGCAGCGCTCAGTGCAGATCGGCATCCTGGCAGGCCTGGCAGGGCTGCTTGGATTTTTGATCTGGAAAAGATACAATCCGAAAGACGATTTGGACGTATAATTTCCCCATGATAAAAGACCTGCTTCTCGCCATTGATAACGGCACCCAATCGGTGCGCGCGCTCGTCTTCGACCTGGCTGGCAACCTGCTGGCCAAATCTCGTATTCCCCTGCAACCTTACGTCTCGTCTCAGCCGGGGTATGCCGAGCAGGATCCTGATTATTATTGGAAAAACCTGTGCCTGGCTTGCCAGGGGCTGTGGGCTCAAGGCATCATTGACAAAGAAGCGATCGCGGGCGTGGCCCTGACCACCCAGCGCTCGACCCTGATCAACTTAGACGCCCAGGGGCAGCCGCTGCGGCCCGCCATCACCTGGATGGACCAACGCCGCGCCTTGGGTGAGCCACCCGTGGGAGGCATTTGGGGCCTGCTATTTTCAGTGGCAGGCATGCGCGGCACCGTGGCTTACCTGCAAGCCGAGGCGGAGGCCAATTGGATCCGCACCCAACAGCCCGAGATCTGGCGCGCCACCCACAAATACCTGTACCTATCGGGATACCTGACTTACCGCCTGACCGAGCGCTTTGCCGATTCGGTGGGCTGCCAGGTTGGCTACATGCCGTTTGATTACAAGAATTTGCGCTGGGCAAATAAGAGCGACTGGAAGTGGCAGGCCGTGCCCATGGACCCATCTGTGCTGGCCGACCTGGAACACCCGGCCCACCCCCTGGGTGAGATCAGCGCGGCGGCCTCTGCCGCCACGGGCATCCCCCAGGGGCTGCCGCTCATCGCCGCTGCGGCAGATAAGGCCTGTGAGGTGATCGGCTCAGGCTGCCTGGAGCCCAACATCGGCTGCCTGGGATACGGCACCTCCGCCACCTTCTGCACCACCCAGCGCCGTTATATTGAACCGATCCCCCTCATTCCTCCCTATCCATCGGCGGTATCCAATGCCTACTGCATGGAATACCAGGTTTACCGTGGTTTCTGGATGGTCAGTTGGTTCAAGCAAGAGTTTGGCCAGCACGAGATGCAAACGGCAGAAGCGCGCGGCGTGCCCCCCGAAGTCATCTTCGACGAAATGGTGGGCCAGGTTCCTGCCGGCTCGATGGGTTTAATGCTGCAGCCCTACTGGTCACCCGGGTTAAAAATACCCGGCCCAGAAGCCAAGGGCGCCATCATCGGCTTTGGTGATGTGCATACCCGGGGCCACATGTACCGCGCCATCTTAGAAGGGTTGGCCTATGACCTGCGCGATGGGATGCACCGCTTTGAGAAACGCAGCCATACGCCCATCACCGAGGTGCGCGTTTCGGGCGGCGGCTCGCAGAGCAACGTGGCAATGCAGATCACAGCCGATGTGTTCGGCCTACCTGCTGGCAGGCCGCATATTTACGAAACTTCGGGCTTGGGTGCAGCAATCGATGCCGCGGTTGGCTTGGGACTGCATAGCAGCTTCGAGCAGGCTGTTGGTGCGATGACCCGCATCAGCCAGGTGTATGAACCTGATCCGCGCCAGCACGCCATCTATGACGAGCTGTATCACACGGTGTACGCCCAAATGTACCGGCGTTTGCGCCCTTTGTATAAGAAGATCCAGCGGATAACGGGCTACCCAAGCCAGGTTGATTGACCTGGGCGAAACAGACGGTCAAGCACAACACAGACAACAAAACATGATGCACTCCTGAAAGACGAACCAGGGGGGCATCATGTTTGTTTGATTAGATCGGGTCTTACTTGGTTGCCACGCGGTTCTTGAGCGTGCGAGAGAAGATCCCTTCAAGATCATCACTGCGTTCGTTCTTGCGCTTTTTCTTGGCAGCGAAGTCGCCCATATTCCCAACACCTTTGCGCTCCATAGCCTGGCGCAGTGCAATTTCCATTGCGGTGGGAATAGGCTCTTCCTTCTCTTCCGGTTCAGCCTCAACAGCCTTTTCGCGCTCGCGCTCTTTTTCCTTGGCCTTGCCGGTCAGTACAGTCTTGACCATATCTTCCGGCTTTTCTTGCAGGGCCTTCATGCTGAGCTTGATCTGTTTCTTCTGGCGGTTCACTTCGAGGATTTTGACCTCAACCGTATCGCCTTCTTTAACCACGTCGCCAACGGTCTTGATATAGTCGTGAGTCAACTCGCTGATGTGGACCAGGCCGGGGCGCTCTGCGCCAATATCCACAAAGGCGCCGAACTTCTCCAGGCGGGTCACCTTGCCCGAGACAACCATTTCAGGCTTCATCTCGCCCCATTCCATGTCGAGGGGCTTGATCATGGTCAAATCGATGCGGTTCTTCTTGGGATATACGCGCCGCACCCACACATCGACCATCTGATCGACCTGAATGACATCTTCCACGCGCTTAACCGGCTCCTTTTGGATCTGCGAAATATGCACGACCCCAGGAACGCCGCTGCCAATATCAACGATCGCCCCAGCCAGCGTGATTTTAATCACCTTGCCCGTAAAGTGCTGTTTCTGTTTAATATCGCTAACCAAATCGCTCTGTGAAACCTCGGCAGGGTTGGTTTCCATAGCTCACTCTCCATTTATCCAGTGTATACGCAAAAGTGGATTATACCAAGCACATCAATAAAAGTCAAAATGAGTTTATAACAATTAACAATTATTAATATCTTTTGCCAAGAAGAAGAACGGGGCTGTCTCTAAACACGTGTGAGACAGCCCCGGCATTACAGATACAGGTTCTTGGGGAGCCTGACCCCCAAAGTTCAGGCCGCCTGCGGCACCGGAGTGCCGTTATTTTTGGGAGTGGGGGTCGGGAAGAGGGCTTCAAACTCTTCGCGCGAGATGGTCTCCACTTCCAATAGGCGCTGGGCCACCGCATCCAACTTATCGCGGTACTCAGTCAAGAGCTGGCGAGAGCGGTCATAGGCCTGGCCGACCAGCTTGCGCACTTCCTGGTCGATTTGCTCGGCAACGGCATCTGAGTAGTCGCGCTGCTCAGAAATTTCACGCCCCAAGAAGATCAATTCTTCTTTCTGACCGTAGACCATAGGTCCAAGGGCATCGCTCATGCCCAGGCGGGTCACCATCGAGCGGGCCATGCGTGTCACCCGTTCCAGGTCATTGGCCGCGCCCGAGGTAATATCATTGAAGACCAACTCTTCGGCCGCTCGTCCACCCAGCAAGCCGACCATATCTGCCAGCATTTTCTTGCGGCCCATCAAGGTGCGGTCTTCTTCTGGCAGGGCCAGGGTGTAACCACCCATCATGCCGCGGGCAATGATCGAAACCTTGTGGACCGGGTCGGCCTCAGCCAGGGCATTCATCACCACCGCATGCCCGGCTTCGTGATACGCCACAATGCGCTTCTCTTCATCGCTGATCAGGCGGCTTTTGCGCTCGGGGCCGGCGATGACGCGCTCAATGGCTTCTTCCAGGTCTTCCTGCTCGATCGCCTTCTTATTGCGCCGCGCCGCCAGGATAGCGCCTTCATTAACAAGGTTCTCCAGGTCGGCCCCCACAAACCCGGGGGTAGAGCGGGCTAACACAGCCATATCGGTATTGGGCGCCAGGGGCTTACCCTTGGCGTGCACCTTGAGGATAGCTTCGCGGCCGCGCATATCGGGGCGGTCCAGCACCACGCGGCGGTCAAAACGGCCCGGACGCAGCAAAGCCGGATCGAGGATATCGGGACGGTTGGTTGCCGCCATGATAATCACATTGGTATCGGTATCAAAACCATCCATCTCAACCAGCATCTGGTTAAGGGTTTGTTCGCGTTCATCGTGACTGCCGCCCAAACCGGCCCCACGCTGGCGGCCCACGGCATCGATTTCATCCACGAAGACGATACAAGGCGAATGGCGCTTGGCCTGGTCAAACAGGTCGCGCACACGGCTGGCGCCGACACCCACAAACATTTCAACAAATTCCGAACCCGAGATGGAGAAGAAAGGCACGCCCGCCTCACCAGAAACAGCCTTGGCCAAGAGCGTTTTGCCCGTTCCGGGAGGGCCTACCAAGAGCACACCCTTGGGAATGCGCGCCCCCAAAGAGATAAACTTCTCAGGCTCGCGCAGGAATTCGACCACTTCTTTCAGCTCTTCTTTGGATTCATCCACACCGGCTACGTCTTCAAAGGTCACGGTGGGCTGGTCGCCGGTAAACATGCGCGCCCGCGACTTGCCGAACGACATGGCGGCATTGTTGCTGCCCTGGGCCTGCCGGAAGACAAACCAAAAAACGCCGCCCAAGAGCAAGAAGGGCAGGATATATCCCAGGGCAGTTGCCACGCCCAACCAGGGGCTGGGGGGCTTGATTTCGATCTTGACCCGCTCTGGAGAGAGGTCAGCCGGGCTTACGCCCAGGTCGATCAACTGCTCGACCAGCGAAGCACCCGGATCCATATGCGAAGTACGCTCGTTCCCTTCACCGCCATCTTGATATACCACGGTCAATTGACTGTCATTCTCAATGATCCGCGCCACAATGCCGCTCTTTACATCGGCAGCTACCTGGTTGATCGAGAGGGTTTCTTGAGAACCCGGGTTCGACTGCAGGTTGTACATCACCAGCACGATGATGATGGCGAACAAAAGCACATAAACGATCGTCGAACGGTTGCGATTAGAATTCACGGACACCTCCGAAATGTTCCAAAAAAGACAAAGCGTCTGCCGAAGCGTCTCATTCGCCAGACCTACTGATCCCTGCATTAAGAGTTAAACTTTCAGGCAGCGTAAGAAGGCCAGCTTGGTTTCACAATCTCTGCAACGACCAGTAAGCGGATTATACCAATCTTATGGATGATATAGGGAATTTTCCTATCCCAAAAATCGCATTTCTAACACGCTTCTAACGAAATTTGACCCCGCGAGAGGGCTCAACAGTTGGCCGTTTCATGCATGCGGTCTACAAATGCCATTTGACGGAATGGATATCTTAATCTATACTGGCATATAGCGCATCATTCATAATTGAAAGAATGACGGTCAGGAGGTCTTATATGGGCGGGACGGTTGAAGATGAAAACGTGGTAGAACCCGAACCAGCACAGGGCCAGCCCGAGGCAGAAATCGACAGCGACGGGGCAATGGGCACTGCTCAAGAGGATACAGAACTGGCAGAAATTGAGGCTGCTTTAGCCAGCGTCGAGACAGGCGGCGAGAGCCTGGAAGAAGGGGTCAAAGATATGACCTCGGCAACCGAGACCCTAGAGCCTGCCGGCTATACCGGCCTGCCCCAAGAAGAGGTTCCCCTGCCTCCTATCGCATCCACCACCGGCGCTCTGCCGTTCAGCCCCGAGGCCTACCAAGACCCCAGCCCCACGGGCGGATTGAAAAGCAAAGAATCCCCGCTTCAAAAAGATGCCCTGCCAGCCGAGCCAGAACTGGTCAGCTTCTTCATCAAAGATGAGCGCATGGACAAATTATGGAAACGCGCCGATGCGGCGAAAGAGAGGCTCGACACAGATATTCACACGGTTGAGCTTGGCCGGATGCTCTTGGACCAGATCAAATACGCCCGCAACTACCTGCTGGCAGGGCGCGATTATTACGAAGAAGCCGAGCGCCACATTAACGAAGTGGAGTTCTTGCTCAAGCAAAACCTGCAGGCCCGCAAATGGTCTGCCAGCTACGGCTTGCCTCTTTTCATCTATGAATTGATTTGGGGAATTGCATTCATCCTGCTTTTCCTGGCACTGCACACGCCGGTCTTTGCCGGGTTCAGCGCTGATGTGCGCGGCATGCTGGCAAGCATGATCTGCGGCGGGTTGGGCGGCGTGACGGGCGCCTGGTTTGCCCTGATCAAGCACACGGCCCAAGATCAAGACTTCGATAAGCAGCATTCCATGTGGTATCTCAACAGCCCCCTGATGGGCGCCGGGCTAGGCGCTTTCGTCTATTGGATCATGCGCGGCGGCCTGATTGCCATCACCAATGCCGATACGGCTGTAGAGGCACCGTGGGTGATCTACATCCTGGCCTGGCTGGCAGGCTACCAGCACAACGTCTTCACCAGCCTGGTCAAACGGGTGATCAAGATCTTCGACACGGATTCTGGCAGTGAGAACAACGGCGGGGCAGCAAAAGATGCCCCAGCCAACCTGCCTGCCCCCACCCCGCCCGGGGCTGAAGAAGGCCCATCAAAAAGAGGCTAAAACGCGGGGAACTTCTCGCTTGATTTGATGAAAATCACAAGGCTTTGAAAACCTGCTGTACATGCAGCCGGTCATGTGCGGCGATGATATTGACCAATTCGTGCAGCAAGGTGGGGCCAAAGATGGCGTGGCGCGCGGGCCGGTTCCACCCCTGCGCATCAAGGCTGCGCAGTTGGGTGACCAACTCAATACGTGCCTGCGTAAACGATGAAAGCGCCTGCACAGGATCCTGGTGCAGGTAATCTCGCTCTTCAGCCCAGGGGTCTGTATCTTGCCCGGCAAGGAAGGGGTTGTTTTCATGCGCCACCTTGCTCACCCGAGGCAGGTTGACCTCCTGCTCTACATCTCGCAAATGGCATAACACCTCTACCGGGCTCCATTCCCCAGCCATAGGCCGGAGAGCCAGGGCCTCATCCCCCCGGTCAGCGCACAGGGCTGCCAGCACCGCCGGCGTGGATTCTAATACCGCCAGCATCGCCGAGGGCGAGGTGAGCTTTGGGGCCAGCGCATCCGCGTCCTGGCTTTCCAGCCAGGGCAGCAGACCCTCCAGCCCGCCGTGCGGGGGGGATTCGTCTGGCCCAGGCCACTGCTCTGTTCCGTTCACCCAATAGACAGGCAAGCCAAGCTGGCGCGCGGCCGCAATATCCAGGCTGACATCGTTCCCGATCATCACCACCGGCTCTTGCGGCCAGCCCAGGCGGCCCAAGAACTCTGCAAAATAGGCCGGGTTAGGCTTGGCAAAATGAAAGCTTTCATAAGAGGGCACCAGGGCAAAGGGATACTGCTCTACGGGCAGACCGGCCCACTCCAGGCGCTGGACGATGGCGGTGAGGGGGAAGAGAGGGTTGGTTGCGATCCCCACCCGGTAACCACGCTGCAGCGCATCTTCCACCACCCGCACGGCTTCGGGGCGTTTTTGCACGTTTCGCCGCAGGGCCGGAAAATCCTGCGCGTAGAAGGTATCAATGCTTGGCTGGACATCGGCGCGCTTTAAATTCAATGGAGGATAAAAAGCGGCGTCGAAATTCTCGACCAACCGGCGGTCAGGCCGGGCCTGCTCAATCATTTCATTGGTTGCGGCAAGCAAAGTGCGTACCAACTGCTGAGGATCTGCATGGGCCGCCATGCGCGCGGATAAAGCCTGCAAATACCCCGGCAAGAAGATGTCCATTGGGTTGTCGAGCAGCGTATCGTCGAGATCAAACAGCAGGATCATCCGGTTGTTCCCCGATCGGCGGCAGCTCGTGGCAGGCCCCACATCCAATGTGTGGGTCAAAACCCGAGCGCTGCGTTTTCGCGCAAAATGTTTGCACCTGCACCTGCTGCCAGATGAATGGGAAAGGCCGGGCCAGGCGCGGCCGCAGCATCATCGAGCGGCAAGCGTTTGCCATCTGGATGCCCGGCACGGGGCATTTTTCGCACAGCCTGGCGTTCCAGGCCTGCGGCGGCGAGACGGATTGCAATAACCGGCAGACTTCATTGTTACGGCCGCGGAAATAGTCTCCGTAAAAGTATTCACATTCTCTGCCAGCAGGTGTGCGCATTAACGGACCATGTTTAAAAAGGAACACCTGGCAGAGGGGGTCACGATCTGCCAGGTTGCAATCACTTAAGCGCGGGTAACGTATGTGCCCGTGCGGGTATCGACGCGAATGCGGTCACCCACATTCACAAAGGCCGGCACCTGCACCTCGAGACCCGTTTGGGTCTTGACGCGCTTGGTCACGCCCGTCGCCGTATCGCCACGCACAGCCGCTTCGCCTTCCACCACATCCATATCCACGGTGATGGGCAGCTCGACATCGATGGCCTCGCCCTGGTAGAAGGTCAGCTTAACTTCCAGGTTCTCGATCAAGTACAGCGCGCTGTCGCCCAACACAGTGCTCTGGATGGCAGGCTGCTCGTAGGTCTCGAGGTCCATGAAGTGGTAGACTTCACCGTCGTTGTACAGGTACTGAACATTGTGAAAATCCAGGCGCACGTCTTGAACACGCTCGCCGGATTGGAATGTTTTCTCCAGGGTCGTTCCGCTGCGCAGATCCACCGCTTTGATGCGGATGGTAGCATTCCCGCGGCCAGGCTTGTTGTGGTGATAATCCAACACCTTGTATAGCTTGTTATCAAACTCAAAGGTCACACCTTTGCGTAGATCATTGACATCAATCATAGTCTTTCTAATTTGCTCCTTTCAAAGATACGGCACGGATTATAGCGGAGGCATTGCACTATGACAAGGTCGCAACGATAATAACATTCAAAATTGATACCAATTCTTACTTGCTTGTGGTAAACTTGAAAGACCTAACAAGGTATCAGGAGGAGCTGTGGCAGATCAACTCAAACGTCTGGTATATATTGAAGACGAAGAAGAAATGATCGACCTGGTGCGGTTGATCCTCAGCCGCCGCGGGTTTGAAGTGCTGGGCGCCAATGGCGGCCGGCAGGGATTGGATATGGTTCGCAAGGAACATCCCGACCTGGTGCTGCTCGACCTGATGATGCCCGACATGGATGGTTGGGATGTGTACCAGCAAATGAAGGCCGATGACAGCACACGCGAGATCCCGGTCATTGTGGTCACCGCCAAAGCCCAAAGTATTGACAAAGTGCTGGGCCTGCATATTGCCAAAGTGGAAGATTATATTGCCAAGCCTTTTAGCCCTCAGGAACTGACCGACAGCGTTGAAAAGGTATTAGCCCGACGGCAAGCACCGCAATAAAACCAGGCAACCGTGCAGCGGGGCGGCGAAAGTCGCCCCGTTTTTACATGGCCTGCTGCCCAACCAGCAAGATAATATGAAATACGTTTCAATCACCAACCTTACCACCCCCCGGGTTCAGCCGGTAATTGCCCGTTACTGCGCTTCCTTTTTCTGCCAACTGCGCGGGTTGATGTTCCACCCCAGCCTGCCGCCTGGCGAAGGGCTCTTGCTGGTACAGAGCCGAGACAGCCGCCTGGAATCTTCAATTCACATGATGTTCATGCGCATGGACCTGGCGGTGGTCTGGATCAACAGTGCCAACGAAGTGGTGGATGTGTGCCTGGCGCGCCGCTGGCGGCCCGCCTACTTCTCTCAGCGACCGGCCCGCTACGTACTCGAACTAAATACTGCCCGGCTGAGCGATTTTCAAGTGGGCGACAAACTTGAGATTGCAGAAACCTGGCTCGATTCATAAGTCACAATAAAAAAAGATGCTGCGTTATATCCGTCCCCTGATCCTACTTTGCCTGGTGGTAGTGGTGCTTTGGCCCACCGGCTGGGCTGCGGCCCAAGATGTCACCCCTTCTGGCCCCATTTACATCGTCCAATCGGGCGATACCCTGTGGAGCATTTCGCTGCGGTTTGGCGTTTCACAGGCCGACCTGCAAGCTGCCAACAATATCAGCGACCCCAGCCAGATCAGAGTTGGCGACAAGATCATCATTCCTGGGATGGAAGGCATCCAGGGGGTATTAACCACCCAAGAAGTGCCCTTCGGCGAAACCCTGCACAGCCTCAGCCAGCGCTACCAGGTGGCAGAGGACACATTAATTCAACTCAACCACATCACCAGCCCGCAGGAGCTTTATGCCGGCAGCGCACTCGTCATTCCTCAAAATGAAGAGACGCCCGCCCCTGGCTTGCGGTTGGCCCTGCCAGCGGGGCAGTCTTTGCTGGAGCTGGCAATTGCCAACGGCAGTGACCCTTACTCTTTAGCCGCAGCCAACGGCCTGGACGGCACCTGGGCGGCCCTGCCGGGCGAGGTGCTGCGCCTGCCAGGTCCGCAGGATGACGGCCCGGGGGCGCTGCCCTCTGCCATCACCTCCGTCGAACTTACCAGGCTGACGCAAGGCGTTACCGCCCAACTAGACCTGGTGGGGGCCCCTGGCCTAGCCCTGAGCGGCAGCCTGGTTGGGCATGCCGTCAGCTTCTTCCCCCTGGCCGAGGGGCGTTACGTGGCCTTGACCAGCGTATATGCCATGCTCAAGCCGGGCATTTATCCACTGACCCTGCAAGGGACCCTGCCCGATGGCGCGTCCTTCGCCTTCAGCCAGCAGGTTTTGGTGCAAAGCGGCGAATACTTGACCCGCCTGACACCCCTCATCGTGGATCCGGCCGGCCTGGATCCGGCCATTACTCGCCCAGAAGATGAAATGTGGAACGCCCTGGCCCAACCCGCCACGCCCCAACGGTATTGGGAGGGCGTTTTTCAATACCCAATGCCCGCCCTCTATCTCGACGGTTACTCAGATTATTTCGGGGTGCGCCGCTACTATAATGATGATCCAACACTTTATTTCCATACCGGTCTGGATATCCCGGCCGCCATCGGCGTGGAGGTGTACACCCCAGCCGCCGGCAAGGTGGTATTTGCCGGTCACCTGGCGGTGCGCGGCTGTGCAATCATGATCGACCACGGGTGGGGCATCTATTCGGGCATGATGCACATACAAGAAGACCCCGATACAAAAGAATGCATCGGGATCTTGGTAGAAGTTGATCAGCAGGTTGATGCAGGGCAGGTAATCGCCCTGGTGGGCAACACAGGCTTGCGCACCACGGGCTCACACCTGCACTGGGAAATGTGGGCCGGGGGAGTGCAGGTCGACCCAATGGATTGGCTGGTCCAGCAGTTCCCCTATTCCGAGTTGTAGTAGGCCTCGAGGATTTGGCGGGCCTGTTCGGCCATGCCAGCGGGCACCAAAATCTCGACCGCGCCCAGGGTACCCAGAGTGACCTGCAAAACCTGGCCTAAACCTTCCTGGCTTAAGACCACCTGGATCCCTTGGGCCTCTAACATCCCTCTCAGGATCTCGGCCTGCAGCAGTCCATCTACACGATCTACTACCTGCCATTGATCTTCAGACATGGCGCACCTCCACCATCATTATAGCGTATATTTTGCCAACCGCTTCTCTCGATACATCGTGTATAATTATAAGGCGCGTAAATTATGCAAAAATGGCGTTTCAGGCCTGTTTTTTGGCGCGTCTCTGCTCTAACCGGTTACGGATGCGGGCAGTAATCTGAATGAAAAAACGATGATAAGTTTATTTATACCACACGGTTGAGGCGAATTATGATGGCTGCGGCACCCCTATTACTCCGGGAGGATTATTGGGAAACCTTTGAGCTGCTGGGCGAGGACCGCGAGTTCTTGTACAGCTACCTCATGGATACCGAGACCCCTCTGACAACCCCCGAGCTTTTGACGGCCTTGGTCAAAGAGCGCATCCAGCGCGAGAAGGCCGCCATCGAGGCCCAACGCCGCTCAGGGGATGATATCTACCTTCCTAAAGACACCTACAAACTCGATCAACACCTGGTTTTTCCGGCCTTCAATTGGCAGCGCGGCCAGGTCAAGGGGATCCGTCCGGGTCAAAACCCCGACCTGGGTGAATTCCAGGTGATTGAGGTGGCCTTCAAGGAAGGCGAGCTCAAAGAATTTGCTTCTGGGCTGGCCGATCACCCCTTGAACAACCCGCCGGAAATTGAGATCGAAGAGCCCAGCCTCGACCAGGCAGCCGTGATGGAAAAACATGGCGAAGGCTTGCAAGCGCGCCTGGAAGCCGACCTGCTCAAAGACGCTGATTTTGTGCGCATCGCCGGGCGTTGGTTCCCCCGGGCTTTGCTGGTAGATATCAATGCCGGGCACCTAAACCTGGCTGAGGCCGTGCTCGATATGTCGGCAGGCGGTCCCCTGCCGACGACCTCGCTGTTAGAACAGGTTGGCCTTTCTACGGATGTGAATTCCAAGCTGGTCGAATTCTCACTCGACTTGGCCTTGCAAGAAGACCCGCGTTTTGATGAGGTTGGCCCGGCGGGCGAGGTGTTATGGTTTCTTAACCGCTTGGAACCCGAAGCCGTCTTGCAGATCCCGAGTTGGCTGCGATACCACGAGATTGAATACGACCACAGCTTGTTGACCAACGAGATGCTCAACCTCGAACGGAAATTGGACGATGAGCTTTCGAACCTTGACAGTGGAAAGCCATCTGCGGCGATCAACGAGGTGCAGGTTCCCCTGATCTACCCCCACTGGCGAGCCGGCACCCTGCCGCTTACCCGCCGGGTGAGCCACCTGTTCCCCACGGCTTACGAGACCCCGCGCATCCGCTTTACGCTGGTAGATGGCGAGTCGGGCCAAAAATTCCCGGCCTGGGTGGTGCGCCAGAACCGCTATGTTTGCGGCCTGAAAGAGTGGTACGAGACGCGCGGCGTGATGCCCGGAAGCCAGGTCAGGATCCAGCGCAGCGCCAACCCGGGTGAGGTCACCATTCAATGCGATACGCAGCGCGGCGCCCGTGATTGGATCCGCACCGTGTTGGTCGGCTCAGATGGCGGGATCGTCTTTGCAATGCTCAAACAGATCGTCACCGCCACGTACGATGAGCGCATGGCGGTAGCAATCCCCGATGTAGAGGCCATCGACCTGGTATGGAAGCAAGCCCAGAAAGAACGCGTCCCCTTTGAACGCACCGTGGTCAACACGGTGCGCGAGCTGTCAAAGCTCAACCCACAAAGCCACGTCCATGCCAGTGAGTTGTACGCTGCCATCAATGTTGTCCGCCGCTGCCCGCCAGGGCCTATCTTTGCCCTGCTGGCCTCACGGCCCTGGTTCATCCATGTTGGTGATCTGCACTTCCGCTTTGACGACTCGGAGAAAGCATAATGGCCCTACAACCTGAAACCAAACGGTTCAGCCTGGTAAAGCCCACGATCCAGACCCACTTTCATATCGACTTTGGATGGTGGGCCCAGAGCGATCGCGACTGGCGGGTTTACTTACACACACTGCTCTGCCCTGAGCACCAACAGGCCTTCGCTGAACTGCCTGATAATCACATGGTGGATTGGGTAGACATGACAACTGCCGAAGTGCAGCGCGTAGACGGTTTACAGCACGTGTTGATCACCCACTGCGCCCGGCAAGAGGGATTCATCACCGAGCGCACCTCGCTGGTGGAATCTGTCTTTCGCATCTTCCTGGCGAACGGCAACGTGGCGATGAGCCCGGTGGAATTGGGTGCACAGCTCAACCGGGAACCAGAGACGATCCTCAAAACCCTGATGGGCGGGCGCATCTATCGCGGTTTGAGACCGTACCTGTCAAGCTAGCGCCTGCAAAAAAGGGACATATTCTGCCCCTGTAGCTCAACGGATAGAGCAGCAGCCTTCTAAGCTGTTGGTTGTGGGTTCGAATCCCGCCAGGGGCGCCTGGTAACCTGGAATAAAGGTATATGATTGGGAGAGAAAGATGAAAATCGAACGTATTGGTTTATTAAAATTCGCTGGAAAAGATGTCACTGTGGTCGGGCCAGATCTCCAAGTGGGGCAAAAGGCGCCTGAATTCTCTGTACACGCTTCGGATTGGTCACTGTTCAAAGGATTGAAAGATACGGCCGGCAAGGTGCGCGTGATTGGCTCTTTGCCATCGCTGAACACCTCAGTCTGCGATCGCGAAACCCGGCGCTTCAACCAAGAAGCGGCTGGCTTAGGCGAGGACGTGGCCATCTTGATGCTCAGCACCGACCTGCCCTTTACGCTCAAAAGCTGGTGCGGCGCGGCCGGGATTGACAAGGTGATTACCCTCTCAGACCACCAAAAAGTCGATTTCGGCAAGAAATACGGCGTCTTGATCAAAGAAACCCGCATCTTGCGCCGGGCCATCTTTGTTGTAGACCGCGGCGGGGTGGTGACTTACGCCGCTTATATGCCGAGCCTGGGCGATGAACCACAGTACGAGGCCGTCTTGCAGGCGGCGCGGGCGGCATTGAAAGGTTAGGTTCTCGGGCTGCCCTATTCACCCTGGCAGCCTAAGGAGTACGATCATGGTTGACCTGTGTTTAAAATCTGACACGCAGCATCCGGGCTGGTACATTTCTGAAGATCCACAAAATGCCCTATCTGAGATGCCGCGCTGGCGGATCGGCGCCCGGCCTTACCTGTGGCGCCCGCCGACCGATGTTTTTGAGACGGAAGACACGATCATCGTGCGCGTCGAAATCGCCGGTATGCGCAAAAGTGATTTCGCCATTTCGCTGATTGAACGCAGCCTGACCGTGCGCGGCGTCCGCCAGGATACATCGGAGCGGCGCGCCTACCACCAAATGGAAATCCCCTTCGGCGAATTCAGCACCGAGATCGATCTGCCCTGCCCGGTTATTGCCGAAGAAGTGCAAGCCGTTTACGGCGATGGCTTTTTGAGGCTGATCTTACCCAAGCTGCCCCCCTCACACACAGAAGACGGGAGTTAAAACACCACACGCTTTATGTCTGCATCCCGCTGGAATATATTGAAAGCCCTGAAATGGGCAAACGTTGATGACTGGCCCGAAGGCGAGCGAATTTTACGCGAGTTGTCGTTAGAACTGATGGCCCTTGCGCCCGAAAATGCCCCACAAGACCCGCCTCTTGACGATTCTGAGGCCAATTTTGACCAGGTATCGATCGAGCTGCCACCTGGTTCTGAGCCAGGCGCCCCCCCTGCCCCAGCCCTCAAGCTGCCGGGCATCCTGCCCATCCTGCCGCTGCGCGGGCTGGTGGTTTACCCCAATACAGCCGTCCCGCTCACCATCGGCCAACCGCGCTCGATCCGGCTGGTGGACGATGTGGTGGCAGGCGAGGATCGCCTGATCGGCCTGGTGACCTCGCGCGACCCTGAGCTGGAGATCCCCGAGCCGAAAGACCTTTACCCCCTGGGCACCATTGCCATGGTGCACCGCTTGTTCCGCGCCCCCGATGGCACCATCCGCCTGTTGGTGCAGGGCATGTCGCGCTTCAGGATGGGTGAATTCATCCAAACAGAGCCCTACCTCAAAGCGCACGTACACCCTGAGCCCGAAACGGTTGAAGATGGGGTAGAGACCGAGGCCCTGGCCCGCAATGCCCGCGACCAGTTCAACCACATTGCCGAGATGGTACCATCCATTCCGCGCGAGCTGGTCAATTCCATCCAGGCGATTGAAGACCCCCTGCAAACCGTTTACACCATCGCCAACTTCCAACGCATGGACCTGGCAGATGCCCAGTCGCTGCTGGAGATCAACTCGACCCGAGATAAACTGCACAAGCTGGTCAACATCCTGACCCACGAAATTGAAGTGCTGGAGATTGGCCAAAAGATCCAGAACGAAGCCCGTTCTGAGATTGAAAAAATGCAGCGCGAGTATTTCTTGCGTGAACAGCTCAAAGCCATCCAGCGCGAGCTAGGCGAAGGCGATGAACAGGTGGCGGAGGTCGAAGAGCTGCGCAAGAAGATCGAGGCTGCCCACATGCCCGATGAGGCCGGCAAACAAGCCCGCCGCGAGCTAGAGCGCCTCTCGCGCCTGCCCACTGCGGCTGCCGAGTACGGCGTGATCCGCACCTACCTGGATTGGCTGGTGTCACTGCCCTGGTCGAGCACCTCAGAAGATAACCTGGATATTGCCCATGCCCGCCAGGTGTTGGATCAAGACCACTACGGCCTGGAAGATGTCAAGGAACGCATCTTGGAATACCTGGCGGTGCGCAAGCTGCGCCAAGAACGGTCAGCCGAGTTGGAAGCCCTGCCCACGGATGACATCCGCCGCCTGCGCGAAGGCGTTATCTTGTGCTTTGTTGGGCCGCCTGGGGTGGGCAAGACCTCCCTCGGGCGCTCAATTGCCCATGCCATGGGCCGCAAGTTCATCCGCATTTCTCTGGGCGGCGTGCGCGACGAGGCCGAGATCCGCGGCCACCGCCGCACCTACATCGGGGCCATGCCGGGGCGCATCTTGCAAGCTATCCGGCGGGTCGAATCGCACAACCCGGTCTTCATGCTCGACGAAGTGGATAAGCTGACCTACGATTTCCACGGCGACCCGGCCTCTGCCCTGTTGGAAGTGCTGGACCCCGAACAAAACGCTGAATTCCGCGACCATTACCTGGAAGTGGCTTACGACCTGTCGCAGGTCATGTTCATTACCACGGCCAACCTGCTCGAACCGATCCCAGCCCCGCTGCGCGACCGAATGGAGATCATCGAGCTGTCGGGCTACACCGAAACCGAGAAATGCGCCATTGCCACCCAATACCTGATCCCGCGCCAGGTGCGCGAGAACGGGCTGCGGCTCGAGGAAGCCGTCTTTAGCCAGGCGGCCTTGCAGACCATCATTCGCGATTACACGCGCGAGGCCGGGGTGCGCAACCTGGAACGCGAGATCGGCGCCGTCTGCCGCAAAGTGGTTACCACCATTGCCGAGGGCAAGGCCAGCAAGATTGAGGTGACCCCTGAAATCGTGCGCCAATACCTGGGCCGGCCGCGCTTCTTCGGCAACGAAGAAATTGCCGCTCGCACCGCCATACCTGGCGTGGCAACCGGCCTGGCCTACACCCCGGTGGGCGGCGATGTGCTGTTCATCGAGGCCAGCCGCATGCCCGGCAGCAAGGGCTTCCAGGTAACGGGCTCTCTGGGCAATGTGATGCAAGAATCGGCCCGGGCAGCCTTATCTTTTGTGCGCTCGCGCGCCAAGGCTCTCAAGCTTGAACAAAGCTTCTTCGAAAAATCTGACTTCCACCTGCATGTTCCGGCCGGCGCCCAACCCAAAGATGGTCCGTCTGCCGGCGTGACCATGGCCACGGCCATCGTCTCCCTCGTTTCGGGCCGCCCTGTGCGCGCCGAGGTGGGGATGACCGGCGAGATCACCCTGCGCGGCCAGGTGCTGCCGGTGGGCGGCATCAAAGAAAAGGTCCTGGCAGCCCACCGCAGCGGACTGAAGACCGTCATCTTGCCCAAGCGCAACCAGGCCGACCTGGAAGACCTGCCCAGCGAAGTGCGCGATGCCATCCAATTCGTCTTCGTAGAGACGGTGGACGAGGTGCTGGCAGCCGCCCTGGAGCCCAATGCCATCCCTTCGGAGACCGAAGCAAAACCAAGAAAGAGACAAACCAGGGCTGAAGCTTCTGCCAAAGCCCCGACCAAACGAAAAACCAGATCAAAAACTGATCCTGATGGGGCACCAAATGCATAAAGTAATGTTAATTGAAGATGACCGCACCATGCTGAGCTTGCTGAAAACCTTGCTGGGCATGGAAGGCTTTGACGTAGTGATTGCCGGTGATGATAGTGTCGAAGTCGTTCACCAGGCCTTGAAAGATGAGAAACCCGCTGCCGCCCTGCTTGACGTAAACTTGCGCCATATGAACGGCCTGGACGTCTTGCAGCAGATCCGCCAGGACCCTGAGTTAGAAGGCGTGAATGTGATCATGTCTTCAGGCATCGATTACAGCGAACAATGCCTGGCGGCCGGCGCACAAGGCTTTATCCTGAAACCCTATATGCCAGATGATCTGATCAAAAAGATCCGCCAGGCGATCGGCGATTAATGCCCATTAAAATAATGGGGACCACGCCTGGCATGAAAGAAACAAAAATTGTGACCAAAAAGAAAAATACCCCTCGCGCCGCTTTACAATGGCGCTCGATCGATTTACACCTCCACACCCCCGCTTCCAGCGATTTTCAACAACCTGAGAGCCGCTACCTGGATATCTTACAGCGTGCCGAAGGGCGCGGCCTGGATATCATTTCCTTTACCGACCACAACACCGTGGCCGGTTACCGCCAGATGCGGCAAGAAATTGAACAACTTGAAATGCTGGAACGCCTGAATCGCATCTTACCCGAAGAGCTGTCTCGCCTGCGCGAGTACCGCCGCCTGACCGACAAGATCCTCGTCCTGCCGGGTTTCGAGTTCACGGCTACCTTCGGTTTCCACATCCTGGGCATTTTCCCGCCTGAGACGCCGGTGCGCGAGCTAGAGCACCTGCTGATCGATCTCAACATCCCTACCGACCAGCTCGACCTTGGCTCGGCAACGGTGGGCGCCACCAGCGACGTGCTGACCGCCTACCGCCTGATCGACGAGGCCGGCGGGTTGGTGATCGCGGCGCACGCCAATTCGAGCAATGGCATTGCCATGCGGGGTTTCCCAATCGGCGGGCAGACCAAGATTGCCTATACGCAAGACCCTCACCTGCACGCCCTCGAAGTGACCGACCTGGAACAACGCGGCGCCCGCACCACGGCGGCCTTCTTCAACGGCACCAAACCGGAATATCCCCGCCGCATGCACTGCATCCAGGCCTCCGATTCGCACCGCCTGACCACAGACCCCCTGCGCAAGAAAAACCCCGGCGTTGGCGACCGCGTGACCGAAGTATCTTTGCCTGAGGTGAGCTTCGAAGCGCTGAAAGAGCTCTTCCAGACCAACGACTTTGCCCGCACCCGCCCGCGCCGTCACAAAGAAGAGCCCGTTTTCGACTTCATCCACGCCGCGATCGAGGAAGGCCCCAACATCATCCAAGATTTTCACGAGAGCATGACCGTGCGCGGCGGCAAGCTGTACAACGTCATTGCCGATGTCTGCGCGTTTGCCAACACCAACGGCGGCACGCTCTACATTGGCCTGACCAGCGAAGCCAAGAAGCCCGTGGCCGGGGTGCCTGCCCCTGAACAAGCGGCTTCTCAGCTAGACAAAGAAATCAGCACGCGCATCACCCCGCCGCTTTCGATCACCATCGACACCCATGAGACAGGCGGCAAGAAGATCCTGCGGGTGCTCATCCCGCGCGGCGATGACCCACCCTATGCCGTGGACGATAACAAGATCTACGTGCGCGACGAGGCCGAGACCGGCCTGGCGGTGCGCGATGAGATCGTGGGGCTGGTGCTGCGTGGCCAACGCCAGGCGGCCCCTGCCACCCCGGCTGAAGCGCACCCGGCAGTACGCCGCACCCACCCCAACGCGGCAGAGGTCCCGGCGGTCGAGACGCCCGCCCTGGCAGAAGATCTGCACCCGCTGGGCGAGAGCCGTAGCGAGGCCGCATCGGGCGCCGAGCAGCCGCCCCGCACCGGGGTTGAAGTGGTCAGCGTATCTGACCGTGAAGGCACGCGCTACTACACCATGCGCGACCTGCGCAACGGCAACCAGGTGCAGAATGTGACCCTCAAATCGGCCCGCCGCCTGTGGCACTATGCCATCACCGAGCACAACCAACTGCCTTCCGACCTTGCTCAGGTCAAAGTGCAGTGGAACGGCGACTTGGGCATGCTGCGCCTGCACAAGCAGGGCAAGCTGGTGCGCTACGACCTGGTCCAACGCACCCCGCAAGGCTACCGCCTCTACTTTGGCGTCACCGATGATGGCATTCACGGCCGGTGGAAAATGGTCGTAGGCAGTGATGAGGAATAACCCTCCTTACGAGATCCGCCTGTACCGCCACCCAGAGGATTACGCCGCCGTAGTCCACCTGTGGGGACATGCCGGTCCGGGCATCCATGTGCGCCGCTCTGACCAGCCAGAAGAAATTGCCAAGAAGCTGCAGCGCGACCCCGACCTATTCCTGGTGGCTCAAGATGGCAGCCAGATCGTGGGGACGGTGTTGGGCGGCTTCGATGGCCGGCGCGGCATGGTTTACCACCTGGCGGTGGCAGAAGCCTACCGCCAGCAAGGGCTGGGAGCCGCACTGATGCAAGAGCTGGAAGACCGCCTGCGCCAGAAAGGCTGCATCCGCTGTTACCTGCTGGTGACCAAAGACAACCTCAACGCCCAACGTCTCTACGAAGATCACGGTTGGGAATGCATGGACATCTACACCTACGGGAAGAACCTATGAAACTGCGCCTGGGCATCCTCATCGTCTCAGATCGCGCCGCCAGCGGCGAAAGGCCTGACCTGACCGGCCCTGCCATCCAGCAAGTGGTGGCTGAGCAGGGCTGGCAGATCATGCGCCAAGAGGTCTTGCCAGATGAGCTGCCTTTGCTGCGCCAGGTGCTCCTCGCCTGGGCCGACTCGAAAGAAATAGACATCATCCTCACCGCAGGCGGCACAGGCTTCAGCCCACGCGATGTGACCCCCGAAGCTACGCTGGCTGTGATCCAACGCCAGGCCTTCGGGCTGGCTGAGGCCATGCGCGCCGCCAGCCTGGCCCTTACCCCCCACGCCATGCTCTCGCGGGCCGTGGCGGGCATCCGCAACCAGGCCATCATCATCAACCTTCCCGGCAGCCCCACGGCTGCTGTAGAAAACCTGCGCGTGGTCATCCCCGTCCTGGCGCACGCCGTCCAGCTTGTGCACGCCGACCCCGCTGCCGAAGCCGGCCACCAGGCCGATTAGGTAAGGTCATGGATTTTTTACGCAGCGAAGCCGTTCCCGATTTCTCTCACCGCGGCGAAGAATCCGAAAGCTGGTTGCGCGTTTGGCTGGAGACGCTTGAGAGCATCCTCCTGGCGGTGGTGGTCTTCGTGGCCATCAACACCCTTTCCGAGCGCATCCGGGTTGAATCGATCAGCATGCAGCCCAACCTGTACGAGGGCGATTTTGTGCTGGTCAACCGGCTGGCTTACGAGGGGTGGCTGGGCCGCCCTGCGCGGCGCGGCGAGGTGGTAGTGATCGAAAATCCGTTCGACCCGGATGAGGTGCCCTACATCAAGCGCGTCATTGGCCTGCCCGGTGATGTGATCCACATTGCCAATGGGCAGGTGATGATCAACGGCAATCTGCTGAACGAGCCTTATGTCAGCGTGAGCACCCAGCGCGGCGGCGATTGGACCGTGCCCGAGGGGGCCCTGTTTGTGATGGGCGATAACCGCAACAATTCTTCTGATTCGCGCGCCTGGGGCTTTGTGACCATGGCGCGCGTCATCGGCCGGGCGGAGATGGTTTACTGGCCTTTCGAGCATTGGCAGATCTTGCACGTCAGCCGGGCCGCGGCGGCCTCTCCATAGGCTTTTTGACTGTAACAATTTCTTGCCTGAGACGTTCAACAGGGTGAATGCATGCCAGGCTATCCAGATGACAGCGAGCTGCTAAAAAAAGCTCAAACAGGTGATACCGACGCCTTCGGCGAGCTATACCAGCGTCATGCTCCGGCTGTCTACCGTTATCTACTGGCTCACCTGGGCAGCCAGATGGATGCCGAAGACCTGACCAATGAGGTCTTCTTACGCGCCTGGCAATCTTTACCAAAATATCACGAGCGCGGCAACCCGCTGTTGGCTTTTCTGTTTCGCATTGCGCACAATGCCGTGATCGACCAATATCGGCGCGGCCGTGCCGCGGGAGGCCCGCAAGCCGAGCTGGACGCCAACCTGGCGGATGTCAAACCCGGCCCGGCCGAGCTGTTCAGCGCAGGTTTCGAGCGCCAAGAGTTGCTGCGACTGCTGGGGCGCCTGCGCCCCGATTACCGCACCGTCTTGACCCTGCGCTTCGTCAGTGACCTGACACCCGAAGAGACCGCCCAGGTGATGCAGCGCTCGCCGGGGGCGGTGCGGGTCTTACAGCACCGGGCACTAGGAACGCTACGTAAACTGTTGGACAAAGAAAAACGATGAACCCGAAACCATCCCTCGAACTGCTCTTGCAAGACTGCCTCGACCGCATTGCGCGCGGCGAAGACGATCTCGAATCGGCCCTGGCCCGCCATCCCCAGGCGGCAGAGCGGCTGCGCCCGCGCCTTGAGCTGGCCCTGCGCTTGCAGGCCAGCCGGCCCGCCCTGCAGGCGCGCCCCGG
This sequence comes from Chloroflexota bacterium, assembly GCA_029557965.1. GTDB lineage: Bacteria > Chloroflexota > Anaerolineae > Anaerolineales > UBA4823 > JAKQIM01. The sequence continues at coordinate 879 of JAKQIM010000025.1, read as the reverse complement.
CTTCATGGCTGCTTCGCAGGCCCGCTTGCTGGAACAGATCCGGGCGGGAGAAAAGCCGCGCCCGGTGCCTTTCTGGCGCCGCCAACTGCCCTTTTTGCGCCCCGGGCGAACCTTCAACCTGGTGACCCTGGCCCTGGCCCTGCTGTGCGTGGTGACCATGGGCCAGAACCTCATCCTGGGCTCGCGGCTGGCCCTGCCTGGCGAAACGCTCTACCCGCTCAAGCGCGGCATCGAGCAGGCCCAATTGGCCCTCAGCCTCAGCCCGGCCGGGGATACCCGCCTACAGATCGAATTCTCTCAACGCCGGGCGGCCGAGATCGTTGAGTTGATCTTGGATGAGCAGTACGACCAGGCACCCTACGCCACCCAGCTTTTGGGCCAGCAAGTCAACGCCGGCCTGGAATCTCTGGATGCGCTGGCCGGGCAAGATGCCGCCCTGGCCGAAACCATGGGGCAATCCTTTGCCGAGAGCCTGGCCAACGAACAGCTCTTGTTCGACGTCTTGCTGCAAACCTACCCGCCGCTGGCCCACCCGGTGATCAAGCTGGCGTTGGAAGTGACCCAGTATGGGCTGGAAACCTTACATGATTAACAGGTCAAACAGCCCCCTTTTCCCATTGACAGGGCGCCCTTTTTCGTAGATGATTAATGTAATGATTAGGCTCCTGATCCGTTCGATTATCAAAGGTTTTATTGAGAGGACCGGCTGATTATGAAAGCACATAAGCGACTTTTTGGGCAGTTCAAAGCGCAGTCGATGGTGGAATTTGCGCTGGTCTTTCCACTGCTCATCATCATTGTTTACGGCCTGATCGAGGCCGGACGGATGTTGGCCATTTACATCCTGGTGACCAACTCGGCCCGCGAGGGCGCCCGCTA
>JAKQIM010000043.1 GCA_029557965.1 Chloroflexota bacterium | reverse complement strand
CCGTGGCAGTTGCGCCCGCCAGGCGGTCCAGGGCGTCGTAGCCAAAGGTCTGCGTCTGCGTGCCCCCGGCTGCCAGGTAGTCCTTGATCGTTGTCACGTTACCCACCGCATCATAAGTGTAATACAGTTTCTGCAGGCTGTTGGGTTTCGGTTGGAGAAATGACTTCGAAGGGGGGAGGGGCTTCAAGGGTGGGAGTGCTTGTACTATCCACTCCTGCACGATCCACGGTCCACTTCCCCGGCTCCAGCCAGGCCAGGTTACTACTCAGCAGGGATAGGATCAGCCCCAAATTCACCCATGATGTGTTTCTCAAACAGAACACAGTCCACCTTCGTTACTCACCATCATCCCCAGGCGCATCTCTCACAATATACAACGGCCGGCCTTTGGCCTGATCATACAGGCGCCCAACATACTCGCCCAAGATGCCAGTGCAGATCAACTGCACTCCTCCCAAAAACAAGACTGCGATCAGGGTAGTTGCCTGGCCTGTCAGTTCATGCCCACCGCTAATGCGCACAATCGCCACCACCGGGATAGCCAGTATGCTCAGCCCAGCCGAAATAAAGCCCAAATACATGGCAAGCTGAAGCGGAAAATGGGAGAAGCTGGTGATGGCATCGGTGGCGAACTTGAGCATTTTCTTGAGCGGGTACTTGGTCTCTCCTGAGAAACGCGCCGCTCGCCGGTACTCCACGCCCGTTTGCTTGAAGCCCACCCATACCGACATGCCGCGTAAGAAGCGGTGGCGCTCGCGCATCTGGTTCATCACATTCACCACCTTGCGATCCAGCAGGCGGAAATCGCCCGTATCCATGGGGATATTCACATCCGTGATGCGGTAGATCAGGCGGTAAAACAACGAGGCCGTGAACAGCTTGAACCAGGTCTCACCCTCGCGCTCTGAGCGCACAGCATAGACCACTTCGTACCCTTCTCGCCACTTGGCAATCAGATCCGCAACCACTTCGGGCGGATCCTGCAGATCCGAATCGATGATCGTCACTGCCTGGCCGCGCGAGTAGTCCAGGCCGGCCGTCACGGCCAACTGGTGCCCAAAGTTGCGCGCAAAGATCACCGGACGCACACGCTTGTCTTGCGCGGCCAGTTCACGGATCGCATCGGTCGAGCCATCTGTAGAGCCATCGTCTACCAGCACCAGCTCCCAGGGTTCTCCCAGCGCATCCAGGGTTTCTTTCACCCGCCGGTATAACTCTGGCAGGTTACCGATTTCATTAAAAATAGGTGCAACAACAGAAAAAATAGGTTCCATAGGTTAGATGATCTTCTTTAGTGCAGCCATGCTCGGCTCAATAACCGGTGCTTCTGGCACCGCCATCATGGCTGCTTTGATATCCTTTAGCCCGTTACCGGTATTGAGCACCATCACGGGATCTTCTGGCTTGATCTGCCCATTGTGAACGGCTTTCACCAGCCCGGCATAGGCAGTGGCGCCAGCCGGCTCGGTGAAGATGCCCACCTTGCCCATCTCGCCGATGGCGGCAATAATCTCTGCATCGCTCACCACCAGGTAAGTGCCGCCCGTCTGGCGGGCAGCACGCACGGCGCGCACCCCATCCCGCGGCAGATCTACCGAGATGCTGTCTGCCAGCGTGTTGGATGCGACCGGCACGATCGTCTCGTTGCCGGCAAAAAAGGCGTTGGCAATCGCCGCCGAGCCTTCAGCCTGAACGCCAAAGATGCGCGGCGTTTGCGCCAACCACCCCAGCGCCACCAGGTCTTTGAAGCCCTTGTGCAAGCCAGAGATAATGTTGCCATCGCCCACCGAGACGATGACGGTCAGGCGCGTTTCCAGGTCTCGGAGCTTGGCCAGCCTGCCCTCTTGAACCGCCCACTCCCAAATTTCCAATGCGGCGCTCTTTTTACCCTCGGCGGTGAAGGGATTGTAGCCGGTATTGCGGCAATACCAGCCAAATTCATCTGCCGCTTGCACGGTCAGGTCAAAGGCCTGGTCATACGTTCCATCCACCAGGATCACCTGTGCGCCATAGATCAGCAGTTGGGCGATCTTGGCGGGCGGGGCCGTGCGCGGCGCAAAAATGACCGCCTTTTGCGCCACCGCCGCCGCCATCCCAGCCAGGGCAGCCCCGGCGTTGCCGGTAGAAGCGGTGACCATCACCTCTGCGCCGATCTGGCGGGCGCGCGCCACCAGCACGGCGCTGGCGCGGTCTTTGAACGAGGCAGTTGGGTTGCGGCCATCGTCTTTGATCCACAAATTCCGCAGGCCCAATTTATCAGCCAACCGCCCAGGCGCAAAGACCGGCGTGCCGCCTGCCGCCCGCAGCGTGGTACCCAACCCACCCGGGTCAGCCACCGGCAGCAGCGGCAAGTAACGCCACAGCGAGGTCTCGCCTGCGGCAAAGATATCTTCGGGGCGCAGTTCTTGCCGGAGGGAGTCGTAATCTAACACCACATCCAGGTTCCCGCCATCCACCGGGCAAGTATAAGTCACCTCGCCAGGTGCGAACTCGCGCCCGCACAACGAGCACCGGTATCCAACAAATTTCTCTTTTGGAAGCGCTGTATCCACAATAAACCTCTCTAAAAAACTGTTTTCATCGTGCCAACACATCGCTGCAAATTTACTGCACATCGTTTTTTACCGCCGAGACACCGAGTACGCCGAGTTTTCCTGCACTTTTCTCTGTGTTCTCTGCGGTGAATTTCTTTAGAATCTTCTTACAACCCGCGCTCGCCTCGGATATAGGGTGTTCCCAAAGCGGCCGGAGAGCCCAGGCGTTTACGCACTGCTTCGCGCGAGCCGATCACCAGCACAATGATGGTAAAGGCATAGGGCAGCATCTGCAAGAAGAAGCCCAAGTAAGGGTTGTAATAGAAGGGGTTAGCCATGCCAAACAAGGTCATCGGCCCCTGGATGTCCAGGATCAGGCGTCGCAGGGCGCCGAACATATAAGAGCCAAAGGCTGCCCGGACTGGGTCCCACTGGGCAAAGATCACCAGGCCCACGGCAATCCACCCCTGCCCGGCTGTGGTCAGCTCGCTGAACCAGCCAGGAGAGATCGCCAGGCTGATGGTTGCGCCAGCCAGGCCTGCCAGAGCGCCGCCCACAAACACATAGAAGTAACGCAGGCGGGCCACGTTAATGCCCAGGGCATCTGCCGCGGCCGGGTATTCGCCCACGGCCCTCAGGTGCATGCCCGGGCGGGTGTGGTTGATGTAATACCATACCAGCGGTACGAGCAGGTAACCCAGGTAAACCATCACGCTTTGGCGCGTAAAAAAGATCGGCCCCAAGATGGGGATCTGGTCTAACAGCGGGATAGAAAAGGCTGGCAGGAGCGAGACGGTTCCAGCCTTGCTCAAACCTTCGCCCAACACCAGGCTGGTGCCTGCGCCCAAGAAGGTCAGGGCCAGGCCGCTCACCACCTGGTCGGCTTGCAGCTTGATGGTGATCACCGCGTGCACCTGGCTGATCAATCCGCCCGCCAGGATAGCCACCAACAAGCCCAGCCAGGGGTTGCCGGTGGCAATGGCAGTGCTGTAGGCACTCATGGCCCCGATCAACATCATGCCCTCTACGCCCAGGTTGAGAATGCCAGAACGCTCAGTCAGCAGCTCGCCAATAGTGGCGAACAATAAGATCGTGCCAGTGGCAACGCCGGCTTGCAAAATAATGATGAGATCCATGCTTAGGCCTCCTCACCGGTGGGTTCTGCACCCACGCGTTCGATGCCCACCCGGTAGCGCATCAGAAAGTCGCTGGCGATCAGGCACACCAGGATAATGCCCTGGATCATCTTGGGGATGCCCGAAGGCTGGATCTCACGCCCGGCCAGGATCAGGGCTCCAAACAAAATCGAAACCAAGACCGTTGCAAAGGGGTTCAATTTTGCCAACCAGGCAATGATAATGCCAGTAAAACCGTACCCCGGCGAGATAGCGCCTTGCAACCGGTGCACCACGCCCGTGATCTCAGACATGCCCGCCAACCCGGCTAATGCCCCCGAGACCATCATCACCAGGATGGTATTGCGTTGGATGTTCAGACCGGCATAGCGCGCCGCCTTGGGATTATCGCCAATCAAACGGATCTCATAACCCCAGCGGCTGCGGTAAAGGATGAACCACACCACCAGCACCGCCGCCAAAGCCATGATCAAGCCCAGGTGGGCGGTCAGGCCGCGCAAAATGGGGAACTGCTCGGCATAATCGGTCAGGCGCGGCAGCCAGGCCGTGCGCGGGAAGACCGGACTCATCTGGAAGCCACCATCGCTCCACACCGCAAAAATGAAAAAGTTGTTCCAATGCACAGCGATGTAGTTCATCATCAACGTTGAGATGATCTCGTTGACGTTATATTTGGCCTTCAAGAAGCCCGGCACAAAGCCCCATAATGCACCAGCCAGGATACCAAACAGCATCATCACCGGGATAAATATCCAGGGGGAGGTATTTTCGGGCAAGATGGGCAGCAGAACCACCGCACTGGCGCCAAATGCCCCCAAGAAGAACTGGCCCTCAGCACCGATATTCCACAACTTCATGCGGAAGGCCAGCGAACAGGCCAGGCCCACCAGGATCAACGGGGTAGCCTTGACGATCGTATCTGAAAAAACGCCCAGGCTGCCAAAGGAGGCGCGGGCGATGTGGGCGTAAGAGGCAAAGGGATTGCCGCCCGCAAACGCGATCACGATCCCGCCAAAGAATAGGGCAATCGCCACCGCCCCAAAGGAAATTGCAAACGGGTACCAGCGCGGCGGTTCTTGCAGGCGAGGTTCCAGGTATATACGGAAAGGGAAACGCGATTTACCGCGCCCATTGGTTGGCCCAGCCAGGGGGGCCTGGCCTTCGGGCAGAGTGACCTTACCATCTGGGGTAAGTTCATCGTCAGTCATGCTGCACCATCCCTTGCGGTTGGCCAGGGGAGATATTCTCGCCACCGCGGTTCATTTCTTCTTTCAGGGCACCGGATACGTACTGGCTGCCCGTCATCATCAAGCCGATCGTCTCAACATTGGCGGATGTGTCCAGTTCGCCTGTGATCTCACCCATGATCCGCCCTTCATAGATCACCAGGATGCGGTCACTCAACGAAAAGAGCTCTTCCAGCTCTTCTGAGACCAACAAGATCGCCGCGCCCGCTTCGCGCTGCGCCAAAAGCAAACGGTGTACACCTTCAATAGCGCCCACATCCAGGCCGCGCGTGGGCTGAACCGCAGCAATAAAGGTCGGGTGGCCCGATATCTCGCGCGCCAGGATCACACGCTGCAAATTACCCCCCGAAAGCAGCCTCACGGGCGTATGAATGGTGGGGGCAATGATCTCATAAGCATCCTTCAGCTCACCGGCTATATGCTCGGCCTTGGCGCCATCCAACACCCAACCGTGTGCAATGGGCGGCTGGCGGTAGCTCTTCATGATGACGTTATCGGTGATGCTCAGGTTTGGAGAACTACCCACGTGCGTACGGTCTTCTGGAATGTATGACATGCCGCTCTGAATGGCTTGCAGAACCGGGCGGTTGGTGATTTCTTTGCCATTCAGCCGAACCTGGCCTTGGGTGCAGCGCCGCAGCCCGTTGATCACCTGGGTAAGCTCAACCTGCCCATTACCCGCCACGCCCGCCAGGCCCACCACCTCGCCCGCGCGCACCTGGAAGCTGACCCCGCGCAGCGAGGGCAAGCCTTTGTCATTCTCGGCATACACATCTTCAAGGGTTAACACGGGCTCTCCCGGATTGCAGGGCGTCTTATCAAGCTTGAAGAGCACATCGCGCCCCACCATTAGGCGCGCCAGCTCCTGCCGAGTAACACCTTCCATCTTCACCCCAGCCGCCGTAACTTTGCCCTTGCGCAAGACCGTCACCCGGTCGGCAATTGCCATCACCTCTTGTAGTTTATGGCTGATGAAAATGATGGATTTGCCCTCGGCTACCATGGCTCGCAGGGTCACAAACAGGGCTTCAATCTCCTGCGGCGCTAAAACCGCGGTCGGCTCATCCATGATCAGCACCTGCGCGCCAAGGGTAAGCATCTTAAGCAGCTCCACGCGCTGCTGTTCGCCCACCGAGAGCTGCCAGACCTTGGCACGCGGGTCCACCTGCATTCCAAAACGCTCCCCCAACTCAGCCACCTTAGCATCGAACTCTTTCAAACGCAAGAAGAAACGCGGTTCTTCCATGCCCAGCAAGATATTCTCGGTAACGGTCTGCGAAGGCACCAACATAAAGTGCTGGTGCACCATGCCAATACCGGCCTTGATGGCATCGCGCGGCGAAGAGAACGAGACCGGCTTATTGTTGACCAGGATTGTACCACCTTCCTGGCGGTACAATCCGGCCAGCACATTCATCAAGGTGCTTTTACCGGCCCCATTTTCGCCCAACAAAGCATGGATTTCGCCTTTGCGCAGATCAAAATCCACGTGGTCGTTTGCCAATATGCCCGGGAAGCGCTTGACGATCCCCACCATCTTGACTGGGCAGATTGCCGTGTTATCAGTTGACATCGGAGGAGGCATAAGGAACCTCAAATTCATTTCCAGGGCCAGGATTTAAGCCATCCTGGCCCTGGATGGTTTAGATTGGGTTATTCGCCAGTATCGGGCAGCTCGGCAGTAATGCCTTCAGCCCACCACTTCATACAGAAGGTGCAGCCCAAACCATATTCAGGGAATTGGTCCAGGTCGGCCTGGGTCAAAGCCTGGCCCGCGGGCACGATCAGGTTGCCAGCGTTGTCATTGATCGGGCCAGCGAAGACATCAAAGCGGTTGAATTCACCCACCAACGATGCAGCAACCAGGTCGCGCACCTCTTGCACCACCTCAGCCGGCAGCTCAGCCACGCCAGGGGGCAGTTCCTGCCCTTCCATAAAGCCGTACAGGCCCAGGCCGCCGGTCTCAGCGTCGAAGTAGTCCCAGCCGGGGGTATAGGTGCCATCGATCACCTTCTGGGTAATGGAGGCGTAGATGGGGCCCCAATTCCAGTAAGGAGCGGTCAGGCAGCGCTCGACCTTGCAAGAGCCGTACCAGTCATAGGTGACGCCCCATTTGCCCTTTTCCTGCGCCACGTCGGCCACAGCGGGGGTATCGGCGCCGGTGAAGACCACCTGCGCACCTGCATCGAAGAGTGAAGCAGCCGCTTCGCGCTCAATGATCGGGTCGTGCCAGGTATTGATCCAGCGCACATCCATGGTGCATTCGGGGCAAGTGCGGCGCATACCAAGGGCAATGGCGTTGCCCAGGCGCAGCTCTTCGGGGATGGGGAAGGTAGCCATGTAGCCCAGCTTGGGGTTACCGTCCATCTGAGCACGAGCGCCTGCCAGCATGCCACCCAGGTACTTCATCACTTCCATAGCGCCAAACAGGTTACCGAAGTTGGTGCCGTTGGATTTGATGCCGCTGATGTGCACATACATGATGTCGGGGTATTCGGTGGCTACGATTTCCATGGGGTCCATGAAGCCGTAGGAGGTGCCAATGATCAGATCAAAACCCTTGCGAGAGAGGGCGCGAAAGACCTGCTCTGAGTCAGCACCTTCGGGCACATTCTCGATATATGCCACGTGCACATTGGGCACATTCGCCTCTACGTATGCCAGGCCTTCGTAATGCGCCTGTGACCAACCGCCATCATCATGCGGGCCGATCAAGACCATGGCCACGTTGAACTTGTTTTTATCCACTTCTGGGATCTGGAAGCCCCCCACTTCCTCGGGCCCACAAGCAGTCAGGATCATGGCTGCAATCAGCAGTCCTGCCGTTAATTTCCAGATAAGTTTAGAACGCATAGTGATTCTCCTTTTGGTCATTGATTGGTTAACGAAACTGAACTGACATTATGCATTCGAAGTGAAACCCATCCCCTTCATATTACTACCCATCCACCTCCTTATCCATTTGGAACCTATGGCACGATCCAGGTGCCAGTTTCACCACGCAGGGCACGTCCAATGCTCTCGGGGTTTGTGATAAGGGCCTGCTTGCCGCCGGCTTCCAGATACCAAATGATGGCCTGGATCTTGGGAGCCATCGAGCCTTTGGCAAAGTGTGTGCCCTCAGCCAGGTACTGCTTGGCTTCGGCCAGGGTCATGCGATCAATCCACTTCTGATCTGGCTTGCCAAAATTGACGGCTACCTTCTCGACGGCAGTTGAGATGAGGAAGAGATCGGCTTTGACTGCCTGGGCCAGCAAGCTGCTGGCAAAATCCTTGTCAATCACTGCGGCGGTGCCTGCGTACTGGCCATCGCCGGCATCCACCACCGGGATACCGCCGCCGCCCACGGTGATCACCACCACACCGGCGTTCACCAGCGTGTTCACCGTCTCTAACTCCACAATTTCCTTGGGCAGCGGAGAAGCCACCACGCGCCGCCAACCCCGTCCGGCATCTTCCACCACCGACCAGCCCATCTCGGCCTCGCGGCGATTGGCCTCAGCCTGGTCCATGAAACCGCCAATGGGTTTGGATGGCTTCTGGAAAGCCGGATCAGCCTTATCCACCAGAACCTGGGTGATGACGGTGGCTACGCTCTTCTTGATCTTGCGGCGGAACAATTCATTCTGCAGCGTCTGCTGCAGGGCATAGCCAATAGCGCCCTGGCTGTCTGCCCCGCACACATCCAGCGGCACCTCATGCATGCCTTCCACCTTGGCAGCAATCTCAGAGCGGCGCAGGATAAAACCCACCTGCGGCCCGTTGCCATGACCAATGGCCACGTCCCAACCGGCTTCGATCATATCGGCGATGTGGTAGGTGGTTTCCTTTGCTGCCTGGTATTGATCTTCAACGGTCTTGCGCTTCTCGTCTTTGATCAATGAGTTGCCGCCGATAGCAACCACAGCGACCTTGCGTTGTGTATTAGCCATAGATTGAGTCTCCTTTGATATTTTAGCGCATCGTCAGCGCCATAACAGCTTTTTGGGCATGCAAACGGTTTTCAGCCTCATCGTACACCACCGAATTAGGCCCGTCCATCACGCCATCGGTCACTTCAATATTACGGTCTGCCGGCAGCGGGTGCATATAAATGGCATCTGGCTTGCCGAGGGCCATCTTGCGCTCATCCGTGATCCAATGTTCGTATTTCTTGATGATCTTAGCGCCTTCCTCAGCATCTGCTGTGTGCACCAAAGCGCCCCAAGACTTGGCATAGATCACATCGGCATCTTTGAAGGCTGTGTCCATGTCATCCACCACTTCAAAACCCGTGCCGAACTTGCGGGCCTGCTCGCGGGCCTGGTCCATGACCTCAGGCATCAGGCGGAATTCTGGCGGGTGCGCCAACACCACGTCCATGCCAAAGCGCGGCATTTGCAAGATCAGCGACTGCGGCACCGACAGGGGCTTCTGGTAAGATGCGGCGTAAGCCCACGAAACGACCATCTTCTTGCGGCGCAGGTCGCGGCCCTTCTTTTCGATGATGGTCATCAGGTCTGCCAGGCACTGGAAGGGATGGTACACATCGCACTGCATGTTAAGAACCGGCACGCGCGAAGCCTTGGCCACGGCGTTCAAGTAGCCATTGCCCACGCCCCAATCACAGTGGCGGATGGCGATGCCATCAAAATAACGCCCGAAGATCTCACCGATCTCCTTGGGGGTGTCGCCGTGCGAAATCTGGGTCGTCTTGCTTTCAATGAATGCACCATGCCCGCCAAGCTGGGCCATGCCCGCTTCAAACGAGCCGCGCGTGCGCGTGCTGGAGAAGAAGAACAACATCGCCAACACCTTATCCCGCAGGTATGCGTGAGGCTCACCGAGGGCTCGTTTGCGCTTCAGGTCAAAAGCCACATCCAATACAGTTTCGACTTCCTCCTTCGAGAAGTCCAGGTCACCAATGAGGTCGCGGTTTCTCAAATCTGATTGCATAATATTCTCTCCTTTTTAGTTAGTTTCTTGATTGATCATCTCGCCAGGCGGGCACAAAGCCCACCTACATACATCCATTTTAGGGCACACATCCAAATTCCTGGTTGATTGTCTGCCGGGCCGCTTCTTGCTCAGCGCTGGCAGGGGTTTCATCAGCGATGCGCTGCCATAAGCGGCACAGCACCGGCTCAACCAAAGGGCTGACCTGCTGCGCAAGGAAGCTCTGCTCTAAGGCCTGGTCCCACTGCGCTGTGTGAGCGTACCCCTCGATAAAAGTATAACGCTCAGCCGGGTCGTTAGGGTATTCACCCAGCGCAAAGGCCTGTTCGGCCAGCGCCACCACCTGCGGCCAATCACCTTGCTGGCGAGCCAGTTCAGCCTCCTGGAAATAATAACACCAACCATGCTCTGGTTCAGCACCAAAAACCTGCGGCATCGCAGCCTGCCCCCCTGCCCGGATGTAAGCCGGGTTTGAGAGCAGCGCTGCATACTGCATGACCCAGGGCAGCATATCGTTTTCCACGTCCAGGCGTGGATCTAAAACCCGCAGGCAGGCCGGGGGCGCATAATACAAACCCACCATCTGCGAAGTGCTGCCCTGGAATTGTGCCGCCAGGTAATCTTCGTAAATGGGTAGGCCGGGGACAAATTCGGGCAGGCTGCCCCCTACCCGCGAGGGGTACAACAACAAATAGTCCATCTGATCCGGGCTGCCCTGTTGGCCATAGATCCAGTTCAACGGTGCAGTGAGCGAGTTGTCACTGTAATGGGTCACCGGCAGATCATTTACCAGCAGGGCTGTGCCGGCATCCAGGCCAGGCATGCGCCAGGCAAGCTGCCAGAAGAAGCGGCTTTGCGCTTCCCAATCGCGCCGGTAATCATTGGCAACCCTGAATTGGTACCCCACTGCCAGCCCTACCAAAACAGCCAACAGGCCCAGCCTCAGCCAGGCAGGCGGGATCAGGCGCAGCAGCCCAGCCAGCACCAGGCTGACGCCCAGCATGAAGGGCAGCGTAAAGCGGTCGAGTGGGAAGATCAAGTCGGGCTCCACCTGGATCAGCCAGAAGGGCCAGCCGGCCAACAAGCAGGCCAAGAGCCCAATCCCCACCGCCTGCCAGGCCCAAGAGACCGTTTTGGGCGCTCCGGTGGTAGAAGCTGGAGCACTGCGTTGCGCCAGGGCCAGGTAGATGCCCAGCGCCAGCACTGCAGCCGCGCTGAGGGCATAAAAAGCCAGGGTGGTGGCCTTGCCCAGGGAGGCCGGGTCAGGCAGGGTAAACACACTGCCCCAGGCCGTCACGCTCACCTTCCACAGGCTGTTGAAGATCATCTCAACCAAAGCCAAGAGCGCTTGCCCTGGATGGGTGCGTAGCTGCGCAAAAAACGAAAGCTGGTAATTGGTGGTCTGGAAATTGAAGAAGAAAGCACGCCAGATCGTCACGCCCACCCACAGGGCCAGGTAGGGCAGCCAGTTGAACAGGACGCGCCGTAAACGCGCCTTGGGCGGCAGCGGCTCATCCCCCATCGCCGCCCACAACAAAACCGGGCGCAGCAAATCTGGAAAGAGAAAATACTCCATGCTCAACAGGTTTACTGCTGAGAACAGCAGCCCCAACCCGTGGTAAGTCAACCTGCGCTGCGGGATCTTGATCGCCAGAATGTTAAGGTACAAAGACAGCAAGAAAGCCGCCTTGATGACCCACAAATTGCCGTACACAACCGACACAGCCTGCTGGCGGAAGCCCGGATACACCAAGAAGAGCAGGCTGGTCCAGGCTGCCGCCTGGGGGTGCCTGGACCAGACACGCCGCAGGAGCAGCCAAACCAACAGCGCCGTGGTCCAGCGCATGAGCAAAGAAAAGATCTGCCAGCCCAGGGGCTCTGAGCCCAACACGGCAGATGTCGCCTGGTACAGCAATCCCCACACGGGCCGGTTGGTGGCAAAGTAACGCTGTAAACCGCCTGGGCCCATGGCTTCGGCGATCCAAACCCATGGGAAATCATCCCAGTAGAAGCCCAGCCAGGGGATCAGCAGCCCGTAGGCAAGGACAGCAACCAATAACAGCGCCAGCGGCAGGCTCCAGGGCGGCAAAGAGCAGTTTTTCAGCCAGGCCCAGCGTTTACTGCCCAAGGTGTTCTTCCTCTGCCGCCTGGGCGCCGCCAGTTGTACGCCGGACCAGGTAGATCGGGCGGCCCTTCACTTCCTGGAAAATGTAACCCACGTAGATGCCGATGAAGCCGATGGTAATCATCAGGCTACCACCCACCACCAACAGCACAAACATCAGCGAGCTCCAACCAGGCGCAAGACCAGATTGCTGGCCAGTAACCCAAAAACTGAGCACATATACCATCTCAGCCAACGCCAACACCAAGAACAAGGCCCCTACCGAGATGCCAATATACAACGGCACCAACGAGAAGGAAAAGATGGCGTTCATTGCCAGGCCAAGCATCTTGCGCAGCGAGTATTTGCTCTGCCCTGCCAGCCGTTCTGGCGGGTGATAGGGCAAGATCACGGTGCGGTAGCCCATCCAGGCCACCATGCCGCGCAGCAAGCGGTGATATTCGCGCATCTGGCGCAGGGCCAGCACCACGGGCCGCCTGAGCAAGCGGAAATCTGCCGCGCCAGGCAAAACCTGGGTGTCACCGATGCGGTTGATCAGGCGGTAGAACTGCTCAGAGCTCCAGCGCTTGAAAGAGGGCCGGCCAGCCGGCTGCTCTGCCTCGACACGTTGGGTCAGCACCACATCGCAGCCCGCTTCGGCCAGCCTCAGCATCTCACCGATCAATGCCGGTGGATGCTGACCATCCCCGTCCAGCGAGATGACGTAGTCGCCTTCGGCCATATCCAGCCCGGCGGTCAGGGCCGCCTGGTGGCCAAAGTTGCGGCTCAACTCAACCACCACCACACAGTCATCCTGGTTGGCAATCTGCTGGAGCGCCTGTTGTGTGCCATCGCTGGAACCATCATTCACGTAATAGATCGTAAAATGATAGGCGAGAGGGGCGATGGCTTCCTGCAGTTGAGCATGGAAAGCCCCTACCGCCTCTTCCTCGTTATAGACGGGCACAACCAGCGAAACAGACGCTCCAGTAGGTTCTGTCACAAGCCAACCTGCTATTCCATGGCCCCAAGCACAAGGGCCAACAGCGCCATGCGGACCACCACGCCGTTGAAGGCCTCTACCCAATAGCGTTGGTGGCGGGTATCATCCACCTCGGGCGGCAGTTCGTCCATGCGCGGCAGAGAATGCAGTACGATGGCATCCTGGCGAGCTTTGCGCAGCAGCTCTTTGGTCACACGGTAGTTTTCAGGCGTGTCGCCCACGGCACCTTTGCGCTCATCCCGCTGTTTGGTGTAATCGGGCTGGACCACCGGTTCCATGTAGATCACATCTGCTTCCGCGATGGCCTGCTCGACATGCTCGATCTCTTTGAAGTTCAAACTGAGATCCACCAGCTCTTTCTTGAAATCCTCGGTCAGGCTCATCTCGGGCGGCGAGACGTAGAAGGCATTGATGTCAAACTGCGTCATGGCGTAAGAAATGCTGTGCATGGTGCGCATGCGCATATCGCCGATCAGCAAGAAATTCAAGCCGTCCAGGGTGCCTTTTTCGGTCAGGATGGTGTACATATCGGTCAGCACCTGGGTGGGATGCTCGCCCCAGCCATCGCCGGCATTGATCACCGGGATGCTGGCCCAGCGGGCGGCTTCGTGCGGCGCACCCTGCTGAAAGTGGCGCATCACCAGCACATCACCGTAGAACTCCAGCATGCGCACGGTATCTTTGATCGATTCCTGGTAAAAGTCACCCGCCCGTGTGTTTTTGACATCCGCAAAACCGGTCACGTGGCCGCCCAGGCGGTGCATGGCAGCCTCGTGAGCCAGGCGGGTGCGGGTGCTGGGCTGGTAGAAAGCCGTCACCAGGGTCTTGTCTTTCAACAAATCTGTGTTCCGGCGGTCCCGGGCAAAAGGTGCCAGCTCGTCAGCCGCTTCAAACACCCGAAAGAACTCTTCCCTTCCAAAGCCTTTCAACGACAGAATGTCACGTCCGAGAAAACTGCGCATACAACATCTCCTTTTTTGGATTCAAAGCTTGGCTGAGGCCCGAACACCTCGTATGCCCTGGCCCCAGGGATCAACTTTTCTTGAGCGCGTCGGCTAACATCTTTGGGAACAAAGCATAGAATTCTGTGGCATCCACCACTTCATTCAATGGCACATGCTCATCAATCCTGTGCGCAAGTTCTTCATCCCCAGGTCCAAACCCGATCGAGGGAATGCCAGCCTTGCCAGCCCAGTAAGTACCATTGGTAGAGAAATCCCAGGTACCCAGGGGGCGCTTCTCGCCCCACAAGGTTTCGATAGTGTTCAAGCCTGCCTGCGCCAAAGGATGTTCATCCTCCAACAGCCAGGCCGGGTAATACTTGGATACCGGGAAAACAAAGCCGGTGTACGAAGGCGCATCATAGAACAACTCTTCGACCTGGATCTCATCCTGCAGGTAGTCGGGTATCAGGCCCTTGATCTGCGCAATCACATCATCGTGCGGCTCATTCAAGGTGATGCGGCGATCAATGAAAATCGTGAACTGATCGGGGACAGCGTTCAACGAAGCCGTACGCGCGGCCACATCGGTTACGGCGATGGAGGCATAGCCCTGGACGGGGTGATGCCCCATGCCAAAGCGCATGCGGCGATCCAACTCGCGGATCTGGGTGATGACAGCCATCATCTTGTATACGGCGTTGTCGCCCAGGTAGTGAGAGGCGGCGTGCGCAGAACGACCAGAAGCCGTGACTTTCAACTCAATGCGCCCCTTGTGGCCGCGGTAAATCTGCATCTTGGTTGGCTCGCCGATGATCACAAAATCGGGCCGTATGCCAGGATCTACTTCAACGAATGTGTTCGGGGCGATGCCGTCGCACCATTCTTCCATGTTCCCAAAATAATAAGCCGTTGTATCCTCTAACAACCCAAGCTGCTTGGCAAAAGCAAGTCCGTACACCATGCCCGGCGTGGAACCCTTTTCATCCACTGCGCCGCGCGCATACAGCTTGCCATCTTCAATCTTGCCTTTAAAGGGGTCCCATTTCCATTCGGCCGGATCGCCCACGCCCACCGTATCAATGTGCGAGTCGTAGACGATCACACGCTTGCCCGAACCAATGCGGCCCAAGATGTTGCCCATCTTGTCAAAGCGCACTTCTTCGAAGCCAAGCTTCGTCATTTCTGCGCCAATGCGCTCGCCTACATCTTTGAGCTGCCCCTCCATGCTGGGGATGGCGCAGATATCACGCAGGAACTGGATGATATTTTCGCGATTCTCGTCAACCTTTTTCTTGATCTCTTGCGTTATATTGATTTGCATTTTCTCCTCACATCTCGATTCGCCGTACCACGTGGAAACGGAACGTGCCCGGCAGAAAATAACTGAATGAATAATCAACCGCACGACCATCAACCGCATACAAATACGCTTCAAAACGCAGCAAAACATCGCCGCGCTGGATGCGCATGGCATGAGCAATATCGCGCGTGGCCGTCACAGCACTGATATCGCAGCGCGAAGAAGACAGCTTGGGGCTGCCGCGCCGCATGAGCAGGTCCAAAACAGAACCGGTAAAGCCTGGTTGAACTTCATCCACCGCGAGAATGTCCTCCGGCAGGGTGTCAATCAGGTAAGCCACCGGATGATTGTGTGCCAGGATGACGCGCGAGATGCACAATATGTTCGCCAGGGTGCCGTCTGCTCCAGGGGTCATCCCCAAGGCCTGGGCCTCTACCGGGCTTGCCGCCCGCCGGTCAACCCGCATCTCACCCATCGTTACCGGCAGTCCAATACGTGCCGCCAGGGTCTCGATACTTTCCAACACCTCCAGGCCGCTCTCGATGACCTGCGAGGGATGGGTAACAAAAGTCCCTGACCCCTGGCGCCGGTACAAAAAGCCCTGGGTTTCGAAGGTGCGCATGGCTTCGCGCAGCGTAGCGCGCGAAACGTTCAGCCGCCTGGCAAGCTCCGGCTCAGCCGGCAGCCGCCCGCCCGGTTGCGTGGCGGCAATCAATTGGGCCAGGTCTTCGTGCAAGCGTTGAGACAAGGATGGTTGGCCGCTCATGAATTATGCACCCTCCAGTACTGGTACGAACTCGAAACGGGTCACATCCACCAGGCCCAGGTCCGAGATGCGCAGCTCAGGTATCACCACCAGGGCCGATAAGCTGATCTGCATATTGGGGTTGTTCATGGTACAGCCGCAGGCTTTGAACCCCTCCAGCACTGTGGCTGCTTTTTGCGCCACGATCTCAGCGCGCTCGTTCGACATCAGGCCTGCGATGGGGAGCTGCACCTGGCCGATCACCTGGCCCTGGCGCACCACCACCTGCCCGCCCCCGGCGCGTGCCAGCTCGTTGGCTGCGGCGGCCATTTCAGTCTCGCTGCTGCCCACCACGATCATCTGGTGGCTGTCGTGCGCCACGGTGGTTGCAATGGCACAGGGCACATTAAAGCCTAAGCCATGCACCAGGCCCACCATCACCCTGCCATCGCCCTTGTGCCGCTCAACTACGGCAATCTTCAGAATATCGCGGCCCATATCCATGGCAACCTCGCCGTTGGCAGCAGTCACCGGCAGGCGCAGGTGACGCGTGGGGGCCTGGTTCTCGATCAGGCCGATCACATTGGCCATCAACTGGCCATCCCTGGGGGCCGCCAGGCGGAAATCCTCTGCCTTCAAAGTCCGCCCCACGTTCACCGACCGGGTGGCCCAATCGGGGTAAGGATAGGCCGGCAGATCGACCAAGAGCCGCTCAGCCTGGGTTTCTTTGAGCGTATTGTCTGCCACCAGCCGGCCCTTGGCAATGACCTGGTCCACCTGTAGGGAGGGCAGGTCGCTGACCAACAACACATCACCGTAGCGCCCCGGGGCAATCATCCCCACCTCGCGCGTCAGGCCAAAATGCTCTGCCGTGTTGATCGTCACCATCTGGATGGCAGTCATCGGCTTGAGGCCCTGGGCAATCGCCACCTTGACAGCCCGGTTGACATGCCCTTCGCAGACCAGTGTCTCACAGTGCGAGTCATCGGTGCACAGGATGAAACGGTGCGGGTCCAGGCCCATCTCGGTGACGGCGCGGATCTGGGTTGCCACATCGTGCCAACCCGAACCCTGGCGCAGCATGGGCTTCATGCCCTGGCGCAGGCGTGCCACGGCATCTGCCAGGCTGGTGCCCTCATGATCGTCCTCTGGCCCGCCCGCCACGTAACCATGGAAGGGCAGCCCCAGATCTGGCGCAGCATAATGCCCACCAATGACCTTGTTGGCCCGGCGGGTAACAGCCATCTCGGCGTGCATTTTCTCATCGCCGAAGTACACGCCCGGAAAGTTCATCATCTCGCCCAGGCCAATGATGCCGGGCCATGTCATGGCTTCTGCCACTTCATCGGGGCCCAGGCTGGCACCGGGCGTCTCAAGCCCTGGGGCTGATGGCACACAGGAGGGCATCTGCACCCACACGTGCACCGGCTGCAGCGCCGCCTCATCCACCATCAAACGCACGCCCTTCAGCCCAAAAACGTTGGCGATCTCGTGCGGGTCCACAAACATGCCGGTGGTGCCGTGCGGCACCACTGCCCGCACAAACTCGGTCACCGTCAGCATGCCCGACTCGACGTGCATATGCCCATCTAAGAGCCCCGGCACCAGGTAGCGTCCATTAGCCTCGATGATTTTCGTCTGGTCGCCAATGGTGTGCGAAGCATCTGGCCCCACAAATGCAATCCGCTCGCCTTTGATGGCAATATCAGTATGTGGGATGATCTCACCTGACTGCACGCACACCCACTGCCCATCTCGAATCACCAGGTCGGCCTTAGCCCGCCCCATTGCCACTTCTACAAGTTCCTTGCGAGAATACGCTTCCAGCCCCATACCCTATCCTCCATTGATCTTTTCACCACAGAAACGCAGAGGACGCCTAGGAAAGAGTTCTATGCGCTCTGCGTCTCTATGGTTGCTCACTCGAACGATTGGGGAACCCTTAGATGTTCTCCACCAGCCGCTTTGCTGCCCGGTTATGCTTTTCAACCAGCTTTCCCAGGTCCAACGTGGCCAACTGGCCTTCTTTGACCACAAACTTGCCCCCTACCACGGTGTAATCGGCACGCACCGGGGCACAGAATACGACTGCCGCCAGGGGATCGTGCAGCGCCCCAGCATAATCGATACGGTCCAGTTTCACCGCAAAGAAGTCGGCGCACTTGCCAGCTTCCAACGATCCAAGGTCAGCACGCCCCAACACCGAGGCGCTGCCGCGCGTGGCAATCTCGAGGGCCTGGCGAGCCGTCATCAAAGGCGGGGCATCTTGACCCGAAAGCGAAGCGCCCTTGATCCCCGCGCCCAGGCGCGATAAAAGCATTGCCTGGCGTGCCTCTTCCAGCAGGTTTGAGCCATCGTTGCTTGCAGAGCCATCTACCCCCAGCCCCACCTTGACCCCCGCTTGCAGCATTTCCAGGATGGGTGCAATGCCCGAGGCCAGGCGCATGTTAGAGATGGGGCAGTGCGCCACCCCACAGCCCGTACGCGCATAGAGATCGATCTCGTTAGCGCTGACATGCACCGAATGTGCAAACCACACATCCGGCCCGGTCCAGTTGAGGAAATCCATGTAGGCTACCGGGCGGTAACCAACCTTTTCTAAACAGAAAGCTTCTTCATCCTGTGTTTCAGCCAGGTGGGTGTGCAGGCGCACGCCGTATTCACGTGCCAGCGAGGCGCTGGCACGCATCAGGTCAGCCGTTACGCTGAAAGGCGAGCAAGGCGCCAGCACAACCTGCACCATAGAGCCCGGTTTAGGGTCATGATACTGTTCGATCAGGCGCTGCGACTCTTTCAGGATGAAAGCCTCGTCTTCCACCACGTGGTCAGGCGGCAGGCCGCCCTTGCTCTCGCCCAGGCTCATCGAGCCGCGCGAGGCGTGGATACGCACCCCAATCTCTTGAGCGGCGGCAATCTCATCATCCAGCCGCGCCCCGTTGGGATAGATGTACAGGTGATCTGAGGCCGCCGTGCAGCCCGAAAGTGCCAGCTCTGCCAGGGCCGTTTGGGTAGAAGTGTAAATGTCTTCTGGCCGCATCCGCCCCCAAATCGGGTAGAGCGTTTTGAGCCAGGTGAACAAGTTGGCATTTTGAGCGGCCGGCACAACGCGGGTCAGGGTTTGGTAGAAGTGATGGTGGGTGTTGATCAACCCAGGCAGCAAGATGTGCCCGGTCAGGTCAAGCACTTCATCGGCCGTCTCAGGCAGCTCGTGGGTTGGCCCGACTTTTTCAATGAATCCGTCTCGAACAAAAAGACCACCGTTGGGGATTTCCCGGCGATGGTCGTCAAATGTTGCTAACAGAGTGGCATGTTTTACCAGAAGCGTGGGCATAAGACCTCAACTGGAGAGCTGTATAGTTGTCTGACAACCTGTATAGTTTAACCAATAAAAGCCGGAATGTCAATATTTAGGCAATCATTGTCTGATCAATTATCGTCTGGACAATTACGATCAGCGGCGCGGCACCACCCTACGTTGGATCTCATCAGCGCCCATTTCGATCGTCTTATCGGTCATGTCGATCGATTGGAACCCGCTGTTCAAGAAAAGCCGCTTCGCCTGGCGCAGTTCTTCCTTGACCGCTTCAGGGTCCATATATGGCGATGGGCTGGCTGTGCCCAACTGCGCCTGGCGCTGCAAACGGTAAGCCAGCAGTTGGTCCAGGTCAATTGTCAGGCCAATCACGCGCCTGGGCTCCAGCTTGAAGAGGGCTTCGGGCACCGGAAGTTGCGGCACAAGCGGATAGTTGGCTACCTTCCAACCCAGCACCGCCAGGTACAGGCTGAGGGGCGTTTTGCCAGATCGCGAGACGCCCACCAACACCACATCGGCCTGGGGCCAACCATCGGGGTCCTTACCATCATCATGGGCCATGGTATAGTCAATGGCAGACACGCGCTCAAAATATTGGCGGTGCAGTTGGCGGTACAAGCCGGGCCGGCCCAGGGGCGACTGCCCCAGAGCTGGGGTCAGCCAATCGAACAAGGGCCCGCTCAGATCAACCGTTTTGACCCCCATCTCTTCTGCCAACTGCATGAGCAAGGACCTCAGGGGCTGCTCGACCAGGGTATGCACCACCAAAGCCCGCTCTGCCTGGGCCTTTGCCAGCGTCTCTAATACATCCTCTCCCTGGCGCACACTCCCGATGATGCGCACATCGACCTTGGCATCAGGGTACTGGGCCAACACCGTGTTGACCAGGTATTCTCCACTGCCGCCTACCCCACCAGAAAGGATGTAAATGACCGGGTTTTGGGATGACATACGAACCTCCGTTTCGCATAAAAACAGGTGCAAAGTACATCTAGCTTTTTTCTAACTACTGCACTTTGCACCCAGGGTTGATCTTTGCGCCGCAGCCCGGCGCGCCACGGCAGCCTTTAGCGGTTGGCCTGGATCTTTGCCGCCCGCAGGGTATTGCGCAGCAGCATGGCGCGCGTCATCGGGCCCACCCCGCCCGGCACCGGCGTGATCCATCCGGCGACTTCTTTGGCCTCGTTGAAGCACACGTCGCCCACCAGGCGGTGACCCCTCTTGGCAGTTGGGTCATCAACCTGGTTAATGCCCACGTCAATCACCACTGCTCCCGGCTTGATCCAATCACCGCGCACCATCTCGGCCCGCCCCACCGCCGCGATCAACACATCGGCCTCACGGCAAATGGCCGGCAGGTCCTTTGAACGTGAGTGGCAGATCGTCACCGTGGCATCGCGCTTCACCAACAGCAAGGCCACCGGCATGCCCACGATGTTCGAACGCCCCAACACCACGGCATTGGCGCCCTTCAAGTTGAAGCCGGTCTGTTCCACCAGGTAGATGCAGCCATCTGGCGTGCACGGCACAAACAGCGATTCGCGGCCCTTCTGCGCCAGGCGTCCGATATTGATGGGATGGAAGCCATCCACGTCTTTTTCAATGCTGATCGCGCTCAACACCCGCTCTTCATTCAGATGCGCAGGCAGGGGCAGTTGTACCAGGATGCCGTTCACCTTCGGATCGGCGTTCAGACCCCGCACCAGCGTCTCCACTTCTTCTTGGGTGGCGTTTTCAGGCAGGTAATGACCGAAAGAATCAAAACCCACTTCCTCGCAGTTCTTGCGCTTCATGCGCACATATACTTGCGAAGCCGGGTTTTCACCCACCAGCACCGTTGCCAGGCCAGGTTTTGGCAGGCCCTGGGCAACCATCGCAGCCGCCTCGGCCGCAATCTCTAAGCGCAGCTTATCTGCCACTGCATTGCCGTCAATGATTTGAGCCGTCATTCCATTCTCCTTAATAGGCTTTTTCCTCGCCGCAAAGGCACACGCCAAACGAAAGACTCGCTGCACCTCCGCAGTGGTTACTTTTTGCCATTATGCCCGAATCCCAACGAAAATTCAAGTTACTTTTGTCCTGAATTCCGGTAAAATTAGCCTCATGCCTACTCAGAAAAAACTACTCATCTTTATTGTCATGCTCCTAATGCTTGCCGGCTGCGGCGGCTCTTCAGGCTCACCGGCCGGTGCAATTGAGGCTTACCTCCAGGCCCTGGTTGCAAAAGATCAGGATCAATTGGTCAATTACTCCTGCGTCGATTGGGAAGAACAGGCCATCATCGAGCTGGATTCCCTCGTCACCGTGACCGCCGAGCTCCAGGATCTACAGTGCAAAGAAGCCTCGCAGGTGAACACCGATGCCCTGGTAGATTGCTCTGGCAAGATCGTGTTCAACTACAACGGCGAATTGCAAGAGCTGGACCTGTCTACGCGCCAGTATGTGGCCCGCGAAGAAGACGGCCAGTGGCGCATGTGCGGTTACATCTACTTCGACCACTAACCCGCCATGCTGCGCAAGCTCTTCTGCCGCGAGAATCTCTACGCCGTGCTGATTGCCCTGGCGTTGATTGCCATCCTGGTGCTCACTGCTGACCAGGCCCCTCAATGGATCTACCAGGGCTTCTAACCACGCCGTGAGTCTCAGCCATCTGCTCGTCTTCGTTATCCTGAGCCTGGTTCTCGGGCGCATAGCATCTGCCCGCTGGCGCGGCCGTTTCCTGCTCGCAGCCAGCGGGTTGGCAATGTATTGGCTGCAGCCCGCCATCCCCATCCGCCACCTGGATTTTTGGCTACCCACTGCCACCCTGGCATTGAGCGTGCTGGTGTGGGCCAGTACTGCCCCAGGTGTTGAAGTAGATGAAGACAAGCGGTGCCTCCAACAGCGTCAGAACCGCATCACCGCCTTGACCCTGGGCGGCCTGGTGCTGGTCATTGCCCTCCTGCGCTACACACAGCCCTTGTGCTGCCTCACCCCCACCATTCCGCCTGCCGTGCATCAGGTGCTGTTAGCCCTGGCCCTGGCGGCAGGCATTGGTTGGGCTGCTCGTCGCATCTCTGGCCGGCGCCCCTGGCTGCATGCTCTCACCCTGTTCTTGCTGGCTGCCTTTGTGGTCTTAAAAAGCGAATTCCTGGCCCAAGCTGCCAGCAGCGGACTGCGCCTGCTCAACGGCCAACCCACTGCCACCGCATCTGCCCTTGATTTGCGCTGGCTGGGCTTCTCTTACGTTGCCTTCCGCCTCATCCACAGCCTGCGCGACCGGCTGGATGGGCGACTGCCCGAGCTGAGCCTGGAAGAATTCATCATCTACATTCTCTTCTTCCCTGCCTTCACTGCCGGCCCCATTGATCGCGTCCAACGTTTCATCCAAGATTTACGCCGCCCCTTCCGCCTGGGGCTGGAAGACGCGCTCGCGGCGGGCCGCCGCTTGCTAATTGGGGTCTTTAACAAGTTCGTCCTGGCCGATTTTCTCGCCATCATCGCCCTGAATGCTGTCAATGCCACCCAGGCCCATGCCACCGGCTGGCTGTGGATCCTGCTCTATGCCTATGCTTTTCGCATCTATTTCGATTTTGCCGGTTACACCGATATCGCCATTGGGCTGGGCGGCCTGCTGGGCATCCGACTGCCCGAAAACTTTGACCACCCTTACCAGAAACCCAACCCCACCCTGTTCTGGAATTCATGGCACATGACCCTGGCCCAATGGCTGCGAGGGTACTACTTCAATCCCCTCACCCGCAGCCTGCGAATGATCAAGCAGGGGCAGAGTTCGCTCCTGCCGCTGCCGCTGATCATCTTCATCGGCCAGGTGACCACCATGCTCTTTATCGGCCTTTGGCACGGCCTGACCTGGAACTTTGCCATTTGGGGGCTTTGGCACGGCCTGGGACTCTTCATCCACAACCGTTACGCCGATTGGAGCCGGCCGCGCCTGGCCTGGCTGGACGAAAGGCCGGGCTTAAAGCGCCTGTCTGAGCTGGGGAGTGTGCTGCTCAACTTCCATTTCGTCACCTTGGGCTGGGTCTGGTTTGCCCTGCCTACCCCGGCCCTGGCCTGGCAAACCCTGCTCAAACTTTTTGGAGGCTAAGGCCATGCAGAATGTTTCCGCCCGCCGCGTGCTCATCAAAGCCCTGCTGATCTTCCTGGCAGCCAACCTGCTTTTTCCTGTCTTCTCTAGCTCACCTGGAAAAGGCGCAGAGCCCAAAGCTTCTCCATCGCTCTACAACTTCGTCTTCCCCGGGCGGCAGCGCCTGCCTTATGGCGACCAGCCCGACCTGGCATATAACCTCAGCCTCTTCGACCTGGATGCCATGTTCGCCTCGCACATCATCGCCGCACCCAAAGCCGAGGATGAATACCGCGTCGTTTTGCTCGGCGATTCTTCTGTTTGGGGCTTCTTGCTCGAACCGCAAGATACCCTCAGCGCCTATCTGAACGCGGCCGGTCTTTCTCTTGCTGGGCGGCAGGTGACCTTCTACAACCTGGGCTACCCCACCATGTCGGTCACCAAAGACCTGCTCCTCTTGGAACACGCCCTGGCCTACCAGCCCGACCTGATTATCTGGTTGGTCACGCTCGAATCGCTGCCGCGTGATAAACAGCTCAGCTCGCCCATCGTCCAGCACAACCCTGTTCCTGTTCGCACCCTCATCGAAACCTATGCCCTTGACCTTGACCCCGCCGACCCGGCCCTGGAGAATCCATCTTTCTGGCAGCGCACGCTGGTGGGCCAGCGCCGCCCGCTGGCCGATTTCTTGCGCCTGCAGATGTACGGCGTAATGTGGGCTGCCACCAGCATAGACCAATACTACCCTCCCAGCTACGACTCGCCCCAATCTGACCTTGAGGCGGATGACAGCTTCCACGGCCTGCTGCCGCCCACCTTGCAAGCCTCTGACCTGGCCCTGGATGTACTCCAGGCCGGGGTACAAATGGCTGGAGAAGTGCCGGTGTTGTTCGTCAATGAGCCCATCTACATCAGCCAGGGCCAGAACAGTAATATCCGGTATAATTTCTTCTACCCACGCTGGGCTTATGACCAATACCGCCAGGTTCTTTTGGAAACCTGCCAGCAAAAAGATTGGGACTGCCTTGACGCCTGGGACCTGGTCTCTCTGGGCGAATATACCAACTCTGCCATACACCTGACCCCTGCCGGCGAGAAGCTGCTCGCCGATCAGATCAGCCAGGTTACCTTCAAAAAATGATCCGCTTTCGCGCTTACTTATTCCTGTTTGCCACCCTCCTGTTTGCTGCCCTCCTGCTGCCAGCCTGCACCACCCCTCAGCCGGCAGAAGCGACCCCTGCACTCCCTACCCTCACGGCAGAAGCAGGCCAACCGGCTTTGACCACCCTTGCCCCAACGGATGAGAGCACGCCAGCCCTTCCAGCGCCCACAATCGGCATCACAGATGCGGCACAAGCCGCCCCCGCGGCAGAAACCACCCCCATCCCAGTCACGCCCGCTGCCGCGCCAGAGACGCCTCAGCAAGCTACCGCTGACCCGGTCAATTGGCGCGATTTCCCCATCATCCCAACCATCAGTGATACCGCGCGCCAAATTTACCAGCAGGGCCAGGTCTTGGGCCGCGACCCGCACGCCTTTTCGAAGATCGGAGACTGCCAGTGTTCGACCGACCTGTTTTTTGTGAACTTTGAACGCCCCGGAGATTACGAACTGGGCGAGTACGCCTACTTACAAGAGACGATCGATTGGTTTGCCGGCTCCTTCGGACGCTGGAACCTGACCATCGGTGACGGCTTCAACGCCGCGGCTGTCTTCAGCCCCTTGCGCGCCGATCCGGAACTATGCAGGTCGGGCGAAACGCCCCTGGCCTGCGAGATCCGCCTGCATAACCCCAGCATTGCCATCATCAGCCTGGAAAAATGGTGGGGCAGCGACCTAGAAAAGAACGAGAAGTACATGCGCCAGATCGTTGAGGTTTGCATCCGCAATGGCGTTGTTCCCATCCTGGGCACCAAAGCCGACAACCTGGAGGGCGATCACAGCATCAACGAGACGGTTGCCCGCATTGCCCTGGAGTACGACATCCCGCTGTGGAATTTCTGGCTGGCTGTTCAACCGCTGAAGGATCATGGCGTTCAGCTCACCACCTCAGATGGCACCCCCGATCTATTCCACCTGACCTATGGCAACTTTTATTACTTTAGTGCGCCCGAATCCGCCCGCAGCGGCTGGACGATGCGCAACCTGACCGCCTTGCAGGTGCTGGATGCCGTATGGCGCGGCGTTTCACAGCCCTGACACACTTTGTACAGATAAAGGAATCCTTATGAACAACGAAACCATCCAAGTTCTCGCGGCTCACATTGCCACCCACATCATCAAACAGCCCAAGCGGGTGATCACCCCCGACGAAAAGATCCTCTCCAGCGGGCTGATCGATTCGTTCAGCCTGGTCGATCTGTCGATCTTCATTGAAGAGCATTTTGGCGTGCGCATTGCCGATACCGAGTTGAACCCCGAAACCTTCGACACCCTGGCCCAGCTTGCCGGCCTGATCACCCAGCGCCAATAACCCCATGCCAGCTCAAATCGAGCCCACATTCCCCACCCAGGCGGGGCAGGCAGCCACCGTTGCCCAACGCTTGCTAGACCTGGCAAAGCAGGCCCCTGAAAAGGTCATCCTGCGCCTGCTCTTCAACCAGGCCCCTGACCAGCCCATCACCTATGCCGAGCTGCTACAGCGATCTAACGGCTATGCGCAGGCATTGGCCGGCGCAGGCATCCAACCCGGGGAAGTGGTCATTCTCATCTTGCAACATGGGGCAGACCTGGCGTATGCCTTCTTTGGCGCCATCTTACACGGCGCCATCCCATCCATCATGCCCTTCTTGACGGAGAAGCTCTCGCCTGAGCAGTACCGTCGCTCACTGGCAGCCCTCTTTGAGATCTGCGCCCCGGCGGCAGTGATCACGTACCCTGAATTCGAGTCTGAAGTCCGCCAGGCTATCTCTCCCCATGCCTCCATCCGCACCCTGCTGCTTTCATCCCAAATCGCCTGGCCTGCCGAGGCGGCTGAGATCACCCCTACCAAGGGCATCCAGCCTGCCGACATCGTCCTGCTCCAGCATTCCTCTGGCACCACCGGGCTGCAAAAGGGTGTGGCCCTCTCACACCAGGCCGTCTTTAACCAGCTAGAAAGCTACAGCCGTGCCCTGCACCTGGCCCCCGCGGATGTGATCGTCAGTTGGCTGCCGCTCTATCACGACATGGGGCTGATCGCGGGCTTTTTGCTGCCCATCCTGAGCAGCATTCCGCTCGTCCTGCTCTCTCCCTTTGATTGGGTGCGGGCCCCCTACCGCATGCTGCAAGCCATCTCTCAATACCAGGGCACCCTGGCCTGGCTGCCCAATTTTGCTTACAACTTCTGCGCCCAGAAGATCCGCCCGCGCGACCTGGAAGGCGTGGACCTGTCTTCCTGGCGGGCTGTCATCAACTGTTCTGAGCCCATGTATTACCGCAGCCACCAGCTCTTCTTAGAGCGCTTTGCGCCTTACGGCTTTCGCGCCAGCGCCCTGGCGACTTGCTACGCCATGGCCGAGAACGTCTTCGCCGTCACCCAAGGCGGCATTGATGCCCCGGTCACCATTGACCCCGTCAGCCAGCGTGGGCTGCTGATCGACCGCCTGGCCCGCCCTCCCCAGCCCGGTGAAGACGTGATCAGCATGCTCTCGGTCGGCCGCCCCATCGACAACACGCGGGTGCGCATTCTAGACGAACACCATCACGATCTGGCTGAGCGCAGCCTGGGCGAGATTGCCCTGCACTCTGACTGCATGCTGACCGGCTATTACAAACGCCCCGATCTGACGAAGAAAGCCTTCGCCGGGGGATGGTACCTCACCGGTGACCTGGGCTACATGGCTGATGGCGAAGTGTATGTCACCGGCCGCAAGAAAGATCTCATCATCGTGGGTGGTAAGAACGTGTACCCCCAAGACCTTGAGGGCCTGGCCAGCGAAGTGGCCGGCATCCACCCGGGCCGTGTGGCTGCCTTTGGTGTGCCCAACCCCGATACCGGCACCGAAGACGTGGTCATCGCCGCCGAGCTAGAAGACCAAAACCTGGACCCCGAAGACCCAGCCGCACAAGCCATTGCGGATGAGATCCGCCAGCGCGTCACACGCGGCTCTGACGTGGTGCTGCGCTACGTTAAGCTCGTCCGGCGCGGTTGGCTGCTCAAGACCAGCAGCGGCAAGGTGGCGCGCAGCGCCAACCGTGAGAAATACCTGTCTGAGAGCGATAACTTTAGTCTATAAAAGCAAAAAGCGGTGTCGATGCACCGCTTTTTGCTTTTATAGACCTCGCCTGCTGTTATGGTCTCCAGCTCGGGTCGAAATCGTAAGCTGTCTCTTCGGTTACCACAGGCCTGACATCTACCCCATTCGGGCGCATGATAAACAGATCATGGTTCCCTATGGCCCAACTGCGGTAAGCCAGCCAATAACCATCTGGCGAGAAGGATAACTCTGCCAACATGGTGATATCCGATATGTATGTAGGCACCACTGCCTCATCGGTATAAGGCACAGCCAACAGCAGGGTAGCGCCATTGGCCTGCAAACGGGTGAAGAGGATCGTCTTCCCATCCAATGACCAGACCGGATCATTGCTAGAAGCATCGCCTTCGCCAATCGTCAGACGCCGCCGGTTTTCCCCATCCACATCCATCACCCACACCCGACCATCATTGTTAATGTAAACGAGGTGCTTCCCATCCGGCGACCAGGAGGGTCGAGAGTTGATCTTGCCACCCGGTTCGGCCAGCGAGACCACCGAATTATCTTCCAGGTTCAGGATGTGAATGCTCGGCTGGTTGTTCACCCGCAGCGAGGTGAAGGCGATGTATTTGCCATCCGGCGACCAGGCCGGGTCATAATCCCCGCCAGGAACGCTCGGCAGCGGCAAAATATTGCTGCCATCGGCATTCATAATGAACATTGCCGAGCCATAATATATTTCTTGATTCTTCTTACAGGGCGAGATGAACACAATCCGCTGCCCGTCTGGCGACCAATCGGGCTGGCAAGCGCCTTCTGTCACATTGGTCAGGCGCTGCAAGTTCGTCCCATCCAGGTCAACCAGGTAAATATCGGGGGAGCCAGTGCGATCTGAAGCGAATGCAATCTGCCCCGTTAGGCCTCCACCCATGGGGGTAGGCATAGGACTGGCAGTGGCAGTTAACGTGGGTGTAGGTGTCGTTGTGGGAACCGCCGTATCGGGGGCAGTGGGGGTCAGGGTTTGGGTGGGGCGGGCTGGGGCAGTGGGCGTCTCGCTAGACAAGGCCACCAGGGTGGTCGTGGGTTCGCGGGTAGGGATTGGGGTTGCAAGGCCCATCCAGGTTAATGCCTGGGTAGGCAGGTTGGGGTTGATCAGGTAAGCCGCCACCGCTCCGGCCAAGAGCAGCATTAAGATTGTAAAGAACACCCCCAGCCCCCCAATGGTCTTCTTCTTAGGTTTAGAGGGCGGCCTGGCAGATGCGCCGCCGTTCGAAAACAGATCATCGCCAGAGCGGTCACCACCATCAGAGCGCATCTCGCCATCATCATCCACCAAATCGTCGGTGCCATTGGGCACTGCCTGGCCCAAGACCACTGGCGGCGGCGGTAAGACCAGGTCAATCGGCAGCTTGCGACGCGTGGTGGTCTGTGCGTTGAGCAGGTCTGCCTTCAACTCTTCAGCGCTTTGGTAGCGATTATCGGGCCGCACTTCAAGACATTTTTCCAGCACGGTCGCCAGCCGCCGCGACACTTTGGGGTTGTGGGTAGCCAAAGGGGTCAAATCGGCCTGTTCCATCGCCCGTGCCAACCCATCTTCTGGCAGGGCATCGGTCAACGCCGAGAAGAGCGTTGCCCCCAGCGAATAAACGTCTGAACGGTGGTCGGTGCGCGCCGTGCCGTATTGCTCGGGCGGCGAATATCCTGGCGTCATGGCGCGCGCACCGGTGCTGGTGGCCTCACGCCCCTGGACAACCTTGGCCAGGCCAAAATCCACCAGGTAGATGTGGCCGTGTGGGGTGATGCGCACATTGCCAGGCTTGATATCGCGGTGCAGCACCATGGGCTTACGGGTGTGCATGTAGGTCAACGCATCGCACAATGCCACCCCAATCACGATCACTTCTTGCTCGGGCAGCGCCCCCAGGCGGTCCATCCGCTGGCGCAGATCTTCTCCTTCAATATAATCCATCACCAGGTACTGGCCTTGCTGTTCGATCACAAAGTGATCGGTTACGCGCGGCAGGTTGGGATGGCGCATATTCGCCAGGATGGTGGCTTCTAAACGGAACTGGCGCGCGTATTCTTCGGTGGTAAAGAGGTTTTCTTTAACCGCCACCTCTACCCCAAGGTTCTCATCTATGGCGCGATAAACAGCCGCCATCCCCCCCTGCCCCAGGATTTCGACGATACGATAACGTTTATTGAGCAGCGAGCCGCGTTCCATTGTCATAACTGTATATTATACGTGATGCAATCTCTTTTCACACACCAAATTTAATGAGACTTTGGTGCCTGGCCGTAATCAAAACGACCAGGCACCAACCAAGCGCTTAGAAACGGATCACCTGCCCACAGTATTCGCAAGTAATTTCGGTTTGCCCACGCAAGATCGGGGCCGTCAGGCCTGCGCCGCAGTTCGAGCACTGCTTGGGGGCATTGCGAATGCGCTCCAGCTCTGCCTGGTCAATTTCAACTGCCCGATCCTTGGCATAATCGCCTGAGCGCGCCCGGCCCACCATTTTCAACCAGGCATCGCCCACCGGCAGTGATAGGTGGAATTGGGCCGCAGAATAAAGCCCGCCGCCCGCAAAGCTGAAGTTCAAGAACTCCTGCCCGGTGGCTTCGTCTACCGTCTTCTGCACGTCCGTCACCTGAGAAAGCGGCACATCAAGCTTCAGCTCAAAGGTCTCAACCCGATCTTCCCACAATA
Source organism: Chloroflexota bacterium (assembly GCA_029557965.1). Classification (GTDB taxonomy): domain Bacteria; phylum Chloroflexota; class Anaerolineae; order Anaerolineales; family UBA4823; genus JAKQIM01. Next base: position 56,623 of record JAKQIM010000043.1, on the reverse strand, counting down.
AACGCTGATCGGTGAGGAAGAGAATGCCGTTTTCCAACTCGGCGCTCGGCCGGGCGAACATTGCCTCAGTGGCAGCCACGCCGCTCTCGGTAGCCAAAAGCTGGAAGGAGGCGGTTGCCAGTGCATCCAACATCCAGCCTACCCAGGCCAGGTGCGCCGTCAACGACTCTACCTCATCGGCATATTGGTCATATTGAGCAATCACTGCGTCGTCGGCAGCATCAGCCTGGGCTTCAGCAGAAGCCACCGCCGACTTGACCTGCATGAACAAGGGACGCGCGGCATTCAGGTTGTTCGATTGGCCCGCCAACGTAGCCATGTTCTTCTGGATCTCAGACATCTGATCGCCCAACAGGCGGGTTTGATTCTCGAGCGAGGTGACGGCGTTGGTTTTGATGCGGTCCCACTGCGTTGCCAGCACCACCACGTCAGCTTCAAGGCTCTTCTCGATCACGTAGCCGCGCGAGCGTAAGCCCGCCAGGTCGCGTTCCAGCGAGCGCATATCGTTTTCGATCGCACCCAACTCTTCACGCACGGCTTTGAGTGTCACCACATCCTGCAAAGCATTCACTTCACTTTGCAGGTTCACCAGGTCGGCCGCAGAAAGCGTGCCGGTCAGATCCGAGAATGACAGGCCGCTGCCTGAGGTACGGTCGTTTTCGATATCGCCAGATTTGCAACGCTGGACCAAAACCGTCCAATCCTTGCAGTCTTGACCATTAAGATGGAAAGGTACCGAACCCAACTTAGGATCGCTGAATGCCACTTCTAAGAAGTCCTGGTGCCCAAAGAGGCCCTTGTTGATCGCCTTGGTATCTTTGATGTTTGCCATGGGCTGGTCGATCATCACTTCATGCACCAATTCGGTCGTGGTGGTGAAGAAAAGGATCTTCTTGGTCGCCACTTTCTCTTTGCGTTCAAAGATCAAGCGCTTGTTGGTCAGGAACAAGAGGCCTTCAGGGTCATCGTCGCCCACCTGGTCCCAACGCGCCTGCACAACCGTCACCAGGTTTTCCCCATTCGCCAGCTTAAACTTGGATTCGCCAAGCTGGCTCAAGCCCCAGTGAACACCGTTCAGGCGCGAGGTCAGGGTTGAGACGGCGCCTTCAATGTCGGCATAGCTGGCTTGCAGTGTGCTCTCGATCTGGCTCAGCTCACCGAGCAGGGTGTTGACCTGTGAGGCGGTGTTCCCCAGTTGGTAAGAAGCCGCCTGAGGATTGCCCAAGACGGCATTCAAGCTCGAAACCTGGCTGCTCAAGCCACCCAGGCGGCTCTGAAAGCTGGTTGACTGCTGCGAAATGCTCTGCAGCACCTGGTCGCGCACTGGCTGCCAGCGCCCCATGGCCTGGTAAGCAATATCATCCAGGTCCTTCTGATAAACATAGCCCTTGCTGCGAGCGCTTTCTAACAGGCTGACGGCATGGTTAATGGCCGAATCGATCTGGGCCACATCAGCCTGCACCTGGCTCAAGGTACTGCGATCGCGCAGATCAGACAGGGAATAATCCAGCGAAGAAACCTCGGTCGAGATCTGCGGGTGGGCTGCCCCGCTGTTCAAGATGAGCGAGCTCAAGAGCGCCGCACCGGCAGCAGCCCCAGCCGAGGGATAGCCCGGCCGGACCACACTTTGGGGCATCGGAGGGCGGACCACACCCTGAGGAACCTGGGGGGCTTGTGGAGCCTGGGCAGTAGGACGCTTGGGCAGGCTCTTCAGGCCCGACGCGCTGGGCGAACTAGGCGGGCGCACTGCGCCGGGTCTCTGCTTTTGAACGCCCTGGATGCCCTGGTGCTGGGCGGCGGGCTTGGCAGCCGGCTTCGCGGCCTGGGCTAACACGTTCTGCCCCTGCCCAAACGAAAACGCATTCGGGCGCACCATGCCCTGTGGGCGCGCGGCGTTTTGAGGGCGCAAGGTGTTCAAAGGACGGGATGCGGGCGCCGGCTGTTTGGGCATGATCTTCTGCGGCTGAGAAGCGGGGCGTACCCCAAAGCGCGGTGTTTGCGCCTGCTGTTTCGCTACCTGCTGTTGAAAAGCCTCGCGCTTGACCTCGCGCGCAACGATACGGTTGGTGTTTGCGCCACGCGGCAACTGCACCGCGGCCGGGCGGGGCGCTGCCTGTGGACGAGAAATGTTGATTTGTGGACGAACTGGCATTGCCGGGCGGGCCGGCATAGGCGGTTTCGACATCCCTTTCAAGCCACCCCCACCGCCAGACTTCATCGGTTTTAGCTTACCCATGCATTCCTCCTTCTTAAAGCTGACTGCTGGACATTCGTCATTTGATCAGAAAGATTATATCTCAAAGCAAGCATCTTGACACATAATTAACATGAATTCTTGCACATCCTTACCACTCTGAGAGGGATTATCGCTGATTCAGGTGTTATACTTATTTCATCAAACAATTCATCGGGGGGAATCGTCGATACCCCCACATCAACCAATTTAGAATGTGTGTATTGGGTTATGACCAGTCTGCGGAAATCACTCCTGATCCTGATCTTGTTCATGGCGTTTGCTTATAATATTGAACGTCTGGATTTTGGACAAGAGAACTTAATTGACATCCAATCATTTGTCTATGTTCAACTGCTGGTAGCTGTTGTAACGATGATTGCCATTCCCATCACACGCCGCTTTTCAATCTATGCCATCCTGGCATTTTGGATCGCCATCTATTTTGCCTTGCGGCTGCTGGTCTTCAGGAGTGTTCCTTTGATAGGCGGGCTGAACACCTACCTGACCATGACGGAGCTGTTCTTGCTCATCGTCTCGATCTACGCCACTTATGAACTGCTCAAGTTCTTGGGCGAGTTGGAAGCCGTCGTCGAGCGCGTGACCTTTCCATCCTCTCAACAGCGCGTCCTTAGAATGTCTGAAGCGTTAGAAGATATCAAGACGGAGTTCATCCGCAGCCGCCGCTACAACCGCCCGCTCTCTATCCTCCTTGTCCAGCCGACTGCCAGCTCATTCCAAAGGCGGCTACAGCAGACCGTCCAAGAGATTCAGAATAACATGCTCAACCGCTATCTATCCACCAGCCTGGCACGCCTGATAATGAATGAAGCACGCCGCACAGACCTGGTGCTCGAACACGATCAGAACGGCTGGTTTGTGGTCATTTGCCCAGAAACAACCCGGGATGGCATCCAGGCTTTGACAAGCCGGATCAAAGAAACTGCCGGGCAGAACTTGAACCTGACCTTAAAGATCGGTGCTTCCAACTTTCCCGACGATGCCCTAACCTTTGAAGAAATGCTCCAGCAGGCTGAGCTGCAAATGGAAGCCCCCATCACCTAACCGTGCACGCCTGAGGTCTGCCTATGTCAAGTATTTCAACCACTCCCAAGATTTCTGATGCCCACGCCAGGCTTTCTGATGCCAGCTATACCTGGCTGGAACACTTTGACCCTGCCAAAAGCCTGCTGAACATACCAGCCTACCTGGCAGCCAAGCGTTTCATGGATATTGCCATTGTGCTGCTGCTGTCGCCTGCCTGGCTGCCACTGATGGGATTGATTACCCTGCTGATCAAAATACAAGAGCCGCGCGGCACGGTCATATTCCACCAACTGCGCACGGGCAAAGGGGGCAAACGTTTCAAGATGTACAAGTTCCGCAGCATGGTGATGAATGCTGAGGAACTAAAGCTCAAGTATGCCCACCTGAATGAACTGCAGTGGCCCGATTTCAAGATCACCAACGACCCGCGCATCACACGCGTTGGGCGCATTCTGCGCAAAACCAGCCTGGATGAACTCCCCCAGTTGTTCAATGTGCTCAAAGGCGAAATGAGCCTGGTTGGCCCCCGCCCCACTTCCTTCGGCACAGAAACCTACGATCTCTGGCACACCGAGCGCCTGGATGTGCAACCTGGGCTGACTGGCTTGTGGCAGATCATTGGGCGCGGCGAGAGCGAGTTCGACGACCGCCTGCGGATGGATATCGCATACATTGAACACCGCTGTATCTCTCTCGATATCGTTATCTTGTTCCTGACGGTTTTTGCCGCCCTCAAACAGCGCGGCGCGCACTGAACCATGCCCCCTAAGATCGCTTATGTAATGTCACGTTTTCCCCATCTGCCCGAGACCTTCATCTTGCGGGAGATGATTGCCTTAGAGCAGCAGCGCGGCGAAGCAGACGGCGCACAGAGCTGGGAAGTAGCCTTATATCCCCTGATCTATCAAAAACAAGCCGTCATCCATCCGGAGGCCCGCCCCTGGCTGGAACGCGTTCGCTGGACGCCCATCCTCTCTTTGCCCGTCTTGCGCGATAATAGCCGCTTATGCTTTCGCCACCCGCGCGCCTATGCCGGTCTGTGGGCTCAAGTGCTGCGCGAAAACCGCTCCAGCCCCAATTTTTTGCTGCGCGCAGTTGCCATCTTACCTCAGGCCGTCTGGATGGCGCACGCAATGAAAAAGGAGAATGTCAGCCACGTCCATGCCCACTATGGCAGCCACCCCGCCCTGATGGCCTGGCTCATTCACCGCCTGACCGGCCTGAGTTACAGTGTCACGGTACACGCCCACGATATCTTCGTGCGCACAGCCATGCTCTCCACCAAGCTGCGCTCTGCTTCTTTCATAGTTGCTATATCAGAGTATAATCGGCAATATTTAACCAATTTATTGGGCGAATGGATACAACCGAAGATCCACGTGATCCACTGCGGTATCGAGCCAAACCTTTACCCGGCGCGGCCCATTGTTCTCGAGCGTTCTACACCCCTGCGGATCCTATCGATTGGCAGTCTCCAACCCTATAAAGGTCAAAAACACCTCATCCAGGCCTGCCAGTACCTGGCCCAACGCGGCATCCCCTTCCACTGCCAGATCATCGGCGGCGGCGAGGAACGGCCCAGGCTTGAGAAACAGATCAACGATTTGGGGTTGGCAGACCACGTTGAGTTAACGGGTCCTCTCGTGCAATCTCAGGTTGCCAAGCGGCTTTCGCAGGCCGATTGCTACGTTCAGCCCAGCATCATCACCGCCTCAGGTAAGATGGAGGGGATTCCGGTCTCGTTGATGGAAGCCCTGGCTTGTCAGGTGCCCTGCATTGCCACATCGATCTCGGGTATCCCTGAGTTGATCCAGCCTGGCAAAACCGGCTACCTTGTTCCACCTGGTGATGCACAGGCCCTGGCTGATGCAATGATTGAAGTGTACCAGCAGCCCGCGGCGGCCTCTAACCTGGCTGCTGCTGGGCGTTCTTTGGTATTGCAAGAATTCGAGCTGCAAGCCAATGTTCGACAACTGGCAGCCCTGTTCCGCACGGTGACCGGCGGATGAAATTGACAAGGCCAGCCAAGGAGAATAACCACAATGGAATTACGGTATTATTTACGCATGCTGCAGCGCGGATGGTGGATCATTGCCATCACGGCCCTGGCAGCTTTGAATGTGGCCCTGATATCGGCCTACCTTGCCACACCCATTTACCAGGCCAGCGCCCGCTTCGTGGTCAGCCCTAACCCCGAGTTAATCAAAGCCGCCGATGTTCTAAACAGCCTGGACACACTCGACAAACGGTCGGTGGTCTCGACCTATGCCGAGTTTATGCAAAGCTCGCGCATCTTTCAAGAGACCAGCGTGGCACTGGGATTGAACGCCGATGACTTGAGCAGTTACGAGATCTCTGCGGTAGTCCTGCCCGATGCCAACATCCTCGAGCTTTCAGTAGAAGGCCCAGATCCCCAACTCACAGCCCTATTGGCCAACAGCGTGGGCCAGCGCGGCATTGATTACATCAAAACCTATTACCAGATCTACGATATCAACCTGCTCGACCCAGCCGCCGCGCCCACCGAGCCCACCAGCCCTCAACCCATTCGCGATGCCGGGCTGTCATTGGTATTGGGGGCTGTTGTGGGAGTTGGGTTAGCCATCTTGAGCGAACAGATCCGCATTCCCCTGGATGCCTACCGCCAACGCCGCAACCTCGACGGCGCATCAGGGGCTTATAACCGCCGTCATTTCCAACATGTACTGGAGGATGAGGTAGCGCAGCGTCCTGAGGGGGTGCTTTCACTGGCGATGATCCAGATGAACGGCCTGAAAGACCTGATCGATACCCTGCCCCAGCCGCTGATGCAGCCCCTGCTGCGCCAGGTGGCAACCATCCTGCGCAAAGAGCTGCGCGGCGGTGACATCGTTGGGCGCTGGGATGATCTCTGCTTCGCCATTTTGCTGCCTGCCACGCCCGGCACGGCCGCAATCCGAACGCTCAAACGCATTTGCCAGGCTCTCTCTACCCCCATCATTCTAGAAAACGGTGTTTTTAACGCCAATGAAACCCTCAACCTTGAGCCTTATGTTGGGGTTGCCACCTATGAAAACAATAGCTCCGTTCAAAGCCTGGTCGAGCGCACCACCAAAGCACTAGAAACCGCACTCCTGCAAGGGCGTGACAAAAGGGGCACGCAGTGCCCAGTGGTGCTGGCAGAGGAAGCTTAAGCTTTGAAAGCTGTTCTGTTCAAAGCCTTGCCTGCCTGGCAATCTACAGGGCAGAGCAATAGGCACCCACCCCTTGCCCGCCAGGCCAAATCATTCCATGTGAGCTGGCTCTCGCTGGGTTTTGCCTTCCTGGCTTTCATCACCGGCACTGGCACAGCCCTGGCTGTCTCGCGCTTCTTGGGGCCGCTGGTCACCGCGGCCGCCATTGCAGGTGTGATCGTAGCCATCCTGACCATCATTCGCCCGGACCTGGGTCTATTAGCGTTCATTTTTGCCACCTACACCCGGCTCTCAGACGTGCTGATCGAGTATCACGGCGCCCCCTCCATCGCCAAGCCCCTGGTAGCCCTGCTCATTGCCGCCATCCTGGTGCGCTGGGCCTTATATCAAGAACAGCCCCAGGGATGGGTACGCCCGACAGTGCTGATGGGCGTGTACGGCCTGGTGATCTTTACCTCCCTCCTCTATGCCTCAGATTTTTGGGCCGCCCGCGAGGCGCTTAGCGATTTCATCAAAGATGCCATCATCACCGTCATCATCGTCGTATTAATGCAAAACATTGCCACCTTGCGGGGGGCTGTTTGGATGCTGTTGGTGGCGGGTATCTTGATGGGCAGCATCAGCGTGTACCAATTCTTGACCAGCGACTGGAATAATGCCTTTTGGGGGTTTGGGCAGGCCCCTGTATTGAACCTGGTGGGCACCACCGAAGGAGGCCGGGTCGGAGGGCCAATTGGAGACCCCAACTTCTTTGCCCAGATCATGCTGGTTCTCATCCCCCTGGCAGTGATGCGCGCCGGTGCAGAGAAATCTGTGCCACTGCGCCTCCTGGCTCTTTGGGCCTTTGCCGTCTGCGCCCTCACCGTCATGTTCAGCTATTCGCGCGGCGCCTTTGTGGCCTTGCTGATCATGCTGGTTGCCATGGCAGTCTTTCGCCCGCCCCGCCCCATTGAGGTAGCCCTGATCCTCGTGATGGGCGCCGGCTTGCTGCGCCTGATCCCCGCCACCTATACCGAACGCCTGCTCTCCGTTGCCGATCTGTTTTCTGGCCAAAATGACGTGCGCTCTGAGGTCTCTTTTCGCGGCCGGGCCAGTGAACTGTTGGTGGGCATCCAAATGTTTGCCGATCATCCCGTATTGGGTGTAGGTGTGGGCAATTACCCCACCTTATACCAGGAATACTCGCGCCGCATCGGCTACGATCCGCGCACCGAAGCTCGCGAGCCGCATAACCTGTTCCTTGAAGTAGCGGCTGAGAACGGCATGGCTGGCATCTTGATCTTCAGCGCCATCCTGTGGTCAGTCTTCTCTTGCATGCACAAATCTCGCCTGGCCTTCCTCAAGGCAGGCCTGCATCCCGAGGCAGACCTGGTAGCATCATTGATCATCGCCATGATCGGTTACCTGAGTGCGGCTTTCTTCATCCACGGCGCTTATCCACGCTTCTTTTATCTCTTGATCGGCATCGCATTATCCTTGCCCCAGATCGCCAAGAATACCCTTGCCAGGGTGAACCCGGGCTCTTCTTATGCCTGATTCCTCCCCCGACCTGGCGAAAGCCACCCTGCGCGGCACGTTTTGGACGTACGCGTCTTTCTACAGCGGCAAGCTGATGGTTTTCTTGAGCACTGTTATCCTGGCGCGCCTGCTGGTTGAAGAGGAATTTGGGGTAGCTGGCTATGCCACGGTGGTGATCAGCTTCCTCGAAGTACTCAGTGACCTGGGCATTGGCCCGGCGTTGATCTACCACCGCGACAATCCCAAGGCGCGGATCACAGCCTTCTGGCTGAATATTGGCATTGGCATTCTTTTATTTCTGGTCACCTTCTTTGGCGCGCCGCTGGTTGGCAGCTTCTTCCAAGACCCGCGCGCCGTGCCGGTCACGCGTGCCCTGGCATTGGTCTTCCCCATCTCAGCCCTGGGCAGCATCCACGATACCCTGCTGCGCAAAGAGCTCTCCTTCGGACGCAAATTCATCCCCGATTTCGTCAAAGCCATCAGCAAAGGGCTGGCATCCATCATCTTAGCCCTCTTGGGCTTTGGCGCCTGGAGCCTGATCATCGGGCAGATCGTGGGGCGCGCCTTATCGGTGGTGGTGCTGTGGCGCATCATGCCCTGGCGGCCATCCTTCCAATTTGCCAAATCCCTCGTCCGGCCCTTGCTGTCTTACGGGCTGAACATCGTCTCGGTAGATGCCTTGGGCATCACCTTGAACAATGCCGACTACCTGCTGGTGGGGCGTTTCTTGGGCGCTGCGGCCCTGGGTGTGTACACCGTGGCCTTCCGCTTCCCCGATCTGTTGGTGATGCAGTTCTGCGATGTCATCAGCAAAGTCATCTTCCCGGTCTATGCCCGCATGCGCGAAGATCCCCAGGCCCTGCAGCGCGGCTTCTTAACCACCACCCGTTACGTCTCGCTGGTGACGGTGCCAATGGGCCTGGGCATGGCCCTGGTGGCGCGCCCCCTGGTGTTGGCCTTCTTCACCGAAAAGTGGATCGAAGCCATCCCGGTCATGCAGGCTATCTCCATTTATTCTGTCATGCTTTCGCTGGCCTACAATGCTGGCGATGTTTACAAAGCCCAGGGCCGGCCCATCGTTTTGACCCAAATCTCCATCCTGCGCGCCATCGTCTTGATCCCCGCCCTGCTCTGGGCTATCTTGGGGCCCGGCACCATCACCGCCGTCGGCTGGACGCATGCTGCGGTGGCCTTTGTCTCGGGCATCTTCGAGCTGTACATTGCCAGCCGCATGCTGCACACCCCTTTCCAGACCATCCTTGCTACGCTGCGCCCCGCATTCGTGAACGGCGCCCTGATGTCTGCCGGCGTTTTGGCAACCTTAACGGTATTGAACACCGCCAACCATTGGGCACAGTTGATTGCGAGCGTCAGCGTTGGCATGGCTATCTACAGCGGCGCGCTGTGGCTCTTCCACCGCCCCTTGCTGCAAGGCGCCATTGAGACCCTCAAGGCCGCCTTCAAACGTAAAAGTACCGGAGCCGCCCTGTGAACCAGCCCCTGCGCATCGTACAGATGATCGACTCGATCAAAGTTGGCGGCGCCGAAAAGCTGTTGGTCAACTTTGCAGCCGAGGCCCAGGCACACGACCTGCCCCTGGCTGTGATCGGCCTGAAACAAATCCCTGCCTCGCCGGTGGAGGCTGAGCTACGCAGCTTGCAAGCCCAGGTGGTCTATTTCACGGGCCAAGGCCTGCTCTCACCGGGCCGCATCCTGCGGATTGCCCGCTTCTTGCGCCAGGGGCAGTTTGACATCCTGCACACTCACCTCACCTACGCCAACATCATCGGGGTATTGGCAGGCCGCCTGGCGGGCTTGCCGGTGATCGGCACCCTGCACTCCGTCAGCCAGGAGGCCCGCCATTATCATGCCGGGCGCCAGCGCCTGGAAGCCTGGGGGCTGCGCCTGGGCGCACGGCGCGTGATTGCGGTTGGGCACAGCGTGGCCCAGGCCCACCAGCCTCGCCTGGGGAACAAGCCCATCACGGTCATCCCCAACGCTGTGCCCGCCCCTGCCGCCCTATCTGCTGCCGAGCGCCTGGCCCTGCGCCAAAGCATCACCGGTAATGCCGCCGGCAATGCCGAACGCCCATTGATGATCGCCGTAGGGCGGCTCTCGATTCCCAAGGGCTATGCCGACTTGTTAGATGCCCTGGCTGTGGTGCGCTCGGCCTGCCCAGGCGTGGCCCTGGTCATTGCGGGCGATGGCCCGCTGCGCACCGACCTGCAAGCCCAGGCCGAAGCCCTGGGGCTGGGCAGCAGCGTAATTTTATTGGGCGCGCGCACAGATGTGCCGGCCTTGTTGGCAGCCAGCGACCTCTTCGTCAGCGCCTCCCATTGGGAGGGCCTGCCCCTGGCCCTGTTAGAGGCAATGATGGCCGGCCTGCCCTGCGTGGTGACCAGCGTGGGCGAAAACCCCCTCGTACTCTCGCCCGGCACAGGCCGGCTTGTTCCTCCGCACCAGCCCGATCAACTTGCTGCCGCGGTGATCGATTTGCTGCACGACCCTGAGCAGCGCGCTCGCCTGGGCCAGGCAGCCCGGCAGCACGCCGAAGCCCACTACCACACCCGCCCGTGGTTCGAGCGCCTCCTTTCACTGTACCAGGAGTGTCTCTAAGATGCCCACCCCCGCGCTCGCCGCATCACCATGGGTCGATCCACGCCCTGATGGCTCGCCCATGCCCAGGCCGCACGCCCCAACAAGCGCTCCCCTCAAGGTTGCCATGCTGATTCAGCGCTACCATCCCCTCATTGGAGGGGCCGAGCGCCAGATCCGCGCCGTGGCTGAGCATTTGCAATCCCGCGGCGTTCAAGTATCCATCCTGACGCGCCGGTATGCCGGCCTATCAGCTTTTGAGACCATCGGTGGCGTTCCGGTATACCGCCTGCCCATCCCCGGGCCCAAAGTGACGGCTTCGCTCAGCTTTACCCTGGCGGCCCTGCCACTCTTGGCCCGTCTCCGGCCGCACGTCTTGCACGCCCACGAAGTTTTCTCTCCGGCCACCACCGCCGTAGCCGCCAAACGCATGCTTGGCACCCCCGTGGTGGTCACCGCTCACCGCAGCGGCCCCCTGGGCGATTTTCACCGCTTGCAGCAGAAATTCATGGGCGGGGCACGCCTGGCCGCCTTTCGCCGTGCGGTAGATGCCTTCATCCCTATCAGCCAGGAAATTGCGGATGAAATGGATGCCGCCGGCATCTCCGCCAGCCAGCGCTGCCCCATCCCCAACGGCGTTGATGCCGTGCATTTTGCCCCCCTGGCTGGCGAGGCCGCCCTGGCCCTGCGCCAACGCCTGGGTTTGACTGGAGACCCCATCGCCATCTTCACCGGCCGCCTGGCAGCCGAAAAACGCGTTGACCAGCTTATCAGCGCCTGGCCGGCTGTCCGCAGCGCCCTGCCGGGCGCCCTATTGTTGATATTGGGCACTGGCGAGCTGGAGGCCAGCCTGAAGGCCGCCGCGGGTCCGGGCGTTCACTTTGCCGGCCCCCAAGAAGACGTGGCCCCTTACTTGCAAGCCGCTGACCTCTTCGTCCTGCCATCGACTGCCGAGGGGCTTTCGGTGGCCATGCTTGAAGCCATGTCCACCGGCCTGCCCGCCCTGGTGACCAACGTGGGCGGCGCATCAGACGTGATCACCCACGCCGAAAACGGCTGGCTCATCTCGCCTGATGCTCCTGAGCAGTTAACCCAGGCCTTGCTGACCCTGCTGGGCGACCCACCCCTGCGAGCCCGGCTGGGTGCCCAGGCCCGCCTGAAGATTGAAACCACCTACGCTTTGCCGGTCGTCGTCCAACAGCTTGAAGCGCTGTACCGGCGCCTGGCAAACCGCCCTGCCCAACCGGCTGGAGCAGAGGTCTAAAATGGCTGTCTTATTCTGGCTGAGTGTGGCGCTCATTTTGTACACCTACCTGGGCTACCCGGCTTTGTTGGCTGTGCTGGCGCGCCTGCGCCCATCACCCAGGCCCTTGCCCCAGCATACCCCCAGCGTCACCCTGCTCATCGCGGCTTATAACGAACAAACCGTCATTGCCTCGAAGCTTGAGAACAGCCTGGCCCTCGATTATCCCCCCGAGCGGCTGGAGATCATCGTAGCGGCCGATGGCTCTGACGATCAGACCCCTGCCATCGTCAGGAACTTTGCCTCGCCATCCTTCCCCGTCACGCTTGTTTACCAACCTGAGCGGCGCGGCAAAATGGCTGCCATCAACCGCTCCATCCAACAGGCTCACGGCGAGGTGGTGGTCTTCTCAGATGCCAACAACACCTATGCCCCCGACACCCTGCGGCACCTGGTGGCCCCCTTTGCCGATCCAGGTGTTGGCGCGGTCAGCGGCGCCAAGACCATCCAAAAAGGCGATGGCGCCCTGGGCGAGTCAGAAGGTTTATACTGGAAATACGAATCCTTCATCAAGAAACAAGAAACCCGGCTGGGGAACTGCACCGGAGTTTCTGGTGAGATCCTCGCCATCCGCCGCGCGCTCTACGCCCCACCCCCTGAGCGGATCATCAACGATGATTTTTGCCTGGCCATGCAGACCATCCGCCAGGGTTACCGGGTGGTGTATGCCGCGCCTGCCCGATCGTTTGAGCGCGTTTCAGCCAGCGCCAAAGACGAGGCCATCCGCCGCAGCCGCATGATCGCCGGGCGTTACCAGGCCATGCTTGCTCCCCAGCTCTTGCCCTGGCGCAACCCCCTCGTCATCTGGCAGGTGGTGTCACACAAGTTCCTTCGCCCTTTGGTGCCTTTTGCCATGCTGGGCGCGCTGATCGGCAACCTGGGCGTCCTGCTTTTTCCCACTCGGCCGACCCAACCTGGCTTGTGGGCCCTCAGCGCGCCATTCGGCTGGATCCTGCTGGCCCTGCAAGCCATCTTTTATGCCCTGGCCTGGCTTGGCGGCATCATCCACCGCAATGACAGCCTCAGTCGCTCGAAGATTGGCAAGCTGCTCTACCTGCCTGCATTTTTGGTCAACAGCAACCTGTCAGCCGTCAGCGGGCTCTACCGCTTCTTGAGTGGGCAGCAGACCGCCCTCTGGCAGCGCGTGGCCCGCCGCGAGGATAACGCATGAACGCCCAACCGCGCCCATGCCTGTCCTGCTTCTTGGTTGGCGACGTGCTGAACGAAGCCGGAGCGCGCACCAAATACGGGCTGCTCTTTGAAGCCCTCAGCCGCGCCTGCCAGGTTGAAGCCATCCACGACCTCACCCTGCGCGGCCCGGCCCGCTGGCTCAACCTGGCCCAAGCCTTTCATCCCCATCCACAGACCTGGAAAGAGCGTTTCTACAAAAACCTGCCTGCTTTCCACCTGCGCTCACAGCGTGCCGCGCGCATCCTGCGCCAGCAAGCCGCTGTTGAAAAGCCAGCTCCATGTCTCATCTTTCAGGTTGGCGTGCTCTTTGATGCCCTCCAGGCTGCCCCATCCCTGCCGGGTGTCATCTACACCGATTACACTGCGGTGCTCTCGCAGCGTAAACACGCCAGCCAGCGCTTCCCCTTTGACGAGAAACAGGGCCAACAGTGGATTGCCCTTGAAAAACAGGCCTTCGCCCGCGCCAGCCTCATCTTCACCCGCGGGCAGTTCGTGCGCCGTTCTATCATCCAAGATTACGGCATTGCCCCGCAGCGTGTCGTCGCAGTGGGCGGCGGGGTCAATTTTGCCACCCTGCCCGATCCAGCCACCCGGTCAGACGATATCCCCGGCCCGCAGATCTTATTCATCGGCAAAGATTTTCTACGCAAAGGTGGGGATATCTTGCTGCACGCCTTTGCGCAGGTGCGCCAGGTTTATCCACGTGCCCATCTCAACATGGTCACCAGCGGCCCGATTCCGCACGCCTTCTCCCAAGAGATGGTCGATATCATCGCCCCCACCTGGGATCGCGCTGCCATTGCCGCCCTTTACCAGCAGGCTGATCTTTTCGTCTTGCCATCCCGCGAAGAAACCTGGGGCGATGTTCTGTTAGAAGCCATGGCTTACGGCCTGCCCTGCATTGGCGTCACCGGTGATGCCATGTCTGAGATTATCGCCCACGATACCACCGGCCTGGTTGTTGCCCCCCAGCCCGAGGCCCTGGCATCTGCCATGCTAGGCTTGCTCAAAGACCCCGCCCGCAGGCAGCAAATGGGCCAGGCCGCTCGCCAGCGTGTCGAAACCGCCTACACCTGGGAGGCCGTCGTCCAAAAAATGCTCCCATTCTTACAGGGCCTGGCAGGATGAACCGATCCATCCTGCCCATCATCTGGACCGCCCTGCCAGGATCAAACACAAACCAGCACCACTGGTTGAAGAGGTATACAAAATGAAATCCATCTCATCCAAATCCAGGACATTTGCCCTAACGGCCACAACCATCGCCGCTGCCTGCCTCACCCTGTTGGCCTTATTTTGCCTGCCCAGCCCAGCACAGGCCCAACCGCCTCAGCAAGCCACCCCAGCCCCTCAGCCAACCGTAGGGCCAGGCGATATTTCGGATACGACAAATGCCTTTTCTTTCACCACCTTAGGGCTCACCGACCGCCTGATGCACGGCCCTTACGATTCTTACCGCGTGCGGTTCAGCCTGCCCATGAACTGGTCGCTGTCTGAAGGCGCAGAGATCCAGCTTCACCTGAATCCCTTCTTTACCAATGCCCTGGGAGAAGGCGGCCACGAAGTCGACGTGGCTACCGGTGGCGCCCTGGATGTCACCTTCAACGATGAACTGCTGACCACCATCATCCTGGATTGGAGCGGCCCCCGGGTCATCTCTATCCCAATCCCAGCCGAAGCGCTGACCCCCGCGCGCACAGACGGGCGGCATGAGCTGTACATCTTTCTAGACGCCGCCATTGACTGCGAGCTTGACCACAAGACCACCCTGGGCATAGATGCCGACTCGATCTTCATCTTACCCCATGCCCTGGCCGATGCCCCTGCCGACCTGCGCCTCTTGCCGCGCCCGCTGTACCAGGCCAATCCCTTAATGCCCAGCACCACCTTGCTCATTGTGCCAGACCAGCCCAGCGCGGCCGAACTGCAAGCCGCGCTCACCATCGCCGCCGGATTCGGGCGCATCACTGCCGGCAACATGCCCATTCAACTGCTGTCGCTCAGCCAGCTCACCCCTGAACTGCAAGCCAACGCCCACCTGGTCTTTGTCGGAAGACCTGAGGGCCTGCCCATCCTCAGCTCTTTGGACCTACCTGCTCCCTGGAGCCCGGCAGGCTTTTCGATCCTAGAGGCCCTTCCCAGTGATGGCATCTTACAAATGGCGGTCTCAACCTGGAACCGTGCCTATGTGGCCCTTGTGGTCAGCGGCAACAGCGATGAAGGCGTGATCAAAGCCGCCCAGGCGCTCAGCTCTTCCTACGTCCGCCCGGGGGCGCTCCCCAACCTGGCCATTGTGGCTGATGTTGAGAAAAGCATCGCCATCCCTGCCGTAGCTGAGGACCGCACCTTTGCCGATCTTGGCTATGATGCCGTCACCGAGACCGGCTACAGCCTACATTACACTGAGTTTGTCTTCTTCATTCCTCCAGGCCAGGTAACCACCGACGAAGCCTTCTTCGACCTGGTCTTCGCCAGCTCAGCCATGCTGAACTACGATCGATCGGGGCTCGTGGTTTACCTCAACGACCAGATCATCGGCAGCCTGCGCTTCACCGATGAAACGACCCAGGTCACCACCCAGCGCATCCAGGTTCCCGCCTTCAGCGTCCGTTCTGGCTACAACAGCCTGATGCTCGTCTCTGAGCTGGTGCCCCTGGATTACTGCTCAGAACTGGTGCTGAACAACCTGTGGGTCTCATACAGCCCCACATCGCTGCTGCACCTGCCCCTGGTGCCGGCATCAGACCTGCTGGCACGGGTCCAGGGGTTGAACACCTACCCCTTCCCCTTTGTCAACAGCCCAACCCTCGAGCAGTTGGGGTTCATCCTGCCCCTGCAAGATGCGGTCGCCTGGAATACGGCAGCCCAAATTGCCGCCGACCTGGGTCAGAAATCCAACGGCGCCCTGGTGGCCCTGCAGGCAACCTTTGCAGACCAGCCGGTCGATGCTTTACCAGCCAATGTCGATTGGCTGATCGTTGGACGCGCCAGCAGCCTGCCGATCTTGCAAACCATCCACGATGCTTTACCCGCCTCCTTTGATCCCGGCAGCGATTTGGCGAATGAAAGCAGCTTCCAGGTCACTTACCGCCTGCCAGCCGGCACCAGCCTGGGTTACCTGGAATACCTGCTCTCCCCCTGGGAAAGCCAGCGCTCCATCCTGGCTGCGCTGGGCAGCACAGACCAGGGCCTAGCCTGGGTCAGCCAGGCGTTGACCACACCCAGCCTGTCTAGCAAGCTGGCGGGCGATTTTGCCGTCATCAACGGCGAACAGATCCTCACCGCCGATACCCGCCTGGGGCTGGGCAGCGGCAACCTGGGCGCCACCGCCGCCCCTGCCACCACCTTGGTGCCCACCCCTTATGTCTCGCAGCCGGTGGTGGTCGAACGCCCCGGCTGGCTCTTGCCTGCCATCGTGGCTTCGGGGGTGCTCATCGCCGTGGTCGTGGTGATCGCAGTGATCTCTGCCATTCGCAAGCGCTGACCCGAATATCCATCCGAACCTGATGCCAACAGTCCGGTAGAATGCCCATGCTCCGTTCTCTGAAGACATCCAGTATGCAGCTCGCCCAAAGCGCCGGCTTGATGCGCCTGCTCCAGCGCATGGACTCAACCAGCACAAACGGCTTATATGTGCTGGCCTATCACCGTGTGGATCATCCCGAGCACCGTCCCTGGCTGGATCCCGGCCTGATCAGCGCCTCACCTGAGCAGTTCGCAGCCCAAATGGCCCTCCTGGCGCGCTGGTACAACCCCGTGACCCTGCCCCAGGTCCTGGCAGCCGTCCAAGGCGGCCCGCCTCTGCCGCCCCAAGCTGTGTTGGTCACCGTAGATGATGGTTACCGCGACTTTGCCGAGGTCATTTTCCCCACTGCCAGCCGCCAGGGCATCTATCCTGTACTGTTTGTTCCAACCACATGCCATGAGAATGGGGTCTTTTGGTGGGACCGCATCTACCAGGCGATCAATTTCGCCCCCGCCAGCGAATTGATCATCACCCGTGCAGGCGCCACATCCAACCCACCCGCCGCGGCAAAGCCAGGCCCAACGGTTGTGTTTTTCCACGCCCCCGTTGAAGCTCCTCAAAAAGAGCCTACACCGCCGGATATCAGACTATCACTCAAGACCCCGGCTGAAAAACGGCATGCCATTAAGACGATCGTCAACCACTTCAAAGGGCTTCCCTTTGCACACGCTCGGCAAGAGATCGAACGCATCTACACCGAGCTTGCCCCTGTCATCCCCCAAATTGAGCGCTCAACCCTGAACTGGGATGAACTGCGCGCCCTCGCCCGGGCAGGCGCATCGATCGCCGCGCACACCCATACACATCCCATCCTCAGCCGCGTTTCATTAGAAGATGCCATCTTCGAGATTCACACATCCCAACAAATGGTGCAGGAAGAAATCGGCACCGCCCTGCCGGTCTTCGCCTTCCCAGATGGCAAGCCGCAGGCTTACACAGCCGAGCTGGTCAACTTCTTGAGCACCGAAGGCTTCAAGCTGGTTTTTACAATGGTAGAAGGACGCGCCCACCTGGCGTCAGGCAAAATCCTGCTCCCCCGCCTGGCTGTTTGGTCAAACCTGACCCTGGCCCAATTCCACTGGCACCTGACCCCCGCCTACCGGGGCAAAGCCCATAACCTGGCATAACACCAATTCGGGATTAAAACTTTGTGGGCTATTTTGAGCGGCTTTGCCGGTCTCAAATAGCCCACAATCAATCACATTTCTACCATCCTAGAGAGAAGCTAGATATCCAGGTTCTTCACTTCTTTGGCATGCGTCTGGATGAAGCGCCGCCTGGGCAGCACCTCTGAGCCCATCAGCATATCGAAGGTGCGGTCGGTCTCGGCGGCGTCTTCCACGCTCACCACCAGCAGCGTGCGCGTGCTGGGGTTCATGGTGGTCTCCCACAATTGTTCCGGATTCATTTCGCCCAGACCCTTATAACGCTGCAGATTCACCTTATCGGCATTCGCCCCGATCTCTTTCAGAACGCGGTCCTTCTCAGCATCGTTGTAAGCGTAGCGCACCTGGTTGCGGTACGCCAGGCGGTAAAGCGGGGGTTGTGCAATATAAACGTGCCCTTCTTCGATCAGCTCTTGCATGTAGCGGAAGAAGAAGGTCAGCAGCAGGGTGCGGATATGGCTGCCGTCTACATCGGCGTCCGTCATAATGATGACCCGCCCGTACCGCAGCCCGCTCAGGTCAAAACCATCCCCAATCCCCGTCCCCAGGGCCGAGATGAGGGCTTTGACTTCGTTATTGGCCAAAATCTTATCCAGGCGGGCACGCTCGGTGTTCAAGATCTTGCCGCGCAGTGGCAGGATAGCCTGGAAGTGACGGTCTCGCCCCTGCTTGGCCGAGCCGCCTGCCGAGTTACCTTCTACGATATAAAGCTCTGTCTTCTCTGGGTCACGCTCCGAGCAGTCAGCCAGCTTGCCGGGCAGGGTCAGGCTCTCCAGGGCTGATTTGCGGATTACCAGGTCGCGCGCCTTGCGCGCCGCATCCCGCGCCCGCGCCGAGGTCAGGCATTTTTGCACAATGGCCTTGCCCGCGGCAGGGTTCTCTTCCATGAAACTGCTGAAGGCCTCGCCAATCACCTGTTGGGCCATGGTTTGCACTTCAGGGTTCATCAGCTTCACCTTGGTCTGCGATTCGAACTGCGGATCAGGGTGCTTGATGCTGATGATGGCTGTCAGGCCTTCACGCGTATCGTCGCCCGTGAAGTTGGGGTCGGCATCCTTCAACAGCCCGCTGCGGCGGGCGAAATCATTGATCGTACGCGTAATGGCTGCCCTCAAGCCGGTCAGGTGGGTACCGCCATCTACAGTATTGATCGTGTTTGCAAAGGCATACACCGACTCGTTATAGGCATCGGTGAACTGGATCGCCGCATCAATGGTGATGCCATCGCTCTCTTTTTCCGCATGCACCACCGGATGCAGCACTTCGCGGTTGCGGTTCAGGTAGCGCACAAACGAGGTGATCCCGCCCTCAAAGTAAAAGGTTATTTCGTGGTCGGTGCGTTCATCCTTGAAATACAACGTTACGCCACGCGTCACAAAAGCCATCTCGCGAAAACGCTGCATCAAGGTGTTAAAATTGAAGTCCATTTCGCCCTTGAAAATCTCAGGATCGAACTTAAAAGTTGTGCGCGAGCCGGTTTCTTTGCTGGGGGCTTTGCCCACATCGGCTACAGGGGCTTTCGGATAGCCGCGCTCATAGCGCTGGAAATATTTGCGCCCATCGCGCAGCACTTCCACTTCGCACCATTCTGAGAGCGCATTGACCGCTGAAACACCCACGCCGTGCAAACCACCCGAAACCTTATAGCCGCCGCCGCCGAACTTGCCGCCCGCATGCAAAACCGTCATCACCACTTCAAGGGCTGATTTCTTCATCTGGGGGTGTATATCCACCGGGATGCCGCGGCCATTGTCGCGTACCGTCACGCTCCGGTCAGGATGGATGATCACTTCAATGCGCGTGCAAGCCCCAGCCAACGCCTCATCGATCGAGTTATCCACCACCTCATAGACCAGGTGATGCAGGGCTTTGACATCGGTACCACCCACATACATGCCTGGGCGGCGGCGCACTGCTTCCAGGCCTTCAAGCACCTGGATTGATTTTGCATCATAAGAACCTGCCGGATGGTCTTCGGTCACACTTACCTCCACTAACCCTTCAATTTTTCCATCATCTTCTGAACAAACGCGTCAGCATCACGATAATAAACGAATGTTGTCGCCAACAAAGCAGTCGCCAAGAAAGCATGCCCGATCAACCCGGCAATCGTCAACCATGAATCTTCAGGCGGCACCCGCCACAACGAATCCAGCAACTGGCTTGCCACCAACACCACCAGGAAAAGCAATGAGGTGGTGGGGAAAGTCAGGCGTGTCACCCGCATACTCTTGCGCAGCGAAACCATCATCGTATCGCCATACGCATAAATGCCGTGCGGGGCAAAAAGCAGGGGGAAAGCCACCCACATCACCATCACCATCAAAACGATCAAGGCCGTCTGGCCCAGGCCGCTTCCGCCCTGCGCCACCAACGTCAGCATGCAGCTTGCCGGTGCACTGATCGCAAACAAGATCACCACCATCAGCAGCGTCAAGAACACCGTTTGCAATGCCACCTTGGGCCAATGGCGCAGTGTTTCGCTGATCTTAAGCTGTTCGGGATGCGTGACCCGCGCCACCAGCAAAAAGTACAAACTGCCCAACACCAGGCCTGCCACCCCCAGCACCATCCACCACCCAATCACTACACTGCCTGATTGGACGTCAACCATCTGCGGGCTGCCCAATGGAGAGCCCAGTGGCAGGCTGCCCGCCATTAAGCTAGGCACGCCCACCGGGTAAGTGCGCAAAAAGATCATCACGTTCAGGCGCTCTTGGATGGTGGCGAGCAGTTCCAGGCTTGAGTCCAACATCCCAGGTTTGTAATTGGGGTCCAAAGCCGCCGTCTCGGTGATCCACCGCACCAGAGCATTAAGCAGCGTCTTGACCTGCAAATGCGGGCCTAACCAGATCCACAGGTCGAGCGCCAAGGGGAACAAGATCAGTCCCACGTGGTTGGCTACCGCATCAAAACCTTTGCGTAAAGCCGTGACGGGATTGGGCAATGCCAGGAAAGTCGGTGTTTCTTTAGTATCCATACAATCTATCATTTTACCATAGGCAGAAGTTTAGTATAATCTTCTTACATCGAAAATGGCATCCCCACCACGCCCACCGCTCTTCTTGGCTGCACTTTGCCTGGGTTTGCTTTTAGCCACCCTGGCTGGAGCGCCCACACGACCTGTTGCCTCAGCGCGCGCCCAGGGGCTGGCAGAGACGGTCACCCCCTCTGCCACTTTTGATCCTGTTGCCACTGCCACCTACGCATGGTCCATGCCGCTGAGCAGCACCCTCACCAACACCCTGACCGCCACCCCCACCGAAACCCTTTTCCCCACCGCAACCCTCACCTCAACCGAAACAACCACGCCCACGCCTACCCAGGCGCTCACCGTCACCCTGACCGCTACAGCCACCCCCACAGCCACTGAAAAACCCTCCCTGCACCGGCTGTTCTTGCCGGTGCTGTTCAAGAATTGGCTTGTTGCCTCTCCTACACCCAGCCCCAGCCCCTCTGCCACCATCACACCCACTCCCACCGTCACACCCACCGGGCGCCCGCCAGCGACCAATTGGTACTGCGACAGCCTGGATGGTTCCCTGGCTATTCCCGATAATGTTGCCGCGGGGATCAGCGATTCGATCACCATCTCAGATGGCCGCCAGGTTGCCGGGCTGAGCCTGTACCTGGATATCAGGCATTCTTGGGTCGGCGACCTGCGCGTCACCCTCAGCCACCAACAGACCGGCCAATCGATCGTCATCTTAGACCGGCCCGGCGTACCGGCATCCAACATCGGCTGCCAATACGATCACGTCATCGCTTTGTTTGAAGACCGCGCCACCCAGGCCACCGAGAACAAATGTGCATCATCCCCTGCCGGCATATCGGGCACTTACCTGCCCGTCCAGCCGCTCAGCACCTTTGCAGGCTCCAGCGCGGCCGGCCCGTGGGTGTTGACCGTATCAGACAACTATGCCTATGACACCGGCTCTCTGCGAGGCTGGTGCCTTGAGACCACCCTGGTAGATACCCTCCCCGCCCCCACCCCAACGGCCACCCCCGCCAACCTGCCTGCCAGCGCTCGCATCTGGGATATCTCAGGCGCTAACCAGGCCATGCCCTTAGACTGCGAAATTCGCTCAGCCGTAGATTGGGCGGCTTATTTTGATCGCCCGATCGGTGAAACCGCCTTTTTCAACAACTTGCCCAAGTCAGACGATCCCGATTCTGGTTTCGTGGGCAACGTCTATGGCAGTTGGGGGCAGATCCCCCCCAACGATTACGGCGTACATGCCCAGCCCATCGCCGGGGTCTTACGCAGCTATGGCGTTGCCGCCTTTGCATACCGCTCTGTGACGTATGATGAGCTGCGGGCTGAGATTGCTGCCGGGCGCCCTGTGATCGTCTGGATCGTGGGCGGGTCCAACAAAACCCTTGTGAACGGTATACCCCGCGTTTACACCGCCAACTCAAATCACCATACCACCATCGTGGCGGCCTACGAACACACCGTGATCGCAGTGGGCTATACAGAAACCAGTGTCATCGTGTTGAATGGCAATTCCTTTGTGACCGTCCCATTGAACCAGTTTTTGGATTCCTGGTCTGCCCTGCGCAACATGGCCGTCTTGGCAAGATAGCAGCCTGGCAGGGTTCAGGTCTGCACTCATTTCCCTTTTATCTTTTGTATTTCTATGCTACACTTTGCAGGGTAAAGGAGGATGCTGTTCTGATGAGTACCACCAGCTTCGTCAAAGTCCTGAAGCAAGCCGATATCTTCTATAAGGTGACGCCTACCGAGATGGAAATGATCAGCAGCCTCTGCCTGGAGCGGTCTTTCCAGGCTGGCGAGGTCATCTTCCCTGAAGGCACCGACAGTGACGAACTGTATATCATCATCGAAGGCGAAGTCGACATCCAGGTCAACCCTGCCCTGGTCAGCGACCAGCCCCAAAACAACTTCGCATCCATCACCATCGCCACCCTCAGGCGCGGCCAGTCTTTTGGCGAAATTGCCTTAGTAGATAAGGGCCTGCGCTCTGCCACAGCCCGCGCATCCCAAGACAAGACCCGTCTGCTCATCATCGCCCGCGACAAGCTCATGCAGTTGTGCGATGCGCGCCCTCAGCTTGGTTATCGGTTGATGTACAACCTAGCCGCAGACCTGGCCCTAAAAATGCGCAGTACAGAGCTTGCTTCATTGACCCCTTCCAGGGCACCGTGATGGCCAAGTTCGCGGCCAGCCAGGGTCACAAGACCGCCTTCATCATGTACGACCAGGGCAACGACTACGTGCGCGGCCTGGCTGAGTTCTTTGAAGCGGCCTTTGTAGAAGGCGGCGGTACCATCGTCGGCAAAGAAAGCTACATCTCGACCGACACCGACTTCTCTGCCATCTTGACGAAGGTTGCCGAAAGCAAAGCCGAAGTCCTCTTCCTGCCCGATTACTATCCAATCGTCAACCTGGTGGGTGCTCAGGCCAAGGACAAGGGTGTCACCGCCGTCATGATGGGTGGTGATGGTTGGGACTCTGCCGACCTGGATGTCGCCGCAGCCGATGGTGGTTTCTACTCTAACCACTATGACCCGGGTGATACCCGCCCCATCGTCCAGCAATGGCTGGTTGCCTACGGCGCCGAGTACAAAGACGACCAGGGCAATCCCAAGGTCCCAGACGCTCTAGCGACCCTTGCTTACGACGCCACCAACCTGCTCCTGGCTGCCATCGAGAAAGCCGGCGTGGATGATCCCGCCAAAGTAAAAGATGCGCTCGCCAGCATCAATGTAGAAGGCGTCTCTGGCACGATCACCTTCGATGAATTCCACAACCCCATCAAAAGCGCCGCAGTCATTGGCGTGAGCGATGGCAAGAAAGAATACATCGGCACGGTCAACCCGTAAGGGCACATACAGCAGGGGGTGGCCTTCAGGCCGCCCCCTGCCTTCTCTTCAGGGTGATCTATGACACCTAACGGCACTCCTAATTCCAAGGATACCCTATTCATCCAATCGCTGCGCAAAGGTTGGCTTGGAAAAGTTTTCCTGATCCTGATTGGCCTTGCCGCCCTGTGGAAATTGGGCGTCTCCCTGGCAGATAACCCGGTTCTGTTCTTACAGCAGGTTATTAACGGTCTCCAGCTTGGCTTCGTATACGCGCTGATTGCTTTAGGCTATACGATGGTCTACGGTATTGTGCGCCTGATCAACTTTGCCCACGGTGATGTTTTCATGGTTGGTGCATTTGTAGGTTTCTATACCATTGCACGTTTCCAGTTCCACACCTGGCCCGAGCGTCTCTTCCCTGGCTTGCCCCAATGGCTTGTCTTGGGGGTGGGGACCGTTACAGTTGTCTTGATCTCGATGGCAATCTGCGCCCTGCTGGCATTTACGATTGAACGCGTGGCTTACAAGCCTTTGCGCAATGCCCCGCGCATCTCAGCCCTGATCACCGCCATTGGCGTCTCTTTCTTCTTAGAATATTTCGGTGCGCTGCAGTTCGTCTTTACCCCCAATTTTGTCACCTTTGAGCGCCCGTTCAGTGTACAAAACTGGCAGATCAACAACCTGGGGATTCAAGCCCTCCCCTCGGGCCAGTCGCCAGCCGATAACAGCATTATTATCTCCAATATCGCCCTGATCATCGTCTTGGCCTCGATTTTGCTGCTTCTGCTGCTGCAGTTCATTGTACAAGGGACACGGGTAGGCAAAGCGATGCGCGCCGTTGCCTACGATAAACAAACTGCCCGCTTGATGGGCATTAATGTCGATGGAATCATTTCAATTACCTTCGCCATTGGCGCTGCCCTGGCTGGGGCAGCAGGCATTTTATATGCCACGGCCTTCCCCCAGGTCTATTTTGTGATGGGCATTATCCCCGGCCTGAAGGCCTTTGTGGCCGCGGTGCTGGGAGGCATTGGCAGCATCCCAGGGGCTGTGGTAGGTGCCCTGATCATGGGCCAGGCTGAAGTGTTGAGCGCAGCCTACATCTCAACCCCCATGCGCGACGCCGTGGCCTTCAGCATCCTTGTCATCGTCTTGCTCGTCCGCCCCACCGGCATCTTCGGCGAGCCAGAGCGCGAGAAAGCCTAGGAGGCGGTCATGCAAAGAACAACTCTCTTCTTCTTAGGCGGGGCCGCACTGATCTTCGTGATCGTCCAGGCCATGATCAGTTTTGGCTTGCTAAATGACTTTTACGTCAACATTCTCTTGCTTGCCAGTGTCTATGCCATCGTCGGCTTGGGGCTGAACCTGATCTACGGCTTCAACGGCCAGTTCTCACTTGGCCAATGGGGCTTCTACGCCATCGGCGCTTACGCCGCCGGTGACATCACCTATTGGTGGACTTTGGACAAAAGCGCTCATGCGCTGATGATTGCCCTGCTGGCGGTGTTATTTTGCGGTGCGGCTATTCTGCTGCTGCGCAAGCTGCTCAGCCGGGTGCGCGGCGTGGATGCGCTTTCGGCCTTCACCCTGTACCTGGTGGTGGTCATTTTCCTCGTCTTTATAGCAATCCAATTGGGCCAGGCCTTAAGCCCGGCTGTTTCTGGGCTTTTGAGTCTGCTGCCCGATGGGCTGAGCCTGCAGATCGTTTTCTTCCTGGCAGTGCTGATCGCCGGCCTGATGGCGGCAGAGATCAGCTTCTTGTTTGGCCTGCCTGTACTCACCCTCGGTTCGGACTACTTCGGCATTGCCACCCTGGGTCTGACGATCATCGTCAAAGTACTACTCGACAACTCAGACACCCTCTTGCCCTTCCCCGAGATGAAAGGCGCCCGCGGCATGGTTGGCATCCCTGAGGTAACCAACTGGTTTTGGGCCTTTGCCTTCTTGTTAGTGATTGTGATCGTGGTGCGCAATCTCTTGCATTCCTCTTACGGCCGGGCCATCATCTCAGTCCGCGAAGACGAGATTGCCGCCAAAGCCATGGGCATCGACATCGCCCACTACAAGAACCTGAGCTTTGTGCTGGGCAGCCTGTTCGCCGGCTTGGCTGGCGGGCTGTATGCCCACATTAATGGCTTCTTGCACCCTAACACCTTCAACTTCATCAAATCTTTCGACCCCATGATCATCATCGTGATGGGGGGCCTGGGCAGCATCACCGGCACGCTGGGCGCATCCTTTGCCTGGGCCTTCATCCTCGAAGGCTTGCTGCGCGTGATCTTGCCGCAGGGCACTGAAACCTGGCGCTTTGTGGTCTACCCCCTAATACTGCTATTGATCATGCTGCTGCGGCCCAAAGGCCTGATGGGCGAAATCGAACTGCCCTTCTTGCGCCAGGTCTTACCACCGCTAAAACCCAAAGCCCAACCTGAAGAAACCCAGGCCGAGGTGAAACCATGAGCGACGCCATACCGCCCCGCCCCGCACCCCCCGCCGACGCGCCACCCTTGTTGACGGCCCAAAACCTGACCAAGGAGTTTGGCGGCTTACGCGCCGTTCACAACTTCGAAAAGACCATCCACACAGGTGAGTTGGTCGGGCTGATCGGCCCCAACGGCGCCGGTAAAACCACGATCTTCAACATGATCACCGGCGTTTACGTTCCCACCAGTGGGAGCGTCATCTTCAACAACCAGGATATCACCGGCATTGCCCCGCACGAGATCAACCAGTTGGGGATTGCTCGCACATTCCAGAACATCCGTCTCTTCCCCAACCTGACCGTGCTGGATAACGTGCGCATTGCCTACCACCCACACGCCGGTTACAGCATGTCTGATGCCATTTTGCACAATGCGCATTTCAACCAGAAAGAGAAAGAGCTCACCGAGCGGGCTCAGGAATTTTTGGGTGTGTTCAATCTACAAGACCGCCAGGGCGAGATCGCCAAGAACTTGCCCTACGGCGAACAACGGCGCTTAGAGATCGCCCGTGCCCTGGCAGCTTATCCCAAGCTGCTGCTCCTGGATGAACCCGCCGCCGGCATGAACCCAGCCGAGAGCATGGCGCTGATGGACCTGATCCATTTCATCCGCGAGCGCTTCAACCTGACCATCTTGCTGATCGAGCATCAAATGCGCGTGGTGATGGGTATTTGCGAATGGATCACCGTGGTCGACTTCGGTGAGGTGATTGCCCGCGGCACCCCCCAAGAGATCCAATCTAACCCGCGCGTCATCGAGGCGTACCTGGGCCCAGGCGCTGCGGCGCTCTCTCAAAAGTATCGACGGAAGAAACCCCATGC
The DNA here is from genome assembly GCA_029557965.1 of Chloroflexota bacterium. GTDB lineage: Bacteria > Chloroflexota > Anaerolineae > Anaerolineales > UBA4823 > JAKQIM01. Next base: position 29,738 of record JAKQIM010000043.1, on the reverse strand, counting down.
AGACTGATACCATGCTCACGGTCCAAGATCTGAACGTCTATTACGGCGCTATCCACGCCCTGAAAGGTATCTCGTTTGAGCTTAAAAAGGGCGAGATCGTTGCCCTGATTGGCGCTAACGGGGCAGGCAAATCTACCACGCTGTCAACTATCTCTGGGCTCATCCGTCCGCGCCAGGGCAGTATCATCTTCGAAGGCAAAGACATTACCATGGCGCCATCTGAACAGATCGTGCGCCTGGGGATCGTCCAGTCGCCCGAAGGGCGGCGCATCTTTGCCACCCTCACCGTCATGGAAAACCTGGAAATGGGCGCCTATACCCGCAGCAATAAGGCTGAGATCCAAGATGGGCTGGCTGAGGTTTTCAAACGCTTCCCCCGCCTGGACGAACGCCGCAAACAGCTCGGCGGCACGCTTTCGGGTGGAGAACAGCAAATGCTCGCCATCGCTCGCGCCATGATGGCCCGCCCTGCGCTGCTGCTGCTGGATGAGCCTTCGATGGGCCTCTCGCCAATCCTGGTCGAGCAAATCTTCGACATCATCCATGATATCAATGAAGACGGCACCAGCATTCTGCTGGTCGAGCAGAATGCCCAGATGGCCCTCTCAATTTCTGACAGGGCTTACGTGCTAGAAACCGGCCGCATCGTGATGTCGGGAGATGCCCAAGAGATGCTCCACGACCCCAGCATCGTCGAGGCTTACCTGGGAGGAGGGCACTAACCATGAAAACATACCAACGTGTGTTGTTGTTCTTCGTACTGCCCATCATTGCGGTGCTTTCTTACCCGCCGCGCTTCTACCAGGATGGCTTAAAAAGCTCGCCAACCACCCTGATCGGCATGTTGGTGATTGTGGTGGCGCTCTTCATCGGGTTGGGCTTTTTGCTCCAATCTGGTCGCAGCCAGGCGCTCACCTTCGGCATCTTTGTGCAGGGTTTTAATGTCATCATCCGCATCATGATGTTCTTCCCCAATGCGGCCAAGAGCGTCGGCGATTCGATCATCGTCAATTGGCTGTATATCTTCTTCAGTCTCCTGGGGTTGGGAATCTCGATGTTCTTGATGCTGCGCTTAGACCGCAGCGACGTCAGGGTGACGATGACGAAGTAGGCATTTCAAACAAAGTTGTCCAACAATAGCGCATGGGTGGTAAAATCAACCCATGCGCTATCATTTTTAAGGAGATAAGTATGCCAAGTGCAGAGATCATTACCATTGGAACAGAAATATTGTTAGGCGAGATCGTCGATACCAACGCTCGCTACGTGGCACGCCAACTGCGCGATGCCGGGATTGACGTATATCGCAAGACAACCGTTGGCGATAATGCCAAGCGCATCGCCCAGGCCATCCAGCAGTCGCTGGAACGCTGCGACATCATCATCACCACCGGCGGCCTGGGCCCCACCGTCGATGACCCCACCCGCGAGGCGGTGGCCCTGGCAGTAGGCGTTGAGACCGAGTACCGCCCCGAGCTGTGGGAGCAAATTCAAGAGCGCTTCAAGCGCGCCGCCCGCCAACCGACCGAAAACAACAAACGCCAGGCCTACATCCCCAAAGGGGCTACAGCCATCGAAAATCCGGTCGGCACGGCCCCGGTTTTCATCGTCGAGAAGGATGGGCATGTCATCATCTCGCTGCCGGGCGTGCCGCGCGAGATGGAACACCTGATGGTCGAATCGATCATTCCTTTCTTGCGCCAACGCTTCAATATCCACAGCAAGATCAAAGCCCGCGTCCTGCGCACTGCCGGAGCCGGAGAATCAGCCATTGACGACCTGATCGGCGACCTGGAAGAGCTGAGCAACCCCACCGTGGGCCTGTCAGCACACTCAGGGCAGGTAGATGTACGCATTACCGCCAAAGCCGAAACCGAAGCCGCCGCCGATGATCTGATCCGCCCGGTAGAGACTGATCTGCGCAAACGCCTGGGGCATTGGATCTACGGCGCCGATCAAGATACGCTCGAAGCCGTGGCCCTCGAAGCCGTCAGGCGCAATGGCTGGTCACTGGCAGTGGTAGAGGCCGGGTTGGGCGGCGATTTGATCCGCCAACTGGCCTCTGCGCAGCAGCCTGCGCCTGCTACCCAGGGCACTTTCTTGGGCGGGCAGATGATCACCGAACGCCCGGCCCCACAAGAACTAGCCTCCCTCACCGAAGCCTACCGCCAGGAGCTCGGCGCTGATGTTGGGCTGGGTGTGGTGCTTCACCCCGGGCATGAAAAGCAGGATGTTTATATTACCCTCATCACCCCTGAAGGCCAACAGCAGTACACACGCCCCTACGGCGGGCCACCTGAGTATGGGACACGCTGGGCTTTGAACAGCAGCCTGGATGTCATCCGCAAACTTTAAACCCACCCAATTCACCACCTTAGGAGAGATTGATGCCCCCTACCGTTGACCTGCTTCTCACCAATGCCATCATCCTGACCATGGATGAGAAAATGACCATCTTCGAGCCGGGCGCTGTTGCTATCCAGGGCGATCACATTGCCGACCTGGGCCCTGAAGCTGCGATGCTCGAACAGTTTCCGGATGTCGAAAGAATGGACTGCGGCGGCAAGATCTTGATGCCCGGGCTGATCAACGCTCACACCCACGTCCCCATGACCCTGCTGCGCGGCCTGGCAGATGATCTGCGCCTGGACGTCTGGCTGATGGGCTACATGATGCCGGTTGAACGCGAATTTGTTTCACCAGAGTTTGTCCGCCTGGGCACCAAGCTGGCCTGCGCCGAAATGATCCGCAGCGGCGTCACCTGCTTTGCAGACATGTATTACTTTGAAGACGATGTTGCCGCAGCCACTGCTGAAGCCGGTTTGCGCGCCGTCTGCGGCGAAAGCATCCTCAAATTCCCCACCCCCGACGCGCGCGATTATGAAGAATCGCTCGAATATGCCCGTGGGTTCATCCAACGTTGGAAGGGCCACCCCCTCATCGTCCCATCCATCGCCCCGCACGCCCCTTACACCTGCACCAAAGAGATCTTGCAGGCTGCCTCGGCCCTGGCGGTTGAATTCGATATTCCACTACAGATCCACATTGCTGAGACCGCTCAAGAAGTTGAAACCTCGCGCCAGGAGCATGATATGCCCGTGGTGCCTTATGTCAAGAAGCAAACCATATTCAACGCCAAAGTGCTCGCCGCCCACTGCGTTCACGTGGATGACGGTGAGATCAAGACCCTCAAACATCACAATGCCGGCGTTGCCCACAACCCTTCATCCAACCTCAAGCTGGCATCTGGCTTTGCACCCATCAGCGAGATGCAGTCTGCCGAGTTGAACGTGGGGATTGGCACAGATGGCCCTGCATCCAATAACGACCTGGACATGTTTGAAGAGATGCGCCTGGCAGCTTTCATCGCCAAGGGCCACACAGGCGACCCAACCGCCCTGCCCGCTACTCAGGCCTTGCTCATGGGCACCCGCCTGGGCGCCCGGGCCTTGCACATTGGCGATATCACGGGGTCCATCCAACCCGGCAAGCGCGCCGACCTGATCTTGGTGGATATTGGCCGTTTGCACCAGACCCCGCGCTTCCGGCGCGAGCCCGATAGCCTGTATGCACAAGTCATCTATGCCGGCCACGCCACCGATGTGACCGATGTGATGGTCAACGGCCGCTGGCTGATGCGCCAGCACCAGCTTCTCACCCTGGATGAAAGCATCCTGCAAACCGAAGCAGCCCAATATGCCCAGCGCATCGACCAGTTCTTGGCCGGGCGCGAGCAGTCTGTGCTCTCAAAGCTGATTGCCATCGGCGGGGCCACAGAAGAGGAAAGCTACGAAGTCCAGTCCAAAGTGCGCCTGGCCGATCCCAGCTCTGTGATTGCCGCGCTGAAGACCCCTGGCCTTGAAATCCTCCACGAACGCCACTATCACGAATTCGACACGTACTTCTCTTTTGCCGATCCCAAGCAGGGCCACCTGCGCTATCGCGAAGACGAATACATCGACAAGAAGGGGCAGGTCTCCAATGTGCGCTACCGCCTGACCCTGGTCGGCCCGGCCCGCGAAGGCAGCTTCGCCAGCGATGTACTGCTCTCACGCAGCCGCTTTATTGCCCCTGCCACCCACAGCCTGCGCTTCTACCGCGAGTACTTCAAGCCTGCCAAAGAGACGATCATCGAAAAAGATCGCCGCCGCTGGCGTGTTCTCTTCCGGGGCACCGAGTTCTATATCAACCTCGACGAGGTCAAACAGCCCAGCCTGGGTTATTTCTTAGAGATCAAGAGCCGCACCTGGAGCCGCCGAGATGCCGAGCACAAAGCCGTCCTCACCCGCCAGTTGATCGAATTCTTGGGTGCAATCCCTGAGGAAACCGTCTCTCAAGATTACGTTGAGATCGTTGAGGCCAGGCACTAAAAACCGCAGCCGGACTGTATCTGGTGAAAGGATGATCTTGGGGGAGCGATGAGCCCCAACCCGGGGCCCATCGCTCCCCCAAGATGTATTAACCAAACCACTCATTTATGACTTCTCAACCCTCACCCAGCGAAGAATTCCAGACCTCGCATGTCGTCACCATCACCGGCGGTCACTTCACCCATGATACCTTTACCGCCTTTTTAGCCCCCCTCTTGCCCGCGCTGATCGAAAAACTCTCACTGAACTTCTCTCAGGCCGGCTCGCTTTCTGCCTTCATGCAAATGCCAGCCGTGATCACACCGCTGATCGGCTACCTGGACGACCGGGTGAACCTGCGCCTGCTGCTGATCCTGGCGCCAGCCATCACCGCCAGCACGATGTCGCTGATGGGCCTGGCCCCCACCTACAGCGCCCTGGCCCTGCTTTTGATCATCACCGGCCTCAGCAGCGGCATCTTCCACGCCACAGCCCCGGCGCTGGCAGCCCGCATCTCAGGCCGCCAGGTTGGGAAAGGGATGAGCTTCTTCATGGCCGGCGGCGAGCTGGGCCGCACCCTGGGCCCCCTGATCGCCACCTGGGCTTTCACCACCTGGGCGTTGGAAGGCATGGCGCGCTTGCTCTTGCTGGGATGGGTCTTTTCGCTGGTCATGTATTTGCGTTTTCGGAACATCCCCCTGCACAGTTCCAAACCAAGTGCGGTCAGCGGCTTCCGCCAGGTGCTGCCCGCGGCGCTCCGGCTTTTCATCCCCATGACTCTCCTTGTTTTTGCCCGCAGCTTCATCATCAACAGCATGGGGATCTATATTCCCACCCTGCTCAAGGGCCAGGGAGCAGATATTTGGCTTGCCAGCGGCGCCCTGACAATCTATCAAATGGCCGGGGTAGCCGGCGCCCTGGGCGGCGGCACGGTCAGCGACCGGCTAGGGCGTAAGCCGGTGCTGCTCGCCGTCAGCCTGATCGCCCCCCTGCTGGTGCTGGCCTTTCTCCGCACCCAGGGCTGGCTGATGGTGCTGGTGTTGATCCTTACCGGCTTGCTCAGCCTGGCCGGCCAGCCCATCATCATGGCCTGGGTTCAAGATTACCTGCCCCAACACCGCTCGATTGGCAATAGCCTGTACATGGCCGTCAGCTTCGTGGCCCTTTCAGCCGCATCCATTTTGATCGGCGTGCTGGCCGATCACTTTGGCATGCAGCAAGCCTTTTACTGGTCTGCCATCATCGGCCTGGCAGCCATACCCGCAGTGCTCTTAATGCCGACAAAGAGATAAACCGATGCCTACTGCTCTCGAATTTGCTTCACAGCTTGCCCGCCAGGCCGGCGAGATGCTGCGCCAGCGCTTCAGCCTGGGCGGCACCCTGGCCAACCTTAAGCCCGATCACAGCTTTGTCACCGCTTCAGACCTGGCTGCCGATCAAATGATCAGCGCCGCGGTGCGCCAGCACTACCCCCAAGACATGATCTTGAGCGAAGAGATGCAAACCAGCTCGCCCGCTGCTGCGCCTGCCGTCTGGATCATTGACCCCCTGGATGGCACCACCAACTACAGCCTGGGCCTGCACGTGTGGGGGGTATCCATTGCCCGCCTGGTAGATGGCTGGCCCGATACCGCCGCCATTTACTTCCCCATCATTGATGAACTCTACACCGCTCAGCGCGGCAAAGGGGCCTTTATCAACGGCCAGCGCACCTATACCCGCCAGCCCGGCCCTGGGCAGCCCAATGGATTCCTGGCCTGCTGCTCGCGCGCCCACCGCCGGTATAAGATCAGCATCCCTTATAAAACCCGCATCATGGGTTCAACCGCCTATCACCTCTGCCTGGTGGCGCGCGGGCCGGCATTGTTGGCCTTAGAAGCCACCCCCAAGATCTGGGACCTGGCTGCGGCCTGGTTGGTGATCCATGAAGCCGGCGGAACCATCACCACCCTGGATGGCTCCAGCCCCTTCCCCCTGCTGCCCGCCTCCGATTACAGCCGCAGCAGCTTTCCTACTCTGGCTGCCGCCAGTGCTGAGTTGGCCCAGGTAGCACGCAGCCAGATCTGGCCCAAAAATAAACATTAACTGATAAATTCCCCAAAACAACCCCAAAAGCCCTTATAATACAACCCTCGGGCGTGGGTGTACCCACGCATTCACCAACCAACAGAATAAGGAGAAGGGAAAAATGGAGTATCGGTATCTTGGAGCATCTGGGCTGCAAGTTTCAGCCCTTTCTTTGGGAGCCTGGGTCACCTATGGTGAGCAGGTGGGTGAAGAAGTGGCGCTGACTTGTATGGAGGCCGCTTACAAAGAGGGCGTGAACTTCTTCGACAATGCCGAAGCCTATGGGCGCGGCAACGCCGAGACCGTGATGGGCAGCGTGATCAAGAAGATGGGCTGGAAACGCTCTGACCTGGTCATATCAACCAAGATCTTTTGGGGCGGGCGCGTTCCCAATGCTACCGGCCTGTCGCGCAAGCACATTATCGAGGGCATGGACGCCTCGCTGGCCCGCCTGCAAATGGACTATGTAGACCTGGTCTTCTGCCACCGGCCCGACATCTACACCCCCATCGAAGAAACCGTGCGCGCAATGAACTTTCTCATCGACCAGGGTATGGCCTTCTACTGGGGCACCAGCGAATGGAGCGCCCGCCAGATCATAGAAGCCTACGGCATTGCCCGTCGCGAGCACCTCATCCCGCCCATCATGGAACAGCCGCAGTACAACATGTTCGAGCGCGAACGCGTCGAAAAAGAATATGCGCACCTGTATAAAGAGATCGGCCTGGGCACTACCATCTGGAGCCCCCTGGCAAGCGGGCTGCTGACCGGCAAGTACAACGATGGCATCCCCGAGGGCAGCCGCATGGCCATGGAAAATTACGGCTGGCTGCGCGATATGCTTAAAAGCGAGGAAGGCCAACAGCGCCTCGCCAAGGTCAAGCAGTTAGCCCCCCTGGCAGAAGAACTGGGCTGCACGCTGGCTCAGTTAGCCCTGGCCTGGTGCCTGAAGAACCCCCAGGTCAGCACCGTCATCACCGGCGCATCACGTGCCGAGCAGGTCTCTGCCAACATGAAGGCCCTGGATGTGGTCGAAAAACTCACCCCAGCCGTGATGGAACGCATCGAAGCCATTTTACAGAACAAACCAGAGCCAGAATCAGATTTTCGTTAAACGCAGCATACGCAACACATTTGTGACCGAAACCGATGAGGCTGTCCCAAAAGGTACTTTTGGGACAGCCTCATCACCATATAGAGGGTTTTCGGGGAGTGGCAACCCCCAGGTATTGGGGTTGCCACTCCCCGAGCCCCACTTTTCAGACAGCCCCATCGGTTTCGGAATTTCTGCATGACGCACTCCTGAAAGATTCAAACAGGGGGCATCAGGCAGGCTCTTTTTTCACCATCGGCTGGCGGATGACCGTACGCAGCTTTTCGGGGGCAGTACGGCGCGGATCGCCCAGGTAGATTTCGTGGTGTTTGCCTGACCGCGCAAAGCCCTGCTCATCGATGAAAGCGTGCAGGCGGGCGATCGTTGGCCCCTCATCGGCGTAGGCCCCCAGGTACAGGGTCTGTGCCGCCAGCCCTTCAGCATATGCGCCGAAGCGCAGCCCTGGCAAAGCGGGCAGGTCTTTCTTGCGCCCGGCCTCTGCCACGGCCTGCTCCACCAGATCAGCCGTCACCGCCGGCGGCTGCATGATCATCATGCACCAATCCCAGCGGTCTTTGACCTGCAAGCTGAACTCGCCCATATCCTCCATCCACCATAGGCCTTCCAAAGGCGGCACGCTGTATTCCACGCCATGCGGCTTGAGGGAAAATTTCAACGTATAAGCCACCGAATACAAGGCATTCACAGCCTGTTGGTACTCTGGAGCATGATTGGGGTCCCCGTGCCCGTCGATCATCAAGAAGTTCATCGGCGGCACATCCACCACCGTGAACTTCCCCTGCGGCGGGAAGTACAGGTGCTTCAACTCCTTTTTGTAATCAAATTTCGTCATTTTTCCACCTCCATAGAAAGCATCCATTCATCCAACCAGCTCAGCTCGGCGGTCACAAGGGTTAGGCTGTATGTAAACATGGCCCGCACATGGTCTGGCAAAGGCCCAGCCGCCTGAAACTGCAAGGCTTGCTGGCGGTTCAACAACTGCTGGCGATAACACGCCAACGCCATACGCTGCTCGTCTGGTGTATAGACCGGCAGGTTTGAAAGCCACAGCAAAAACTCTTGCTGCGAAACCGATGGCTGGTCCAAAGCCTTGATCAATTGCTCACGCAAGAACTGCCGCCCAATATCGGCCGCAGCGTATACTTTGCGCGCTGGTCCCCGCCCTCTGGCCCGCTCATCATGGGCTTCTACCAAGCCGGCCCGTTCCAGCTTGTTCAGCACATGGTAGATCGAAGAAAAACCGATCTCAGTCCAGTTCCTCATCCCGCGCCCCGCGATCACCTGTTCGATCTCGTAGCCATGTCGCGGACATTCAACCACCAGACCCAGTATTGCCAGCTCAACATTGGTCATTGTCATTATTATAGTCATATAATATTCTTATATTAGAATATCACAATTGACACAGTCTGTCAACCCTACATCCAGTTTTCTTAAACGATCAAAAAGAACCATTTCCCTATTTACATTTTCGGGCATTGCTGGCTATAATACATGTAATTCGGCTGGCGGCTTAGAGGGACAAGTTGCCTTGATCTCTGTTCGGGTTGCCGATCGTGAAGATGGCCAATACCCGTGTTTGTTGTTTGTACGGCATCATCCTTTTTCTGGCATCTTCCACATCGTAGCCCGAGCCAAGGCTGATAGCATGGTTTTCCGGTAAGGGATACGGAGGATGAACACTGGATACGCATCGTATTACCCAAAGCCTGGATAGCTCAGATTCGAAGACCTCTGAGCACCTTCAACCTGGCACTACCCTCACCAATCGTTACCTGATCCAGGGTATTGTAGGGGTTGGCGGCATGGGGGCGGTTTACCGTGCCCGTGATCTGCACTTCCCCAACGTGGTCAAGCGGGTGGCAGTCAAAGAAATGATCAACCTGGCGCGCGACCCGGCGGTTCAAGAGACCATCGTGCGCAACTTCGAGCGCGAAGCCAATATCCTTGCCACGCTAGACCACCCCTCCATTCCCCGCATCTACGACTATTTCTCTCACAATGAGCGCTCTTATCTGATCCTGGAATTCGTGGATGGCAAAGACCTGGAAACGCTCATCAACGAGACCCCCGGTTTCTTGCCTGAGGTGCAGGTCGTTCATTGGGCCATTGAACTGTGCGATGTGCTCAATTACCTGCACAACATCAAGCCTGAGCCGGTCATCTTCCGAGACATGAAACCTTCTAACGTGATGGTGAACAGCACTGGGCATATCATGCTGGTCGACTTTGGCATTGCCAAAACCTTCCAAAGCGGCCAAAAGGGCACCATGATCGGCACCGAGGGCTATTCGCCGCCCGAGCAGTACAAAGGCGAGGCCAGCCCAGTGGCAGATATCTACGCCATGGGTGCAACCTTGCACCATATGCTCACGCGCCGCGACCCCCGCCTGGAACCCCCCTTCTCCTTCAACGAGCGCATGATCCGCTCTGTCAACCCGGCTGTGTCACCCGAGGTCGAAGCGGTGATCTATACTGCATTGCGCTATACGCCTGCCGAGCGCTTCCCCACCGCCCAGGCTATGAAAGAAGCCCTGGTGGCCGCGGCACGCAAGACCGGCATCTTATCAGAGGCGCCCAGCGCCGCCGCCCCAGCCAAGGCATCGACGGGGGGCGTCACCGCTTTGTGGAAATTCGAATGTGAAGACGAGATCCGCGGCACACCCCATGCCCAAGATGGCATCTTATATGTAGGCGCCTACGACAACAACATGTATGCCCTGCAGGCCGCCTCAGGTGAGTTTCTGTGGAAGTATGCCACCCAAGGGGGCATTGTCAGCAAGCCGGCCATTTTTGAGGGCAACCTCTTCTTTGGCTCGGCAGACAAAAACCTCTATGCCATCTCGGCCCGCAGCGGACGCTTGATGTGGACCTACAGCGCCAGCGCCCCCATCCGTTCATCTCCCCGCATTGCAGAAGGGCACATTTTCATCGGCGCAGATGACGGCTATCTACACGTGATCAACGGTATGAGTGGGCGGCGCGCCTGGCACGTAGATGCCGGCGATCCTGTTCGCTCAACCCCTATCGTGATTGGCGACAATGTTTACTTTGGCAATGAAAACGGAGATTTCTTCTGCGTCACCTTGCGCGGGGTCACCAAATGGCGCTACAAGGCCAAGCGCGCGGTCACCTCATCGCCTGTCTATGCCGATGGGATCATTTTCTTCGGTTCTGTCGATTCGCAATTGTATGCGCTGGATGCGAAATCCGGCTTGATCATCTGGCGTTTTCGCATGGCAAAGGCTACAATATCAACGCCGTGCATCTTTGAGAACTACATTTTTAGCGGCTCGGTGGATGCGAACATTTACTGCATTGACATGCACTCCTCTAAAGAAGTCTGGCACTTCACGACTGAGAACCAGGTCACTGGAAGCCCGGTTGTTCATAAAGACAGTCTCTTTTGTGGCTCAGTAGATGGCACCATGTACTGCCTGGAATACCGCACTGGCCGTTTGCGCTGGAAGTTCCCGACCCAACAGCCAATCACAGGTACCCCAATCGTCTATAACGATACCTTGTTCTTCGGTTCTACAGATCACTGCGTTTACGCTATTGCCGTCTGACAACCCGGCGATACCGGAGGAAAACTTTTGTGAGCTCACTATTGGACAAACTATTTGGCAAGAAATCACAGCCGTCAGCGCCGGCCCAGCAGCCGGTATCGCAATCGGCTGTGACCACAGCACCGCTCCATATGGATACGGAAGAATTGAATGCGGATATTGTTGGGCCTGACGCCCCCACCCCGCATCCAACCGAAAAGCACCTAGATCTACCTCAATTTATCGTAGGCTGCGGCCAATCGGTTGGCAAACAACGTGACCATAATGAGGATGCCCTTTACACCCTTACCACCAACCTGATCAGCGATACCACCCAACTGCCTTTTGGGCTTTACATCATCGCGGATGGCATGGGTGGTCACCAACATGGTGAGATCGCCAGCGGCGTCTCGGTGCGCGCCATGGCGACCCATGTGGTCAAAAAGCTTTACATGCCCTTGTTTGGCCTCTCTGGCGAACAGGGTGAAGAATCGCTCCAAGAGATCATGCAAGCCGGTGTGCTGGAGGCGCATCGCGCCATCATCAAAGATGCCATGGGCGGCGGCACCACCCTCACTGCCGTCTTGCTGATGGGCAACCAGATGACCGTGACCCATGTTGGCGACAGCCGCGCCTACGCCATTTACCCTGATGGGCGCATGGAAATCCTCACCCACGATCATTCGCTGGTCAAGCGCTTGCAAGAGCTTGGCCAGATCACCGCAGAAGAAGCTGCCATCCACCCCCAGCGTAATGTCTTGTACCGCGCCCTTGGGCAGGGAGAACCTTTCGAGCCGGATGTCAACACATTCCCGGTTCCTCGCTCGGGCTATCTGTTGATCTGCTCAGACGGCTTATGGGGAGTGGTGCCAGAACGCGAGCTCTTCAACATCATTACCACTGCCCCCAACCCGCAAATGGCCTGCCAGACCATGATTGATGCCGCCAACGAAGCGGGTGGGCCTGATAATATTTCTGCCATCTTGGTTAAGCTGCCCGATTGATGCTTTATGGCTGAAGAAACCCTTTACGATGTCCTGGGACTGCCCCGAGATGCCACGCCGGAGGAAATTCGCCATTCCTACCGCGATATGGCACGCCGCCTGCACCCAGATCACAACGTAAATTTGGGTGAAACTGAGCTGTTCATTGGCGTTCAAGAAGCTTTTGAAGTTCTATCCGATCCCGATCGCAAAAAAAATTACGACCTGGGTTTGCCCCCTGAACCGCTGATGATCCCGCCGATCTCAGTTCAGATCACGTACAGCCGGAACTCGCTGGCACGCATGTCTGAGCCGCAGCTTTTTTATGCCATGGTTGAGCTGCGCGTCCACGCGGATGCTGAACACCCCCCTACATCACCCATTAACCTCTGCCTGGTGCTGGACTGTTCCACTTCGATGCAAGGCGTGCGCCTGGATACGGTCAAGTCCACTGCAATTGACCTGGTGCGCCAGCTTCAATCAGAGGACATCCTTTCGATTGTAAAATTTTCCGACCGGGCCGAAGTGATCGTACCAGCCGGCAGCCGCGCCGACCGGCGCTCGGTTGAGACGCGTATCCAGGTTTTGCAAGCCGGCGGCGGCACCGAGATCTTGCAAGGCCTGGCGCTTGGCTTTGAGGAAATTCGCCGTTACTGCAGCTCGAACCGCATCAGCCACATCATCCTCATCACCGATGGCCGCACTTACGGTGACGAAGAGGCCTGTATCAGGTTGGCCGACCAGGCCAGCAGCTACGGCATTAGCATCAGCGCGCTGGGCATTGGCAGCCAATGGAACGATAAATTTCTCGACGAAATGGTCTCGCGCACTGGTGGCAACTGTAAATATGTCTCTCGGGCTGAGGATATCCGCCGGTTTATCCTCGAAAAGATCAACGGATTTGAGCACAGCTTTGCCGAGAACGCCACGTACACCTTCAGCACGCCAGAGAACGTTTTCTTGAATTATGCCTTCCGGCTGCACCCAGATACGTCGCCTCTGGTAACGGGGTCGCCCCTTGTCTTGGGGTCTATCCCGCGCGATTCCAACCATAACCTGCTGTTAGAATTCCTGGCCAATGATGTGCCACCCAAGGCCGACCACCTGACTTTATGCAAAGGGCGGCTTACTTACGAGGTCCCATCCAGCACCAAAAAGCGCAAGTTTGTCCACCGGCTGGATATTGCCACCATGATCACAGATGAATTCGACCTTGAACCGCCGCCGCCGAACCTGATGCAAGCCATGTCACGCCTCACGCTTTACCGCATGCAAGAGCGCGCCCGTGAAGATATTGGCGATGGCAATATGCGCGACGCCACCCGGCGTCTGCAAAACCTGGCCACCCACTTGCTGGCCCAGGGGCAAAGGGATCTGGCGCGTTCTGTTTTGGGCGAGGTGGCCCACATTCAACAAAACCAGACCTTCAGCGAAGAGGGCGACAAGCGTATCAAATATGGCACCCGCGCCCTGCTGCTACCGCCTGGTACAAAGGAAAAACAGCATGATCGAGTGTCCTAATTGCCACAACAAAGAAATGCCCGGTGCGCTCTTTTGTCATGAGTGCGGCACACAGTTGGTAGATGCCACCCGCCTGGCTACCCAGTCCATCAACGGAGGCTCTACCGATAAGCTTGCCCAGACATTCCAAAGCATCCCCCAGGTGCCCATTCCTCCCCAGGCTCCGGCCGATGTGGCCGTTTCGTTATTCATCATGGAGACTGGCGAAATCCTCCCTCTGGAGGGGCGCACAGAATTCACCATCGGGCGTTCTGCAGAAGGCCAGCCGATCTTGCCAGATATTGACCTGGCCCCTTACCGGGCATACGAGCAGGGCGTTTCGCGCCTGCACGCCTCGATATCTCTCGGTAAACAGCAGGCCCTGGCCACCGACCTGGGCTCTGCCAACGGCACTCGCTTGAATGGACAGAAGATTCCGCCGCACAAACCCTACCAGATCAAGCACGGCGATGTGCTTACCCTGGGTAAGCTAAAAATCCAACTTTTGATTCGACGTTAATATCTAAGAGGTTGCCATGCCCTATTCAATTATCTTGCACCTGGCCGGAGAAGAACCCGTGGTTGGAGAAGTGGATGAATTACCGAAGCCCATCGATCAAGTCATTGCCGTCAACAATCCTCGCCGCATTGATGGGAAAGACCTGCATTACCTGGCAGAAGATGTGACCACCGTGTACTGGCCAATCACCCGCTTGAATTTCATTGAAGTGATGCCGTCGAAAGAGGAAGAACATATCATCGGCTTTGTTCGCGATTAAGCTATGCTGCCCGACAACCGCTTCAAGAATTACCGCATCCTCGTTGTTGATGACGAACAACGTATGGCGCGCTTCATCCGGCTGAACCTGGAGCAAGATGGCTTTCGGGTCACCGAGGCCTACAACGGCACCCAGGCGCTGGACAAGCTGCGCACAAGCCTGCCAGATTTAATGCTGCTGGATGTGATGCTGCCAGACTTTGATGGTTTTGAAGTGCTCAGGACCATCCGCAAGATGAGCCCAGTGCCGGTCATCATGGTCACTGCCAAGAGCGAGGAAGACGAGCGCATCCGCGGCCTGGAATTGGGCGCCGACGACTACGTCACCAAGCCATTCAGCCCCCGCGAGCTGGTCAGCCGCGTCCGAGCAGTGCTGCGGCGTTCAGAGCTCAGCACCGAAAGCGCACACGGCGTTATTGATGTGGATGAACGGCTGAAAATTGATTTTGACCGCCATGAGATCTGGGTCGAAGGCAAGCTGGTCAGCCTGCGGCCCACCGAGTATCGCTTGCTCTACTACCTGGTGCAAAACGCCGGTTGGGTTGTATCGCACGATCAGATCTTGACCAACGTCTGGGGTTACGAGTATCAAGACCAGCCGCACTATGTACGTCTCTACATTAACTACCTGCGCCAGAAGCTCGAGTTGGATCCTGCCAACCCAAAGTATATCCTCACAGAGCGCGGCATTGGCTACCGTTTTGTAGATTTCAAACGCGAGAAGGCCGGCGAAGGCCCCCCGGCCGAACCTGTATCTGACTGACCGGTATTCGCGTATATTCTCGAAAAAGGTTATCGCATGACGAACAAACAACGCATTCTTTTGGTGGACGACCATGAAGTGGTTCGACTGGGCCTGAAAGCCCTCCTCGAACGGCATCCGAATTTTGAGGTGATTGCCGAAGCCAGCACTGCCCGCGAGGCGGTTGAGCGGGTAGCCACATATACGCCTGAGGTAGTGGTGATGGACATTCGCCTGCCGGGCGGGTCGGGGATCGAAGCCTGCCAAGAGATCGCCGAGAAATACCCCGATACCAAGGTGATCATGCTCACCTCTTACGCCGAAGATGAGATGCTCTTCTCAGCCATCCGCGCCGGTGCCGCAGGGTATGTGCTCAAGCAGATTGGCGGCGAAGACCTGGTGCATGCGATTGAAACCGTTGGGCGAGGCGAAGCCCTGCTCGACCCGGCTGTTACCCAGCGCATCTTCCAAGAAGTGCGCAAAGCGGCTCGCGAGGAAGAAGCTTCGGCTTTCTCAGCCCTCACCCATCAAGAACGGCATGTTCTACAGCTTGTCTCTGAGGGCAAAACCAACCGCGAGATCGCCAAGGCCCTCTTCTTAGGCGAGGGAACGGTGCGCAACTACGTCAGCAGCATCCTTTCAAAGCTGGGCGTCAGCAACCGCGCCGAAGCCGCCGCCTATGCGGTGGAACACAACCTTAAAGATTATTTATAAGTCTTTCTGGTGGATGGCTTCGTAAGCCAAAGCCCACAACCAGTCGCGCAGATAGATCTCAATATCTGTTAGCAACCTGAGGTTTGTCCCCAGGTTGCCTAACAAATCCCGACTGTTGTGCAGCACTTGCAAGCAAGCAGCCTGGGTCTCTTGTTCCAAGATACCCTGTTGGCGCATGGCTAAGAGCAGGTCAAATGGCGTCAGGGCTGGCAAGAGATCGCCATCTTGTAGTTCCATCTCAAGGCCGTAGCTTCTCAATACCCCCTGCATCTCAGAGATCACCTGGTGCAAGTCGTCTTGCACCTGCGCCTTGCGCTGTCCTGTTTCAGCCAACACCTCTCGCAGCGCTTCCAGGCTCTGCGGGCCGGCCAAAACCAGGCCTTGCACAATCTCTTGGATCGGTTCCAGCGTGCCATCTTCCAGGCAGGTGATCAACACATCGCCGGCTTGCAAACGCATATAAGCCCGCTCAACGTATGAGAAGACTGTCTCCAGCGGCTTATCAACCATGAACCGCACTCCGGCAGGAGGGGCAAGGGCACAAGGCGCGCAAGTAATGCCAGTTATAAATGCCGAAATGATGACCGTCTTCCCATTCGATGGTCAAGCCATACCCGCCCACCCCTTCCAGGCTGCGCAGGTGCGTCGCCGGCTTATCTTCGTCGGGCATAAAAAAAACGCCTGGATCGGGCTCAGGGCTCATCTGGTCGTGCCCTCCCCGGCACTCGGCGCAGGGGCAGGCATGGCGCAACAGAGAAAACGGATAGCTGCTGGAATGTCCATCGCTCCAGCTTACCATCATCATAGCTGTTTGGCGGTTCGCGGTGATGCCGGTGGGTTTCAGTTCGCTCAACACAGCCTCCTGCATTAACTATATACCGAAAAAGATAAACACGCAAACAAAACCCACTAAGGATTCTGGATCACTGCCAGGTAATTCGCCACCCCCCAGCCCTGCACCGTGCTGTCTGAAGGCGACTCAAGATACCACCAGGTATAGCCATCGGCATCGCGCGGCCCATCAATGACCTGAAAGACTTCGCTATCAATCGCCACAAAGAGCACGGTCCCATCCAGGCTGGGTGATGAACGCAGGCGCAAGCCATCGCCGCCTGTGCCCGTGATCTGAACATATGCCCCAAGCGCCAATTGACCTGCGGGGGGCTGCGGCTCAGGGGTAGCGGTGGGCGGCGTAGACGGCTCAGGCTGAGAGGCCGGAGGCGTTGCCGTGGGGGCCGGAATGATATTCATAACGGCCGTAGCCGGCCCATGCGCTGATCGTTGAGGGGCAAAAAGCCACAACAAGATCAACAAGGTAGCCAAGAGCCCGGCCGCGAAGAACAAGGCTGCCACCAGGGTCTTCCAGGTAAAGTATTTATCCAAAATCTCCGCTAATCGATTCATGGTCCTTATTTCCATATCCCGGCGCATGCCTGGCGCCCGTGCAACTTATCCGGGCAGCAGGAAAAACGCCAGGCCAACGATGATATAAATGGCTAACAGCTCGATTCCCTCCAACCAGTTCGACTCGCCATCTGCCGAGACCAACGCCGCGATCATCACCCCTGCGATGAGGGCCAGCAGTTCAAATTGATCAAAAACCAGAGTCAGCGGGTTGCCCATGAGCAGGCTGATGAAGACCAGCACCGGCGCCACGAACAAAGCAATCTGCAAGCTCGAAGCCACGGCGATCTCAACGCTGAGGGTCATCTTGTTCTTGGCTGCCATCTGCACAGCCACCAGATGCTCTGCCACGTTACCGATGATGGGGATAAAGATCACACCGATGAAGAATTCGGAAATTCCCAACGCTTCGATCACCGGCTCAATTGCCCCCACCAGCACCTCTGACATCCAGGCCACACCCACCGTCGAGAAGGCCAGCACCAACAGGGCCGTGCGCAGCGGCCAAGCCTTGTGGGTCAAAATTTCATCGGGCTGTTCGGGCGATAAGGGCCCACCCGCAGATTTGAAGCTGTAGAGCAGCCCCAGCCCGTAGAGCACGATCATCACGCCCGCCACCCCCAGGCTCAAAGCCTCTACACGCGGGTCTGGTGGGTCCAGGTGCCCGATGCCGTGGCTAAAAAGTGAAGGGATCAGCAAGATCAAAACCGTCAGCACCAAAAGGATGGCGTTATTGCTTGCCTGGCGGCGGTCAAAGCTCTGGGTCTTGTGCTTCAAGCCGCCCAACAACATCGACATGCCCAACACCAACAACAGGTTGCCCAAGATCGAGCCGGTAATCGAGGCCTTAACCAGGTCGAGCAAGCCTTCTCGGATGGCAACGATGGTGATGATCAGCTCGGCTGCATTGCCCAGCGTGGCGTTCAACAACCCGCCCAACTTGGGGCCGGTATAATGCGCCAACGATTCGGTGGACTCGCCGATATAACTGGCCAGTGGGATGATTGCAACTGCCGAGAGGGCAAAGATCCAAATGGATGGCCAATGCAGCAGTTCCGCCAGGATCACCGCGGGAATTGCCAGAAGCAGAATTGAAATTGGGTTTGCACGCAAAAAACGTAAGATCCGGCTCATTGGTTGACTCCCATTTTCTTCGGAAGATTTTCTTAACGCTGTTCCGTCTAATTCTAACCCAAAAAACAAAAACCTGGGTCTGGGGGTCGCCTCAAATGATCTTTACAATAACCTGTTCTTGATCAATCAGCTTACACCCAGAATCATCCAAACGTGCTAAAATCATAGCAATGGCTGAGAACACCCTCCTAAACAATCGATACCAACTTGAAACCCGCCTCGGCAGCGGGGGGATGGCGGTGGTCTATCGCGCCAAAGACCTGATGTTGGAACGCACAGTAGCCGTCAAGGTGCTGCGCGAAGATTACTCCAACGATCCTGCCTTTCGAGAGCGTTTCAGGCAAGAGGCAAAAGCCGCCGCCAACCTCTCGCACCCCAGCATTGTCACAGTTCACGACTTTGGGCTGGATGCCGGTAAGCTTTTTATCGTCATGGAATATGTGCCCGGCGCCGACTTGAAGACCATGCTGCAAACCCGCGGCCGCTTCAGCGTCGAAGAAGCGCTGCCTCTGCTCATCCAGGCTTGCGCCGGCATTGGTTATGCCCACCGGGCCGGCCTGGTGCACTGCGATGTCAAACCGCAGAACATGCTTGTCACCCCCGACCAACGCCTGAAAGTGACTGATTTTGGCATCGCCCGCGCCCTGGGCTCGATCAACCCCAATGAGCAGTCCAAGGTCGTTTGGGGCTCGCCGCAGTACTTCTCTCCCGAACAGGCTACGGGAGCAGCGCCCTCGCCCGCTTCAGATGTGTATGCCCTGGGTGTGGTGATGTACGAGATGCTTTGCGGGCGGCTGCCCTTCACCGGGAACACCGCCGCCGAGCTGGCCCAGATGCACCGCAGTGTGCCCACGCCCCCGCCCAGCCATTTCAACGCCAATATCCCCCCCGCCCTCGAACAGATCATTCTCAAGGTGCTTTCCAAAGAGCCATCCGCCCGCTACCGCACCGCTGACCAGCTCGGGCGCGTCTTGATGACCTTCAATCGCGCCACCACCATCTCTCCGGTTGTCGAAGCCGCACAACCGCCGGCCGCGGCCGCCACTGCCAACCCTTCAGCCAGCTATTCAGCTCCGCCAAAACCCCAACCGCGCCCCGCACCGCCAGTTTCGGCTGCGCCGCCAGCGCCCGCTGCGCCGCTCCAGGCCCCGGCCCCACAACCCGCCGCAGGAATCCGCCAGGAGGACCCGCTGGATATTGATTGGGGTACCTGGGCCCTGGGTTTGCTGGCCGCGGTGGCAGTGCTTGGCCTGGTGCCTTTATGGACCTGGGTGATCTTGCTCTACAGCCGCTAAGGACTTCTATGCCCGACCCCCACAAGATCTCTGTCTCTATCCTCTCCGCCGATTTCACCCGCCTGGGTGAACAGATCGCCGAAGCGGAAGCCGCCGGCGCAGATTGGATCCACGTCGACGTGATGGATGGTCACTTTGTCCCCAACCTGACCATGGGGCCCTTCATTGTTGAGGCCTGCCGGCGCGCCACACAGTTACCGCTGGATGTGCACTTGATGGTGGAAGCCCCCGAACGCCTGATCCAGGCTTTTGCCCAGGCTGGCGCCACCTACCTGACCGTGCATGTAGAAAACAACCCCAACCTTTACCGCACCATGCAAGCCATTTGCGAGCTGGGCTGTAAGCCCGGGGTGGTGCTCAACCCCGGCACCCCTGCCAGCACGGTCTTTCCTGTTCTGCCCCTGGCAGATATGGTGCTTGTGATGAGTGTGAACCCGGGCTACTCGGGGCAGAAATTCATCCCCGCGGTGTTACCCAAGGTCACTGAATTGAGCCAGGCCATCCAGCGCATTAACCCCCAAACTCTGCTGGAGATTGATGGCGGCATGAACATCGACACCTTACCCCAGGCCCGCTCCGCTGGGGCGCAGGTCTTTGTAGCCGCCAACGCCATCTTTAACCATCCTCAGGGCATCACCGCGGGCATCCAGGCGCTGCGAGGATGTATTTAAACCGAAAATCACGGCTTGCGCCGCGATTTTCGCCGCTGTATAACACGATGTCAATTACGAGGTCTTTACCAGGGTGCGCAAGCACCGAGCGCACAAGACCTTGCGTACTTTCTGGTCGCCCTCGTAGACCGTCACGGTCTGCAGGTTGGGGCGGAAGGTCCGCCGGGTGGCCTTATTGGACCAGGGGCGATTCCGACCAAAAGTTGTCGCTTTTCCACAATGTGCACACTTCGCCATCGTACACTTCCTTTCACTGCACTCCAAAACTGGAGGCTTTTCCAGAATTCGGACAAAAAATTGATGTAAGATTTTGCTTAAATCACGCTATAATTACGTTTCACGTGTACCGGACTAGAAAGCCTGAGTTAAGCGGGCCAATCTTACCACAAATCGTATCTGTTTACAAGCCAGATTGTTAACTATTTCAGAGGTTTGCTATGCCCGATGAATCTAACCCAATTGGCAGCATCAAGATTTCCCCTGGTGCAATCGCCACCATCGCTTATCATGCCGCCCGCCAATCCTACGGCGTGGTTGGTCTGACCTCCAAGAACCTGGTGAACGGTCTAACCCAGGTTTTGGTCAAAGACCCCACATATGGTGTTGAAGTGACCTATGATGGGCAGAATATCATCATCGATCTTTATGTTGTGATTGAGTATGGCACACGCATCAAGTCGGTCGCTTTAAGCGTGCGCAATACTGTGCGCTACCAGGTTGAAAAAGCACTGGGCATGCCAGTCAGTGAAGTGAATGTCCACGTACGCGGTCTGCGCGTCAGTGACCCGGACTAACCTGTTGTGGACGCTCAAAATACCGGTATTTCCTCAGGAGCCAACTTCATGAGTTCAGACTTGCAAGTCGCTAATCAACCTGTGTCTCACGTCCGTAAATACCCCATTGACGGGCAGGCTTTTAAGCCCATGGTTGAAGCAGCCCTAAACTGGCTGCGCACCAACCAGCAAACCGTCAATGCGCTTAACGTTTTCCCCGTGCCTGATGGGGATACAGGCACCAACATGGTACTCACCATGCAGGCCGCCTACGACGAGATCGCCAACTCTGCTGAGCGCAACGTGGGCAAGTTGGCCCACGCCGTGGCTCATGGCGCTCTGATGGGCGCTCGCGGCAACTCAGGCGTGATCCTTTCTCAGCTTTGGCGCGGCATTGCCCGCGCCCTCGATAACCGCGAGGTCTTAGATGGCCCGGCCTTGGTTGCGGCCTTTCACCAGGGGCGCAATACGGCCTACAAAGGCGTGGTGCGCCCGGTCGAAGGCACCATCCTGACCGTTGCCAAAGATATTGCCTCCGCCGCCGAGCAGGCCATTACCGAGACCACAGACCCTTACGATATCCTGGACCGCCTGGTGCAGGCGGCAGACGAATCAGTCAAACGCACTCCTGAACTGCTCTCTGTGCTGCGCGACGCCGGGGTTGTGGATGCCGGCGGCAAAGGCCTGTACTTCATGCTAGAGGGTATGGTCCGTTACGCCAACGGCCAGTCCCTCGATTCAGCTAACTTTACCGTTCAGCCGCTTTCTGCTATGAAGCTAGAGAATGCCGCCGAGTCGATCGAACCCGGGCAAGATTATGAGGTGGTGGTGGATTTCCGCCCCCATGAGAACCTGGATCTGATCCACTTTTACGAAGACCTGGAAGAGATGGGCACCTCCATCCAGGTTGGCGAGGGCGATCGCATGTACCGCATGCACATTCACGTCCCCGCCGAAAACCTGTACCTGCCCATTGAATACACCAAGTCGATCGGCACCGTCACCAAAGTGGCCATCGAAAACCTGGTGGCACAGATGGAAGAGATTGAGCGTGAAAGCAGCGCCAAGCTGAACCTCACCCCCGTCGAGCCGGGGCAGATTGCCGTCGTGGCGGTTGCCCCAGGGCCAGGGCTGGCGCGTGTCTTTGCCAGCCTGGGCGTATCGGCCATTATCGAAGGCGGGCAGACCATGAACCCCAGCACCGAAGAGATCCTGCGTTCGTTTGAAAACCTGCCCACCGACCAGGTCTTCATCCTGCCCAACAACAAGAACATTATCCTGGCAGCCCAGGCTGCCGCACAGCTCACGGTCAAGCGCCTGACCGTGATCCCCAGCCGCACGGTTCCCCAGGGCATGGCTGCCATGCTGCGCCTGGCACCCGATGGCGACCCCGAAGGAATCGCTGCCGAAATGCAGTCTGCCCTGGATGAGGTGGAGACCGGCGAGATCACCGTTGCCACCCGCAGCGTTGAGATCGACGGGGTAAAAGTTCAAGAGGGCCAGTTCATTGCCCTGCTCAATGGCAAGCTTATCCTGGCGGCATCTTCCCTAAAAGACGCCACCCTCAGCTTGCTGGAAAAGGCCCATGTTGATCACTTTGAGTTGATTACAATGTTCTACGGCGCCGATACACCTCGCCCTGAGGTGAATGCCATTGTAGATTCAATTCGCAAGATTTACCCTGACCAAGAAGTAGAAGTTCAAGATGGCGGGCAGCCTCATTACAACTTCATTATTTCCATCGAATAAGCTATGCCCCGCATCTGTATTCTCACCGACAGCACCGTCCACTTTACCAAGCAGACTTTTCTTGGGCATGATCACGTAACGGTCATCCCGCACACGGTCCGGTTTGGTGAGCAAACCTTCAAAGACAATTCTGACCTATCGATCTATAAGCCGTACAGTCCCACTGACCGCTTTGAGCGCCCCCAGGCCTCTGCCCCCAGTGTAGAGGCCTTCCGCCAGGCCTTCACCGACCTGGGCACGCGCTACCAAGAGGTAATTGCCATCCTGGTCTCATCGTACCTGAGCCCAGCCGTAGACAATGCCCGTCAGGCCGCCGAGACACTCAAAAGCCCCGTCACCGTCCACGTGATCGATTCGCAGACCACCGCCGCAGGCCTGGGCTTTCTGGTGCAAGCTGCCGCCGAGGCCGTACTGCGCGGCACATCTTCAAACGATATCAACCGCCTGGTGCGTGGCCTCAGCCGCCACATCTATGCCGTGTACTGCCTGCCCGACCTGGTCTACTTATCCAGGTCAGGCCAGGTTGACATCTCGCAAGCCGTGGTTGGCGAGATGCTCGGCATGATCCCAATTTTTATCATGGAAAATGGCCGGTTCATCCATGTGCAAAAGATCCGCAGCCCGCGCCACCTGGTAGATGTGATGTATGAATTCATCCTGGAATTTGAGCGTCTGAAGTACCTGGCAATCGTCCAGGGGGTTCCTTACTTCGAACAAGAAAGCCGCAACCTGCGCGAGCGGATCATCCAGAATATGCGCACCACGCCCCTGACTGAGCAAAGCTTCAGCCTGGCTCTAGCCACCTTGCTGGGCCCGCACAGCATTGGATTGATCGCCATGCAGCACCCCTCTCAAGAGATTTAACATGACCGTTGCCATTGTTACCGACAGCACCTCAGACCTGCCGCCTGAGTTGGCTGCTGCGCACTGCATTACCGTCATCCCTGCCATTCTGACCATCGGGGATCGAAGCCTGTTGGATGGCAACGGCATCACCCGGGCCGCTTTTTATCGCCAGCTTCCATCCATGGCGCAGATCCCTACCACCGCAGCCCCCGCCAGCGGCACGTTTGAGCAGGCCTACGAAACCCTGCTCAGCCAGGGCGCCACGCAAGTGCTTTCCATTCATATCGCCTCCAGCTTAAGCGGCATCTTCAATGTTGCCCAGTCTGCCGCCCGCAACTTCGGGGGCCGGGTACAGGTTCTCGACAGCGGGTCTTTATCCATGGGCACAGGGTTCCAGGCCCTGGCCGCCGCTGAAGCTGCTGCCCAGGGGTTGCCTCTAGAGAAGGTGCTCTCTATGGTCTATGCCATGCGCCGCCGGCTGCATGCCATGGCGATGCTCGACACGCTCGAATACGTGCGCCGCAGTGGGCGCATCTCTTGGGCCAAGGCCAGCATCGGCTCACTCTTACAGATCAAGCTCTTTTTAAGCATTGCCAATGGCACCGTATCGCGGCTGGGCGAGGCGCGCACCCATCGCAAAGGGATTGAACGCTTTCTCCAGATGATGCGCGCCCTGGGCCCATTCGAACGCCTGGCCGTTTTGTATACCGATGCCGAAGCAGACGCCCGCCAGGCCCTGGCTGAATTTGCCCCTTCTTGCCAGTATCCCCCTCTCATGTTGAGCGTCACCACGGTCATCGGCACGCATCTTGGGCCAAATGCTGTGGGATTCGCAGCAGTCACCCGCTAGATGGTACAATATTACCCTCATGAAACCATCCCTATTGAAACTTCAAAAATTTTTCCGCCTCGAAGCTGAGCGGAACTACGACAACCGGGCTGTGGTTGGCGGGTTAGAGCGCATGCTCGATACCTGGCAGGCCGAGGCCCAGGCTGATGAACTGCCGAACGAGCTGATACAGGCTGTGGTGGCCCGCCTGCGCGATTACGCAGGCCTCAGCCCCAATTCGCGGGCCGAGATCCTCGGCGGATTGTGGAAGCGCATCCAACGCGAGGCCGGCGGGGGACTATCTCCCCTTCAGCCTGCCATCGATCATAGCGACAAGCCCCAGCCCAAAGCCGTCAGACCAGCCCTTGCGCCCAAACCTGCCGGCACGCCTCGCCCCGAACAGGCCGCCCCCCAAGAACACCCCGCGCCTGCCAGGCCCAATACCCAAAAAGAAAAAGCCGATCTTCCCCCCAAACAAGCTCCGGCTGACGCCAACGACTTATTGGAAGATCCCGCCGCTCGCCCGGCTCTCCAGCCCGAGATTGACGATGATGAGGAAGAATTCACCCCTGCTCCGCCGCCCTCGCCGGCAGCCGCCCGGCAGCCCGTCTCAGGGCCGCCCGCGGCCCTCAGCGCATCCATCACCGTACTGCCGGGTGTAGGGCCGCGTCACGGGCAAACGCTTACCCGTTTGGGCTTGCATACCCTCAACGATATGCTGTACTTCTTCCCTCGCCGCTACGACGATTACACCCAGCTTAAGCCCATTAACCGCCTGGCTTATGGCGAAGAAGTCACCATCATTGGCACCCTCACCAGCATCATCACCCGCCCCATCCGCGGCGGGCGTATCCAGGCCTCTGAAGCCGTGGTAGCCGATGGCACCGCATCGCTGCGTGTCACCTGGTTCAACCAACCCTGGATCGCCAAGCGCCTGCGCATGGGCATGCAGGTCACCCTCTCGGGCAAGGTAGACCAATACCTGGGCCGCCTGACCATGAACAACCCCGAATGGGAGCCGATCGAACAGCAAAACCTGAGCACCAACCGCATCGTCCCGGTTTATCCCCTCACCGCCAACATCACCCAGCGCTGGCTGCGCCGCCTGATGTACCAGGTGGTGACCTATTGGGCGCCGCGCGTGGCCGACCCCCTGCCCGAGGGCATCCGCCGTTCGGCCGGCCTGATGGACCTGGGCCTGGCCCTGGAACAAGCGCATTTTGCCGAAAATGCCAACCAACTGCGGGCTGCACGGCACCGCCTGGCCTTCGACGAGATCTTCTTGCTGCAGTTGGGCGTACTGCGCCAGAAGCGCACCTGGCAGGCACGCACTGCCCGCTCCTTCACCGTCAGCGATGAGTGGCTGGCAGAGCAGGTCGCCGGCTTGCCCTTTCCCCTCACCGGCGCACAGCAGCGCGCCCTGGCTGACCTGCGCGCCGACCTGGCCTCGGGCCGCCCGATGAACCGCCTGCTGCAGGGCGACGTGGGCTCTGGCAAGACCGTCATTGCAGCCCTGGCAACAGCCATCCTGGTCGAGCACGCCGCCCAATCGGCGGTGATGGCCCCAACCAGCATCCTGGCTGAACAGCACTACCGCGGTTTCCTCAAGCTCTTGGCTGGCGCCGGAAAAAGCGAGCCCACCCAGGCCTTGCTGCAGCCGGAACAAATCCGCCTGCTGGTGGGGGCTACCCCTGAGGCTGAGAAAGAGCAGATCCGCACCGGCCTGGCTGACGGCAGCATCAAGCTCGTCATCGGCACCCACGCCCTGCTGGAAGACCCGGTCAGCTTTGCCAATTTGCAGTTGATTGTGGTCGACGAACAGCACCGCTTCGGCGTTGAGCAGCGCGCCTTGCTGCGTGCCAAGGGCGAGAATCCCCACCTGTTGGTGATGACCGCCACCCCCATTCCGCGCTCTTTGGCGCTGACTGTTTATGGTGACCTGGACCTCTCGGTGATGGATGAGATGCCCCCAGGCCGCCAGCCCATTCAAACCCACGTGCTGCTGCCGCGTGAGCGCGAGCGCGCCTACGCCTTCATCCGCACCCAGGTAGAACAGGGCCGCCAGGCATTCATCATCTACCCCCTGGTCGAAGAGAACGAGAACAGCGATGCCCTCGCTGCGGTTGAAGAACATGCCCGGCTGCAAAAAGAGATCTTCCCCAAGTACCGCCTGGGCCTTCTACACGGGCGCATGAAACCGGAAGAAAAAGAAGCCGTGATGACCCAATTCCGTGATGGGCAGCTTCACGTCCTGGTTTCCACCTCGGTCGTTGAGGTGGGCGTGGATGTGCCCAACGCCACCGTGATGCTGGTGGAAGGCGCCAACCGCTTTGGCCTGGCCCAACTGCACCAGTTCCGCGGGCGCGTAGGGCGGGGCGAGCACCCATCCACCTGTCTCCTCGTCCCAGATAACCCCGATGCCGCTGAGAATCAGCGCCTGGCTGCTATGGTCGAAACCAACGACGGTTTTGTCTTGGCCGAGCGCGACCTCGAACAGCGCGGCCCGGGCGAATTCTTGGGCACCCGCCAGGCGGGCTACTCAACCCTGCGCATGGCGAGCCTCACCGATGTCCACCTGATCGAGAAAGCCCGCCGTTTTGCCCAGGAATTATTCGAAATCGATCCCGAGATCGAAAAACCCGAGCACAACCTGCTGGCGCAGGCGCTGGAGCGTTTCTGGAACCGTGGGCAGGGTGATATCAGTTGAGTTCAAAAGCCATATTTTCTAGGGCATACAGACCATGACCATTCGAGCACTTTTCCCAGGAACATTTGACCCCATTCATTACGGCCACATGGATATCGCGCGCCGCGCGGCGCGTATCTTTGACGAGGTCATCATCGCCGTATATGACCGCCCGCTTAAATCACTGGTCTTTACCCCTGAAGAACGCATCGCCATGTCCCGCCAGGCGGTTGAAGGCAATCCCAAGATCAGCGTGATGGGCTACAGCGGCCTGACGGTCCACTTTTGCCAGAAAATCGGCGTGGGCGTCATCGTACGCGGCCTGCGCGTCTTCTCAGACTTCGAGTACGAATTCCGCATGGCATTGGCCAATAATCGCCTGGTGCCTGAGATTGAAGTCATTTCATTTATTACCCACGAAGAGCACACCTTCTTGTCATCATCTACCGTGCGTGAGATTGCCTCGCTGGGCGGGGATGTCAGCAGCATGGTTCCCGC
The DNA here is from genome assembly GCA_029557965.1 of Chloroflexota bacterium. GTDB lineage: Bacteria > Chloroflexota > Anaerolineae > Anaerolineales > UBA4823 > JAKQIM01. Next base: position 2,058 of record JAKQIM010000043.1, on the reverse strand, counting down.
GCACGTCGAGGCCGCCCTGAAAGAGCGCTTCACCGAGCTTGGCCCAAGCCAACAGATCGTCCCCCCCACCTCGATGCGCGACTAAGGGAGAGCCAGGCAAGACATCCCCCAAAAAGGTTGACGTTTTAGCTGTTTCCGTGTAATCTTTATTCTATCTACCCACTTTATATTGGGCAGTTGCCCTGTATATGTGGATATAGCACGAATCTTGCACCATAGATGGTTGAAAATTGGAGGGCCTCATGGATATTTTACAGATGATTGACAGGCTAGAGGAGCTGCTGAACGAAAGCCGCCCCCTGCCTTTCACCCACAATGTGATTGTAGATGAAGACCGCATGCTCGATCTGATCGATCAAATGCGCGTTTCCATCCCCGAAGAAGTGAAGAAAGCGCAGCAGTTTTTGGCGCAGCGCGACCGTCTCTTGGCCCAGGCCCAAGAAGAAGCCAACCGCACGATTGCCATTGCCCGCGAGAAGGGCGAACAGCTCATCGAGCGCGACCCCATCGTCCAGGCAGCCCAGGTGCAGGCCCAGCAGATCATCGAAAAGGCCCACGGCGATGGCGACGCCATCCGTGCCGACGCCGACTCTTACGTCTACGATACCCTGACCGGCCTGGAGGTTGAGCTGGATCGTGTTCTGACCCAAGTGCGCAACGGTATCCGCACCTTGCAGACGGAAACACCCAAGGACGAGTAAGACAACCCTCACAACCGCCCTGCTGCCAAGGCAGGGCGGTTTTCCAACACCTATTCGCATGTCATCCTTCACAGGCCAACCAACCTCACACGCTTCACCCAATGCGCGGGCCGCCACCGAGCACACGCCTCTGTGCGGATTCAGGCTGCACCTGATGCGCACAGGCTGGGCCTTGGTAATCCTGCTGACATTTGGCATCTTTATCCTATCCATCCCCTCTACCCTTGGCCGCCTGGCAGATATGCCCCAGCCCGACCGGGCCTGGTTCAGCGCATACAACTTACCAGTTCAAATTTACATTTACTTCACCCTCTTCCTGGATATCATCACCCTGCTGGGCTTTGCCATCCCCGGGTTTCTCATCTTTTTCAGTAAGACGGACGATTGGATGGCGGCCCTGGTTTCGGTGGCCCTGATCACCTTTGGTATTACGGTGACCAATTCGCTCGGGGCCTTGGAATTCACCCGCCCCGCCCTGGGCAAGCTGGTCTTGCTGCTGCGCGGCATTGGCGTTGCTAGCACCCTCTTCGTACTCTACCTCTTCCCCGATGGGCATTTTGTTCCCAAGCTAACCCGCATCCTGGCTGTGATCTGGCTGTTCTGGTTGGCGGCCTATGCAGCCATCCCTGCCACCACCCTCAACCTGGAAGAGGCCCACCCCCTCTTGCGTTTCTTGGCTTACCAGCTCTTCTCAGACCCCGGTATGATCCAGGTGATGCAGAAAAATATGCGCGCTGGCAGCCTGGCTGTGGTGCTGCTTGTCTGGTTTGGCAGCGGCATCCTGGCCCAAAACCACCGCATCCGGCATTATGCTAACCCGGCTCAAAAACAGCAAACCAAATGGATCGTTTTGGGCATCACCGCTGCCTTCATCGGGGCAGTTGTGTACTACGGCTTGCAGCGCCTGTTCCCCGTTTTGGTGCAGCCGGGGGGCGCCCACCTGTTGTACGAATTCATAGGGCTGAGCCTTTACCGGGCCGCCTTGCTGCTCGTGGCATTATCGTTTGCCATTTCCATTTCTTTGTACAAGTTGTGGGACATTGATTTCATCATCAACCGCACCCTGGTTTACAGCCTGCTGACCGGCCTGCTTGGGGCGGGCTTTGTGCTAGAGATCTTAGGCTTGCAGTATTTGTTCAGCCGCTTCACAGAGATCGACTCCACCATCTTCGTGGTCATCTCGACCGTGGTGCTCATGCTGCTCACCCAGCCGCTATACCACCGCATCCAGCGCTTCATCGACCGGCGTTTCTATCGCGAGCAGGTAGATTTCCGCCAGGCCTTCACCAGCTTCTCCAAGCAGGTGCGCACGATCATCGACCTGCCCGAGCTGCTGGATGTGCTGGTGGAGCGCACC
>JAKQIM010000045.1 GCA_029557965.1 Chloroflexota bacterium | reverse complement strand
TACGACCGATCCAGCGGTGGACTCTTTCGGTATACAACCGGTATGCTTCACCGAACTTCTCGGCAAGATACCGCTCTTCTGGCAGGATCAGAATGTAATGGCAAGCAATACTGGCGGGCAGAAGCAGGATGATGGCCCAGGGCAGGTTGCACGCCAGGGCCAACCCCACCAGGATGCCGATGCCGCCGAGGTAGAGGGGGTTTCTTGAGATGGAAAAAACGCCCGTGGTAATGATCTTCAGGGTGGGCTGCCCAGGATCTGTGGGCTGAGCATGCCTGCGAAACTCGCCGCGCGCCTGGGCTGCCAGGATGATGCCCAGGATGGTGAGGGCGATGCCGGCGAAGATGAAAATCGCTGCTGCGCCCGAGCGCGGGAATGAGAGATGCACCACCCACTGCATGGCAACGCCAACGAAGAAGGGGATGCCAACGATCACCTCGAAAACTTGCCACCATTCTTTGTGGGCAGCGTCATTGCGCATAGGCGTGTTACCGCAAGCCGAGTTTCTTTGCCAGACCTTGGCGGTTGACCCCGTTGGATAACTTGATGCTGTCATCCAGGATCAGTTCCCTGGCTTCTTCTGCCGACCAGTCTTTGGCATCATCAAGCCAGCCGGCAGGCGCCCAATCCGCCACCCGGCGGTAGCGGATGACGGGCCAACCGTAAAGCTGGCCCTTGGCACTGACCTTGCGCTCGTTGCCGTCTACGGTGATGTAATACTCATGCTGAAGCTGTTGGATGGCGGCATCGGCGGCATTGGCGCCTTGTTTGCGGCTGGCGCCCAGGATCTGCCGCACCCGGCTGATGGTGAGCGCGCCATGTTTCTCGAAGAGCTGCCAGATCTGCCAGGTCTGCTGGCTGACAGCGCCGCCGGCCCACCGCTCGGGCATGGAGAGGGGTGGGTGGTAAGCGGCAAAGAAGATGGGATACATGCGCTGGGTGACGAAGCCCTTATGCCCTCCCAGGATACAGCCGTAGGCCAGGCGTTTTTCTTCGGCGGCGCGGTCTTTCCAGCGCCAGGGGTCGCTATCGAGGCCGGTGTGCCAGGAACTTTCTGTGGTCTCGCCGCCCAGCGAAGGCAGCCCCGGCAAGAGCGGTGACAGCGCCATGAAGCCCAAGGCTTCGACACGAGCAATAAAATCCTCATAGGTGGTCAGCATCATAGCCATGCGCAGCCTCCTTTATATTTTCTTCCCAATGTAAAAAGCATAGCCGTAAAAGGCTTTGTACTGATAGTATAACGCCGCTTCATGATTCTCGTTCGCCACCAATTCTTCAGCAGCCTGGTTGCCAGCATGTTTTTTTAAGAAGTGTTCCTGTGCAGAAGCTTGTGGTACATAATAATGTTCGATCCAACAATTTTCGGGCAGCACGAAAGTGGCGGTTGGGATGTAGCCGGCCTTTTGCATTTGTGCCACCTTATTGGCGATCGTGTCAATTTCTGGATAGGCATCCTGCCAGAACTTGTTGATTTCGTCCGGGCGTTCTTCGGTGAACCATGAAGCCTCAGAAACAGCAATGTAGCCCCCGGGTTTCAAGAACTTGCGCCATTCATTCAGGCCGCGTTCAAAGCCGATATTATAGATGGCGCCCTCAGACCAGATCAGGTCCAGTTCTTGATCCTGAAAAGGCAGGTTGTCCATCGAACTCACAATGCCCCTGACGCGGTCCTGAAGGTTCAACTTTTGGGCATTCAGGTTGAAGAGATTAACAAAGGTGGGAAACAGGTCGATCCCCGTGATCTGCCCTGGCGCATGTTGGGCCAAGACCATGGTCTGCCCGCCGGTTCCACAGCCAATATCGGCAATGCGCGAGGTGCTGCTCAGGTGGTCGATAAAACTCAAGGCCTTGATGGTTACTTCAGGGCTGCCAGGCCCT
>JAKQIM010000026.1 GCA_029557965.1 Chloroflexota bacterium | reverse complement strand
GATCTTCCCCTATACTGGAGACTTTTATATACTGGCACTATTCAGTACCCTTGATCGCGGGCAGTCTGCTTTGCCAGTTACGGACTGATTGTTGCTGTCCCAAAATCCCCTAAAAGCAGTTTTTGGGGTGCGGAATGTGGGCTGGATGAGACCATCATCACCTATGGCGGTTGGATTGACAAGCACATCGGCGACGCTGTCATGGCCTTGTGGGGTGTAGATACAGCCCGCGAGGACGACCCCGAACGAGCTGTCAAAGCCGCCCTTGCCATGCAGCAAGAATTGGCAGTCTTTCATCCGGCGAATGAACAAGAAATCCCCAGCACATCCACCCTAAAGATGCGCGTTGGCCTGCATACCGGACAGGTTTTGTTAGGAGAAGTGGGCACAACCGCCGAATATACTGCCATTGGTGATACCGTCAACACAGCCAGCCGCTTACAGCATGCCGCCCCAGTAGGCGGGGTGCTGGTTTCTCATACGACCTACCAACACGTGCGCGGCCTGTTTGACATCCAACCCCAAGATCCCATCCAGGTTAAAGGCAAAACAGAGCCAATTCAAGTGTATGTCGTCTTGCGCCCTCGCCCACATGCTTTTCGCATGGGTACGCGCGGCCTGGAGGGGGTCTCCACACCGATGGTAGGCCGCCAGGCTGAGCTTGATCAGTTGTTGACAGCCCTGCAAACTGCACGTCAGCAGCAGGTAAGCCAGGTCATTACCATCTTGGGCGAGGCTGGGCTTGGAAAATCGCGCCTACAAACCGAATTTGAGACTCGCCTCGAACAGCAAGCACAGCCATTACAGGTTTTTCGAGGACGTTCAAGCCCAGACATGGCAAACCGTCCATATGCCTTATTGCGCGATATCTTTACATCGCACCTGCAAATTCAAGAAAGCGATGCACTTGATATCGTCTGGAATAAGTTCGAGGTCGGCATTGCAACAATGCTTCATTCCACAAGCAGCGATGCCCAGATGCAAGCTCACATGATCGGCGCCCTGCTAGGTTTTGATTTTCGCGCCAGCCCTCATCTGAAATCTCTGCTGGATGATGCTCGCCAATTACGCGATCGATCCCTGATCTACCTGACAACTTTCTTTAAAGCCGCCGCGCAAGCCTCGCCCCTGCTCATCGTTCTCGATGACATTCATTGGGCCGATGACAGCTCTCTGGATGCGTTGGCTTATTTATTCCGCGCCTTAACCAGCCAGTCCATACTGTTCATCTGCCTGGCCCGTCCAGTGTTACTGGAACGTCGTCCCAACTGGTGCCGGTCTGCCGAACAGACCCTATTGAAATTACAACCGCTTTCGCCCACAGATGGGCAACAACTGGTGAAAGAGATCTTACAACATGCCACTGAACTGCCTCCTTCCTTGTATGAGTTGATCTTGCGCAGTGCCGAAGGCAACCCCTATTACATCGAGGAACTGGTCAAAATGCTCATCGATGAAGGAGCCATCATTCCGCATCAAGCACACTGGCAGGTAGCAAGCGAGCACCTACAAACATTGCGTATTCCGTCCACGCTGACTGGCATTCTTCAGTCTCGCTTAGACAGCCTGCCAGACCAAGAACGGCTCACTCTGCAACGTTCAGCTGTTGTCGGGCGCACATTCTGGGACCTGGCCATCAGCGCATTGAGCACCAGCGAGCAAATTGCACTGGGTGATATTTTAAAAAGCCTGGGCCAGCAAGAGCTGATTTTTCCTCATCCGACATCTACCTTTACTGGCACACACGAATACGCCTTCAAACACACCATTTTGCACGATGTCACCTACGAGAGCGTGCTCAAGCGCGATCGCCGCCGCTACCACGCTAGCATTGCCCAATGGCTGATCACCAAAAGCGGACCCCGTAAGGACGAGGTCAGCGGCCTGATTGCAGATCACCTCGAAAAAGCCGGGCAAGCGACCCAGGCCATTCCCTATCTGCGCCAGGCTGGCGAGCAAGCCCGGCAAACCTTCGCCAATGCCGAGGCCGTGGCGTATTTTACCCGCGCCCTGGCCTTACTGCCATCCAACGATGCACAGGCCCGCTGCGAACTGCTCCTGTCGCGTGAACAGGTATACGACCTTCAAGGCGAGCGCTCAGCCCAAAACCAAGATTTACATGCCCTAGAACAACTGGCACAAGACCTACCCTACGCGCAACAGGCCCAGGTTTGCCTACGGCACGCCAATCTCGCTTACGTTACCGGCGATTATGCTGCATCCACCGCTGCTGCACAGCGTGCTTTACAGCTCGCCGAACAAGCCCAAGCATCTCAAATAAAGGCTGACGCCTACCTGAAATTAGGCCAATCTTGTTGGCGGCTGGCACAGTATGCTGAAGCCCAGCAAAACCTAGCGCAAGCGCTGCGCCTGGCACAAATTTCTGGGGCCAGCCAGGTTGAAGCCGATGCCCTGCGCAATATGGGCAGCCTGGCTTACGACCAGGGCAATTACCCGGTCGCTGAAGAATATTTCAACCGCTCGTTAACCTTGTGCCAGCAAATAAGTGATCGCCGTAGTCAGAGCTCGGTTTTGAATTCTTTGGGCATATTGCACCGCGCACTAGGTGCGATATCGAAAAGCATGGATTGCTATCAACACTCCTTATTGCTGGCGCGCGAAATTGGCGACCGCCGCATGGAATGCGCCACCCTGATCAACCTGGGCGTGCTGTACCGCAATCAAGCAGAATACGCCCAAGCGATCAACCAATACGAGCAGGCTTTGCTCATACTGCGCGAAATCGATGATCCACAATACGAGAGCGCCGCCTTGTCCAACCTGGCAGTCATTTGGAACCTTCAGGGAGCGCTGGACAAGACCATCCAATATTACCAACGTGTCCTGACTATCAAACGCCGCATTGGCGACTTGCGCGGCGAGAGTGTTGCGCTAACAGGATTGGCCACTGTTTACATAAATGCTGGTCTCTTGGAACAAGCCCGCGAGTTCATCACCCAGGCTTTACAATTAAAACGCCAGACGCTTGACCGGCGCGGTGAATTGATCGCCCTGACCAATCACAGCCGGTTGTCTCGTTTACAGAATGCCACAGCCGATGCCGTTCAAGTTGCCCAACAAGCCCTCACCATCGCACAAGAGTTGGGAGATCGCTCACTCATTGGGTATGCCTATTCCGAATTAGGCACCAGCCTGGCAGCACAAGGACAACATACCGAGGCGTGCACCAACCTCCGTAAAGCAATCACTGCCTGGCAAGAACCAGGCGAACAAAATTTGGTCTTTGAAGCACATGCTCAGATCGCACGTTCGCTGCTTGCACAAGAACAATTACTACCAGCTCTAGAAGAGATTGAGCCAACTCTGAGCCACATATTTGCTCCCCAAGTGCCCACTGACCCCATACAATGGCTCATGGGTGCCACCTCGTCTGCCAGCGTTTATATGGATTGTTACATTGTGCTCCGCGCCGCTCAAGATAACCGTGCCCCGCTGGTTTTGGCTGCCGCGCGCCAAATCATCGATGCCAAAGCTGCCATGATCTCAGACCCCGCCCTGCAGCGCTCCTTCTTAGAAACACCCACCTGCCGTAAAATCATGACAGCAGAAGAAGACAGCGACGCTTAAGCGTCGCTGTCTTCTTCTGCTGTCACAGGAAAATAACACAACCCTGCCGTGCCTGGCCCCGTATGCACCGCCAGCGCCGGTGAAAGCTCTGCAAAGAACGACTCCACCACGTCCAGGCGTTCTTCAATCATCTGCTTGATCTTTTCCACCTCAAGCTGTGCACCGGCATGTACGTAAGCCACCTTGATCTTGCCCCCCACACCCACTGCCTTTTCTACCAGGTCAGCCATTATCTTATAGGCTTGCAGCCGGCTGCGCGCCTTGCCCAGGGGCACCACCACCCCATCCCGCACCCCAATCAGCGGCTTGACGTTCAAAGCCTCTGCCGCCAACCACTTGGCCAGCCCGATCCGCCCTCCCATGTACAGGTATCGCAGCGTATCGGCCGTCTGAATCATCTGTGTCACAGGGATCATCCGCCGTACCTGGGCCACGATCGAATCCAGGCTTTTGCCTGCCAGGGCGGCCCTGGCAGCCTCGATCACCATCCACCCGTGGCAGAGTGAGGCGTTCAGGCTGTCCACCACCTCAACTCGGATCTGCGGCAGGCTGGCCTTGAGCATCGATTTGGCCAATGACGCCGCCTGGTATGCGCCGCTGGTTTTGGAGCTGATGTGGATACTGACAATCTCATCCACTCCATCTTCGTCTGCCAGCCGCTTATAGATTTCAAAATAATCGCCCGGCCCTGGGCAGGCTGTCGTTGGCAGTGTCTTGGCGGTAGCCAACCACTGCAAAAACTCATCCCGCTGGATGGTTACCAGGTCGCGCAGCACCTCGCTGCCTCGGTGAACATAATACGCCGCGCAGTGAATGTGAAGCTCAGCCATCAACCATTCTGGGATGCTGGCCGTACTATCGGTAACAATTGCTATCTTGGTCATATAAATATTGTAGCAGTTTTTCTTGAAAATGCTTGCCGGTATCCCCCAAAATTTACTAAAATGCAGGTATCGCTAGTCTAAACCACCAGATGCGTCTTGCAGCTTCCTCTGATACACCAGGTCAGCCCTCAGCCCCGACCGGTGACTGACCACACGCCGCAGGTCACCCATCAAGGGATACGACAGGTCAACCCCAGTCGCAAGGCGGGTCAAATAAACCGCCTGCGCCGCATAAGCCACGTTGTTTCTCGGCTCAATCCGCGAGAAATCCTCAAAATACCACCCACAAGAAGTGAACATCCGCTGGCGTTCGCGCTGCGCTTCCAGTAGCAAGCGCACCCGCTCCAGGTCATCTTGCGGCAGGTGACGCTTGGCTACCTGGTGCAGTAGTTCCGCCAACTTCACCTGCCCAAGCATCACGTGGATGTATTGGTTCCGCAAAGACCAAGGATCCAATCCCATCGGAGCCAACGTCTCCACGTACAAAGTATCGATCGCTGCCGCCAGGTTATTAAGCGAACGCCGCAAATAAGCCTTCCAACGCCCATCACCCGGTGTGCAAGCACACTCGCCCATCCAACGCAGCACCCCATGATAACACGACCACGAAGTACGCTCGTTGATCCCCGTACTGCGCCGAACAGAGTGATTTTTCAACCACAACCCCGGATAAGTACATACCAGGCCGGCTTGCTTGCTGGCCCCATTCACCAGGTGCGCAAGGAAGCGGTCCCGAAACTGTTGGTGGTGCCCATACAGCTCGCCGTCAGAGGCCAACATCACCAACTGTGGCTCGTTGCGCTGCGTTTTTTCTGGATTAAAACAGCCCGGCAGTGCGTTCTGGGCAAAAGTATCCGCGTTCGTGGTCAACGAGGCGTTAAAGCTAACCCCTGCGCTTAACTCTCGATTATAGAAGAAGGCGATAATTCTCTTTCCCCCAGGCAGGATAACGCGGTACGGCTCAGTGGGATCGATACTATCGGGGTTAGACTGCCAAGGCGCCAGGATCGTATATTCGATGCCCTGGTCGGCCAACACAGCCAGGGTTTCAAGGTCAACCCCCGTTTCAGGCAGCCACATCCCTTGCGGCTTGCGCCCAAAGCGCGCCTCAAAATCGGCTATACCCCACACCACCTGGGTGATTTTGTCTTCACGCGAGGCCAGCGGCAAGATGGTATGATTGTACGCTTGCGACATGGCATTGCCAACCCCATATCGCTGGACGTTTGCCCGATCTTGAGCAATAATCAAGCGGCAGGTTTCTTCGTCACAACGCGCCATCCACGAAAACAAAGTCGGCCCAATGTTAAAGCTGATACGCTCAAAATTCCCAAGCTCAGCGTTTGGGCGATAACACTCTGCGTGAATTCGTTCGTTCCAGTTCTGGTAGGGCGCGGCGCCCATTTCAGATGGAATCAAGCCGGTGAGAGGGTCTTCACGAGGGGGTTGGTAAAAATGACCGTGGATACAAATTGAGCGCAACTTCTGATTACCAATCGTAATAAAGATTCGGAGAAAATTAAGTATGCCCCATTTGAGAAGTTTCGGCAAGGGATTTCACCAACCACTTCTGCCAAGGAATAAAAACAGAATCGGCAATAATCGTGTAAAATAGGGTTACGTGTACGGACATCTCCCCTTATGACTTCCAAACACCCCTTCCGCGTCCTGTTCCTTGTCTCTGAGGCCGATCCATTGGTCAAAGTAGGTGGATTAGGAGATGTTGGCGGTTCTCTTCCCCCTGCGTTACGCGCCGTCGGGGCAGAGGTGCGGTTGATCATCCCCCTGCACGGGGCCATACGGCAGGCAGGGCTCGATCTTCAACCGTTCGCCAATTTTCACATCCATCACAAAGATGGCCCCATGCCGGTTGAGGTTTTTACCGCCACCTTACATGGCGACACAATCTACCTCGTCGCCGGCCCACCCATTCCGCCCGAAGCCCCCGTTTACTCTTCCGACAACAACGCCGATGCCCACAAGTACACTTTCTTTTCCCTGGCCGCGCTCGAGTTGGCGCGCCAGACAGACTGGCGGCCCGATATCCTGCATGCCAATGATTGGCATACCTCCCCCGCGGTATATGCCCTGGCGCTCAAACGCCCCGCAGACGCCTTCTTTAATCACACTGCATCTCTGTTGACCATACACAACCTGCCCTACCTGGGCGTTGGCTCAGATATGGCCCTAGCCGATTTCGGCCTTCCCCCAGCCCACGCTTCACACCTCCCACAATGGGCCAACCATATGGCCCTGCCGCTTGGCTTGTTGGCCGCCGACCACCTTGTGATCGTATCGCGCGGCTATGCCCAAGAGATCCTGACCCCTGAGTTTGGCTCTGGTCTGCATGCCTTCTTGCAAACCCGCGCCGATTCAATCTCTGGCATCTTGAATGGCATCGATACCCAGCGCTGGGATCCAGCTGCCGATCCTGCTATCACAACCAATTACACCTCCGCCCGGTTGGGCAAGCGCACGGCCAACAAAGCTGCCTTGCAGGCCGAACTGCACCTCAAAGCCGACCCGCGCTGCCCTTTGCTGGCGATGATCACGCGCATGGATTATCAAAAGGGTGTTGACCTGGTGCTCGAGATGCTGCGCCAGTTGATCCTCAACCGTCAACAACCGATCCAGGCAGTCATCTTGGGCAAAGGCCTGGCTGAATTAGAGGATGCATCCCGCCAGTTAGAAAAAGACTTCCCTGATCAAATTCGCACCGTTATGGCTTACGACGAACGCCTGAGCCGCAGGATTTACGCTGGCGCTGATGCCCTGTTAATGCCCTCCCGTTACGAGCCTTGCGGCCTGGCGCAAATGATCGCCATGCGTTATGGCTGCATCCCCATCGCTCGTAGCACCGGAGGCCTGAGCGACACCATCCAAGACCAGGATGATCCCCACGCCAATACGGGTTTCTTGTTCAAAGAAGCCACTTCTGCATCCCTGGCGTTGACCACCGAACGTGCCCTGCAGGTATACAACCGTCCACAAGACTGGCGTTTGATCCAGAAGCGTGCCATGCAGCAAAATTTTTCCTGGCAGCGTTCTGCCAAAGAATACCTTGTTCTTTATCAAAAACTGGCTGAGCAGGTGTTGAACGGCAGCCAGGTCGACCCTTTCCATTCATCGAGAGAAACTGTCACAGAGTAGGAGGACCTTTTATGAAAACGCGTGCTGTTATTCTAGCTGGAGGTGAAGGATCTCGCCTGGGCACTTTGACCGCCAAGCGCACCAAACCCGCAGTCCCCTTTGCTGGCAAATACCGTATCATTGATTTTGCCCTTTCCAACTGTGTCAACTCAGGCATCTTCGATGTCATGATCTTGGCCCAGTACCGCCCGCATTCGCTCATCGAACATATTGGCGCTGGCGGCCCCTGGGATCTAAACCGCGACTTTACCGGTGGTGTGCGCATTTACACACCCTACAAAGCGCGCGGCGCATCTGATTGGTATCTAGGGAATGCCGATGCCGTACAACAAAACTTCCGCTTCATCAAGAATTCATCCCCTGATCTGGTCTTGATCCTTTCGGGCGACCATATCTACGAGATGAACTACGACAAGATGGTTGATTTCCACGTCGCCAACAACGCCGACTTGACCATGGCAGTGATCACGGTTCCCACTGCCGAGGCCTCCCGTTTTGGCATCGTAGGGATGGAAGCAGACGGACGGATTAACGCCTTTGTAGAAAAACCCGCCCAACCGCCCTCGAACCTGGCCAATATGGGCGTCTACCTGTTCAAGACCGAGGTTCTGAACAAAGCCCTGTTAGACGACCATGAACGCCCCAACTCATCCCACGATTTTGGCAAGGATATCTTGCCACGCCTGATTAATGAAGGCGCCAGGGTATTTGCCTACCCATACGATGGCTACTGGGTGGACGTGGGGACGGTCAACTCCTATTGGCAAGCCCAAATGGATCAATTGGCAGACGAGCCGCCCTTTGACCTCAACAACCGCTCTTGGATCATCCACACCCGTACAGAAGAACGCCCTCCGGTTTGGATTTCCCGTGGAGCCCAGGTAGAAAACAGCATGATCTGCGATGGCTGCGAAATTGCCCCCGGCGCCCGCGTGGTGCGCAGCATTCTTTCTCCTGGCGTGCTGGTTCGTGCCGGCGCTGTGGTCAACGAATCCATCCTGCTCACTGAGACCGTAGTTGAGGCAGGTGCCGTGATCGAACGCACCATTGTTGATAAGCGTGCCCGCATCCAAGAAAATGCCCGCGTTGGCAGTGCCACTGCCGGCCCTGAACCAGTGATTGCCATGGTCGGCAAAAACAGCGTCGTGCCAGCCGGCTATGTCATCGAAGCCGGGGCAGTCATTGGCACCGATGTGGATGCCGACGATTACCCATCTAACATCATTCGCAGTGAAGACTATATTCAAACCAAGAGGTTAGCCCATGAAGTTTAATCGTTCATCCGGTATCTTACTCCACCCCACCAGCTTACCCAGCCCATATGGCATCGGTGATTTAGGCCCTCAGGCCCACCGCTGGCTCGACTTTCTGGCTGGAACCGGCTGTGGCCTGTGGCAAGTACTGCCATTGGGCCCAACGGGGTATGGCGATTCGCCTTACCAGTGTTTCTCCGCCTTTGCCGGCAACCCTTACATCATCAGCCCCGATGCCTTACTGGAAGAGGGCCTGTTGAAGCCAGAGGATTTGGCCGACTACCCCAAATTCCCCGATGACCAGGTGGATTTTGGCAACGTCATCGTCTGGAAACTCTCGGTTCTTGACCAGGCCTTCTTGCGCTACAAGAAAAGCGCCCCCGCCAGGATCAAAACTGCCCTGGCAGCCTTCGAAGCTGAGCAAGCCTCTTGGCTGGATGATTTTGGGCTCTTCATGGCGCTCAAAGATGCGCACGGTGGTGCGCCTTGGCACACCTGGGAAGCCCCCCTGCGCGATCGCCAACCCGAGGCCATGGAGAAAGCCCGGATAAAATACGCCTCAGCCATTCAGAAGCAAATTTTCCGCCAATTCCTGTTCTTCTCTCAATGGTCCAAGCTGCGCCAGCACGCCGCGGAACTTGGGATCAAGATCATTGGCGATATCCCCATCTTCGTTGCCCACGATAGCGCCGATGTGTGGGCCAACCCCGGCTTGTTCTTTTTGGATGACAATGGCAAGCCCACCGTCGTGGCAGGTGTGCCCCCAGATTATTTCTCGCCCACCGGACAATTGTGGGGCAACCCCTTATACCGGTGGAATGTGCATGCCGCCAGCGGCTATGCCTGGTGGATCGAACGCATCCGCAGCACCCTTACCCTGGTAGATATCCTGCGCATCGACCATTTCCGCGGCTTTGCCGGTTATTGGGAAGTCAAAGGGAACGCCAAGACCGCCGAAAAGGGCCGTTGGCTGCGCGGCCCCGGAAAGGCCTTCTTCAAAGCCATGCGGGCTGCATTGGGCGATCTCCCCATCATCGCTGAAGACCTGGGGGTCATCACACCCGATGTTGTAGACCTGCGCGACAGCTTTGAACTACCCGGAATGAAGATCTTGCAGTTTGCCTTTGGCAGCGGGCCCTACGACCCCTTCTTGCCGCACAACTACCCTGTAAACTGCGTGGTCTATACCGGCACCCACGATAACGACACCGCCCGTGGCTGGTACGAACGCGTTGCTGAGCCAGAAAAACAATTCTACCGCCGCTACCTTAACCGTGATGGCATGGGCGTAGCCTGGGATCTGATCCGCGCCGTGTGGTCTTCGGTAGCGGTCTTTGGCCTGGCCCCCATGCAAGACTTCATGAATCTCGATAACACAGCCCGCATGAATTACCCTGGCAACCCCAGCGGCAACTGGCAATGGCGCATGCCCGAGGGCGCCTTCAACGCCGATTTACAGCGCAGCATCAAAGAGCTTAATCACATGTACGAGCGCGATAAAGACCGCCTGCCTCCACCGCCGCCAGATTGGCCCGCCAAGTATCCTGGGCTCAAATAAAGTAAAGGGCTGTCCTAAAAGCTTTTTAGGACAGCCCAAACACCAGATATGGGAAACTATACCTACGAATACCCTCGCCCCGCCCTGACGGTAGACGTTGTGGTCTTTACCCTGTGCGAGGACCAACTGCAAGTGATGCTCATCCAACGTCGTGGCGAGCCATTTTCCGGCATGTGGGCCCTGCCTGGGGGTTTTGTCCACATGCACGAGTCGCTGGAAGACGCCGCTCACCGAGAACTAAATGAAGAAACCGGGATCAACACGGCTTACCTGGAACAGCTTTATACCTACGGCGACCCCCAACGCGACCCGCGCGACCGTATCATCAGCGTAGCGTATTTTGCGCTTACCCCCTCCAATGTGCCGTTCCAAGATCGAGGCGGCAGCGATGCATCCCAGGCAGCCTGGTTCCCAGTCGATCATTTGCCAGCTTTGGCCTTTGACCATGCCGAGATCATCAGCTATGCCCTGCGCCGTTTGCGCTACAAACTTGAGTACAGCGCCGTGGGCTTCGAACTCTTACCGGCAGAATTCACCCTCACCGAAATCCAGTCCACTTATGAAATCATCTTGAATGAACGGCTGGATAAGCGCAATTTCCGCCGCCGCATCTTAGAAGCCAACATCATCGAACCAACCGATAAGATGCATGCCGGTGAAGGGCGCCCCGCTCGACTGTACCGGTACCGCCCAGATGCCGTAGCAGAGGTCAAAGCAAGAAGGCTCTTCCCCTAGAGGTCAAGGCATTCTGTTCTCAAACAAGAGCGAGGCCGTGCTGGTGCATGGCCTCGCTCTTGTTTGAGAACAGCAGATAAAAGAAAACCCCACCGTGACGTGTGCAGCAAGGTTCTGAACCTGCCTTCGCAGGTTAGGGTCCGCCCCGAAAGCTCCGCCTTGGCTCAAGCCTATCGCGTCACTCCCGTGAGATTGGACCCCATAGAGTGGGTGTTGGCTCAGGACCGCGTAGCGGCAACACGCTCACAGTAGGGTATCTATTTTATACCACAAAAACAAGGGGGTGAGTAGATGTTACAAGATTAGAGCTTCTTGATCACAGAAAGATGGCGAACAGGGTCACTGTCCGCCATCTTTTCAAGAAAATGCTTATGGATACACGCGCTTGATCGTGCGCGGGAAGGGAATCGCCTCTCGAATGTGCTCAATTCCGCACATCCACGAAACCGTCCGCTCCACACCCATGCCGAAGCCGCTGTGTGGAACACTGCCAAAACGCCGCAATTCCAGGTACCACTTGAAAGCCTCGTGCGGCAGCTTGTGTTGGTCCAGGCGCTCAACCAGCAGGTCAGGGCTCGAGATGCGCTCACTGCCGCCCGTGATCTCACCGTAGCCTTCCGGCGCCAGCAAGTCCACGCTCTTGCATACCTCGGGCCGGCCGGGCCAGGGCTCCATGTAAAACGCCTTGACCTGGGTCGGGTACCCGTACACGAACACCGGTTTCTCAAAGCGATTGGTTAGCGCAGTCTCGTGTGGAGCGCCAAAATCCATGCCCCATTCGATCTTGAGCAGCTCCTTTTGCTCAGGGTCATCCGTCTCGGCCCGCATTTGATCGATCATTGCCACAGCGTCATCATAAGAGATGCGCGGGAAAGGCGGGGTAATCTTTTCCAGTTTGCTAAGGTCACGACCTAACGACTTCAGTTCAGGCGTGCGTTCCTTCAACACGCGCTGCACAATGTGACCGACAAACTGCTCCTCCAACTCCATCAATTGGTCCAGGTCACAAAAAGCCATCTCTGGCTCAACCATCCAGAATTCGGTCAGATGGCGCCGAGTTTTCGATTTTTCTGCCCTGAAAGTCGGTCCAAAGCAGTACACCTTGCCGAAAGAGAAGATGTTTGCCTCATTATAAAGCTGCCCGCTCTGCGCCAGGTATGCCTTACCCTCATCGAAGTATGGTGTTTCAAAGAGCGTGGTTGTCCCTTCGCAAGCCGCCGGAGTCAGGATGGGCGTATCCATGCCAACGAAGCCGTTTGAATCCAACCACTCGCGGATCGCGCTGATCACCGTGGCGCGCACCCGTAAGATGGCCCACTGGCTGGGCATGCGCAGCCATAAGTGCCGGTTGTCAAGCGCGAAGTCTACCCCATGCTCTTTAAGGGCCATGGGATAATCCTCGTCGGCGGCTTGTACAATCTCGATTTGCTTTACGCCCACCTCAAAACCACCCGGGATGCCCGGAGCGCGCTGGTCAGCACGCACTGGCCCGGTCACCACCACCGAAGATTCCTGTGGCAGGCGCACGATCTGGTCAAACAAGCCCGGTTCCAGGTCCCCCTTAAAAGCCACGCACTGCACAAAGCCGCTGCCATCTCGCACCAGCAAGAAAACCAGCTTGCCCTTATCTGTCCGGTTGTAAACCCAACCTCTTACCGTAACTTCCTGGCCGACATAGTCAGCAATTTGTTCAACTCGAATGATCGGTGTCATCGTAATCTCTCCTGCTTAGATAAGCGCTAAACGTCCAATTTAATGTGCAGCTCTTTAAGCTGCTTCGGCTCGGCCGGCGAAGGCGCACCACCCATCAGGTCGCGTGCATTCTGATTCTTTGGGAAAGCAATCACCTCACGGATATTTGCCTCGTCCGCCAGGATCATGCACAAGCGATCAACACCAGGGGCAATCCCACCGTGCGGCGGCGTGCCATACTCAAAAGCCTCCAGGATATGCCCAAAACGCTCGCGCGCCACATCTGGGTCCAGTCCAATCAACTTGAACACCTTCTCCTGCAAAGCCCGGTCGTGGATACGGATAGAACCACCCGCCACCTCGTAGTTGTTCAACACCAAGTCATACTGCTGGCCGCGCGCCTTGCCAGGGTCACTGTCCAAGAGCGGCAGGTCTTCCGCCATTGGAGAAGTGAAGAGGTGATGGCTGGGGTCCCAGCGCTGCTCTTCCTCGTTCCAGTTCACGAACGGGAAATCGATCACCCAACAGAAACCCAACACATTTGGGTCCGCCAGTCCTAACCGCTCTGCCAACAACACCCTCAGACGCCCCAACGCCTCGCAAACCACCGCCGGCTGATCGGCCACAAAGAGCAGCAAGTCACCGGCCTTTGCCTCCAGGCGCTCCAGCATAGCCTGCATCACCTCAGGCTTCACAAACTTGGCGAACGAAGAGCGCGCTTCGCCGCTGGTCGGTAGCGCATAATACGCCAGCCCTTTGGCGCCGTACTTCTTGACGAATTCGGTCAGCTCGTCGATCTGCTTGCGGCTGTAATCGCCCAACCCGCTGGCGTTGATGCCGCGCACCAAACCGCCCGAGGCCGCCGTGCCCTCAAAAACCTGGAAGCCCGAACCTGCTGCCAGGTCGGTCACATCTTTCAGTTCCATCCCATAGCGGATATCTGGGTTGTCCTTGCCAAAGCGCGCCATTGCTTCTTGATAGGTCAGGCGCGGCCAGGGGCTGGACAGCAGGCGTTTCTGCGGCACCACCTTTGCCACCAGCTTGGTGAACATCTCTTCCACCAAAGCCATCACATCCTCGCGCTCCACAAACGACATTTCAATGTCCAGTTGGGTGAATTCTGGCTGGCGGTCGCCGCGTTGATCCTCATCTCTGAAACAACGCGCCACCTGGAAGTAACGCTCTACCCCCGCCACCATCAATAGCTGTTTAAGCTGTTGAGGCGACTGCGGCAGCGCATAGAATTCGCCCGGATGCACGCGTGATGGCACCAGGTAGTCGCGCGCCCCTTCAGGGGTAGTCTTGAACAGGATTGGCGTCTCGATTTCCATGAAGCCCTGCCCGTCCAAAAAGTCGCGAATGAATTTGATCATGCGGTGCCGCAGCAGCAAGTTGCGGCGCAAACGCTCGCGGCGCAAATCCAGGTAGCGATAGCGCAAGCGCAGGGTTTCGTCCACTTCCTCCTCCACCGCGATTTGGAATGGAGGTGTCTTGGCAGCATTGAGCACCCGCACATGCTGGGCAACCACTTCAATCTCGCCCGTTTCCATATTTGGATTTGCCAGGCCCTCAGGGCGTGGGCGCACCAGGCCTTCAACCTGGATCACCCACTCTGGGCGGGCATCATTGATCCCCTGGTGCGCATCTGAGAACTGCACCGGATCGGTAACCACCTGCACCAACCCATAGCGATCGCGCAGGTCAATAAAATTGATGCCACCGTGTACCCTCCGGCGGTGTACCCAACCCGCCAGGGTTACAACCTGCCCGGCATGCGCCAGGCGGATTTCGCCGCAAGTATGTGTCTTATACATAATCAAGCTCCTGTCCAGCCAAAGATTGGCAAAATAAATCGCCCTCCGCAAACTGCGTCGGGCGATTGGGTTATTCAGGTTTTACTTAGTTCTGAGGCAGCCTGAATTCTCTCACCCGACGCGAGCCAGCATCATTATCGTTATTATTCACGGAAGAGAGAGCACAAGTAACCATCATCTTTTTCTCGAAGTGAATGAATTATACACGAGAATGCCCAAGGCGGGAAGATTAATCAATTCGTCTCAGAGCAATTCGGGCAAGCGCCGGACCATATTTGTTATAATTGTCCTATGCCCCCAGAATGGATTGACCAACTTCCCAAAGATATTCAGCTTTTCATCGAGCAGATCAAAGACCTGCCCGATTTTCCTCGCCATCTGGCCAAGCTCGCGGACATCCTAAACCAGCGCGCCCAAAAACAGGCCAAGGTTGCTCAGCGCTTGGCTTACCAGGCCTGGCAGCTTGCCCCCCAAGACCCAATGCTGCGCCACGCCACTTACTGGGGTGTCAAAAAATTCATCCCAAGCTGGCACTTGCCGATTGTCAATGACCCCGAGCGTATTGGCGTGTATGCCCAGGCACTAGAACAATCTGTTCGCCCCCACATGTCCGTCTTGGAAATCGGCGCAGGGAGCGGCATTCTTTCAATGATAGCTGCTCGGGCCGGTGCCCGGCATGTCTATGCCTGTGAAATGGAACCCAGGTTAGCCCAAGTCGCTCAAGAAAATATTAACAAGAATGGCCTGGCAGATCGGATCACCCTCCTGGTGAAAAAATCCACCGATTTACAGATCGGAACCGATCTGCCTGAGCCAGTCGACCTCCTGGTCTCAGAAATCGTTGATAACGCCCTACTCGGCGAAGAAGTCTTGCCAACACTAGAAGATGCCCAGGCCCGATTGGTTAAGCCACAAGCGGTCATCCTGCCAACCAGGATGGCCTTGTGCGGTGCCTTGATCGGTGGTGCACCCTGGACCAAATTCTGCCGCGCTAGCAGTGTCAATGGGTTTGACCTTTCAGCTCTCAACCAACTGGCCCCACCAAAATCGATTGTCGCTGACCACGGGTTGGTTCCCGATGACCTGCTCAGCGAGATCCATACATTGTTCGAGTTTGATTTCTCTCAACCGGCTCACCATCCCGCCAGCTCAGCCCAGTTGGATGTCTCCGTCCGGCAAGCTGGAACGCTTGATGGCTTGTTGCAGTGGATCCGGCTGGATTTTGAGCAGGGTCTGGTGTTTGAGAATCGCCCGCCAACCCACTACGCCCAATCCTGGACGCCGGTCCTGCATGTTTTTGCAACCAGCAGGTCTGTTGCGCCCGGAGATGTGGTTAAGCTCCATCTTGAGCACAACCAAACAGACTTCTTTGCCTGGCCTTTGGATTGATCGTCGAAACACAAAAACTCACCCCGAAAACCATCTTCGGGGTGAGTTTTTATTCGTTATCGCTTGTAGCTTACTGATGGCCTAGGGGCAAACACCCGCTCCGTTCGAACGCCAGTCTAAGATCAAATCAGCCGTACCGCCAACTTCAACATCCCAGCCGATGATTTGGGCCTGATAACCATACACAAAACCCGTGCCCAACACAGAGACGTGTGACGCCGGGGCATAGATCACGCCGCTGAAGTATGAGTCAGAGTTCCCGTTGATCTTAAGATCATTGGCATTCGACTGAGGCTGGTAGATCAACACACCAGGCAGAGCCGGAGTGGCGCCTTCGCTGGGAGCGCTCAACTGCACTGTTGCACCACCGTTGATCGTAAACTTGCCGTCAATGAAGTACAGGGTCACTCCATTACCGATTACGGTGTCATTATTGTTAATGTTCGCGTCGCCGCTGACACAGTACAGACCAGGTGCCAAAACCATGTTGCCTTTGAAGTCCTTGCCATCCATCTGGACTGCGGCGGGGTCACTGCAATCGGGCGCCGCAATCTCAATCGGGGCCATCGCAGGTACCTGCTGCACGCCCTGGCTGATCAGCGTCATATCGCCAAACTGATCTGACACGTACTGCACTGGTGCCGTCACCTGTACGTCGGTCGTACCTACTGCCCGCACACAGCCAAACGAGTATGCCGTACCATCGATCTGGGTCAGCGAGGTGCCATGGAACAACAGCCCATTCTGTTCACCCTGGCAATCTGCAGGATTTAGCGCAATGATCGCAAAGTCACCGGCAATCGACCAATCTGGCACATCACACGAGTCGGTCGGCGGAACTACAGTCGGCTCCGGCTCATCCGGCGGCTTGGGGCCTTCCGGCAGGTCCTCGTACGGTGGCGGCTGGCTGGTCGGCGGGATGATATCGGTGTAGGCCTGGCAGGCCAACACATCATCCGGGTCTGCATTGAGCTGGTTGTTGTTGATCATATCAGCAATGTCTTTGGCATACTCCAACCGGGCTGCATTGTCTCGCTCATACAGGATGATGTTCTGCGCTGTCTGCAAGGCATCCCACATCGTGCCGTCAAAGGTCCCGCTCGACATGCTCAGGTGGATCACCGTCTTCGGGCCAATCTTGCCCGTCCCCAGGTTCAACCAGGCTGCCAGGTTCTGCTGCAGCGCCCGGGCCAGCATACTGTTGCCATTTCCAGTCTTCTGCAAGATGGCATTCGCCTCCGCATCCGTCAACCGCACTGCCGCACCGATCGGTGCCGGCGCATTCACGTTCAACCCCGAGCGGAACAGCGGGCTCGCCAAGGCCACATTGTTCAGGCCCCATTCCAGCGTCTCACGGCTCTCTTGCACGCCGCGGGTCTTAC
Source organism: Chloroflexota bacterium (assembly GCA_029557965.1). Lineage (GTDB taxonomy): Bacteria > Chloroflexota > Anaerolineae > Anaerolineales > UBA4823 > JAKQIM01. The sequence goes on along the minus strand of JAKQIM010000026.1, from coordinate 127,416 downwards.
CCTGCATCAAGACCTTCTTCACGTTGTTCTTCCAGTACCCAATCGTCCGCGGGCAGGCAGCTTCCAGCCACTCTTCCGGCGGCTTGCACGGCCCATCCCCACAGTATGGCAGGATCTCGTAGTTCGTCCGCAGGTACACCGCATTCATGTAATCCAATCCGGTGATGTGCCACGTGTAGAACCCCGGCAGGATGCTCGTCGCACTCAGGTCTGCCGCCACGCTCGGGTCGGTGCTGATCACAAAGTGCTCCCACTCCTCTGTCCCCGATGGCTCCGGATTCGTGTATATCGGAGACCCCTCTGGGTCGATCAAGGTGTACTGGACCGCCGGCCCAATCCGGTACAGCTTGTACGAGTTGTCGTCTTGCGGATTCCCCTGCCCACCGGCTCGCTCATCCACCACATAGCTGCTCGCCCATTCCGGTTTCCCAGTCGTGTTCGGATCGTCTGTGTCACCTGTCTGGTTAGTCGCATTCCCACGGTCGAAATCACCATCCCAAAATTCAAGGGTGGTTGTGCCATTCGGCACGTAGAAGTACAGCTTCCACTGCCCGTTGTAATTCGACGGCCCCAGGCGCGACAGACTTGTCATCCGCGGAAATAATATCTGGTAGTCCGGGTACCAGTACGAGGTCGCCACCAGGCCCAATGCTCCCCCACCATAGTTCGCCCGCCCGGTGCTCACATACCCCGATGAGCGGATCTTGAACGAGTTGAACCCTGCCTCATCCACTGAACCCTGGGTCACCTCTAGCCGGTAGAAATAGTGCCCGCTCGGCGATTTAGCCGTCGAGACGTTCTGCACCGTCGCCTCATACCAGGCGTTATCCGGCATATTGTTCCCGTTCCCTGTCCAACTGGCAACCACACTCGTCCCTGCCCCATTCTTCAACGGGTCGGCGTACAATGTGTAGGTCGCTTCTGTCGTCATGCTGTCCCAGTGACCGGTGTACGGATCCAGAGCCCCCTCTGCATTCTTGCCCGCATCCCCATCAAAGATCCCCAGCGTGAAATCCGCCTGGTTCCCCGGTACACTGACCCACAGCACGACCTTTTCCCCGGCAAACGTCGCAATCCCTGCATTCGCAATCAGCAGGAAACGCCCGTCTGTCTCTACACATGTCGGCAGGCAGGTCACCCCGTCCGCCGGCGCCGGCCACTCACCGCTCGGCAGCCCGGCTGTGCTTGATAGGCCTACTATATCCCACCAGCCTACCAACTGCCCTACCACCCCCACCGCCAGCAGCAGCACCACCACCCCAATCAGGGTGTTCCGCCCAGTCTTACTGCGTAACCACTTCTCTATCTGGTTCATGGATGTTTCTCCTTACTCCCGACTATAGAAAGGAATATAAATGGATGCGATCATACTAACCACTTAGTCGTCAGTCCCTGGCAAAAAGGGTCGCGCCAATTGATGAATCACGAAATGATTTTTATCTCCTGTTGCTACCTCCTGCCTGATCCGCCAATACCGCATTGCAAACCGCCGAGAGATATTGGTACCCGTTTGGATAGCGCAGCCTGTGTACAGTAGTAGAGTTTAAAAGTCGCGCCAAGGCATCCAGGCGCCGTACTGCCAATCCAGCCACTTCGACCAGGCCAGCAGCAAACGAACACCCTAACAAAGCCATTACAGCTTCTCGAGGAGAAACAGGTAAGATAGAAATCTCTAGGCCTCCTTCCGCTGTGCTACAACGCTCTGGTATATAAATAGATGCCAAGGGCCGTGCCTCGGCACAAAAATGCCCAAACCCTTGAGGGCCAATGACCACACGCCGCTTTTCCAGCTTAGGGTGTGCCAGTTCCAGGTTTTTATATCCACCGGTAAAAAACTGCGCGCCATCTGGCCACATACGCATCACAGGGTACCCGGGGCAAGCCAGGAATCCTTCACGCGTTTCTGCCACCGCCAGCACATCATCTGTCAACAACCTGCCACCTGCTTGCATGCAAGTCGCCGCCAGTGAACTTTTTCCACCCTTATTCTCTGAAAGAAAAACAACTGCCCTATCATTAAGGACGACTGCAGCGGCATGCAGCGCCAAGACGCCGCGCAGTTCCAACCAATAAGTCAAAACTGTCCCCAACAGGCCAATTTCCACCTGGTACAACTGCCCGCTCTCATGCACGTGGCACTCAATCTGTTGCGGCCAGATGTAGAAGTCAGCCACGCCGTTCAGGCGTATCAAATCGCAGTCGTCGAGCCGGTAGAGCGCCAGCGCGCTCTGACCAATCTTATTTCGATCAAGGCTGCGATACAACAGGGGGCCTGGCGGATCATCCATGATCAGCGGTTGGCGCACACATGTAAAGGTTAAGTCAGGAGTATTCCCATTCTGCCAGGCTGTCTTTTCCAGCCGGTTTGTGAAAGGGAAGTCGCTGACCATAGTAATGCCAAATAGGAGGTAAGCTTCCACCATCGCAAATGAATTATATACCATCCAACAAACACAAGGCTGTCCCAAAAATGTCTCATGGGACAGCCCTACTTACATATTCAATTTTCTTTTATGATTCCACGCCCCAGCAGTTTTTCTATGAAATCATGCAGGTCGGCCGTCAAGGCCGTCTCATCCACCATATACTCGTTTTGCAGCCTATCAACTGCCGCTTCTATGCTTGCCGAACTAATCAGTGCCCGCCACATGGCCGCGGCTGTATTTTCCAGCCCAATGACCCGCCCATCTTCCAACTGCCCGATCACGACCCCGCCCTCATAATCGCCATACACCACATGCTCAGCCGGCTTAAATAGTCCATCCCCATCTGGCTGGATTTGCAGTGGAACCGGGGTGATCTGCTCTGGCAAACGGTTTTTCAAACACAGCTCACCAGGCAGAATATGCCAGTTCTTTTCTGCTCGTGCAGAAGCCGCATTCCAAAAAAAAGTATCCGGTTCGTTCCACGGGAAGCAGACATGCTCAGGGTTTCCGACCCAATACCGCTTCCCTGGCAGATGCGCCTGCCATTGTTCTAAAGTTTCAAGCTGCCCCGGTACCTCATCGTTTGCAACTTCAAGATCATGGGCGCTCACACAGGCGATCACCCGCTTCTCTTGCCGTTGGATCGCATCTCGCAATTGGTCAGGGGCATATAGCGGAGCAAATACCACGCGGGGACCAGCCTGGCGGGCCAGGAAACTGGCCAATCTTGCCCCGGTCAGGGCGCAGTCATCCACCACCACCAGCGGTGCATCTGGCGGGAAAGGCGGCTCAAAACGCTGGCGATCCAGGTTCAAGCAGTAGGCTAATAGGCCCAAAATCACCATTCCACCGCGCGGCATGGCCTGGAAATAAAATCGATTGAGGTCATCGCCCAACCGCGCTCGCAGTCGATCTGCTAAAACCCGGCAATCCTTTTCAGCCTGCCGGTATGAAACATAATGCAAGTTATGGCATAACTGCTGCAAATGCCTGGCACGCGCTTTCAAGTATGCGCCTTGTGTCTCATCAAATCGCCCAATCACAGCCAGGGTTGGACGGGGAGCTTGACGCAGAATTAATAAAGCGCCGGTGATACCATCGCAAGCCAGGTTTTCAGCCACAGCCCGCGACAACATCAACGGCGCAAGAAGATCGGATAGCTCTAAGTTATTGGCGTAAGATTGTAATGCCTCAACCTCGAAGCCGAGTATGCTCAACCCCGGCGAGGTGTTAACCATGCCAATCCTTAAACAGTCCAACTACCGACTTTGAGATCTGTTCGGCGTGCGCTACCACTACCCAGAGTTAAATCCTTCAACTCGCCATATTCAACCAGTTCAGGTTTTTGATATGGTTTACGCTCTGGCTTTTGCTTGCTATCGGTCTCCATAAGTCCCTTCCTTCCGCGATAAAACGGATGCAAAAATGCATAATACTTTGGTTATTTTATCACAATTTGCCGAAACGATTGTCTCGATCATGTTCCAAGTTGCACGTCTGGCTGCTCTGCCGCCCCAATCAGGCAGCATCCTCCAAAAAACGCAGCCAATCTTCAATCGGCAGCACATCCATCAACATATGATAGCAATTTTGATCTCGTTTTTCAACATAGGTATTCCACGTCTCGCGCAGTTGACCTTCATCAATCAGCCCACCGCTCACCACACGTGCATTGGTCAGCAGAGCTTCGATCTCCTGGCGCTCTTCTCCCAACACACCCGGCTCGATCACATCGCCCAGGTGTGTGTTTCCTTTGCGAGATGAGATTTTCGCTGGAAGAATATCTGCAAAAGCCTGGCGCAAGATCAGCTTACTGGTGCCCCGCCGAAAACGAAGGTGCGGGGGTATCTGCAGCGAATATTCCACCAGCCGGCGATCCAAGAAGGGATAGCGTTCTTCAAAACCATTGGACGCAGCTAGTATATCAAAATAAGCCAACCGAAACGCATAATGCCCCCTGGTTAATGTTTCGTACGCTGTCCGTCCGCCTTGGCTCGAAAACTCAGGCACAGGCAGGTACTCATCCGGCGGAGGAAGAGTTGGCACTTTCCAACCCATCTCCTCAGGCCTGCGCTTGAAACGCTTCAATACCCGCCAGAAATTGGGCATAGCAGGCCGCAAATACGCCCGTGCCAATATCCCCAACCACGAGTGACCAGAACGCGCGATAAAATAGGGCAGTTCTTCACGCAGATGTTTCAAGGGTACATCCCGCAGCACATCCAGGTATATATACGCCCCCTTCAGCAGCGCGTTATCCGAGCCCTCTCCTGAAAGACAAACCCTACAGCCATCCCCCCTGGCTGCCCCATACAGGCGGTTGGTCAAGGCGCGGTCAATACCCGGTTCTGGCTCATCAAGCGGATACCCGCCATCCCGTCCATGCTCTTTGAACCCCCAGCAGTCCTCGCTTGGCAGCAAGCGGCTGCCCTTAAAGCGCGTGCAGTGCATCGCCAAAGCCTCAGCATATGCGCTCTCGTCTGCCGAGGGGATTCCCTTGAACACTGCCGAATGAAGATATGCATCCACATCCAGCCCATATTTTTCCAATAAATAATCGACCGTCGTTGCCGTTACCGCCGAGTCCAATCCTCCGCCCGACCAAACACTGACCGGGACAGTGGTACGCAAACAAGATAATGTCGCCTTCTCAAACAGTTCACGGTAGTGAGCTATGTAATCTTCATCGCGTTGGTATCGCGTTAGCGACTGTTCTCCCCACACCCAATAACGCTGCAACGAAATTCGCCCATCCCGCACCGTCATCGTATAAGACTGCGGCAGGCGCGCGATTTCCTCGTAAGCAGTTTGATAAACCCAGCGCCCGTACCTTCCCGCCAGGAAATCCTGGATGATCGGCAAGTTCACTTTCCGCAGGTCTGGTTGAGCCGCCAGGATCGAGCCAATTGCTGTTGCAATGTATAAACGCTGCCCCACCTGAGCATAATGCAGCAGCCGGATGCCAATCGCGTCACGCGCACAAAACAATTCTTGTGCTTCAGCATCCCAAATCGCAAATGCATAATCGCCATTGATCTGCCGCAAGCAGTCCTTCCCCCAACACAGATAAGATGCCAGGATCAAGGCCGCATCCGAAGGACTTTTTTCTTGCACAAATCCCCTGGAAGTTAATCCGGCAATCAGTTCATCCCGATGATCCAGGCGCGCGTCTGCCACCAGCATCAATCGTCCATTTGCGCCCACCAGCGGCTGCACCTCGCTCACAGCCTCAGGCGTGGTATGAAAAGCCAGGTGGGCCATGCCCACTGCGCCATCCAACCGGTAACGGATTCCATCCGGACCACGGTAAGCAGCGGCCTCCGCCATCCTGTGCAGCCCACCATCATCAACCTGAGCGCCATCCAGGTTGAGTTGAACGCAAATCCCGCTCACAAGATTGAGTACCCCTTACTGATTTTGTTCATATTTCTTCGCCACCTCATCCACCTCGTTCAATGGTGGGTAAGCAGCAGCTATTCCCTCTGGCTCCTCAATAGGAACCCCTGCCACTTCCACCCACGCATGCGCCTGCAATCTCTCGCCATCTCTGCGTACGCCAATCCGCAGCTCTGCAGCAATACCTCGCCGCGCCAATAAGCCCTGCAAGACCAAAGAACGACGCAGGCAGCTCATTGGATACACGTGGTTACGCGCCGCCCGGCTGACCTGAGCGCCCAATTGTCGCGCGCTCTTCAGATCGGATTCGCTTTGAACAGAAAGCTCGGCGTTTTGGCTATGCGCAAATACCTTTCCTTGATCTCCCAACGTCCAATTTTGTACTCGCCGGAATGGGAATAGCCTCAAACCCCAATCTACGCCCAGCAGTAAAAACCACGCCTGGAGGATCAGCCCGTGTTCACGCCAGGTCAGTCCTTTGGCCGTAACCAGTTTATGCCGCAGGCTCAATGTGCAGCAATCCCTTCTCTACCAGGGTTTCCATCAACTGCAGCATATCCCCTTGCACTTGTTCCTCTTCCACATCATAAGCATCTGATAAGACCCGGCAAGCCTCCAGCAGTGTACCCTTTTCAACCAACAGGGCCCACATCTGGGTACCCATCTCGTTCAACCCATAATACTTGCCCGTCTTAGTATTCAAAATCACGGCTTCGCCGCCTATTTCACGAAATAGTACTTCCTCGGGGATTTGAAACTTGGTATGTAATGTGATCATGACAAGTATTATAACGCCTCCGAAGCGATTATAATTACGCCAGTTTCCTGATCGAAATGACCGTTGCGAGAATAACGAAACCGATAGAGAAGAGTTGATATGCAAGAATTTGTACCATTGGAACATTTCCGTCGCCTGGCCAGCCGCTGGTGGGTTATTGTGGTCGCGATCCTGTTGGGCGCCCTGGCCGGCTTTATCTTCCACTACCTTACCCCACCCCAATATGAAGCCGTTGCCATCTATCTGGTGCAGACCGACCTCGAGAAAATGCCCATCCTGGATATTCCTCGCGATCAATTCGTCCGCGTCCAAGATATGGCTGTCTCTACTACCGAAGCGGTGATCGAGTCTCCGATCTTGCTTGAGTTGGTTACAGCCGAGGCTGCCCGCCAGGGTATTCAAGTTGATGCCGTATCCTTGATAAAAAACAGCACCGTTGAGCGGCGGCTGACTTTCTGGTACCTGCGCTATCGCCACGCCGATCCTCAAATTGCCCAGGCCACCGTCGAGATCTGGGCTGCTATGGCCCACGAATCCATGCTCAGTCTGCAGGCCAGCGGAAACATCGCTGGCTACGTTATGTTCGGCGCTCCCGAATTCCAGCCAACACCAACCGAGCCGGTCCTATACCAGCGCAACCACTTAATGCTGGCAGGCATGCTTGCAGGCGCAGTTGTGGGCATTTTTCTCGCCGATGTATTTCCCTTCCGGCGGCCCAAAGCAGCATGAGCCAGTTTCACAGACTCTTGCCCGCCTGGCAAAAAGGCCTGGACTTCCTATGGGCCTTTGCACTTTTCACGCTGCCCATGACCAGCTTTTCTTTGCTGATCCAGCTAACCAACACCGTTGTAGCCCCCCTTTCAGCGCTGCCCATCCTGATCCTGGCAGTCATTTGGTTCATCCCCTTCATCCTACGCGGCGGGGTTCTGCCAATCGAGGCGCGGCCTCTGGTTGTCTTGGTTTTGGTTGTACTCCTAGCAAACGCAGCTGCCTTTTTTATCAACGTCCCCCCCTATAAAGAAAGGGTTTTGCCTGCCCAAGAACTGCGGGCTTTCGTCACTTTGATCATCGGCGTGGCCTTTTACTTTGTCATTGCCTCATGGCCTAACCACACCCAGAAATTGCACAAAACCTGGCAATGGCTCACCATTAGCGGCATCTTCACATTGGTTTATGCGCTCATCCAATCTTACTTCATCCTTGGCCAGGATTATGAATATCCCTACTGGATGGAACGCATCCAGGAATTTTTGGTTGTTCAGGTTCCGCATGCCGCCGAGCGCGGCGGACAACGCATCAGCGGCCTGACATATGAGCCATCCTGGTTTGCCCATCAACTGGTCATTTTATATTTACCCTTGTGGCTTGCCGCCACTTATCAGCGCACTTCCGCCTTCCGTTTCCGCGTCTTGCGCCTGTCGCTAGAAAATCTCCTGCTCGTGCCAGGAATCATCTTTTTCTTTCTGGCTTCACCCCGCATTGGCTTGATCTCCTTCATGCTCCTGGTCGTCTTCTTGGTCATGAAACTCCACTGGGCGCTCTACCACAAGCTGCTGAACAAGATCACCTCCCGACCCTGGGCCAATAAGCTTGCTTCACAGCGCCAGTTCAGGTGGGCAATCGGCCTGCTGATCAATATTGTCCTCTTTCTCCTCTATCTGGCCCTGGGCTTGGGGCTGATATTGGTTGCCAGCCTGAGGGATGAACGTTTGTTGCTTATGTATGAATACCTTCCTCCCTGGAAAGATGTTCTCAAGATGTTGATGCTAGACGAGAATACCCTTCTCTATTACAGCAACCGCCTGGCATTCATGGAACGCATGGTATATTGGACCACTGGCTGGACAGTCTTCCGCGATTTCCCCTGGCTTGGGGTTGGGCTTGGTAATTCAGGCTTCTTCTTTCCTAGCCACATGCCCGCCATTGGATGGGGTTCCTACGAAGTGAGTATGCTGATGTTTGATTCTTCAGTAGCCCCCAATATCAAAAGCTTGTGGGTGCGTCTGCTCGCCGAAACCGGGGCACTCGGTTTTGCCATCTTTATCACCTGGCTGTATCTTTTGTTTCGGTCTTCTCAGTTAACCTGTCGCAGCCACCAGCCGGTCCTGCGCACACTGGCTTTCACCGGCCAATTAGCACTGGTTGCTTTCATTGGCGAGGGCTTCAGCATCGACTCCTTTGCCATGCCCTACTGGTGGGTAATCACCGGCATCATCTCAGCCGCCGGACTCGTCCACCGCCAAGATGAGTTTGCTTCCAATGCTTCTCGCCATGGTGTAAAACCAACTCCTGAAGCGGATACACAAGCCCATTCCGAACACATAAGGGTATAATTTATGTGTTATGGACAACTCTGAGAACGACGATCTCTTTAAGCCCGGCGCCCCTCCCCCTCGCCGCAGGCAAGGACGTGGTCTACCCGATCTCTCTGCCCTCTTCTCAGATAGCGACACCCCAAAAACAACCGAAAAAGCCGCGCCAAAGCCGGCGCCGGCCATAACCCCCTCTCCACTTGAATCCCAAAGCCCATCGGAAGCCGAGCCGGATGGCAAGCTGTCTCTTCCACCCGAGCTTGAAAAATTCCTCTCGGCAGATTTATGGCGCAAACTGAACAGCGAGGACCCGCGCCGCGGCGTGCTGATTAACGCCTTGGAACGTTTGCGCTCCGTCCAATACTTACTTTCCACATTCTTACCCAATCACCTTGTGCAAGAGAAAATGCGCCGGCCTGTTGCTGGCCTGGTCAGCGGCCAGGTCTTGAGAGGCTCCTTGCTTTTCTCAGATGTCAGCGGGTTCACCGCCCTCTCCGAGCGGCTGGCTGTGCTCGGCCCCGAAGGCGCCGAACGCCTGACAGAAATCATGAACCGCTATTTCGCCACCATGCTCGAGATCATCTCCTGGTCTGGCGGCACCCTGCTCAAGTTTGCTGGCGACGCTGCCCTGGTCTACTTTCCCCAGCAAGAGCAAGGAACCCAGGCGCTGTGGGCAGTACGAGCTGGCACGCGCATGCTGTACGCAATTGGAGAATTTGCGAATATCCCCACCCCCACCGAAAATGTCAGTCTGAAAATGAAGATCGGCGTCGCCAGCGGCGAATTTATGGCCGCCAGCGTAGGTAGCGCCCGCCGCATGGAATACGGCGTGATTGGCCCGGCTGTCACCCAGACTATGGGCGCAGAAGGCGCATCGACCGGTCCGGGCCAACTGATTGTGAACGAAGCCACTGCCAACCTCTTGGGCGATGACTTCATCGTCACGCCCCAGTCACCCGGCTATTACCAGGCCCAGGCTCGTTCCGAGCAATCGATTGGCGATTTCGAGATCAAAGCCGAAGAGCGGCGCGCCCGCTCTGGCGTGCCGTGGAATGCCAGCCCCCAGGCCTTGCTAGCCCAAATGCGTGTTGCCCTCAACCAGATCCACGCCATCGAGCCTTTTATCGCCGCTGAGTTAGCCGAGCGCGTGATTGTACACGCCCGCGAACGGCGCGTTGAAAGCGAATTTCTCCTTACCACCGTTCTCTTCTGCAACTTCATCGGCTTTGAAACCCTCTTTGACGCATGGGGGCAGGCCGGTGTATCGCGCCTCACCAGCCTGTTCAGCGCCTATTTCACCGCCATGAACGAAGCCATCACTCGCTATGGCGGCATCGTCACCCGCATTGATCCTTACAGCAAAGGTACAAAACTGCTGGCCGTGTTCGGAGCACCGGTCAGTCACGAAGACGACCCCCAACGCGCCGTCAGTGCTGCCTTGGCCATGAATGTAGAGTTGGACGCCCTCAACGAACGATGGCATGCCAAGTTTGCTCGCCACATCCCCCCTGATTGCGAAGGCCCCCTGGTCAAGCACCGTATCGGCATCACCCAAGGCAGTGTATATGCCGGAATGGTTGGCTCCTCCACCCGCCGCGAATACACCGTGATGGGCGATGATGTGAACTTATCGGCGCGCTTAATGGGCGCCGCAAAGCCCGGCCAAATCCTGGTCAGCCAATCTATCCACAATGCCGTCTCCGATTATTTTTTGCTGACCGAGCTGCCTTCCATCCGGGTTAAGGGCAAGAGCCGCCCAATCCCACTTCATCAAGTGGATGGGGTGCGCGAAGATACACTTGCCAACCGCATCCACAAACGCCCGCCCATCGTTGGGCGAAAAGCCGAATGGGAACGCGCCAGGCAGTTCTTACAGCGCGCCATCCAGGGGCAATGTGTTTACTTGAGCATTACGGGCGCACCCGGCATCGGCAAAAGCTACCTGGCGGATATCTTGCTCCAAGAGGCTGAAGGACTGGGGGCGCGCTTACTGCTTCACCAGTGCCGCTCTTACCGCACCGCCACCCATTACGCCTGCCTGAGTGGCATCCTGCGCACACTGGCTAACATCAGCCCCACCGATATCCCCCAAATCCAACAATCCAAGCTGCGCCACCACCTGGCAGAAATACCCCTGGATGAACAACAGGTCAATGCTCTTGAGAGCCTGCTAGGCCTGCATCTCACATCTGGCCCTGTCCCCACCAGCCCGTCCAGCCCCGAAGACAGCCCCCCTGATGACGCACAAATACTGCGCGAAATCAGCAGGCAAGGCCGCAGGTCTCGCCAGGGCAAAAGCGCAACCCTACTCAAACAATTAGAAGCAAGCCATCCTACCGATCTTGGCGGGCAAACCTGGTTACAAGTCTCTCCGCTGTCCAACCAAGAGCAAGAGCGCCTCGCCAGCGCTTTTGCCGCCTTACTCTCTGGCTTATTATTGAAAGGGCCGTTGGCGCTCTTCTTCGAAGATGCACACTGGATGGACCATCGATCGCTGGATCTGCTCATGCACATCCAGTCCCGTTTGCAAAACCAGCCGCTGTTGGTGCTCGCCGCCCAACGCGGCGAGGGCAGCCGGCAGAATGCCCGATGGGAAACGATTTCTCTAGAACCTTTTAGCCAGGCAGATACATCCGCCCTGGTGGCCCATATCCTGGTATCAGACCTGGTCCCCATCATCCAACAGCAAAGCACCGGTAACCCCCTGTTTGTCAGCGAAATCAGCCATTGGATCAAAACCACACGTAAGATCAGCGCCGAAGACTTGGGGACAGTCCTGACCGAATCCGACATCCTGCAAAAATTAGCCCTCAGCAGCCTGGAAAGCCTTAGCGAGCTGCAGCGAGAAATAGCCAGGTTGGCCTCCGTGATCGGCGATGAATTCCGCATCAGCCAGGTGCTGGCACTGATGGAATCAAAACTTGACCCGGTCACCTTGAGTAATAACCTGAATGCTCTGGTCGAAACACGCCTTATCGTACTGCTTGAAGCTGGCGTAGATGCGCTCTACGCTTTTCAGCAATCCCTGGTACGCGAGGTGCTGTATAACAGCCTGCCCTTTGCGCGCCGCCGCCAAATCCATGCCCAAATCGCTGAGCATCTCAGCGCGCCGCGCTCCCAACGCAGCGAACTGCGCAGCCGTATCGCCGCATTCTTAGATACCCCCGCCGCTGCCAGCCCCGCGCAAGAAGAAGAGACCATCGCCAGGCATTACCTGTACGCCGAACTATGGCAGGCTGCCGCCCAGCACTTCTTCCTGGCTGGCAGCCATTCCAGCCAGCGGCAAGACCCTGCCCAGGCCGCCATCCACTTCCAGCACGGCCTGGAGGCCATCAACCACATCCCTGCCAGCCAGGCCGCCCCCGCAGACCTGGCTCTAAACAGCCGCATTCAATCCGCGTTAGGTGATGCCTGCCTTCAATACGGCGACCTGGGACGTGCCGCCGCCGCATACGAGGCTGCCAGCATAATCCTGCCCGAAACCACTCCCCAGCCCGATGTGCAGAAATTGCGTGGTAAACTGGCCCTGCTTTTGATCAGCCAAAACCGCCCAGACGAGGCCGAAAAGCTGCTGCACCAATTGCTCAGTTCAGATCCCGGCACTGCTGAACTCGGCCTGACCGCCGCAATGGCATGGTTATATTGGCGTTCAGAGAAAAGTCAGGTGGCCGATTGGTTGCCGCGCTGCCGGTCGATCCTGCCATCCGTCACCGAACATTGGGCAACCGGCATCGAGGTCCTGGTGAATGACCTGGCCGGTGAGTGGGCCGCAGTCAAAGCGGCTTACCTGGCTTGCAATCTCCCCATTGGGGCCGCGTTGGCTGCTATCCGCCTGGGCGATCAATACTTACGCAAGGGCAGCTCACAGATGGCACAGGGGCAGTACCAGCATGCCGCCCAAATCTGGGGCAAGCTCTCCAACGCAGATTGTGGCCTGGCACTGATCGGTTACCGCCAGGCAGAGGCCTTGTGGATTGACAAAGATACATCCACCTGCCAGGCTGCCTTAGAACAGGCACAAAAGTATCTCGAAAGCTGCATCCCTGCCATTCAAGTTGAAGGGCGCGACCTGTTCAAGCAAGCATTAAAACTCATCCGGACGGGCAAACCGGATGCCTGGCCAGTTTGGCACTGGCGGCTGGTGGATGATCAACTGCGCATCCAATTGCTCGTCCCTGCCATCGCATCTTGATCGAGAAAACCTGATCCAAACAGGAGCAAGCAGATGAATCCATTGCTAAAGAACGTAGAACTGTTCCGATCTCTTCCCGAGGATGTCCTGGAGCGCGTCTCAGGAGCGTTGAGCACACGCCACCTGGAAAGCAAAGAGATCTTGTTCAACCTCGGCGATCCCGGCACTTACCTGGTCATCGTCGAGTCTGGGCAGGTAGCCATCTATGCGCCCCTCCCCAACGACCCCCAGGCCGGGCAGGCGATACGCATTTTTCAGCCAGGCGATGTGTTGGGAGAAATGGCCCTGATCGACCAAAAGAGCCGCTCGCTGAGCGCCCGTGCTGAGACCCCCGCCGTAGTGCTCACCCTGGGCCGCGAAGAGTTTCTCCGCCTGCTGAATGAAAGCAGCGACCTGGTGCTGGCGGTCATGTCGGGCTTAAATGACCGCATCCGCTATACCACCGATTTCCTCAGCCAGGTGCGCGATTGGGTCCAGCGCATTGCCAACGGCAGCTACCAGGCCGATGACATCATGAAAAGCAGTGACCAGTATAAAGACAAAACCCTGGTCACCCTGGCAGCCGAATTTGCCCAAATGGCTTCTCGTGTCCAAGAACGTGAAGAGCAGTTGCGCAAAGAAGTGGCCATGCTGCGCATTGAGGTAGACGAGAGCAAACGCAAGGCAGAAGTCGCCGCCATCACCGGCAGCCAGGAGTTCCTAAGCCTGAAAGAAAAGGTAAAGCGGTTGCGCGAACAGGGTAAAACTTGATCGCACCTTGCGCAAGCGTGTTAATTCAGCTAAACTTATCTATTATGTAACACCAGGAGGCATTATGTCAAAGATCGTCTCGGTTCACTCATTCCGCGGTGGAACGGGCAAATCGAACACCACCGCCAACCTGGCTGCCCTGCTTGCCATGCAGGGGCAGCGCGTGGGCATTGTGGATACCGATATCGCCTCGCCTGGCATCCATGTTCTATTCGGGTTGAGCGAAGAAGATATGGGTCACTCGCTCAACGATTACCTGTGGGGCAAGTGCAGTATCAAAGAAACCGCCCACGATGTAACCTCCAGCTTGAAGACCGGCGTCAGTGGCAAGATCTACCTGATCCCATCCAGCATCAAAGCCGGCGAGATTGCCCGTATCCTGCGCGAGAGCTATGATGTGGGCTTGCTCAACGACGGCTTCACCGATCTGATCGACGAAATGCAGTTAGATATCCTGCTGATCGACACCCACCCCGGTATCAACGAAGAGACCCTCTTATCCATCGCCATCTCAGATGTACTGTTGGTCATCCTGCGCCCCGATAACCAGGATTACCAGGGCACCAGCGTCACCGTAGAAGTGGCCCGCAAGCTGGATGTGCCCAGCCTTTACTTGATCGTAAACAAAGTACCTCACGTTTACATGAACGGCATCGGTCCCAAGATCGAGCAGACCTACAATGCCGATGTTGCCGCCATCCTGCCCCATTCAGACGAGATGATGGCCCTGGCCAGCGCCGGTCTTTTCGTTGCCCAGTACCCTGACCACCCCATCACCGCTGAACTTAAGAAAGTGGTTGCCCGCATTTTGGCCTGAAAGCCGTGAACAGTATGCCCACTGTCATTGTTGTCCATTCCTTTCGCCGCGGTACCGGTAAGACCAGCCTGGTAGCCAATTTGGCGGCCCTGCTGGCACGGGCCGGAAAGCGCGTTGGCCTGGTGGATCTCAATATCGAATCACCTAGCCTGCACTATGCCTTTGGATTGAAAGACAGCGCCATTACCTGCTACCTGAACGATGTTTTACGCCAGGCCTGCTCTGTTGAACAAGCCACCTACGATGTCACCACCAGCCTCCAGGGCAGTGCGCCTGGCAAACTTTACTTGCTGCCCGCGAGCACGCGTTTTCTCGATATTTCAATGGCGCTGAAAGGTGACTTTGATTCCGAAGCACTGGATGCCTGCATTCCCGAACTAATCGAGAACAACCAGTTAGATATTGTCCTTGTGGATACCCGCGCCGGCCTGACCGACGACACCTTGGCTGCCATCGCCATGACTGATATCCTATGTATTATCCTGCGCCCCGATGCGCAAGATTTCCAGGGTACCGCCGTCACCGTCGACCTGGCACGCCGCCTGGATGTTCCCAGGTTGATCATGATCGGCAACCTGGTTCCAAAAACCTACAACCTGGCCGAAGTAACAAAAGAGATTGAAACCACTTATCACTGTGAGGTGGCAATCACCCTGCCACTAAACCCCGATATGATGACCCTTTCTAGTGCCGATATTTTTGTGGAGGTGAACCCAGAGAGCCCATTTACCCAAGAACTCAAAACACTGCTCGACCATTTGATTCTGTAAGCGTTTGCTCAAGACTCGACCACAGCCAATTTTCAACCGTCAACCCTTTTTCGCTTCTCTCTGCGACTAAGTTATTGAGCCATCCTGAATATGGCCACCCCTACAAAACCGAGCGACGAAGACCTGGTTCATGCCGCACAGCAAGGCCGGCAAGAAGCCTTTAACGTTCTCTTCGAACGTTATCTGCCCCTGGTACACAATCGCGTCCGTTACGTTGTTCCAGAGCAGGATGCTGAAGATGTTACCCAAGAAGTGTTCGTCGCCGCAATCCGGTCCCTGCGAAGTTTTAGGGGTGAGTCTTTGTTCAGTACCTGGCTCCGAACGTTGACCAACCGCCAGGTAGCCGATTACTACCGGCGTCGAAAACCATCCCTGGGGTTTGCCGATACAAATCCCAGGCACGAAGATTTTGAGGAAGTGACGGCTTTAGTGGCTGAAAACTCGGACAACTCACTTGAAGAGCGCGTGGCGCTGCGCCAGGCCTTGTTAAAATTGCCGGCCAACTACCAAGAGATCATCTTGCTGCGTTTTGTTGAAGGATTGCAGTTTAACGAGATTGCCCAACTCCAAAACCAGTCTCTCGAGGCCACCAAAAGCACCTTTCGCCGCGCCATAAGCGCATTACAGAGCCAGTGGGAAAACAAAAATGCCTGATACCTATCAACCTGAAGCCCAGTCCGACCGCGCGCGAGACCCTCTCGACGATGTGCTGGCCTCGTTCACCGACCAGGTGTTAGCAAGCGGCAAAGACCCAGGGGCGGCACTCTCAGACCTGCCAGAGCTGCGCGCGCTAGAAGATATGGTATTGCGCCTCCAACGCAATTTACCCGCCACACCCATCAGCCCGGCGGTAAATCGCAAGATGCAGGCCAAATTGGCCGCCCATTGGGCTGCAGAAGGCCCCCGCCCCACAACCATCTCGCTCAAAGAGCGCTTACGCAACCTGCTGCAGCCCAAGCCAGGTTGGCAGTCTTCTGCTGCCCGCCAGCGCACCTGGATATTGCGCACCGCAGCAGCAGCCGTCGTGTTCATCCTGGCAGCAGTCTTCATATTTTCCCCTACCCTTGGCGGCGGCCTCTCTGGCACCGCCGGGCTAGAGGGTGGGACTGCCCCGCTGTTAGCCATCCTGCTGGTTGCCGGGGTTCTGATCGCCGCGGTGTGGTGGATACGACGGCAGAAGCCTTGATAATGCTGATCGCTCTGCCTTTTCTTTATAGGATGTACCCATGATCCTTGCCCTGTTCGTTGCCACCCTGGTTCCCCTTGTAATTCTCTACATCATTTATACCCTCGATCTCTATAAAACAGGCACGTTTAAATACGTCTTACTGTGCGTGGTCTGCGGCATTGCCGCCTACCTGGTAGCCAGGCAGATCAATTACGAGTTGTACATGCACAGTATCCTCAAACGCAAAGAGATCATTCGTTATGCTGCACCCGTGATCGAAGAGACTCTCAAAGCCCTCGTCTTGATCTACCTGGTGCGCCGGCCCAATTTCACCTACTTTGTGGATGGTGCTATTTATGGCTTTGCTGCCGGCATTGGTTTTGCAGTGGTCGAAAATTACGAATATCTTGCCGGATTACAAGGCGCCGGCCTGGGCCTGGCCATCAGCCGCGTCCTCTCCAGCAACCTCATCCACGCATCAGCCAGCGCCACCATTGGCATCGCCTTTGGCTTGGGGCGCTTTGAGCGTCCCCTGCGCCGCGTGTTGGTGATGGTAGCAGGCTGGCTCATGGCCATTCTCCTGCACAGCATCTTCAATCATATTACCCTGGCCGTTTCAGGCGGCATGTTATTGGTGTATGCGGCTGTGCTGGGCCTGGGTGCGGCCGGCCTGATCGCCTTTGTCATCTCGCGCGGGCTTGCAGAAGAGAAATCCTGGATCGAGGAAAAACTCGGCGACGCCGACCGGGTCACCCAAAAAGAAGCCGCCATGGTACAAAAATTGTCCAACCTGCAAGAGATCCTGGCACCTCTGGCTGAGCGGTTTGGCGCCCAGAAGGCCGAACAAATCGAAAAATTCCTGGTCATCCAGGCTCGCCTGGGCATTTTGCGCAAAACCCTCGACAAGCTTAATGATGAGAAAATGCGTACAGCCGTCGAAAAGCAAATGGCCGATCTACGCACACAAATGGATGATGCCCGCCGCGCCGTGGGCAGTTACTGCATGCTGTATTTGCGCAACATCTTTCCAGAAGATGCCAGCCCCCTGTGGGGAATTTTGGAACAGCGCATCCAAGAGAAGATCGCCGCCCGCCCCACCACAGGTGGCGCGAACCTGTTCGCCAAGCTGGGTGAGCGCGTTGCCAAACCCGCCGAGCCAACCCCAAACCAGGATCCCCCAGCCGGCCAAACGTGACGGGGATTCCGAAAAAATGGCTGTATAATTAAGTATGCACTGCTTCTCGGCTGAACAATCACACATTGCGTTTCGGAGGTAGGTCGTATGGCATACATTGTCTCCATCCACTCGTTTCGAGGCGGCACAGGTAAATCCAACTTCACAGCCAACCTGGCTTCTCAACTGGCCGCTTCAGGCAAACGGGTCGGCGTCATCGATACAGACATCCAGTCCCCTGGTATCCATGTGCTCTTTGGCCTGAACGAGGCCAAGATGGGCCACACCCTGAATGAATTTCTGCGCGGCGAGTGCACCATCACCGAGGTGGCTTTCTCGGTCGGCGAAAATACCGGTGACGCAGAAGGGCGCAAAAAACTGCAAGGCAAACTGCTTTGGCTCGTTCCCTCCAGCATCAACAGCGGCGAGATCAGCCGGGTGCTCCGCGATGGCTACGATGTCAACCGCTTGAACGAGGGTATGCAGAAGATGATCAAAGAGTTAAAGCTGGACTACCTTTTCATCGACACCCACCCCGGCCTGCAGGAAGAAACCCTGCTGTCCATCGCTATCTCTGACATCTTACTGATCGTCCTGCGTCCTGACCAACAAGATTTCCAGGGCACCGCGGTTACCGTCGATATTGCACGCAGCCTGGATGTGCCCAACTTATTCTTGATCGTGAACAAGGCGCTCTCGAAGTATGACTTCAAACAAGTTTCTGAACAAGTTACCTCTTTCTATGACGCACCGGTAGCAGCAGTCTTCCCATTGAGTGAAGATATGGTCGATATGGGCAGCGCTGACATCTTTTCGCTGCGCTACCCCGACCATATTTGGTCCAAGGCATTGCGTGAAGTAGCCCAAAAAATCATGGAAGTTGGTTAATCGATAAGCGAGGAGGTCTTTATGCAATGCTGGGAATGTGAACAACCGGCGCGGGCAGCTTGTGCATTTTGCGGTAGATTCGTCTGTAAAGAACATGCCAAAACCATGCCCACCTTCTTATGCATGTTCCTTGGGTCCAATAACACGCCCAAAGGCCTGGCGGCAGCCAACGTGATCTGGTGTGGCATCTGTGAGCCGCAGCCAGAGCCCATTGGCATGCCTGAGTTGTGGTGATGCGAGGCGCCCTATGAGCGGTATTTTTGACCGGCTGCAAAACAGGCTTGAAGTTCAAAAACGCGAGCAAGGCATCAGCGCCATTGAGTTGGCTGACCTGCCTCCTAACCTGCGCAGGATCATGCGCATGATGCTGCGTGAACTGGCAATGAAATATCCAGATATCGTCAAAGCGGTTGATGCCTTGCCCGAAGCGCAGCGCATCTCCAGGCCAGACTTAGACCAGGCCCTAGATATGCTGGTTGAGCAGAATTGGTTGGCTCGGACCGGCGATGGCGATATGACAACTTACCGCGTCAACCTGCGCCGCAAATCTGGCAGTTCGCTCGATAAAGACATTTGGTCTGCGCTTGATTCGCGTATCACAACCTCAAAAGACACGCCCGCCCTTTCAAAGCCGCCATCCACAGAATAGGGTCGGGCCGGCAGAAGACTTCACTTCAATAACCGAATGCGGATGTGTGCCCGGCGCCCATCCGCATTCGGTTATTACCTCAGCACATTTGGCTTAAGGATAAGGCCATGTCTTGGATCAACACCTTGCGTAAGATCGACACCGACTCGCTCGAGCTTTTGCAGTCCACCTCACGGCACATCATCTTCACCGTGGGCGGCCTGTACCTGCTGTGGCACTTTATTGCCACCCTGGTTTGGCCGCAGACCTACACCCCACATTTGTGGGTCACCACACTGTTCGTCGCCATCGTGTGGGCATTATCTGCCAGGCTGCTAAAGCGCTATTATCCGCTTGCCCAGGCGGTGTGGATAATCGGTATCACCGCCATCATCCTCCACGCCTACGGGCAATTTCACCAGCCTGCCATCACCCTCTTTCTGGCCTTCCTTCCCCTGATGGCTGTTGTTACCATTGGCTTGCCGTGGACCTTCGTGGTCGAGCTGCTCATCATTGGCCTGGTTATCGCCATGCCATACATGGCATTCTTGCCCCCCCTGCCGCCTGGTTACGCTGTTGCCATTGTATTATGCAGCGCTTTCACGGCCTTTTTAGGCTGGTCCATTTCCAGCAACTTGCTCTCAGCCATTTCATCCTCATCCTATCACTATCGAGAAGCGCGCCGTCTGCTAGAAGAAACCCGCATCCACCGCGCCGAAATCAGCCGCATGCTCAAAGAACAAAACCAGGCCAACTACCAGCTCGAGCGGCTTAACCAGATGCTCCAATGGTCTCGCCGCCATGCCGAAGAAGCCCGCGCCGACCGCGACCGCTTCATCCTGGCGGTCAGCCACGAGCTGCGCAGCCCCCTGAACTTCATTATCGGCTTCAGCGACCTGATGGTCAATACGCCCGAGATGTACGCCGAAAAATCAACCTGGCCCTCCGGCCTCTACGAAGATATCCAAGAAGTCTACCGCAGCAGCAACCACTTGCTGCGCCTGATCAACGACATCCTCGATTTGGGGCAGATCAACGCCCAACAGATGACCATCTTTCGTGAATGGATCAGCCTGCAGGCCCTGACCGAAGAAGTTCGCCAGATGGTTGAGCCTTCCTTTACGCAAAAAGGCCTTCAACTCAAAGTCCTCGCCGAACCAGGCCTGCCAGAGGTCTTCGCCGACAGCACCCGCATTCGCCAGGTGATGCTGAACCTGCTCAACAACGGCCTGCGCTTCACCACGCAGGGCAGCGTTACCGTTCATCTCATCCGGGCACAAGATATGCTCCAAATTTGCGTGGAAGACAGCGGACCAGGCATTGCCCCCGAAGATGCCGCCAAGGTATTTGATGAATTTCGCCAGGTCGGACAAGAAAGCTGGCGCCGGCGCGAAGGCAGCGGCCTGGGCCTGGCAATCAGCCGTCGCTTCATCCAACTGCACGGCGGCAAGATGTGGCTAGAAAGCACCCCCGGCGTGGGCAGCCGCTTCTACTTCACCATCCCAATCTTGCAAACCGCCCTCCCCGAAGCCGATCCACCCCAACAGGCTCAATCCACTGCCGCAATCTACTATCCCGCCGAAGAATCTCGCCCCACCTGTCTCTTGCTCAGCACCAACCCCAAGGCCGAGCAGGCTGTCCAACAATACCTGGATGATTACCAGGTTTTCAGCCTGGATCAGGCCGACTTGCTTCCCGAGCGTGTCAATCAACTACAGCCGCGCGCCATCCTGGTGGACAAATCCTCTCTCGATGAGCAGCGCTTACCACTCAAAGATCTGCCTTACGACGTGCCCGTCCTGGCCTTTTATATTCCCGATATTTGGGAGCACTTTGAAACCCTGCCCAGCGGCGTTGCCGATTACCTGGTCAAGCCCATTGCCCGCCAAACCCTGGTCGAATCCGTGCGCCAGTTAGATGTCGAGATCCAATCCATGTTGGTTGTAGATGACGATCCGGCCATGCAGCGCTTTGTCACCCAGGCTCTGCGTGCCAGCCAAGAAACCGCAACCCCCATTGAACAAATCTACAGCGCCAGCAGTGGTGAAGAAGCCCTGCGCCTGCTGCACGAAAAATCCGTTGATGTCATTCTGCTGGATATCGACCTGCCCGACATGAACGGCTGGCGCATCCTGGCCGCCCTACAACGTATCCCCAGCCTGGCTACAATTCCGGTCGTCATCATTTCCGCCACCGATCTTCCCCGCATGTTTTTCGCGGGCGGGCGAACTGTATTGAACCTCGCCATGAAGCGGTCGCTGTCGCCCCAAGAACTGTCTACCACCCTGCGCACCCTGTTAGCCAACATTGAACCCGGCTTCACGAAGGCAGAAGATCCAACTGTTCCAGAACCGCCAACAGGTCCCGCTGGGTGATCGGCTTCTTCAAAAAGTAAGCCGCCCCTAACGATCTCGCCAACTCTGGCTCTTCCCAGGCAGAACATACCACCACGGGGATCTGGCTGGTAAAGCCATCTGCTTGCAAAGCCTGTAACAGCTCCCAACCATCTACGTGCGGCATCATCACATCCAACGTAATGAGCTGCGGACGAAGCTTGCGCGCCAGTGCCAGCACCTGGGTAGGATCAGATACACCCACTACATCAAATGCATAGCGGCTTAAGTAGCGTTGGTACATGCGCAAAGTGGGCGCCTGGTCATCCACCACCAGGATAACCGGCCGCAAGCCCCTGGGCAAAGCCAGCACCAGCCTGGCCTCGCCCGCCTGTGTGCGCCGCGGGAAGAACACTTCCAAGCCCGCAGACTGCTGTTCGCTCCAATATCGCGCCGACTTTAACAGGGCATCTTGCTCTTCATCAACGTGATCCGACCAGCCGTCTTCCAGTGCCGCCCGCAGGTGGATTTCCACTTGCTCGCCCATGTCCAGCACATCCATCCCCACCTTGCCGTTGCTCTGCAAACGGAAAGCATAACTCAGCAAGCTGATCATGATCTGGCGCAGCACGATCCGATCTGCCATGACCGCATCCATATTTTCAGAGATGAACAGGCGCAGATCAATCCCTTCTTGCACAGCCCGTCTTTCCATGGTAGACACCACCCCCTGCACCAGGCTTTTAAGATCCAATCGCTCCGGGTGGATCTCAAAAGTTTGGGCACCCTTTGGTCCTGCCTTTTGAGGCTCACCGGCATTTTCCTGGACCTGCCATGCATCCCAAAGTAAGCCCGCCAATGCCTGCACGGCCCGGCTGTGATCGCGCCGCAGTTGCCGGTCCCCCAAAGAAAGGTATTCGGATAATTCTTGCGGGCTGAGCCCATCCACATAGCGCTTGTATAAGATCAAATAGGGGCGCCATTCCGGTGCGCCCTGTGAAGGCTCTCGACCAACCGGTTTCAACCTCTCAATCGCCTCGAGCACCGCCTGGCGCACATATTCTCCCCGGCTGCCGGGGTGACCAGAAGGAACTTTCAGCACCCCAGTGAGGGCATGTGTCTCAAGGGCAGCGTGGTCATACAAATGCCCCAGTAATTCTCTTATCTGTTCTTCGAAGTCAAATCGATCCATGTCCGTCAAATGTCCGCCGCCAGTCCGCTAACCGCTTGTACTTAACTAAGATATCACTATAATATATTTTAACCGATACTTACGATCCGGGTTCGATTTGTGTAGGAGGTGCATGGCCTATCATATACCATTCGTCCCACAGCGATCCAGTATCAAAACAAACCCGTTCAACAAATTCCAAGGAGAAAGAGAAATGTCGAAGAAAAGCATTAGCTGGACCCTGGTGACCGTCTTGGTCATCCTATCGTTTGTTCTCAGTGGCTGCACCACCCCCACCCCCGTTGCCACGCAGGCCCCTGCCGCCACCGATGCACCGGTTGCCGCTGCAGACCAAGTAGAAGTCTTCTCCTGGTGGACTGGCGGCGGTGAAGCTGCTGGCCTGGAGGCCATGATCGCGATCTTCAATGCCCGCTATCCGAATATTGAGTTCGTGAACGCGGCCGTCGCTGGCGGCGCTGGCACCAATGCCCGCGCTGTGCTGGCCACCCGCCTGCAGGCTGGTGACGCACCCGATAGCTGGCAAGGCCATGCCGGCCAGGAATTGATCGGCACCTACGTGGCTGCCGGCCAACTCGAGGCTCTTAACTGGCTGTACGAGCAAGAAGGCTGGCTAGAAGTTATGCCCCAGACCCTCATCCCACTCATCTCGCAGAATGGCAACATCTACTCGGTGCCAGTCAACATTCACCGCGCCAACGTCATGTGGTACAACCCGGCTATCCTCTCTGCCAACAACATCGCCGTTCCCACCACCCTCGATGAGTGGATCACCGCCATGGACACCCTCAAAGCCGCCGGCATCACCCCCCTGGCCATGGGCGAGCAGTGGACCGCCATGCACCTGATGGAAACCATCTTGTTGGGCAGCCTGGGCGCCGAGAAGTACAACGGCCTCTGGGATGGCACCACCGACTGGAACAGCGCCGAGGTCAAGACCGCCCTCGAGAACTTTGCCAAGGTCCTTAGCTACACCAATACCGATGCCGCATCGCTTAGTTGGCAAGATGCCGCTCAGTTGGTCGTCAACGGCCAGGCCGCCTTCAATGTGATGGGCGACTGGGCTGAAGGCTACTTCCGCGAACTGGGCAAGGTTCCCCAGACCGATTACGGTTGGGCGCCTGTCCCCGGCACCAATGGCAACTTCCAATTCCTGTCCGACAGCTTTGTCCTGCCTGTCAACGCACCGCACCGCGATGCCGCCGTCAACTGGCTGATCGTCTGCGGCTCCAAAGAAGGTCAAGATGCCTTCAACCCCGTCAAGGGTTCCATTCCTGCCCGCAGCGATGGTGACCGCAGCCTCTACGGCACCTACCTGCAGTCTGCAATGGATGACTGGGCCA
Organism: Chloroflexota bacterium; assembly: GCA_029557965.1. Lineage (GTDB taxonomy): Bacteria > Chloroflexota > Anaerolineae > Anaerolineales > UBA4823 > JAKQIM01. Next base: position 103,252 of record JAKQIM010000026.1, on the reverse strand, counting down.
CCAACACCGTCGTCGGCAGCTTGGCTCACGGCGTGGTCGCCAACGACTCTTGGAAATCTGAGATCGACACCGCACTCGGCCTGTTCCTGGCATCTCCCGATGCCGGCACCTTCCAGACCGCTCTCGTAGCTGCTTGCAAGGCCTCTGGCCCCTGCAAATAACTTGTTTGACCATCGGACGGGCGCCTGAGTGCGCCCGTCCGATCCTATCTACCTTCCGGCAGGCAAATGTGCTCGTCTGACCCCCTGCCCTGTAGAGGTAACACATGAGCAAAAACAAAGACACCGTGCTCTCCATCGCCCTGGTCACGCCATCCATCGTGGCAGTTGGCATTTTTATTTATGGTTTCATCGCCTGGTCAGTGCGTGTCTCATTAAGCAACTGGAAAGGCCTGCTTCCAGATTATTCCTGGGCAGGCTTAAAGAACTATATCAACCTCTTCTCAGACCCCCGCTTCTTGGTTGATGTGCGCAACACGGTCGTTTTTACGGTCATTTTCGTCTTGGGCTGCCTGGCTGTTGGCCTGGCATTGGCCATCATGCTGGACCAGAACCTGAAGGGCGAGGCCTTTTTCCGCAGCCTTTTCCTCTTCCCAATGGCCATTTCCTTCATCGTCACCGGTGTTGTCTGGCGTTGGCTGATGAACCCCGCCGCAGGCGACCGCATGAGCGGGTTCAACCTCTTATTTTCAAACTTAGGCCTTGATTTTCTGGTGAATAGTTGGCACCTCACCCCCCGGTGGGGCATGGCTGCCATTGCCCTGGCTGCCATCTGGCAAATGTCTGGCTATACTATGGCCCTCTATTTGGGCGGTCTGCGTGCCATCCCCGATGAGATCCGAGAGGCGGCGCGCGTCGATGGCGCCAGCGAATTCAGGATTTACACCAATATCATCTTCCCCTTGTTAAGGCCGGTCACCCTCAGCGCCATGATCATTCTGGGCCATATTTCGCTCAAAGTTTTTGACCTGATCATTGCCATCGCCGGCAAGCAGCTCCCGCTGGACGTGCCCGCCATCTACATGTGGCAAACCACCTTTGATGGCTATTTCTTCTCCCGCGGCGCCGCCATCGGTATCCTGCTCTTACTGAGCGTAGCCGTACTGATCATTCCCTACCTCTATTACACCCTGCGCAGCGAGGCCGAGATATGAGCACCACCGCCCTCTCCAAACCCCTTCGCCGTCTCCCCTTCCAGTGGCGCCATCTGTTGTACCTGCCGCTGATCTTAATGTCCATCTTCTACCTGATCCCCTTGTATTTGATGCTCACAACCGGCCTCAAAGGCTTTGAAGAGATCAACTTGCAGACCATGTGGGATCTGCCCAAGAGCATCCGTTTCGACAACTTCATTGCCGCTTTTCAGACGCTTGCTCCGTACATGTGGAACAGTTTCAGCATGGTCATCCCGGCAGCCATCATTTCGTCCTTCTTGGGCTCCATCAACGGCTTTGTGTTGGCCAAGTGGAAATTCCGCGGCGCCGACCTGATCTTCCCCCTCATCCTGTTCGGCATGTTCATCCCCTACCAGTCCATCCTCATCCCCCTGGTAGAGTTCATGAAAACGATCAACATGTATGGCGGCCTGCCGGGCCTGGTTTTGGCGCACGTAATCTACGGCATCCCCATCACCACCCTCACATTCCGCAATTACTACGCCAGCCTGCCGAAAGAGCTGGTTGAGGCCTCTCGCATGGATGGGGCTGGCCTCTTGGGAACCTATTGGTACATCCTGCTGCCGCTTTCTTGGCCCAGCTTTGTGGTTGTGCTCATCTGGCAGTTTACATCTGCCTGGAATGATTTTCTCTTTGCCGTTGTGCTCACCAACCCACAGGCCTGGCCCATCACCGTGGCCCTGAACAACATGGCTGGCAGCCAGATCATCGCCTGGAACATCCAGATGGCTGGTTCTTTCCTGGCAGCCGTACCCACTCTGCTGGTCTATATCTTCCTCGGTCGCTACTTCTTGCGCGGCCTGATGGCTGGATCCCTAAAAGGATAGGCTGAGGCTCTCTCCTTAGTTCAGTGGGCGAGGCTGTACGGGACAGCCTCGCCCACTCAGTTTAACCTATTCCAAACTGCCGATTTCTGCTTCCACTGTTTCCAGGATCTCTCCCGATCTGACGAGCGCCTTCATTACATTGTGATCAACATGCAGCGGGCGGTCCACATCTAGGTGCTCAACATACTTGCGCACCACCTGGTGTGCCTTTTGCACGCCCTTGCCTGGGGTAAATTCGCGGAAGTCGAGGGCCTGGGCTGCTGCCATAAACTCAATTCCCAAGATACCATAGGCATTATCCATGATCTGCCCATTCTTCAACGCCGTGTTCATGCCCATCGACACAAAATCCTCCTGGTCGGCGGCGGCAGGTATGGATTGGATGCTGGCGGGCATGGATAAGATGCGCTGCTCCACGATCATCATATCTGCCGTGTATTGGCTGAGCATCATTCCTGAGAACATCCCCGCTCCCTTGGTCAAGAACTCTGGCAAGCCCACACTCAAGGCCGGGTTGGTCATGCGGTTGAGCCGCCGCTCAGATAGCACACACACCATCGTGATCGCCGCCCCAGCCATATCCATGGGCAGGCTCACCGGCGAGCCCTGGAAGTTCGCCCCCGTCAGGGTCAATTTATATTCTGGCAAGAAAATGGGGTTGTCGCCCACCCCGTTCAACTCAATCTCCACCTGGCTGCGGGCATAAGCCACCGCATCATGCGCTGCACCAATCACCTGGGGCGAAGAGCGCATTGAATACGCATCCTGAACCTTGGTTTTCACCTTGCCTGTTGCCAGGTCAGAACCCGCAATACACTTCAGGATCGCCTTAGCCGAACGGATGGCGCCCTTAAAGCCGCGCACCTGGTGCAAACGCGTATCATACGGCTTCAGGTTGGCCAACAGCGCTTCCAGGCTCATCGCGCAAGCAATCTCAGCCTGCTTCAGCCAGCGGTTCATATCGTACACCTGCAGACCGCTCATCGCCGTCAGCAGGTTCGAGCCGTTGATTGCCGCCAGGCCATCACGGGCCTGCAAGCCAGGGATTGGAATGCCAGCCCGCTCCATTGCCGCCTTGCCCGGCAGGCGTTCGCCCTGGTAGAAAGCCTCACCCTCACCCATCAAGAGCAGTGCAATCTGCGACATGGGCGCCAGGTCGCCGCAAGCCCCCACAGAGCCCTTTTGGCACACCACGGGGGTCACACCTTTGTTCAACATATCCACCAAGGTCAGTGTGATTTCTGGCCGGCAGCCCGAATTGCCATGCGCATGCACGTTGATCCGTCCAGCCATCGCCGCCCGCACCTGCTCCACCGGCACCGGGTCGCCAATGCCTGCCGCGTGATTGTAGATCAGGTAACGTTGGAATTGCTCGACCTGCTCGTCATTCAAGACGCGCTCCGAAAACTCGCCGATCCCCGTATTCACGCCGTACATGATCTCGTGCGCCTTCACCTTCTCTTCCAACATTGCCCGGCAAACCCTGATCCGCTCCATTGCATCAGGATGAAGCTTCACTCGCTCACCGTGGCGCGCGATGCGCACCAGTTTCTCAAGCGTCAGGCCTGAACCGTTTAACGTGACCGTCATAATTCCTTCTCCTTGTGTGTGATAGGCTGTCTGAGGTATGGGGGTGTTTCGGACAGGTGAAGCCGGGCCAAATCACCCTGTTTAGTTATACCGAAGATCGATTAGATGGGCAAGTGATATTTGTCACGCACCGGGGGGCACTACCTGACACCTGTACTAGAATAATCAGGAAAGATGTCTCTAGCCTTGCCAGCCATATTGAAGTATCTTAGAATATACGGTTATACAAAAGGAGGTTCGCCATGCGTCTCTATGTAGATAGCGCAAAGTGCTCGGGCTGCCGGGCCTGCCTGGTTGCATGTTCGCTCAACTTGTTCAATGAAAGCAATCCCAAGAAAGCCGCCCTTAATTTAATTGGGCATTTCCCAGCCCCAGGTGTTTACGAGATGAAAGTCTGCACCCAGTGTGGGAATTGTGCCGCGGTCTGCCCAACCGAGTGTATCAAGCTGAATGAGCGCGGCGCGTATTACGTTGACTTTGCCGAGTGCACCTTGTGCGAAGCCTGCGTGGCCGAATGCCCCGAAGATGTGATGTATGTGCGCGTCGAATTAGCTGACGCAGCCTGGAAATGCGATCTGTGCGGCGACTGTGTTCAGGTCTGCGGCACCGGCGCGTTGTGGATTGCAGATTAGGAGGCAGCCATGAACGGATACGGTGGAAGCATCCTGCGCGTTAACCTTACCGATAATAAGCTCACCAAAGAACCTACCCCCCCAGAGTTGGCTCGCGACTTCATCGGCGGGCGCGGGTTTGGCATTTATCACCTCCTGCGCGAGGTCCCCAGGGGCGCCGACCCGCTTGGCCCCGAAAACAAGCTCATCATCTCCAGCGGGCCGCTTTCGGGTATGCTCTCGGCAGGCGGCGGCAAGTGTGATTGGACAACCAAATCTCCCCTCACCAATGGCTATGCCAGCGCATCCATGGGCGGCCATTTTACCGCTGAAATGAAGTACGCCGGCATCGACACCATTATCCTTGAAGGCATCAGCCCCACACCGGTTTACCTGCTGATTGACGACAATAAGCTCCAACTGCTCGACGCCTCCTTCCTGTGGGGCAAAGGTGCTATTGATGCTGAAGTGGCGCTGAAGAATAAGCACGGCGAAGAATTTCAAATTGCCGCCATTGGCCCTGGCGGTGAGAACCTGGTGCCCTACGCCTGTGTCAACCACGATTTCGGCCGCCAGGCCGGGCGCGGTGGCGTAGGCACAGTGATGGGCCAGAAGAAGCTGAAGGCCATTGTCATACGCGGCACCAAATCCGTCCCCGTCGCAGACGCCCAGGCTTACCGCAAAGCCGGCATCGACCTATATCGCGCCTGCATCGAAGCAGAGGGCCACGACGAATGGACGCGCTACGGCACCACCATCGTCACCAGTTGGTGCGATGAGGTCGGCGCCCTGCCCACTCGTAACTTCAGCGCCGGCTCGTTTGAAGATGGCAAGAACATTTACGGCCCGGTCATGCGCAAAGAAATCGTCATCACCGATAAGGGTTGTTTTGGCTGCCCTTGCCCCTGCGGCAAATACTCCAGGTCCCGGCGCTACGGCACCTATGTTGAGGGCCCAGAATACGAAACCATCGGCTTAATGGGCTCTAACCTTGGCATTGGCGATATCGAGGCCGTGGCCGAAGCCAACCGCCTGGCAGACGACCTGGGCCTGGACTCGATCAGCGCCGGCAACACCATTGCCTGGGCCATGGAATGTTATGAAAAGGGCATGCTCACCCAAGAGGATACCGATGGCCTGGATCTCCGGTTTGGCAATATTGAAGCTGCCTTTGCCGCCATCAAAAAGATCGCCTACCGCGAAGGCAAGCTCGGTCAACTGCTGGCCCAGGGCGTCAAACGGGCTGCCGAACAAATTGGCAAGGGTTCCGATAAGTTTGCCATCCACGTCAAAGGCATGGAACAATCTGCCTACGCCACCCACAATGCCACCGCCATGCTGTTAGCCTACATGACCTGCGATGTCGGCGCACACCACAACCGCTCTTGGGCCATCACCTATGATCTGCAAGTGGGCCGCGACAAAGTGGTGCCCGAGAAGGTCGCCCGCATCATCTGGCTGCAGAACTTCCGCCCCATGTTTGACGTGTTGGGCTCTTGCCGCCTGCAGTGGGTTGAACTGGGCATCGATCGCGACCTGTACGTCCCCCTGCTCGAGGCCGTTACCGGCATCCACCGCACCTGGGAAGATCTGGAAGCGGTCGGCGACCGCATCTGGAACCTGACCCGCATGTACTGGGTGCGCGAAAATCCCGGCTTCGGTCGCTCTTGGGACCTGCCATCCCCGCGTTTCTACGAAGAAGCGCCCAAAACCGGGGCCACAGCCGGCCAGATCACCAACTATGAAGACGTGCAGTGCCTGTTGGATATGTACTACGAACAACGTGGTTGGGACGATAACGGCATTCCTACCCCCCAAACCCTGCAAAAGCTGAACATTGCCGTACAAACGCACTGATAAAAATTCTGGGGGAGCGATGTCCCCGTCCAGGGTTCATTGCTCCCCCACTCCACTTGATTGATCGCCTATGACCGCCACTGTCCGCCCTTACGGCATCTTGAAAGAATACATCAACCACCAAAACGAGACCCAGGTCGCCGCCGGTCAGACCATCCGCCAGGCCATCCAGTCATTTCGCATGCCGCCCGAGGTGGTGGCCCTGGTGCTGGTCAACGATGAACAGCAAGACAAAGATTACATCATCCAAGATGGAGATTACATCAAACTGTTGGCTGTCATCGGCGGCGGCTAACAGACATGAAGGCTGATCCCTTCCTGGCAGCCACCTCCGGCCCGCATCACTCGGTTTCAATCAGTTTCAGCACTTCGGGCAGCAAAGCCTGCGTGGTCGCCAACGCTTCCTTCGAATAGATCGTCCGATTCCCCTTCCAATCGCCAAAATACCCCCCCGCTTCCTGAAAAATGGGCGGGAAGGGCCCGCAGTCCCACACTGCCATCGCCGGGTCAAGCGCCAGCTCGGCTCGCCCCGTAGCCACCAGCATATACCCATAAGCATCGCTCCAGCCGGTGCGGTAATACACCGCTTTTTGCAGGCGTTCCCAGGCCTTCGGCCTGCCATAGCGCCCAAAACTGGCCGGATCGGTAAAAGTCATCACCGCCCTGCTCAAATCGGTCAAGGACGAAACATGCGCCCGTCGCCCGTTCCACCAACAGCCCAGGCCGTCTGCCGCGGCCAGCATCTCATCCAAAGCCGGAAAATACGCCGCCCCCACCCGCACTTGCCCCTCAATTTCCAGGCCAATCAGGGTCGCATAAAGCGGCACCCCATGCACAAAAGACTTGGTGCCGTCAATGGGATCAATGATCCAACGGTGCGTGGCGCCTTCGGTCTCTTTGGCCTCAAATTCCTCCCCCACAATGGCATGCTGTGGAAAACGCGCCTCGATCTGCCCGCGCACCACCTGCTCTGCCAGGCGGTCGGCTGCCGTCACCGGTGTATCATCCGCCTTGAAATCTGCCCTCACCCCGGCCTGGTAATACCCCAAAGTGCTCCTACCGGCCAGGTAAGCTGCCTGGGTAATAAACTCTAAATACTGCTCCAACGATTCTGCCATTAATCATTCTCCATCAAACTGCCGCCTGGTCGTTCTGAAGATCGCTTATCCACGCCCTCGGCCGGTTTCTTGCGGTCTGCCCATACCCCTCCCACCTGGGTTAACAAGATCGCCGCCAAGATCAAGGCGCAGCCCAACAATTGCTGACCGCTCAACGCCTCGTGCAAAAACAGCCAGCCGAACAAGGCCGCAAACACCGCCTCCATGCTCAGCAAGATCGATGCATCGGTTGGCGGAGCTACCTTCTGCCCCACCACCTGCAGGGTATACCCCAAAGTGGTCGAGAACAGCGCCACGTACAACACCGTCCACCAGGCCACCGCCAATCCATTCCAGGATGCGCCGAGCACCAGGCTGAAAGCCAGGTTCAGGCCGCCCGCCGTCAAAAACTGCCCGGCCGAAAACTTGAGCACTTCCATCCGGCTCGTCGCCCGTCCCACCACGATCACGTGCAAGGCCCAGGCCACCGCCCCAATCAGCTCCAGCAGATCCCCACGATTGAAGCGCAGCGCTCCCCCCGTGCTGAGCAGTAAGCCGCCCGCCACCGCCAACCCGGCTGCCGCCCACACTACCCAGGTCATCCGCTCTTTCCAAAACAGGCTCAACAAAAAAGGCACAAACACCACGTACAGGCCGGTGATGAATCCCGCGTTCCCGGCCGTAGTCTCAGCAAGGCCGGCCTGCTGCAAACCACCCGCCGCAAACAGCAGGCCCCCCGCCAGCACCGGCAGCCACAAGCTGTGCTTACCCGCCCGGGCAGGTCTTTGTGCAGCGCCCCGCCCGCCCCGGTACACAAAAGGCGTCAGGATCAATCCGGCTAACAAAAACCGCAGCCCATTGAACGTAAAAGCATCCAGGTAGCCCGCAGCCACGCGCTGTGCCGCAAATGCGCTCCCCCAAACCAGAGCCACCAACAATAAGATAAGGTCAGCCTTGAAACGTGTCATCCTCCAATCATACCATGCTGTGGTAAGATTCAGCACGATGGCAGATCTCGCTCTTTTTTGGCGCACGGTGGGCATTTTCCTCGCCACCTTTCTTGCCTATATCTTGATGGCAGACTACGGCCCCTTCGTCATCCTACCATTCAACCTGGCAGGATGGGCGCTTACCATGTTCTTGAACGGCTTGCGCCGCAAGCACAGCCTGCTCACCTGGCTGTTAGGCTTCAATGGGCTGGCCGTTTTGATGGGCATCTTACTCTTGCCTGCCTGGGCTGCCACATCCACCCTGCCCCTTGCCGGGCTGGCATTGCGCCGCCTGCTCCCCCTGTTCTTCGGCCTGGCCCTCACTGCCGCCGGCTGGGCCTGGTTAGAGCGCCGCATCCGCCAAGAGCCTGTTCGAACCCGCCGCAAGCCTCCCAGCGATGCGGCCGATTTCTTTGCCCTGGTGATGCTGGGCTTAATATTTTTGGTTGGGCTGGCTATCGCCCCTGCCAGTCTGAGCCGCTATATCCAGGGCTCTCCGGCAGAATACGATGGCTATGCGCTGTGCTTCGTTTTACTGGCGTTTTTCTTCCTGGCCAGCCGCCTGCGCACCTGGTTCATCTACCGCCGCTCTCAGGTCAGAACCCAGGCCAGGGTGCTGCAAGATGAGCGCCGCACGGTCAAACTGATGGGCGAAACCCTCACCCGCCACCATGTCACGGTCCAATTCGAGGCCCAACGCCCCGATGGCAGTCTCCAAACCATCACGGCCCAGGCACACACCTACGGCACCGTTGCACCCGGCAAAGCCCTCATCCATTACGCCCGCACCGCCCCCCTGGTCTTCCTGTTCGAAGGCGAATACTAGCCCCCCGCCAGTGCTGTTAACCCTCCAAACAACAAGGTCATACCATGCTGCTTGCCAACACCCACACCTGGTTTAAAGATTTCATCCAAGACCGCGAGTTCTTCTCACGCCTCTTCAAGCTCGCCTTGCCGATCATCGCTCAACAGTTCATCATGTCATCCCTCAACCTGGTCAACAGCATTATGGTCGGTCAGCTTGGCGAAACCTCTGTCGCTGCGGTGGGGCTTTCCAACCAGGTCTACTTCTTGTTCAACCTCCTGCTCTTTGGCACCAACAGCGGCGCGGCTATCTTCATGGCCCAATATTGGGGCAAGGCCGATGTCCCCAACATCCGCCGCGTCATGGGGCTGTCGCTCATTGTGGGGGCGGCAGGCACGCTGTTCTTCACCAGCCTGGGGCTTTTCTTCCCCCAGATGGCATTGGGTTTCTACACCACCGATCCCGCGGTGCTCGAACTAGGGGTTCCCTACCTGCGCATTTATGTGATCAGCTTCCCATTCACCCTGTTCACATTCTGTTACGCCTTTGTGCTGCGCAGCACGGGCAATGTGCGCCTGCCAATGGTCGTCAGCGTCGGCGCATTGAGCGTCAACACCTTGCTGAGCTATACGCTCATCTTCGGCAAGCTGGGCCTGCCAGCCCTGGGCATCAACGGGGCCGCCGTAGCCATCACCATCGCCCGCATCCTCGAATGCAGCGTTTTGCTGTGGCTGTCTTACCGGCTCAAAACGCCTGCCGCCGCTCGCCCAGCCGAGCTATTCCAATTCGATCGCGCCTTCATCGGGCGGGTAATGCGCCGCATGCTGCCCGTGATGTTCAACGAAGTGTTCTGGTCCCTGGGCATCACTACCTATAATGCCATTTACGCCCACGTGGGCACCGATGCCATCGCCGCCATGAACATCGCCTCAACCTTTGATGGCCTGGCGATTGTGATGTTCATCGGCATCGGCAACGCCTGTGCCATCCTGGTTGGCAACGTCATCGGCGCAGGCGACGAGAAAAAAGCCTTCCGTTATGCCGGGAATGCCATTGCCCTGGCCATGTTCAGCTCTTTGGTGGTTGGCGTACTGGTCTGGGCCGGCTCTGGCTGGATGCTGCTGCCCTACAAAGTATCCCCCGCTGTGGCCCAATATGCCCTGCGGATTCTGTGGGTCATCGCCACCATGCTTTGGCTGCGTTCAGCCAACATGGTGCTCTATGTCGGCATCTTCCGCAGCGGGGGCGACACCAAGTTTGCCTTCTTACTTGATGTTGGATCGATCTGGGTGGTGGGTGTGCCCCTGGCCCTCTTGGGTGCTTTCGTCTTCCACCTGCCCATTTACTGGGTCTATTTACTGGTCATGGGCGATGAGATCAACAAATTCATCTTCGGCCTGCAGCGCTACCGCTCCAAAAAATGGGTCCACAACCTCACCACAGCGTAACCCGCCCGCCTTGCCGGGGTTATAAAAACTGGATGTGAAATAGCTTGCCTTTTCAAGGGTTTTTGATGTACAATCTTTCTTATAAGCCATACGGCAATCATGCCGGCTAATTTATCCAAACCACCATGGAGGTAATAACAAATGGAAACACCCGTAACCCCATCCCCCGAGATCACCAGCGACGATAAGCTTTGGTCGGCACTGGCCTACGTATTCTCCCCCCTCGTGTCCATCATCCTGCTGTTGATGGAAGACAAGAAAGCTCGCCCCTTCATCAAGTTCCACGCTGTCCAATCGCTGATCCTCGGCATCATCTACATTGTCCTCCTGCCGCTGTTTGGCTGCGGCGCCATTATCTGGCTGGTCATGCTCTTCTTCGCCTACAAAGCTTACCAAGGCGAGATGGTGCAGGTCCCGGTCATTACCGATTTCATCAAGAACCAGGGCTGGGCATAAGCAACCTTTCTGGTTGATTCGCCTCGTTTGTACCCCACAAGGGTGAAGCCGTGCTTTGGCACTGGCTTCACCCTTGTTATTTCGATATTTCACCGTTAAAATGATAGCGTAATTCAACGAGCGCAGAGAAGAGACCCGGCCTCAAAAACCGGGCACCGAAGGTGCAAACCTGTCTGCAAGGCAAAGCCAGGCGAATCTCTCAGGTAAAAGGACTCTGTCCTCGCTCACCTCTGGAAAGCCGCGCGGCAGTACACCCGCCCGCTGCACCGATGGGGCAAACGCCTGCCGCTTATCCGGCCGCGCGAATCTCTCAGGTCCATGACAGAGGCACGCGGTTCATGCCGTGTGCCTCTCGTTCTTTAAACCCTACAAACCATTTTTCACAGGAGGTATTTCCATGAGCAACATTCCCGCCAATTTGAAGTTTGCCGAAAGTAACGAGTGGATCCTGGTCGAAGGCAGCACCGGCACGGTCGGAATTTCGGATTATGCCCAAAACCAGCTTTCTGATATCGTCTTCGCTGAAATTGTCGTTGCCGAAGGCGACGAGATCAAACAAGGCGATACCATCGCTACCATCGAATCGGTCAAAGCCGCTGCCGATGTTTACAGCCCCGTCAGCGGTAAGATCGTAGCCATCAACGAAGACCTGGGCGCTGCCCCCGAAGTCATCAACAGCAGCCCCTACGAAGCCGCCTGGATCATCAAGATCGAGCTGAGTGATCCTGCCGAGCTTAAGCCGTTGATGGATGCCGTTGCATACGGCGCCCACGTCGAATCCCAGGGTTAACAACACCTATGTTCACTCCTCATACTGATGCCGACCGGGAGGCAATGCTGCGTGCCATCGGCATTGACCACCTGGCCGATCTGTTCAAGGTTGTTCCGGCCAAACACCGCTTCCCCGACCTGGCACTGCCGCCGGCCGAGACCGAAATGGAAGCCGTTGCTGAGCTGCAAAACCTGGCCTGGGCCAACGAATCGGCCCGAGACCTGGCCTGCTTCTTAGGCGCAGGTGCTTATAACCATTACGTACCTGCTGCAGTCGATGCAGTTTTGCGCCGCGGCGAATTCCTGACCGCCTACACCCCTTACCAACCCGAGCTTTCTCAGGGCACACTGCAAGCCATCTTCGAATACCAAAGCCTGGTGGCCGCGCTGACCGGCATGGATGTCAGCAATGCCTCCCATTATGATGGCGCCACCGCCGTGGCCGAGGCCGTCAACATGGCCTACGCCAACTTCCGCGGCAAGCGCGCCAAGATCGTGCTGTCGCCGGCCCTGCACCCGCAGTACCGCCAGACTGTGCGCACCTACAGCACCGACAGCCCCCTGCAACTGGTGGGCGATGGCCCCGAAAGCGACCTGAATGCCGGCCCCGAGGCCCTTTTACCCCTCATCGACGGCGAAACCGCCCTGGTGGTGGTCCAGTACCCCGATTTCTTCGGGCGCGTCTACGATTACACCAGCCTGGCTGAAGCCGCCCATGCTGCCGGCGCCTTACTCTGCGTAGCCATCAACCCCATGGCCCTTGGCATGTTAAAAACCCCCGGCCAGATGGGCGCTGATATCGTCACCGGCGAAGGCCAGCCGCTGGGCATCCCCATGTCCTTCGGCGGCCCTTACCTGGGCCTCTTTGCCACCCGCAAAGAATTCGTCCGCAAGATGGCTGGACGCCTGGTAGGTGAATCGATAGATAACCGCGGCCAACTGGCTTACGTGCTCACCCTCACCGCCCGCGAGCAGCACATCCGCCGCGAAAAAGCCACTTCCAACATCTGCTCGAACCAGGGCCTCATGGCCCTTGGCTCGGCCGTCTATATGAGCCTGCTGGGTAAAAACGGACTGCGCCAGGTGGCTGAGTTGAACTATCACAAAGCCCACCACGCCGCGGCCCGCATCCACGATCTGCCCAAATATTCGCTTTGGTCTGGCGCACCCTTCTTCAATGAATTTGTGATCCAATGCCCCCTCCCGGTTGCCGAGATCAACGATCTCCTGCTCGAGCACGATATCCTGGGCGGCTACGATCTAAGCCAAGATTACCCCGCCCTCACCCACCACATGCTGGTGGCTGTCACTGAGATGAACTCGCACGAAGAAATTGAAACGCTGGTAGAGGCTTTACGGGAGGTGTCGAATGGGTGAACCACAGTTGTGTGATCTGTCTGTCCCTGGCCGCCAGGGCATCCGCTTCCCCCAGCCCGATGTCCCCCTGTCAGACCTGCCGCCTGCCGGCCTGCTGCGCGATGAGCTTCCCCTGCCAGAAATGTCAGAGCTGGAAGTCATCCGCCACTACACCCGTCTCTCGCAGTTGAACTACAGCATTGATACGGGTTACTATCCCCTGGGGTCCTGCACCATGAAGTATAACCCCAAGGTTAATGAAGAGACCGTCCGTCTGCCGGGCTTTGCCTACGCCCACCCCCTCCAGCCCGTCGAAACCGTACAGGGCAGCCTGGTCTTGCTGTATAACCTGCAAGAATGGCTCAAGGAAATCGGCGGCTTTGCCGGCATCACGCTCCAACCTGCCGCCGGCGCTCACGGCGAACTGACCGGCGTGCTCATCATCCGCGCCTACCACCGTTCCCGCGGCGACCACAAGCGCGATAAGATCCTCATCCCCGATTCTGCCCACGGCACTAACCCCGCCACATCTGCCATGAGCGGCCTGCGCGTGGTCGAGCTAAAGTCGGATGCCCGCGGCAACGTGGACCTCGAAGCCCTCAAGCTGGAATGTGATGACACCCTGGCTGGCTTGATGCTCACCAACCCCAACACCCTGGGGCTGTTCGATGAGAACGTCGAAGAGGTCATCCGCATGGTGCACCAGGCCGGCGGACTGGTGTATGGCGATGGCGCCAACATGAACGCCCTGCTTGGCATCGTCCGCCCTGGCGACCTGGGCATTGACGTGCTGCACTATAACCTGCACAAGACCTTCTCCACCCCACACGGCGGCGGCGGCCCTGGCTCTGGCCCGGTGGGCGTGGCCGAAAACCTGGTCGATTTCTTGCCCGGCCCCATCGTCGATGTGATCGACATGGGCGATGAAGAGACCCCGCCCCTCTACGGCCTGGTCCAGCCGCCCAAGAGCATCGGGCGTGTCAAAGCCTTCCACGGTCACTTTGGCATGGCTGTGCGCGCTTACACCTACCTGGTCATGCACGGGGCCCAGGGTCTGCGCCAGATTGCCGAGATGGCAGTGCTGAACGCCAACTACCTGCTTTCTCGCCTTAGAGATACCTACCACCTGCCTTACGACCGCGTCTGCATGCACGAATTTGTCCTTGAAGGCCGCTGGCCCGAAGTGCCCGATGTTCACGCACTGGATATCGCCAAACGCCTGATGGATTACAAATTCCATCCGCCAACCAACTACTTCCCGCTCATCGTTCACGAGGCTCTGATGATCGAGCCCACCGAAACCGAAAGCAAAGAAACCCTGGATACTTTTGCCGATGCCATGCTCAAGATCGCCGAAGAAGCGCATACCAATCCGCAGCTGCTCAAAGATGCCCCGCACAACACCCCGGTCGGGCGTGTTGACGAAGTCAAAGCCGCCAAAGAACTGGTGCTGTGCTGTGGTGTATCGGCTTTAGATCGAGAGTAACCCCTCAGGCGAGAGCCCTTAAGATGAGCGTAGGGTTGTGCCAACGCACAGCCCTACGCTCATTTTCGTAACTTCGGCCCTTGTGTTACAATAAGACCCTGAAATCCACTAAACCAAGGCATCTTAAGGTCAAATGAACACCCCCAATTCAAATCATTTCTCACTCGTTTCTCCCAGTTCCACAGTCGAAATCCATCTCCCCGATGACAGAGTGATTTCTGGACCGCGCGGCGCTGCGATCGGCGAATTCCTCAAAGTCATTCAAAATACTGAAGAAGGCGAAGCCAACCCCATCGTGGGGGCCGTGGTTAACGGCGAGCTGCGCGAGCTGACCTACCCCATCAAAATGGAATCGCGCGTTAAGCCGGTCACCATGGGCGAGTCGGATGGCATGCTCATCTACCGCCGCTGCCTCACATTCCTGCTGGATGCGGCCTTCGAAGAACTATTCCCCGAGGCCGTGCTAACGGTCGACCATTCGATCTCATCCGGCGGCTACTACTGCGAGGTCAAGCAGCGCCCTCCGCTCAACGAAGAAGAACTGGCACAGCTAGAGGCCCAAATGCGCGCCCTGGTTGCCGCAGATTTACCCTTCTTAAAACGCGAGGCCCCCATCTCTGAAGCCATTGCTTACTTCCAGGCCAAGGGCTACGACGACAAAGCCCGCCTGCTTGCCCACCGCCAGAAGGATTACCTCACCCTCTACCGCATCAACGACCACCAAGATTATTACCACGGCTACATGGTGCCCTCCACCGGTTACCTGCGCTGGTTCAACCTGGAATTGGTCAATGGCGGCTTCACCCTGCGTTTTCCTCGCCGCCACAACCCCACCCGCCTGCTCCCCATGCCCGAGTATTCCAAGCTGCTAGCAACCTTCAAGCTCTACGGCCAATGGCTCAACCGCCTGGGGATTGCCAGCGTGGGCGCGCTCAATGACGCCATCCAGGCCGGGCGCATCAACGAGGTTATCCTGGTCTCTGAGGCCCTCCACGAACAGCATGTCGCCGACATCGCCTCGCAGATCAACGCCCGCTGCCAGCCCGGTTCTCCCAACCAGGTGCGCATCATCCTCATTGCAGGGCCATCCTCCAGCGGTAAGACCACCCTCTCCAAGCGTCTCACCATCCAGCTCCTGTCGCAGGGCATCTCGCCTTACCCCTTGGAAATGGACAATTACTTCGTTGACCGTGAGCATACCCCCCTGGACGCAGAAGGCAAGCCCGATTTCGAATCCCTCGGCGCCCTCAATACCCGCCAGTTGGCCCACGACCTGCGCCTGCTGGTAGAGGGCCAGGTGGTTCGCATCCCTCACTTCGACTTTAAGAAGGGCCGCTCTGAACCCGGCGAAGAGATCCAGCTCCAGCCCGGGCAGGTCATCATCCTCGAAGGCATCCACGGCCTGAACCCCGCCCTGCTGCCTGATTTCCCCGTCGAACACACCTTCCGCCTGTACGCTTCTGCGCTCACGCAGTTGAACCTCGATCGTCACAACCGCATCTCTACCACCGACACCCGCCTCATCCGGCGCATCGTCCGCGATGCCCGCGAGCGCGGCTATACCGCCCGCGACACCATCCAGCGCTGGGAATCGGTCCGCCGCGGCGAGAAGCGCAACATCTTCCCCTACCAAGAAAACGCCGACGTCATGTTCAACTCGGCCCTGGCTTACGAACTTTCGGCCCTCAAAGCCCTGGCCGAACCCCTCTTGCGCCAGGTGCCCTTCGCCACCCCAGAACATATCGAGGCCAAGCGCCTACTGGCCTTGCTGGAATGGTTCGAACCGATCACCACCGAACTGCTGCCAGATAACTCGATCCTGCGCGAATTCATTGGCGGATCAAGTCTAAAAGAATTCAAGATCTGGAAATCCAACCCATCCTAGCGGAGTATACATAATGACCAAAGAAAACCTGAAATCCATGTCTAGCAAAGTTCCCAAACCCACGCTGCGCGAACAGCGCCGCGCCGCCCGCGCCTCCAAATTGATGCGCCAGCGTCTCGTCATCGGTGGCCTGGTCGTTCTCATCCTCGCCGCCATTTTACTCTTGGTCTTCAAAGACCAATTGTTCAACCAGGCTGAAGATGCCGTTCCCACTGCCAGCGTCGCAACCGGCGAGATGATCACCACTGCCAGCGGCTTGCAGTACCAGGATATGGTGGTTGGCGAAGGCCCAGCCGCCAAGCCCGGCGACACCGTCAGCGTGCATTACACCGGCTGGCTCGAAGATGGCACCCAGTTCGATTCATCCCTCCAGCGCCCTACCCCATTTGAGTTCACCCTGGGGGCTGGCAGCGTGATTGACGGTTGGGACGAGGGCGTTGCCGGCATGCAGGTTGGCGGCACCCGCAGGCTCATCCTTCCGCCCGAGCTCGCCTACGGCGAAACTGGCGCTGGCGGCGTAATCCCCCCCAACGCCACCCTTACCTTCGAAGTCCAACTGCTGAATATCACCAGCCCCTAATTGAATTCCAGCAATAAAAAAGTGGCGCATCGGCGCCACTTTTTTATTGCTGAACATACCGCTTACTTCTGGGTCGTCTCCACCAGCTCGTGCAAGATCTCTCCCAGCCGTTGGATGCCCTCGCGGATCTTTTCATCCGAAGCATTCGAGAAGTTTAGGCGCATCGTATTCTTGCCGCCTCCTAATGGGAAGAACGAACCTCCCGGCACAAATGCCACCCGCTTCTTCTCCACCGCCACCTTCATCACATCAGCCGAATCCCAGCCTTCGGGCATGGTGCCCCACAAGAACAAGCCGCCCTTGGGGTGGGTCCAGCTCACCTGCGAGGGGAAGTACTGCTCCATCGCCTCCAGCATAATGTTGCGCCGCTCACCGTATATCCGCCGGATGAGCCAGATGTGCCGGTCCAAGAAACCTCCCCGGCTCACCTCGTGCGCCACCATCTGCGTGAAGACCGCCGTGTTCAGGTCAGCACCCTGCTTGGCCTGCACCAGCTTGCGGATCACTTCCTGCGGAGCGATGACCCAGGCCAGGCGCAAACCCGGCGCCAGGATCTTCGAGAAAGTGCTCAGATAGATCACATTGCCCCGGTAGCTCCCGCCCGTTTCCTCGCGGAACTGGCTGTCGAGGGCCACCAGCGATGGCAGATGCTCTCCTTCATAACGTAACTGTCCATACGGGTCGTCCTCAATGATCGGCACACCATAGCGGTCAGCCAGCTCGATCAGCCGCCGCCGCCGCTCCAGGCTCATCGTTACACCAGCCGGGTTGTGGAAATTCGGCAGGGCGTAAATGAATTTCGGCCCGGTGCGCAGCACCATCTCCAGCGCATCGGTATCCATACCATCATCATCCAACGGCACCGTCACGTACTCGGCCCCGTAAGCATTCCAGGCTTGCAGCGCCCCCAGGTAAGTCGGCGCCTCGGTCAACACATGGTCGCCAGGGTTGATGAACACCTTGCCGATCAGGTCCAGGGCCTGCTGAGAACCCGAAGTGATCAGTACATTATCTGGGCCAATATTGATGCCATATCGAGCAGTGTGGCGAGCGATCATCTCGCGCAGCGGCTGGTAGCCCTCAGTGGTGCTGTATTGCAGCGCCTGTTTGCCCGAAGTGCTCAGCACCCGGTCGCACGCAGCCTTGAAATCGTCCACCGGAAACACATCCGGTGATGGCAGCCCGCCCGCAAACGAAATGATATCAGGCTGCTCGGTCAGTTTCAAAAGCTCGCGAATCACTGAGCTTGCCATCCGTTGTGTGCGTTGAGCATAACGACGATCCCACAAAGTTTCCATTTTTTCCTTTCTCTCCTTTTAAATGAAACTTGATCTACGATTGTCCGATCATTTGAAGCGCGGGAAGCGCCTAACCACGTGCACGGCCCCAGGCAAGATTACCCGATCGCCACTGCGCAGCACCCCCAACGGCTTGCCGGCTTCTTTCGGCGCGCCCTGGTAAATGTGCAGAGCCGTTCCGCGTTCGCTGCTCTTCATCTCTACAATCGCCAACCCGGTCAGGTATCCTTCCTGATCAATGGCGCAGCTCGTCACATTGCCAACCACTCGCCCGCGGTGATCCACCACCGGGTCGCCCAGATGGGCCATGCGCACACCCTTATCGTCAAAGGTGAAGCGCACCAGCTCGACCTTGCGCTTGAGTTCGCGATCGATGAACGCCCGCCGTCCGATGAACCACGGCTTATAGACCTTCACAAATGAGCCGAACCCGGCCTCTGCCACGCCCAGGCCCAGCTCGCCGCCCATTTCGTGCCCATACAGCGGCAGCCCGGCTTCGGTGCGCAGCGAATCGCGCGCCCCCAGGCCAATCGGCTTGATGCCAAACGGCTGGCCCACTTCCAATAGCTTGTTGAACAGGGCGTCGGCCTGGTCGGGGTGAACAAACAATTCATACGAGAACTTCTCGCCGGTGTAGCCAGTGCGCGAAATCACCAGGTCAAAATCGCCCAGCCGCGCCTCGCACAACTGCGTGCGCTTCAGCAGGCGCACCCGCGTCAGCGTCTTGGCATCGCTGGGGGTTTTGCCCGTCTTGCCCAATGCCAACAAGATGGCACGCGCCTTGGGCCCTTGCAGGGCCAGGTCCACCCGCATATCTGCCCCCGCTTTGGGGTCACGCAGGTTGCGCAAGATGGCATCCCGGCCGTAAGCCTTCTTCCAGGGGAACTGGCGGTCGATCAGCACTTTCCCTTCTTTCACCGCGTTCAGCCAGGCCCAGTCCTTGTCATCGTTCGAAGCATTCACCACGATCAAGAACTTCTCTTTGCCGCGCCGGTAAATGATCAGGTCATCGATCACTTTGGCGTCCGGATCCAGGAAGTGGGTGTAGCATGATTCGCCCACGTTCAAATAGCTGACATCGTTAGACACCACGCTATCCAAGAAAGAAGCCCCGTCTGGGCCTTCCACCTGGTACACACCCATGTGCGCCACGTCGAACAGGCCGGCAGCCTGGCGCACCGCCATGTGCTCTTCAACCACCGAGCTGTACCACACCGGCATTTCCCAACCCGCAAAGGGGATCAGCTTGGCCCCCAGGCGGCGGTGGGTCTCGTAGAGTGGGGTGCGGCGAATGGCCCCTTCTTTCTCCTCAAATTTGAACTCCGGCAGCGCCTCGCCGCATACCTGGTTGCCCCGCAGTTGCTTCAGGCCCACAAAATAGGGCTTGCAGGTCGAAACCCGCTCGCCATCCGTCACCACCACAGGCTCGGCATCCGATTCTTCCACCACTGTCAAACCCGGCAGCTTGCGCATCACATCGTGGTCGAAGTCCACATACCCATCCGAGAGGCCGCGCAGCCAGGCCGCTGCGACCGCCGCCTGCTTGGCAGGCACCGTCAGTTGGTAATGATAGGCATCCACGCAGGTCAGCGTGCCATCAATGCGTTCCTTCGGCAGCACCAGGCTGGTTGGCTGGCTCTTGCCGGCTTGCAGGTGTTCCACATCGCTGGTCAGCGCAAAGCACAAGAACAGCCGCACCCGGTCGCCGCTCAGGTCCAACACATTCCATTCGCCCTGGTGCGGTTTCTGATCAATATAATAGAAGTGCGGATACCCATGCTTGGCCGGTTCAAAGTCCACGCCCGCCTTCTCTGCCAGGTCGCGCACGCGCAGCTTGGCATTTTCCAGCGCGTCAAAGTCCACCTTGGCCCGGCGCAGGCGGTCTGGAGAACCGATCCGCCCGTGCGGCTTGCAAGCCAACAGCACATCCGCAATCACGTCCGCCAGGTCTTTCACCTCGGCTTCTTCGAAGCCGCGCTGCGTGATCCAGGGCGTGCCCATGCGGATGCCCGACGGGTCTGCCGCCGAAGTGTCACCGGGGATGGTGTTGCGGTTTACCACCACGCCAGCAATATCCAGGATGCGCGCCGCCATATCGCCCGACAGCTTGGCCCCGCCATCGCCCACCACCGTACTGCAATCCAGGTTCATCAGGTGCGTATTGGTGCCCCCAAACGGGATGCGAAAACCCCGCTCGCGCAGTTGGTCGGTCAGCACCTGGCAGTTCTTCAAGATCTGCTTCTGCAGCTCGTGGAACTGCTTTGTGCCCGCCAGCTTAAAGGCCACCGCCATCGCCGCAAATACATTCACATGCGGGCCGCCCTGCTCACCGGGGAATACCGCCCGGTCGATCTCGCGCGCCAGGCGCTCGTCCGTCGTCAGGATACACGCCCCGCGCGGCCCGCACAGCGACTTGTGGGTGGTGAAGGTGATGATATCGGCATACCCCACCGGCGAAGGATAGACCCCCGCCGCCACCAACCCCGCCACGTGCGCAATATCTGCAAACAGGTACGCCCCCACCGAGTTCGCGATCTTGCGGAAGCGTTCCCAATCTACCGCCCACGGGTACGAAGAATAACCCGCAATGATGAACTTGGGCTTGGCCTGCTGGGCCAATTCTTCCACCGCGTCGTAATTGATCTGCTGGGTCGCCGGGTCAACCGAGTAATGCACCGCATTGAAGAACTTCCCCGAGCGGTTCACCGGCGAACCGTGCGTCAGGTGACCACCATGCAGCAGGTCCAGGCCCATCACCGTCTCGCCCGGCTTGACCAGCGCATGGTAAACCGCGTTGTTGGCCGGAGCTCCCGAGAGCGCCTGCACGTTGACGTACAGGTCGTCAGCCGTCACCGAGCCGGTGGCAAACAACTCTGCACAACGCCGCCGGGCAATCTCCTCAGCGGTATTGGCATATTCCACACCCTTGTAATAGCGGCGGTCAGCATAGCGCCGGTAATGCGCCAAACGGGCAGCATAATCCAGCGATTCAGATTCTTTCAGCCAGCGCGTTTCTTCGCGCGGGTACCCTTCGGCGTAAATGTTCTGAAAAGCTGAGGCCAGCGCTTCACGCACCGCCATCGGTGCCTGGCTCTCGCTCGGGATCAGGATCAGCTTGCGGTACTGCCGCTCTGCCTCCAGCTCCGTCAACTCATGCACAGCCGCATCCAAATCGGCCAATTTACCGCGAAACAAAAAGTCTCTCATTGAATAGCTCCTCTGGTTGGTTTGACTACCCGAAGGCAGTTTATTAACAGTGACTACCGAAGGGTGCAGACATCTGCCTTCCCTCCCATTTTCAATTTTATTGTAGCCCTCCCCCCCACATGGGTCAAGTGACTAAAAGCATAGCCTCTGCCTGATAAATTCCAAATAGTCATCCATCCGCTACCCCTTCTGAACGATCCGCTATATAATCCAACTATGCAAACCGAACTCACTTCCCCCTCCCCCCTCCTGACCCCTCAAGGTACGCTGGCCCAGGTCGGCTGGTCTCGCCAGCCCCTGCTCGACTGCAACCTTGAGCAGGCCCGCTTCTATGCCCTGCGCCCCCTTCAGCGCTTCCGCATCAAACGCTGGGATTACTACGCCATCTTCACCCCCCACAACTTCTTCTCTGCCACCATCGCCGACCTGGGCTACGCCGGCAACATCTTCGTCTACAATCTCGATTTTGCCACCGGCGAGCTGCACGAAGAGGGCATTGTCGCCCCCCTGGGCCTGGGTGTGCGCCTGCCGCGCGACAGCCGCAGCGGCGAGACCTCCTTTGCCAACAAGGCCCTCAGCCTGCGCTTCGTGGCTGAGGCCGGCCAAAGACACCTGTTCGTAGATTGGCCCGCCTACCACAACGGCCGCGGCGTCAAAGCTGAGATCAGCTTGGCCTGCCCCCCTGAGCACCAATCCATGACCATCGTCATTCCCATCCCACCCAAGCGTTTCTACTACAACCGCAAGATCAACAACCTGCCCGCATCCGGTTACATCACCTACAACGGCCAGCGCCAGGAGCTCGACCCGGCCCAATCCCTGGGCTCTTTGGATTGGGGCCGCGGCGTTTGGGATTACCGCTCCTTCTGGAACTGGGCTTCTGCCTCAGGCTTCTTGCCCGATGGCCGCCGCATCGGCCTCAACCTGGGCTGCGGCTTTGGTGACCTCAGCCAGGCCACCGAAAACGCCATCATCATCGACGGCACCCTGCACAAGCTGGACCTGGTGCCCTTCGATTACACCCCCGGCCAATATATGCGCCCCTGGCGCTTCAAAGACAACCAGGGCCGCCTCGACCTCACCTTCACTCCCTTCAAAGAGCGCATCGCCGCCACCGACCTGGGCCCCATCCACTCCAAAGTCCACCAGATGTTCGGGCGCTACGCCGGCCGCGCTGTGCTGGACACCGGTGAGACGATTGAGATCCAAGACCTGGTCGGCTTCGCCGAAGAACACCACGCTGCTTGGTAAAACCGCCTTTTTATTGTATACTATCACTATGGCCTCAAATAACGAGATTGAATCCGCAGTCCTGAAGTGGCGCGCTGAACGCGCCGAGTTCCTGCGCACGCAGCAGAAAAGCTGGCTGTGCCTGGCCGCCTTGTATTGGCCCAAAACCGGGCCCAACACCTTTGGCAGCCATCCCGCCTGCGATTTCGTCCTACCGGCGGGCGCACCCCAGCAGGCCGGTGTGTTCCACTTCAAAAACGATGCGCTTTCGATCGAGCCTGCCCCAGGGGTTGAGATGACCTGCAACGGCGGCCCCCTGCCCCTGGGCCCCCTGGGTGACGACCAACAAGAGGAGCCCGATTTTATCAGCCTGGGCCGCTTCACGATGGTTGTGCTCAGGCGCGGCAGTGCCACCCTCGTCCGCCTGTGGGACGCCGAAAGCCCAGACCAGAAAGCCTTCTCTGGCCTCAATTTTTACCCCTATAAACCCGAATACCGCATCCAGGCCAAATACTTTGGCTATGCCCCCTGCAAATTTGTCAAGCAAAGCGACATCATCGGTGAGATCGTCGAAACCAAGATGCTCGGTTACCTCATCTTCAAGATGAATGGCAAAGATTGCCGCCTGGATGTGGAAGACGCCGGAGATGGCAGCTTCTTCATCGCCTTCCGCGACGAAACCAACTCCAAAACCACCTATGCCGGCGGCCGCTACCTGGTGACCGAAAAGCTTGACGGCAACCTGGTGACGATCGACTTCAACCGTGCTTTCAATCCCCCCTGCGCCTACACCACCTTCGCCACCTGCGTTCTGCCTCCCTCCGAAAACATCCTCCACTTCCCCCTCGAAGCCGGGGAGAAAAAGTACAAGGACGATCACTAAGCGATCGCCGAATGAACTTCATTGGGTTTAAAAAAGTAGGCTTTTTACCACAGGCCGCAGATTGGCCCAGTAAATTAGAAAACGATAAAAGCAAACACCGGCCTCCTGCAAGTAGGAGGCCGGTGTTTATAATCATGGTGGGCGCTGAGGGACTCGAACCCCCGACCCCTTCCGTGTAAAGGAAGTGCTCTAACCGACTGAGCTAAGCGCCCGCACCGCCTGATTATACCGCACTCGCCCATTTTTGGAAGTAATTTATCCCCTGCTAGTATCGAACATTTCTTGATAAAACCACCTTCAGCTCTCAAATTCAATTGCATGAATTCCCCCAATTATGATACACTTCAGCCAGCGATTTATTCTTTAGGAGGTACTTATGCCCTACGAAGAACGCATCCGCCGTGAGCGGCCCGGCATGTCCAAGAGCTTTGCCAAACTGGCAGACTACTTATTGGATTCTTACATCGAAGCCTCTTTCCTCACCGCCAGCGAACTGGCCCATGCCCTCAACTTAGATGCCGCCACCGTCGTGCGTTTCTCACAAGCCCTCGGCTACAAAGGCTACCCCGAACTGCTGCGCGAGATCCGCGATAAGGTCCGCCGCGACCTGCTCATCCGCCCCGCCGAAGCCGAAGTATCCGATTCCGTCCCCGGCGTGGTCAGCACCGCCTTCCAGGGCCTCATCCGCGAGCTGGAACAAACCCGCATCTCCCTCAACACCGATGCCGTCGAGCGCCTGGTGAACGAGATCGGCCAGGCCCGCCGCATCGTAGTCCTCGCCGAAGCCCCCGCCCAGCCCGCCGCCTATAACCTGGTCTACTTTTTAGAGCAGGGCGGCTTCTCGGTCTACATCGCCCGCCCCGGCGCAGTTGACCTGGCCCGTACCATCCACACATCCACCCCGCAAGACCTGCTGCTCGCCATCGACATTTCCGGCCAATCCCCTTACCTGGTGCAATCCCTGGCCGAAGCCCGCCTGCACGGCATCCACACCGCCGCCATCGTCGCCGCCGCCTCCCTCCCCTCAGCCCGCTCAGCCGACGTGGTGCTCTCTGCCCTCGAACACCCCTCCACCTCCACCGGCATGGTCATCACCAACGTCATGATCTACGTGCTGGTCGAGGCCCTGCGCTGGCGTTTTGCCGATCGCTTTGCCGGCGCCGAGCAGGCCATTGCCGAGTTATCTGAGCGCATCCGCGCCCTTTCTGAATAGCCGGCCCCCGCGCACCCTGGGAGTTTGAACGTATGCGTTTTGTCCGTTATACAACCCGGAATGACCCCACCCCTCGCTGGGGCTGGGTCTATCAAGACCAGGTTGGCCCCCTCGAAGGCAGCCCCTTTGACGAATTTCGCCGCCTGGAGGCCGACTTGCCCCTCGCCTCAGTGCGCCTGCTGGCCCCTCTCACCCCCGGTAAGATCATCTGCGTGGGGCGCAACTACATTGAACACGCCAAAGAGCACAACGCCGAAATCCCCGAAGTGCCCCTGCTCTTCATCAAGCCGGTCTCGTCTGTCATCGGCCACGAGCAGCCCATCCTCATCCCGCCCCAATCCCAGCAGGTCGAGCACGAAGCCGAGTTGGCCGTCATCATCGGCCAGGCCGCGCGTCGGGTCGAGCCACCCGAGGCTCTCAGCTATGTTTTTGGCTACACCATTGCCAACGACGTCACCGCCCGCGACCTTCAGCGCCGCGACGGCCAGTGGACGCGCAGCAAGAGCTTTGACACCTTCTGCCCCCTCGGCCCCTGGATCGAGACCGATTTCGACCCTGCCGACGCCCTCATCACCTGCCATGTCAACGGCCAAATGCGCCAGATGGCCTCTACTCACGACATGGTCTTCAAAGTCGAGCAGTTGATCGCCTTCGTTTCATCCATCATGACCCTCGAGCAAGGTGATATACTATTGACTGGCACCCCCGCCGGCGTCAGCCCGCTGCGCCAGGGCGATGTCGTCGAGATCAACATTCAAGGCCTGGGCGCTTTACGCAACCCCGTGGCCACCGACACCCATAAAGTATGAACCTCGATATCCACACCGCTGTCCAGACCGCTCTGGTCATCACCATCCTGCTCATTCTTTACAGCTTTCTTGCAGGCATCCACTCCATTCGCAGCGCCCGCGGCCTCAAGTTCTTCCGCATGCGCCGCGACCGCATGGTCACCGGCTGGCGTTTGCTCTTCCTGGCCCTGGTTCTTATCATCATCGCGGTTGCCCTTAACAGCTTTGCCGAGCCTGTCATCTACAGCTTCTTCCCGCCCACTATCACGCAGACCTTCACCCCCACCATCACGCAGACTACTACCATCACGCCGACCCCCACCATCACCCTCACGCCTACCATTACCCCTACCCCCTCGGTCACCGATACCCCCACCATCACCCCCACCCCGCGCATCCCCCTGGCTATCGAAGCCCGCTTTGCCAGCACCATCACCCCCGTCCCCGGGGTCGTCTTCAGCCCGCTGGTCTTCGCCCGCGACCTGGATGACAACTACCTGCCGGTTGAGCCCGCCGAAGTCTTCCAGAACCCGGTCGGGCACCTTTACGCCCAGTTCAGCTACGATGGCATGGTGGTCGGTTCGCAGTGGACGGCGCTCTGGTACCGTGCCGGTGAGTTGGTCAACTTTGAGACCAAGCCCTGGGATGGCGGCACTGGCGGCATTGGCTATACCGACTGGGACCCCATGCCTTACGAATGGCAGCCCACCGAATACGAAGTACAAATCTTTGTCGGGTACGATTGGCAGGTCTCGGGCCGCTTCACCGTAGAAGGAGAAGCCCCTACCCCGCCGCCTTCGGCCACGCCATCGCCCACCATCACCACCACCCCCACCAAAACCTCATCGCCCACCGTCACCACCACCACCACCCCGCGGCCCAGCGCTACGGTTACCATCACCCGCACGGTCACCCCCACCCGCACCATTACCCCCACGCCCTGGCCTTCACCCACGCGTTGGCCCTCGCAAACACCCCGCCCCAGCGATACGCGCGTCCCCTCCCAAACCCCCACCCCGCGCCCGCCCGTCATAAGCCCCACCCCCACCATTACCCCCACGGGCACACCTTCGCGCACCCCCACCCCACGCTACACCGCTACGATCACCCCTTACCTCACCCTCACGCGGGCGCCCACTTATACCTTCACCCCGCCCGTACCCACCTACACGCGCATGCCCACCAAGTCGCCCACGGCGCCTCTGCCTACCTATACGCACATGCCCACGAATACCTCCCAACCCTAAGCTACCCCTTAAAAGCGAAAGATGCGGTGCTCGAGCACCGCATCTTTCGCTTTTAAGCACTTTAACCTGCCAGTTCCCTTGCCACCGCTGCCGCCAGGCGCCCGTTGTTCAACAGCAACGCCAGGTTGGCCTTCAGGCTGTCGCCGTGGGTCAGCTCGCTCACCCGCCCGAGCATAAAGGGCGTCACCTTCTGCCCGTGAATGCCCTGTGCTGCAGCCTCTGTCAGGGCCTGTTGGATGGCTCCCTGCACCGCGTCTGCCGGCAGGGCTGCATCTTCGGGCGGCGGCACCGTCAACAGCACCGCGCTGCGCATGCCCAGCCCCCAGTGCGCCCGGGCAATCGCCGCCACCTGCCCCGGCGTATCGGCCCGCACGCTCACCGGCAGCCCACTGCTGCGCGAATAGAAAGCCGGGAATTCGTCCGTCTGGTAACCCACCACCGGCACCCCCATCGTCTCCAGCACCTCCAGGGTGGCTGGCAGGTCTAAGATGGCCTTGGCCCCCGCACACACCACCACCACCGGAGAGCGCGCCAACTGCTGCAAGTCTGCCGAAACGTCGAAAGGCGCCCCCTGGTGCACCCCGCCGATCCCGCCGGTGGCAAAAACGCGCAGCCCGGCCGCCTCAGCCGCCACCAGCGTGCCGGCCACCGTAGTGCCCCCGCATTCGCCCAGGGCAATCGCCGGGCCAAAATCGCGCACGCTCACCTTGCGCACCCCCACATCACGCGCCTGCACCGCCAGGCGTTCCAGCTCATCATCTTCCAGGCCCACATGGATCAGGCCGTCAATCACCGCAATCGTCGCCGGCAGACTGCCCCCGGCTCGCACCTCGGCTTCCATGTTGCGCGCCAGCTCCAGGTTTTGCGGAAAAGGCAGCCCGTGGGTAATCACAGTCGACTCTAGGGCCACCACAGGCTGTTTTGCCTGCAGCGCCTGTGCTACCAGCGAAGAAATCTTATAATATGTCATACAGGGTCTCCAAAGAAAGGTCAGGCACCACCGCGCCGCGGTAGCGCAAGGTGAGCGAGGCAGCCGCTACGCCCAGCCGCACCGCATCATCAATGGGAATATCGTTCAACAAAGCAAACAATACCGTGGCCGTCAAAGCATCTCCCGCCCCGGTCGGATCCAGGATCTCGGTGCGCATGGCCGGGATATGCCCGCTGGTTGCCGATGTGGCATAACACACCCCCGCCTCAGCCAGGGCAATGATCGCAATATCCACACCCTGCCCCACCAGGCATTTCGCCGCTGCCAGTGCTTTGCGCCGGCCGGTCACATCAAAGTCGTAACCGCACAAGATTGCCGCCTCAGCCGCATTTGGCGCCACCAGGCGCAGGCGCGGCAGGTAAGGCTTCAGGCGCGCCGCCAGGGTCTGCGAGGTGGGGTCTGCACAGATGGGCAAGCCCGCTTTGCGCGCCAGCGCCATCGCCGCCCGCAGGGTCTCTTTGGGCAAGTTGGCATCCATGAACACCAAAGACGCCTGCGCAAACAAGTCTGCATGCAAGCGCACATGCTCTGCCGAAAGCGCCGCAATGGCCCGCATATCATCCAGCCCAAACTGCAAGCCCCCCTCTGGGTTGATCACCGCCAGGTAAGTGCCGGTGGGCTGTTCGGAGCTGCGCAGCACATGCGACACGTCAACCCCCGCTTCAGCCGCATCTTCCAGCAGTTGGTCGCCGGCCGGGTCTTGCCCCACAGCCGTCAAAAGCGTCACTGCCTGCCCAAGACGGGCCAGGTTTTCGGCCACGTTGCGCCCAACCCCGCCAAAAGAGGACCGGATCCGGGCCGGGTTCGAGGTCGAGGGCAACAAGCCCCCTTTCAACCTGCCCACCAGGTCCACGCCTGCCGCACCGATCACCAGCACCGGCTTTTCAGGGTTGTAGACTAATTCTTCCGTCATAGCGCTCCTCAAGGCTTCCGCTCGATCAATTGGTTCAGGTGTTCAATCACATCCACCAGCTCTGAGGGCGGGGTTTGCCCTGCTTGCTGGTAGCTTTTCAACGCATCATCTAGTTTATCACGATATGCCTGAATTAGCGCTTTGCCAATTTGATACGCGCGCCGCGGACCTCCGGGGGGCGCTGCCGGAGGCTGCACCCCCAACGGCACCTGCCGCACCAGGGCCAACAGCTCACCCGTATGCCGGTCAAGGTCCATCTGGTCGCCAAGCAGGGCCTTTCGCCGCTGCCAGTTCTCAACGCTCCGCTGCCAATCTGCCAGCGGCACCACGTACTTCTTGCTTTTGCGAGCGTCTTCCCCGCCGCCCACCACGATCTCGCCCGGCAGAACCCACTCCCCCTTGCCCAGCCATGCCAGCTCGATGCCGCTCATCAAAGCTTGCGCGTTGAAGGCCTCAACAAAGGCCTGGATCGGGTTTTGCAGCCCGCTCGAATTATGGGCCGTGGGTGCTGCGCCACCACCTGCATCCGCCCCCGGCGCCGTAAATGGCACAAGATCGGCCGCCGCGCACCGGCTGATGAACTCTCTGAAGGCCACCTCGATCTGCTCAACCATCGCCAGGTAAAGCTCTTTGCCCTGGTTGCTGGGGGGCAAGGTAGACTGCACCCGTGAAACCACCTTCCCATTCGCTGAAGCCAGTTCGGGGCAGGTGCGATAAACCAGGTTGCGCAGCGCCTGCTCGTCAAAGGGATAGGGCTGTTGGTTCGTGGCGGCCTGCCCAGCACGCGCCACGCTGAAGCACAAAGCCACATCTTTGGCTGCCACCGGCAGGCCGTCGCGCGCAATGCCGTTAACAGTCAGGGTCACTTCTTGATCGCGCAGGTCTACTGCCCGCCGCAGGCGGCTAAAGGCCCGCAGCAGCGCCGGTTTGCCCCCTGTGGGACCAATAAACACCGGCTCGCCGTTCATCAGCTCAACGACCAGGCAGCTGTCGGGCGCAACCTGCACCGCCGCCGGGATGCCCGCCCCCAGCAAGCGCTCTAAGTTATGGCCTTTCTGGTCCTTTGCCTCGATCTGCCCGGCCTGCACCACGATCTTGCCAAAAGCACGTGCCAATATCGTCCGGCGTAACAACTGCGACGTGAACCGAAAATCTTCAATATGGTGCAGGTCACCAAAATAGATCCCCGCCAGCCTCGAGGCCCCCCATATGGTCAGCCCCAAGATCAAAAGGTGCCGCAAGACATCGTTCCGCGTCCAGGTTTGGATCGTATTCTCAGTGCTTTCAGACCAGGCCCGGGGTCTTGGCTCTGGCAAGGGCGTGGGGGGCGGGGGCTGGGTTGGGCCCGGAACCGGGGTGGGCGTAGGCGGGGGCGGTGGAACACCAACAATATCCCGAAAACAGCGCACGGGGTGTCGCGCGCAGTTGATGGTATTGATCACCGCGTTGCTGGCCCAATTGGCCATCTGCCGCCCAAACAGCACAAAGCCAAGGAAGATCCCCACCACCAGCAAGATGTACACGATCAGGCGCGGCACAGGCCCCGCGTGGAAGAAAGCCCGGCTGCGTTTGCTGTTCACCTTCCAGGCTGCTCTCAGGCGCGCCACCAGATCAGCGGCGCGCTGGCGCGTCGAGCCCCCGCCCGGCGAAGTCTTCCCGCTGGAGCCGCCTGCACCCTGGCTCACAGGTTATTCTCCACCCATTCGATCATCTGCCCCACCCCTCGGCTGGCGCTCGAACCTGCCGGGCAAAGCCCCAGTGTGCCGCGCAGCATCAGCAGCAGCGTCTCTTTCAAATACACCGGCGCGATCACCCGCTTCAGACGTTCCTTCAGCGGCCTGGCTGCCGCCAGGGCATAATCGCTCAGCGCCCGCTCCTGCTCACACTGCTGCAAGCGCTGTGCATCCAGTTCTAATTGCTTTGACCAGCTTGCATGCCAGTTCTGCAGCAAGCTCAAGCGGTCATCTTCAGCCAGGTGAACGGCTTCCAGGCTCACGGCATGCACCTGCAGGCCGCGGGCCTGGAATTCCTGGTATATGGGATTGGGTTCCAACCCGCCCCCCGCCCCCGGCAGCTCAGCTTGTGTCAGGCGCTGCCGCATCCCTTCGACAATGGCATTCAAACCGTTCGGCTGGCCGGCCGGGCCGGGGTGCCCCCCGGGGTCAACCTCACCAAACAACTCCGCCAGCTTAAAGCGGGCCAGGCCGTCTTGCCACAGGGTGGTCGCCGCACAAGTGATTATTTCCTCGCGCGTCGAAACGATCTTACCGCTCCGCCGGCAGTAGCGCGCCTGGGGGTGGTCGCCGTCCGCCACCTTGAGAACCGCTTCGGCATCGTAATCGAACTGCGTGCCATCTTCCACCGCCTTACCATCCAACGAATAGACCACTCGCAAGGTAGGCGCCACTTCCACACCGTCGCGCGTCATGGCCTTGGTTTGCTCTCGGCGGTAACAGCGCCCCCGGTAATCGGCCTGCAATTCGCCCTCTCCTCGTACTTCAAAGGGGCTCTCATCCAGGTGCGGCCCCAACCAAAGTGCCTTGCGCCGCAGATCCAACAGCTCGTACAGCCGTTCTTCGTTGCGTGTAAAAACCACACCCGGGCCTCGCGGGCGCGGCGTGTCGTTCAAATGCTTGAACACCGCCGCGCTGGCCGCATCCAACACCACCACCCCCGGCCCGCGCTCACCATATGCCAGGTCATGCGCATCCACTTGCCCGTTGCGAATAAACCATGCATGGTCAGGCTTGAACCAGTGCACGATCATCCGCCAGATCGTTTGCAGGCGCTGCCACGGCGTGTGCACTGGCAGCACAAAACCCGCGAAGACCACCAGGCTCATCACCAGGGCGATCGAGGCGATGGTCAAATCCACCGTCATATTTCCCACCGTCAGCTTGGCCTGCTTGTTCAAGCCATCTCCCGAAATGGCCGAGCTGGCCAAAAACTCAAACGGCGCCTCGCCCCAATCGAGCTGGTAATCGGTCTCATCGATTGGATTTTTGGGGTCGGTCACATTGATAAAACGCACCCCGCCAGACTCGTCTGCAACAAATATAAAATTATGGAAATTCGAAGATGCCAGCCCCACCGCCCTCCCGGGGGTGTCTAGCACAGCGACCAACTCATACGTATGCCCGGGATTCTCTTTGTAGACCTGCAGGCCCACCGGCCCAGCAGCAACGTACAGGTACCCATCTCGAAACAACACATCTATGGCCGGTCCATTCGTATCCACCTCGGCCAACTTCTCCATCTTAGAGAAAATGTCGTACACCAGCACGCCGCCATCTTCGGCCGCAATATACAAAATATCCTTGGAGCCGTCGGCCCACACACTCAGGGCGCGTCGATTGCCGGTCGAAATGATCTCCTGCGAGACCGGCACCAGGCTTTCGTTCATTTCAACCACCAGCACTCCCTCGCGCCCGGCTGCCACGCACACCTGGTAAATGGTCTCTACGATCTGGGGCCTGCGCCCTCCACCCGCCTCCTGCGTCTCATCCTCGGCGGCGCTGGTCTCTACCTCTCGCAGGTACTTGTACACAAAGATGTCGCGCGCATCTCGCGCCGGGATTACCGGCTGGCCCCGCGCCGGCTGGAAAGCCGCCATCTCAGGGTCGCCTTCCACCAGCCAGGTAAACACCCCATAGCGCTCAGATGCCACAAACATCCGCCCGTCGAATACCACCACCGCCCGCGCATGGGGCACCTGGTCGCGCACCTCGAGCTCAATTGGATTCTTGAGCTCAGTCACGTCCCACAGCTTCAGGCCATAGGCCCCCTCTGCCACGAACAGGTAATCTTTGTCTTCCCAACCGATCTTCTCAAGCGCCAGGCCCTCTCCCAATGTATCCCAGCGCTTGACCACCCTCGAGCTTTCAAACGTCCAATCGATGGGCAGCGAGGTAGGTGTGCTGTGCGGCGGCAGGGTCGATGTCGGCGTTGGCTCCACCCAGCCTTGCGGGGTGGGGCTGGGCGTGGGCGTAGCAGGGCCAGCCGTCATTTTGGGCGTGGGGCTTGCGGTGGGGGTAGAGAAGGCCAACTCCAGCACCAATACCCCTCCGTCAGAACCCCCCGCTGCAATGTAGGCATATTCTGCCCCAAACACCAGGGATTTTACCGTTCCCTGGCCGCGCATCAACACCAGGTACAATAATAATCCAAGTACCAATACCAACAGCGTTTGGAGCTTTGGATGCTTATGAAGACCCATAAATGGTATGATCGATTATCTCGTATTGCCCACAATTGATTGGCTATATTATTGTACAGCCAGCCGCCCAAAAACACCAGTAGATAAATGCTGGGTTAATAAACCCTCAATCCACCCTGCCAAAGCATTCGAATCCTAATTGGCTGCCATGTGACTTACCACCCGCCTCATCAAATCTCTCTTTTCTTTCAAGAATGCAGCCTGCCGTTTGCGGATCTTCTCTGTCTTGCCAGTTTCGGCCTTGTAGACCAGCTCATTCATGATCTCGATACTGCGCTGCCAATACGTAAAGGCCGGCGCTTTTTGGCCATCTTGCCACTCGATATTCCCCAACATCCAATGAGCCACCGCATACGGGTAACTGGGCGCCAGGTACTGCGGGAAAGACATCCTCAAGCAATAGCGCGCCGCCTCAAAATCCCGCATCTGGTACTTCGCCAGCCCGCTTTCCAGGTAAGCCTCGCCCCTTTCGGCCCCTGGCGGGCGGGTGCTGGCGGCCTCCAACAATTGGCGAATAGCCTCGTCCGCCTGCGCCCTTTGGTTGGGTGTTTTTGCCAGCTTGATCACCTGCTCACACAGGGCAGCCGTTTGCGCCTTCAACTGCCCCCCTGGCTGCCCTTCAAATGGCTCGGTCAGCCAGGCGCGGGCGTCTTCTGGCATCACCGCGGTGTAGATCTTGAACAGATCCAGCGTCTCGCAGTACCATTCCGCCTTGAGCTTTTGCCTGTCGTCCTTGGCGTCTTTGGCGTTCTTGGGATCTTTGGGGTTCTTGGGATTCTTAGCATCCTTGGGATCCTTGGCGTCTTTGGCATCCTCCACCAGCTTCGCAAAGGCCTTGATTGCATTGTATCGCTGGAGATAACACTCGTGATTAACCCCCAAGCGCTCAAGGACGATCCCCATCATCCAATGAGCCAGCCCCTGGCGTTGCAAGTGGCGCGTATGCCCGGCGTAGATATCCACCGCCTGCTTCAGGCATTCCATCGCCTGGGGCAGCTCTACGCGTTGAAACCAGTAAGCCCCCATTTGGACGTAGATTTCGGCCCGTTCGCATTCATCAACGATCCCCTCTGCATCCCCCACAATCTCGGCCGCGGTCTGGTCGCGCACATCCAGCGGAGTTGTTCCATCGCTCACCTGAGATAAGCGGATTTCCGTCCCAGGTCTCAAGTGCGAGCGATCGAATTTATTCAACCACCCCAGGGCCTGCGCAAAATCGATCATTGTTCACCGCTGGGCAGGCCTCGCCGGTTATCCTTGATCGTTTCCAACACTTGCGCCAACCGGAACAGAAAGACTTCTTTGATATTCCGGTCTTGATCTGCGCCCGCGGCGGTAATATCACCCAAAGATTTCGCAATCCCCTTCAAGATCTCGGCCTGGGCCTGGGCGCGCGCCTTTTCTCTCGCCACTTCCAGGGCCGCCTCGCCCGATGCCCGCACCACGCTTGCCTTGCCATTCCAATCCGCCGCCCAGGTGTCCACGCGTTGTTGGCTCACCTTCTCGTTTTCGGGTTCCAGGTTGCCAATGCCATACCACAAGAGCTGCGTGCCCGCATTCTTAAACGACGCCCGCACCGCGGCCGAGCGGTAGATGCGGTGAATATCCTCGCGCGGGTCGGCATCAGGGGTGCGCGGCGCAGTCACCTGGTCAATGGTATGCTGGCGGATGTAATTCTGGATCTCGCCTTCGAAGATGATGCGTACTGCCGCCGGCCAGGCTGTCAAACCATCGCTGCGCACCGCCCGCGAATACGTCATGTTGCGCACCGCCTGCACCGAATAAGGATATGGCACGTGCGTCGAGCGAATATTCTCACCACCCAGCTTACGGTTTGACCACAGCCGGTAGCGGTAGTGGATATCGCGCGCCCACACCACCACGCCGTCTTTGGTCACCGCCTTGATCTGGTCGATATAGCCGTGCTGGTCTTCCAGGTTGGCGATCTCTTTGATCGTCTCGAATCGCGAGATGAAGTGCATGCCCTCGGCTCGCACGCTGGAGGGGTTATTCAACTGCTCGAACAGAACCACGTTCCCCGGGCGAATGTTCACCCAGCCCGGCCCGCCAATGATATCCAGCAGGTTCTCTTCGCCCACTTGCACCTGTTTTTTGCCCCGGTCGATCGTCAGGTATGGGTACGACAAGCCAAACATCGAGGAGACCATGTACTGCAGCGCCCGCGAGAAACGTTTCATTTCATTAATATCCTGCAAATAACACGTCCCCCACAATAGTGCCGCCACAAACGCCCCAGCCGGGATCACCAGGTAGCGCAACATCCCCACCAGGTGGTCGCGCTCAAAGAGCAGCCCGCACACCACCATAAAGGCCAGGCTGACAAACCCCAGCACCATCAGGCGCAGTAAACCCCAGGCGTTATCCCCTACCAGGAAACCCTCGATGAAGTTCCCAAAACGCCAGAATTGTTTTTGCACCCAACGCCAGATCAGCATCCTACACCACCGCTTCTCATCACTCCGGCAGCAGATACTGCCGTAAATCCCACAAGAAGTCCAAAGTCTCAGCCGGCAGCAGCGGCCGCGTCTCAGGGTCTGAGACCATCGAATCCAGCACCTGGAAAATTTGCCACACCACCGCATCCCGCGTCGAGCCAGATGCCCGGTAAGCTTCCATCAGGCTGTCAATGATTTCTCCCTGTGCACTGGCCACGATATGAGCACGTTCTTGCCCTGCCAACTGCACGTACTCGCTCTCTTTCTTCAACGCATCCCGCTGCCAGGCGGCGCCCCAGTGATTCACCAGGGTCTCTCGCACCCCCTTGTGCAGGGGGGTCAGCTCAGGAAAGCCCGCTACCAACACCTTGATCCCGCGGTCCCGCAGCACCTTAGAGGTGCGCAGCTTCTGAATAGGAGAGGTTTCGATCTCGTTCGGTTTCCAGGTCATCCCTTTCTCAAACGGCCGTCCATCCTTACGGCGCACAAGCTGGAAGGTCAATACACCCTGGTTGCGCATCCGCCGGGCAAATGTCGGCCTGAACTCTTTGAAGAATGGGAAATTGTCGCTCTCTGGCTCGTACAATTCGGCATAGGTCTTCAGCGACAGCATATCGCGGAAGATTTCGATGGCCACCTTCAAAGGCAGCTCGCTCCACACCTCAACCTGGTCTTCTTGGGCCGTGCGCGCCCGAGAATAGATCGCCCCAAAAACCCGTTCCTCATCAAAGACATACGGGGGTTTCGATGACAACTTCGGCTCCGGCGGGCTCCAAACCGGCTCAAAGGGCTGCGAGCTGTAACGGCTGGCAAATTGGTGGATCTCAGCCCGGTCCTGCTCGTCAAACTCCTCTTGGAAATCACCATCCTCGATAATTTTTTCCTTGTCGCCCAGCTTGGTGACCTTCAAATGTTCAGGGCCGGTGCCGCCGTAATAACCGACCTTATGGTTATCGGGGGCATCTCCCAACGTGAACAGCGTAAAGACAGGTGATTGGATCTGGAAACCATCGCGCGTTGAGGCCGTCACGGTGCCCGAAACCCGAAAATGCCGCCGCAGGCTGGCAGAACCGCGCACCTTCTCACCCATTTCGGTGAACACCACTCCCGGCCCTGCCACCCGCACCATTGGCTGGCTGCGGCCCGATCGATGCAAATTCAAGGCCTCTTCTGCCCCCTGGCTGGCTGCCCTCAAGATCCCCCTCCTGGGCGCACCGCCAATCGAAAGCGGCACCCAGGATTTCTCCAGCGCTACCGCGCTGGTCAGGTCCACCATTGCCACGCCCGGCAGGCTGCGTTCCAGCTCTTCTGCTTTGGCGATCTGAACGCCCTCTTTGATGAAGATCGCCGGGCCATGGATCTTGAACACAAAGCGCACCAGGCGGGTGAACAGCTTCCAACGCTGATCGGCCGTGCGCACCGGCAAGACAAACTGGCCCACAAACCACAGGCTGAGCAAGAAGAACCCAATCCCCGCCGCCAGGGTCACCAAGACAATCGCAATCGCTTCGCGCTGCCCCGCCGAAACGTGCACGATCGGGCGGTTCAGGGCAATATCCCCCAATAACTGAAGAACAATGCCAATCTCATACCGGAACCAGTAGATTGCCAACCCTAAGAACGCCAAACTGACCACCCAACGCCAAAGACGCGGGCGGCGATACCAGGGCTCTGTGGCTAACAATCCAACATCCGGCATAGGTTCAGTATATACTTGTCGGTTTCGATTTGTCAAGCATTAGCACCGCCAAACCTCCTTTTTGGTTCAAATTTTGATACAATTGGTCTGCAAAATCTATATTGGGAGGGGTGCCTTGTTCCTTGTATGCACCGCCCCCATCTCCGGAGGCCAACATGACCGATTTCCCCGGCAAAGGCAAAGTCGCCGTGCTCAAGACCACCCCCGAGACCGTCTTGGAGGATGTCGAGAAAGTGATGCGCCTGGCAGGCGTAGAAAACAGCCTGCCCAAAAATGTGCGCACCGGCTTGAAGATCAACATCTCCTGGCAAACCTGGTACCCGGCCTGCTCTTCTACCCCCTGGCAGATCGAAGGCGCTATCCTGGCTTTGAAAAAGGCCGGCTACACCGACCTGGTGGGCGTACATAACGACACCGTGGTGGTCGATACAGCCGACGGCGAGCGTAACAACAAGCACCGCTTCGTCACCGACAAGCACGCCGTGCCCTGTCTCTACCTCTATAACCAGGATTTTGAATGGGTCGAATACCAGCCCAAGCGCCCCTTCTTGGTATTGGATAAAGTGTATCCCCAGGGCGTCTTCATCCCCAAGACCCTGGTGGGCATGAACATGATCCAGCTCCCCACCGTCAAAACCCATGTCTTCACCACCATCACCGGTGCCATGAAGAACGCCTTCGGCGGACTCTTACACCGCAACCGCCACTGGACGCATGCCGTCATTCACGATACCCTGGTAGATTTGCTCATGATCCAGCAAGATATCCATCCCGGCCTCTTCGCCCTCATGGATGGCACCTTTGCCGGCGATGGCGCCGGCCCGCGCGCCATGCACTGGCACGAGAAGAACATCCTGCTGGCCTCTGCTGACCAGGTCGCCATCGACGCCGTCTCAGCCAGGCTGCAGGGCTTTGACCCGCTGGGCATCCGCTTCATCCGCCAGGCGCACGAGATGGGCCTGGGCATCGGCGACCCCAGCCAGATCGAGATCCTTGGCTATGATATCGAGCAGGAACAGCCCTGGGGTTTCGTCCAGGAAGATACCTTTGCCAGCCGCGGCCAGAAGTTGATCTACCACGGCCCGC
Organism: Chloroflexota bacterium; assembly: GCA_029557965.1. Lineage (GTDB taxonomy): Bacteria > Chloroflexota > Anaerolineae > Anaerolineales > UBA4823 > JAKQIM01. Next base: position 65,093 of record JAKQIM010000026.1, on the reverse strand, counting down.
TCAAACCCTTTGAAAAGATCCTCCTGCAAAGCCCACTCGTACCCTGGTCTTACTTTGCCAGCAACTTCTATCACAACGTCTATTGGTATCCTTTCGTGGGCCGCCGGCGCGTCGAAGAAGCGCTCAAGACCCCCTGGGGTCGCCTCTTCAAAAACTACGGCGATGGTCAAGTGGCCATGCCCGGCATGCAGCCCAAGACCGTCACCCAGGCTGCCGTTGGCCTGACGGTGCTGGCTGCCGCGGCCGCCGGCCTGGCATACATCTTGACCCGAAAAAAGAAATCATAAACCCTTGTCACCGGCAGAGACGCAATGAATCTCCTCAAAGTCGAATTCCACTGCCACACCATCGTCTCCAAAGATTCTCTCACCACCCCCCAACGCCTGCTGGCTGGCTGCCGCAAAAAAAACATTGACCGCGTCATCATCACCGATCACAACACCATCCGCGGCGCCCTGCAGGCCAAAGCACTGGACCCCACCCGGGTCATCGTTGGCGAAGAGATCATGACCACCGAGGGCGAACTGCTTGCCGCCTTCGTCCAAGAAGAGATTCCCGCCGGCCTAACGCCTGGCGAAACCATTGCCCGCCTGCGCGCCCAGGGCGCCTTCATCAGCGTCTCGCACCCTTACGATATCTTCCGCGGTGGGCACTGGCGCCCTGCCGCCCTGCTCGAGATCACCCCCTTGGTAGATGCCATCGAGACCTTCAACGCCCGCTGTTGGCTGCCGCGTTTCAACCGCCGCGCCGCCGCCTATGCCCGCCAGTACCACCTGCTTGGCACCGTCGGCTCGGATGCCCACACCGCCTCTGAGCTGGGTGCTGCCACCCTGCGCCTGCCATCCTTCCAAGATGCCCCCAGTCTCAAAGCTGCCCTGGGCCAATCTCAACCGCAAACTCGTCTATCCGGTCCTTGGGTGCACCTGTTCTCAAAGTACGCCACGATCAGCAAGAAACTGACAAAGAGAGAATAGACGATACCAGAGCATACTACAAACCCGACTTCCCAATGTAGGAGCAATCATGTCTTCGCAACTCACCTATCCCGAAACCGTCATCGCATCGCTGCGTTTCCAATTCTGCCCCATGTGCGCCGCCCGCCTGATCCGCAAAGTCATCTTTGACGACAACCTGCCCCGCATCACCTGCCCTGCCTGCGGCTGGATACAGCTATCCTCGAATGCCGTAGCAGTGGTGGTTGTCGCCAGGAACGACCAGGGCATTGCCGCCATCTTCCCCCCAGGTGAAGAAGGCGTCGGCCTGCCCGCCGGGCTGGTGGAATATGGAGAAGATCCCGCCGAATCGGCGGTCAGAGAGGTACTTGAAGAAACCGGCTTTGAAGCCAAGATCGTCGACTGCCTGGGCTGGATCTTCATCAACCGCACCACCTGGCCTGGGCCAATGATACAAATCCTCTACGAGGCCCAGATCACCGGTGGGCAGGCCAAAGGCAGCGACGAAGGTGCCGCTAAGCTCATCCCCCTGGACGAGTTTCCGCCCGTCGCCCCCGATCGCACCGGCAGTCAAAAGGCCATGCAAGCCTACCTGGAAAAATATAAAAAGGTAGAAACGGTTCAGAATAAGGAGATCGGCTTCAAGAATACTTAATCAAGACATGCTCCCCAAATTTTCAAGATTTGTGGTTTAATTGGGGTCTGAGGGGCGATGGCGGAATAGGCAGACGCAGAGGACTTAAAATCCTCCGGTGGAGACACTGTGTGGGTTCGACCCCCACTCGCCCCACTCCCGCAAAACGGCCAGGCCTGGCAACCAGCCGCCTGGCCGTTTACATTACACAGAAGGTGCACTCCCATATCCTATGACCGATCATCTTTACATCCCCCAATCTGTTCTGGCGGTTGCCGCCCATCCCGATGACTTAGAATTCACCAATGTCGGCACCCTGGCCCTTTGGGCCCAGGCCGGTGCGCGCATCGTCTATGCACTGTGCACCAGCGGCGACGTGGGCATCGACGAGCCCGGCATGACGCGTGAAAAGGCCACCCAGATCCGCGAAGCCGAATCGCGCGAGGCCGCCCGCATCGCCGGCGCCGCCGAAGTGGCCTTCTTGCGCGAGCCTGATGGCCTCTTGCAGCCCACCCTTGAGCTGCGCAAGAAGCTGGTGCGCCTCATCCGCCAGCACCGCCCCGAGGTGGTGATGTGCGGCGACCCCATTGCCCTGTGGAGCAGCGGCGATTACATCAACCATCCCGATCACCGCGCCGCCGCCCAGGCCGCCCTCGATGCCGTCTTCCCATCCGCCGGGCAGCCCCATCTCTTCCAAGAATTCGAACAGGAAGGTCTCAAAGCCCACAAAGTGCGCAAAGTATATGCCTCCACCTGGGAAGGCAGCAGCACCTACATCGACATCACCAACACCATCGAGACCAAGATCGCCGCCCTGCGCGCCCACAAGAGCCAGCTCAAAGACTGGGACCCCGCCCCCATGCTCAAAGAATGGGCCGCCGATACCGCCAAAGACCAGGGCATGACCTATGCCGAATCCTACCGCGTCATCACCCTGGTTAAAGATGAAGATTGGGAAAAGCTCCAGGCGCACCGCGCCGAGATAAAGCCATGAGCCTGAAAGTCGTCTTCATGGGTTCGCCCGATTTTGCCCTGCCTACCTTGCAGGCCCTGGCACAGCACTACACCATGGTCGGTGTGGTCACCCAGCCCGACCGCCCTGCCGGGCGCGGCCGGGCCCTCACCCCGCCGCCCATCAAACGGCTGGCAGATGAATTGGGCTTGCCCACCATCCAACCCCAGCGCCTGCGCCAGCCCGAAGCCCTGGCTCAATTGGAGGCCTGGGCTCCTGACCTGATCATCGTCGCCGCCTTCGGCCAGATCCTGCGCCCAGCTGTGCTCGATCTGCCCCAATACGGCTGTGTCAACGTCCACGCCTCCCTCCTGCCGCGCGGGCGCGGCGCCGCCCCCATCCAGGCTGCCATCCTCAACGGCGACCCCGAGACCGGCGTCACCATCATGCGCATGGATCCCGGCGTCGATACCGGCCCCATGCTCAGCCAGCGCGCCCTCCCCATCCTGCCCGATGACAACGCCGGCACCCTCAGCGATAAGTTGGCCGCCCTGGGCGCGGCACTGCTCATCGAAACCCTGCCCCCCTACCTGAGCGGGCAAATCGCTCCCCAGGCACAGGATGAAGCCCAGGCCACCTACGCCCCCATGCTCAACAAGGCCGACGGCCTGCTGGATTTCAACCAACCTGCCCAGGCCCTGGCCCGCCGCGTGCGTGCCTTCAACCCCTGGCCTGGGGCTTTCACCACCTGGCAAGATCAGCCCCTCAAGATCCTGCGCGCCCATGCCGTCCCAGACACTTGCACCGTGCCCGGCACAGCCCTCGTATACCAGGGCCTGCCCGCCTTCTGCACCGCCGAGGGTCTGCTCGTGTTGGATGAGCTCCAACCAGCGGGCAAAAAACCGCAGCCCGGCAAAGCCTTCTTGCAGGGCGCCCGCGGCTGGGGCCAATCTGCCGTCTAAAAGCATCGCCTATACCATGCTCGAAGACCGCCTCGCCCTCTTCCCCGTCACAACCGCCGTCCAAGAAGACGGCCAAATCGCCGTTGCCGGCCTATCTCTGCAAGCCCTGGCCGAAACCCACGGCACGCCCCTCTACATCTTTGATGCTGCCACCCTCAAAACCCACCTCGCCAGCTACCGCCAGACCCTGGCCGCGCATTACCCCGGCCCCAGCGCCATCACCTATGCCGGTAAGGCCTTCTTATGCCTGGCCATGGCCCAATGGGTCGAACACCAGGGCCTGTGGCTGGATTGCACCGGCACCAGCGAGCTGTACCTGGCAGAACAGGCCGCCTTGGCGCGCCGCCGCACCCTCGTTCACGGCGTCAACAAGAGCCCGGCCGATTTGCAGGCCGCCTTGCAGCGCGCCGCCGTGATCGTGGTCGACAACCTGCTTGAATTAGAGCGCCTGGCCGCGCTGGTTGCCTCAGCCGCTCCGGGCAGCTCCCTGCCTGCCCTCTGGCTGCGCCTGCGCCCCGGCCTGGCCGTCGACACTCATGCCTATGCGCAAACGGCCAGGTCCGACAGCAAGTTCGGCCTCAGCCCCGATGAAACTCTGCAAGCCGTGCGCTTTTGCCTGGCGCAGGCCCTGCCCCTTGAGGGCCTGCATTTCCACCTCGGCTCGCAGTACCGCGACCCCGCCCCGCTTGCCACCGCCTTGCAGGTCACGCTAGACCTGGCAGCCGCCTGCCAGGATGAGACCGGCTGGCATCCGGCTGTGCTCTCGCCGGGTGGCGGTTGGGGCGTACCCTATCACGAAGACGACCTGCCCCAGCCTTCCATCGCCGCTTACGTGGCCCTCGTCGCCCAAACCCTGGCACAGGGCTGCCAACAGCGAAACCTGCCCCTGCCGCGCCTGCAGCTTGAACCGGGCCGCAGCCTGGTAGCCCAGGCCGGCGTGGCGGTCTACCGCCTGGGGGCCGTCAAGCACACCCCCCAGCGCCGCTGGCTGCTCTTAGATGGCGGCATTGCCGATAATCCCCGCCCTGCCCTCTACCACACCCGTTACACCGCCCTGCCCGTGCAAGACCCTCTGCGCCCACCCAGCGGACCCGCCTGGCTGGCCGGGCCTTACTGCCAGAGCGGCGACGTGCTGATCGAAGACCTGCCCATGCCCCAGGTTCAACCCGGCGAGCTCATTGCCCTGCCCGTCAGCGGGGCTTACCATTTGGCCCTGGGCTCCAACTACAACGGCGCCCTACGCCCGGCTGTGCTTTGCTGGCAGGCGGCCGCGCCCACCTCATCCAGCGCCGCGAAACAGCCGGCGACTTGCTGGCCCGCGACCTCCGCCTTCCCGAAATGTAACGGAATCAACTCGCTGCACCGGGCGGCTGTGCGGTACAATCACCCCTATGATGTTTCAATCCCCTCCTTCGCCCCCTTGCTATACCATCACCCTCCTGCGCCACGGGCAGTCGGTGGGCAATGCCCAGGGCCTGCACCAGGGCCAGGCTGATTTTCCGCTCTCACCCCGCGGCCAAGAGCAGGCCCGCTTGCTGCAAGAGCGCTGGCAAAAAGAAGGCCGCCGCTTTGACCTGGTCATCTCCAGCACCCTGGCTCGCGCCCGCCAAACTGCCGAGATCATCGCCCAGGGCCTGGGCGCGCCAATCGAGCTCGACTCCAATTGGATGGAGCGCGATAACGGGCAGCTTTCTGGCCTGCACCCCGATCAAACCCGGGCCTCTCGCCCGCCCTTCATTCACCTTTACCAGCCCATCGGCCAGACCGGCGAAAGCCAATGGGAGCTTTACCTGCGCGCCGGGCAGGCCATTCAGAGCCTGCTTGAGCACACGCCTGGCCAATACCTGGTGGTCTCTCACGGCGCCATCCTCAACATGGCCTTGTATGCCATCCTGGGCATCACCCCCAGCGCCAATTTCATCGGGCCGCGTTTCCGCTTCCAAAACACCTCTTTTGCCACCCTCACCTACCACCCCGGCGAACACCGCTGGACTCTGCTGGGCATCAACGATACCGCCCACCTGCCGGAGGCAGAACGATGAGCTCCTGGTCTGATTTGCGCTGGCTGGTCTTCGGCGCGGGCGCTATTGGCACCTATATCGGCGGCAGCCTGGCCCTGCATGGGCAAGAAGTGATCTTCCTCGAACAGCCCGCCGTAGCCCAAGAGCTGCGCGCCCGCGGCCTGCGCCTGCAACTGCCGGATGGAGAACACCACCTGCCGCAGCCAAAGATCTGCGCATCGATCGAAGAAGCCCTGACCCACTGGCCCTTTGACGTGGCTGTCTTTGCCCTCAAATCCTACGATACCCAGGCTGCCCTGCAAAGCCTGGCCCCGCACACCAGCCAACTGCCTTCTTTCTTATGCCTGCAAAACGGCGTTGATAATGAACCCGCCCTGGCAGCCGTCATCGGCCCCGACAAGGTCATCTCCGGCACGGTCAGCAGCGCGGTTGGCCGCCGCGCCGCCGGCGATATTGCCCTCGAACGCTTGCGCGGCATGGGCGTGGCCAAAGGCCACCCTCTCTCTGAGCGCATGGTCGGCATCCTCACCGCCGCGGGCTTAAATGCCCGCCTCTATCTCCGCGCCGCCGATATGAAGTGGTCCAAGATGCTCACCAACCTCACCGCCAACGCCACCTCGGCCATTCTAGACCTGCCCCCCGCAGAGGTCTTCGCTCACCCCGGCCTGTGCCGGTTGGAAATCGAGCAACTGCGCGAGGCCCTGCGCGTCATGGCGGCCCAGCGCATCCGCGTGGTAGATTTACCCGGCACCCCCGTGCGCCTGTTGGCTTTGGGCATGCGCCTGCCGCCAGCCCTGGCCCGCCCCCTCTTACAACGCGGCGTGGGGCGCGGGCGCGGTGGGAAGATGCCCTCATTCCACATCGACCTGCACAGCGGGCGCGGCAAAAGTGAGGTAAACTATCTCAATGGCGCGGTAGTCCGCGCCGGTGAAAGCCTGGGCATCCCCACCCCTGTCAACCGCTTGCTCAACGACACCCTGCTCGCGCTGACACAGGGCCAATTGAAGCCCGAGGCCTTTGCCCACCAACCCCACCAGCTCTTGAGGTTACTGGGATAAGATGACTGTATTTCTTTTTACCGACATCGAAGGCTCAACCCGTTTGATGGAACAACATGGCCCCGAAATGCTGGCGGCTTTGCGCCGTCACGACGCCCTGCTGGACAGGTTGGTCAGCCAACATGGCGGCCGCGTGGTCAAAAACACCGGCGACGGGGTCTTTGCAGCCTTTGAAGGGGGGGATCCAATCGGATGTGCCCTTGAGATCCAGCGGCAGGTTGCTCACCAGCCTTGGGGCGGGATTGGCGAGCTGCGCCTGCGCACCGTCTTGCACGCCGGGCAGGTAGAGCAGCGCGGCGATGACTACCACGGCCTGGAGATCAACCGCACCGTGCGCCTGCTGGCGGTTGGCTGGGGCGGGCAGATCTTGCTCACCCCGCCCGTGGTGCAGGGCTGCACCCTGCCCCCCGGCGCCCAGCTTTTGGATCACGGGCTGCACCAGCTCAAAGACCTCAGCGAACCCCAGCAAGTCTTCGAACTCAAACACCCCGACCTGCCGGTCAAAACATTCCCCGCCCTGCGCTCATTATCTGGCAAGCCCCACAACCTGCCCGCCCAAACCAGCCCCTTCGTGGGCCGCGTGGCCGAGCTGGCTGAGGTCACCACCCGCCTCGAAGACCCCGCCTGCCGCTTGCTTACCCTGGTTGGGCCGGGCGGCATGGGCAAGACGCGCCTGGCCCTGCAAGCCGCCGCTGAAATGCTGGATGACTTCGGCCACGGTGCTCATTTTGTGGCCCTGGCCCCCCTCAACGCCAGCGAATTCCTGGTTCCGGCCATTGCCGAAGCCCTGCATTACTCTTTCCACACCCGCGAGGTGCCCCGCATCCAATTGCTCAATTACCTGCGCGAAAAACAGATCCTACTGGTAATGGATAACTTTGAGCACATCTTGGATGGCGCCGAGCTGGTGTCTGAGATCTTGCAAACCGCCCCCAGGGTCAAAATCCTCGCCACCTCTCGTGAGCGCCTGAATCTGCGCGCCGAAACCATCATCGAGATCACCGGCCTGCGCTACCCGTCCGACATCCAGGCCGCCGGTTGGGAAGATTTCAGTGCCGTCAAGCTGTTCTTGCAGAACGCCCGCCGCACCGATCCCGCCTTTGCGCCCAATGCCGAAGACCGCATCCACATCACCCGCATCTGCCAATTGGTGGAGGGGATTCCCCTGGGCCTTGAACTGGCCTCGGCCTGGGTGCGCGTCTTCACCTGCCAGGATATTGCCGACCAGCTAACGATCAGCTCCGAACTCCTCAGCACCACCATGCGCGACCACCCCGAGCGGCACCGCAGCATGCGCGCTGTCTGCGATTATTCCTGGAACCTGCTCACCGAGCCCGAGCGGCAGGCTTTCTGCCGCCTGGCAGTCTTCCAGGGGCCCTTTGACTGGAAAGCCGTCCAGGCAGTGGCCCAAACCTCCTTGCAGCTATTTACCGCCCTGCTCGATAAATCGCTCATCCGCCGCAGCAACGCCAAATTGTATGAAATGCACAGCCTGCTGCGCCAATATGCCGCCGAAAAACTGAGCGCCCATCCCGATGAAGAGATCGGGGTGCAGATGCGCCACGGTCATTATCACGCCGCCTTCCTGGCAGAGCGCCTGGAGCGCATCCAGGGGCAAGAGCAAGTCCAGGCCGTTAACGAGATCGGCGAACGCATCCAGGATTTACGCGCCGCCTGGAAGTGGGCCGTCGATCAATCTCAGTTCGAGGTGATTGCCCAATCTCAGGCCTGCCTGCACTTCTTTTTCTCACTGCGCGGTTGGCATCAAGAAGGCTTGCTGGCTTTTGAAACTGCCCTCAAAAAGCTGGAGGAGCAGCCCGATCCCTGGCCGCCCAGCCATTACCAACTGCTGCTGCACCTGCTGGCCAACCAGGCCCACAACTACATCGACCTGGGGCGGCTGGACGAAGCCTTGACCACTGCCGAACGCAGCCTGGAATTGGCCCGCCAGTATGGCGATCCAGGCGACATTACCTTGATCCAGCTTGAGCTGGCCCGCGTGACCTGGCTTCGCGGCGACTATGTCGAGACCGGCAGGCTGGCGCAAGAATGCCTGGAACGCGCTCGCCAGGAAGACGACCAGAAAAGCAGCGCCGATGCCCTGTCGCAGCTTGGCACGATCCACTGGGCCTCCGGTGACTACACGCAAGCAGCCGAACTTACCCGGCAGGCCCTCGCCATTTACCGCCAGGTTGGCAGCCCCAGCCAGGTGGCTGGCTGCCTCGATCGCCTGGGCGTGATCATCCGCGACCAGGGCCATCCCCTCGAGGCCCACCCCTATTTTATCGAAGCCTGCGAGATGTACAAGAAGATTGGCTCCCAGGCCCGCCTGGCCTATGTGCTCAACCACCTGGGCAGTGTTGAGGTTTTGACCGGCAACCTGGCAGAATCCCGCCGCTACCTGGAAGAAAGCGTTCAGGTTGGACGTGAGATTGGAGAGCCGCGCAGCGTGGCGTACAGCCTGGCTGATCTTGCCAGCGTGGCGATGCAGACCCAGGATCACGTCAAAGCCCGCGACCTGCTAAAAGAAGCCATTCAGCTCTTTAACAAAATCGGCGACAGCTTTGGCATTACCTATGCCACTTTCTCCCAGGGACGGGTTTACGCCGCCCTGAGCAATAATACGGATGCTTATAACAGTTATCTAAAAAGCCTGCACCAGGCGGTTAACGCCAACACCCACCGCTGGATCCTGCCCGCCCTGACCGAGATCGCCTGCCTTCTGCATCACAAAGGGCAGCGCTTGCTTGCGCTTAAGCTCTTGGGGCTGGTGGCGAATTTCCCCGGAGAATACGCTGAAGAACAGCAGGCCGCCCAGGCCTTGCTTGCCGAACTGGCTCCTCAGCCATCGGACGAAGAAACAGCCGCCATTCAAAGCGGCAAAACCGCCTCGCTGAGCGAGGCGGTCGATGCCCTTCCCGTTTCACTGGATTAAGCCGTAGAACAGCGGCAGCGGTTCTACCGGCTCATTGCTCCACGTGTGCGCCGCCAGCACCAGCTTGCGTGCTTCAGCGGCCTTTGCAGCGTCGTTGGCATGTACAATGAACAACGGCTCGCCATTTTCCACGCGCTCCCCAACCTTGCGTAAGATTTCCAGGCCAACGCCGTAATCGATTGCATCGCCCTTCTGGGCCCGGCCCCCGCCCAAAAGCACCGCCGTCTCGCCCACCACCTGTGCATTGATGCCGCTCAGGTAACCCGAGCGCGGCGCGGGCACCACTTCCACCAGGCTGGCATGCGCCAGTTTGTCGGGTTCATCCAGGTAGCGCACGTCGCCGCCCTGCGCCTTGACCATGGTGCGGAAAAGGTCAAAAGCCCGGTCGTCAGCGATCGCCTTTTGCACCAGGGCATAACCCTGCTTTTCATCGGCGGCCTTGCCGCCCAAGACCAATAAATGGCCCGCCGCCACCAGGCAGTGCTCGCGGAAATCCTCCGGCCCCTTGCCGCGCAGCGTATCGAGCGCCTCGCGCAGCTCAAGCGCGTTGCCCACGGCCCGCCCCAGCGGCTGGTTCATGTCTGATAGCAAAGCTGCAACCCGCCGGCCCGCCAGGCGTCCAATCTCAACCATCAATTCAGCCAGGCGGCGCCCATCCTCCAGCGTCTTCATAAATGCCCCCTGCCCAACCTTCACATCCAACAAGATCGCCTGCGCACCGGCAGCAATCTTCTTGCTCATCACCGAAGAGGCGATCAGCGGCAGCGCCTGCACCGTACCGGTCACATCGCGCAGCGCGTACAGCTTGCCGTCGGCAGGCGCCAGGTCGGCGCTTTGCCCGGTGACCACAATCCCCACCGTCCGCAACTGCTCAATGAATTCTGCCGTGCTCAGGTTGCAGCGGTATCCGGGGATCGATTCAAGCTTATCCAGGGTGCCGCCGCTGAAACCCAAGCCCCTGCCCGACATCTTGCCCACCGGCAGCCCGCAGGCCGCAATGGCAGGCGCAATCACCAGCGTGGTCTTATCGCCCACCCCGCCCGTTGAGTGCTTGTCCACCGCAATCGGCACCACGCCCGAAAGGTCAAGCACCTCGCCAGAATGGGCCATCGCCAGGGTCAAATCGGTCGTCTCGCGCGGCGTCATGCCGTTCAACAGCACCGCCATCGCCCAGGCCGAGGCCTGGTAATCGGGGATCTCGCCCCGCGTATAGCCCTGCACAAAGAATTCGATCTCCTGGCGGGTCAACTCTTGGTGGTCACGTTTTTTGACGATAATATCTACAGCGCGCATATTTTTGGTCTCCAATGAATTGCAGTTTTTTGCTAACTGACATTATAATCCAGGGTAGAGATGATTCTAAGGAGGCAGTATGACAGACACCCCTCAATCCCATTCTTACCAGTTAGGCCCCGAAGACAAAGTACTGCCAGTCATGGTGTACATCCCTAACGGGGTGGTGCGCGGCGAAACGATCATCAAGCAGTCCATCCGCATCGCCACCTGGCTGCGCGCCGCCACCCCCATCGACTACCTGAGGCTCTACAAAGCCCAGGTACTGCTGCTGGCGGGCGGTTCGATCCAAACATTGGCTGCCCCCGAGTTGTTCATATCCGTTCCGCAAATCTTGGCCATCCACGCCCTCCCGCCCGTCCAAGAGAGCCTGGATTACGATGCCACCGAACCCAACCGCAAAATGGACCCCATCTTGACCATGCTGGGCTCTTTCCGCATCCAGGCCAACATGCGCATGGCAGCCACCACCAACATGGCCCTGCATCTCACCACCATCAAAGAAACCTTCATCACCATCTACGATGCTGAGATCACCAACCCGGCCATTCCCAATATGGGCGTCGTGCGCACGCCCATGATCTTCATCCGCCCGGCCTCCGTCTTGTTTGCCCTACGCTAACCTGGAACGGGCCTCTAACCAGATCTGGTCGAACATAGCAGCCGTCAGGCGGCCGGTTTGTGTATTCTGGCGGCTGGGGTGGTAAGAAGCCAACAGCCAGGGCTTGCCGCCGCCCAAGGTATAAAAAGCGCCGTGGGCAAATTCCAGCCTGCCGCCTGGATTGCCCTGGGCGTTATACAGGCGCAGCACCTGGTCAAAGGCGATCTTCCCCAAAGCCACCACCCCCTGTACATTTTTCAATATTTCCATCTCTTGCGCCAGGTAAGGCAGGCAGTTGGCAATCTCACCGGGTGCGGGCTTGTTATCCGGCGGCGCGCAGCGGCAGACCGCCGAAATGAACAGGTCGTGCAGCGCCAGCCCATCATCCAGGCGGCTTGCGCCCGGCTGGTTGGCAAACCCCGCCCGGTGCAGGGCAGGATACAGAAAATCACCCGAGGCATCGCCCGTGAACATGCGCCCGGTGCGGTTAGAGCCGTGTGCGCCCGGCGCCAGCCCCACCACCAACAACCGCGCTTCAGGGTCGCCAAACCCCGGCACCGGCTTGCCCCAATATTCCCAATCTCGGTATGCACGCCGCTTCTCGCGCGCCACCTGCTCGCGCCAGGCCACCAGGCGGGGGCATTTGCGGCAGACCAACAATATTTGATTCAGATCATCAATCGCAGCCATACATTCTTTCTCTTACAAGATCAACATCGCATCCCCAAACGAATAGAAGCGGTAGCCTTCTCGCTTGGCAGTCTCGTAGGCATCCAAGACCCGCTCTCGCCCGGCAAACGCGCTCACCAGCATGATCAGCGTGGAGCGCGGCAAATGGAAATTGGTGATCATGGCATCCACCAGGTGGAATGGGTAACCCGGCAGGATATACAGCGAGGTTGGGCCGCTGTAAGGCTCCGGTTGGCCGGCCGCGGCGCAAGTCTCTAATGTGCGCACCGAGGTAGTGCCCACCGCAATCACCCGCCCGCCTGCTTGCCGCGCTACCCGGATCGCCTGCACGGTTTCAGCGCTCACCTGGCACCACTCGGTATGGATGGCATGCTGTTGGGGATCATCTTCGGTCACCGGGGCAAAGGTATCCAGGCCCACGTGCAGCGTCACATTAGCCAGCCCAATCCCCCGCCCGGTCAGTTCTTCGATCAGGCGGGGTGTGAAATGCAATCCTGCCGTGGGCGCCGCTGCCGAGCCGGTTTGGCGGGCATACACCGTCTGGTAACGTTCAGGGTCTGCCAGCGGGGCATGGATGTAAGGCGGCAGCGGCACATGCCCGGCCTGGGCCAGGTAAGGTTCCGGCGGCGCGCTGAAGCGCACCCGGCGCAGCGGCCCTTCCAGCACGGCATCGATCTCCACCCACAGCGCCAGCGCTTCGCCGGCCCTGTCAACCACCTGCACCTGCTTGCCCGTGGTCAGCCCCTTGCCGCCCGCCAACGCCTCCCAGGTCTGCTCATCGATGCGCTTTAACAGCAGCAGCTCCACCCGCCCGCCGCCGGGCAGCTTGCGCCCAAACAGGCGCGCCAGGATCACGCGCGTCTCATTCAGCACCAACAGGTCGCCCGGTCTCAGATAGCGCCCCACCTCTCGAAAGGTGGTGTGCTCCAGGCTGTCTCGCTGGCGGTCTAATACCAACAGGCGCGAGGCATCGCGCGGCTCCAACGGGGTTTGAGCAATGCACTCAACCGGAAGATCGTAATCGAAATCGTCAGTTTTCATTAGAACAACCGTGACTGCTCTTCGGCGGGCATTGCGATACCCAGGTGCTCATAAGCCCGCGCCGTTGCCATCCGCCCCTGCGAGGTGCGCTCTAAGAAACCGAGCTGTAACAGGTACGGCTCAACCACGTCCATGATCGTATCGGGCTCTTCGCTGATCGAAGCTGCAATCGTGCTCAGCCCCACGGGCCCGCCGCGATATTTCTCGATCACCGTCAACAGTACCCGCCGGTCCATCTCATCCAGGCCAAGCGGATCTACGTTGAGCAGGTCCAGGGCATTTTTGGCTACCGCCCGCGTGATGGACCCATCTGCCCGCACCTGGGCAAAGTCGCGCACCCGCCTCAGCAGGCGCAAGGCCACGCGCGGCGTTCCGCGCCCGCGCCGGGCAATCTCATCCACCCCTTCTTCATCCGCCGGTACGCCCAATACCCGCGCCGCCCGCTGGACAATGGCCTGCATGGCCTCCAGCCCATAGAAATCCAGGTGATACACCGCCCCAAAGCGCGCCCTCAGCGGCGCAGTGAGCAGCGCCAGGCGCGTGGTGGCCCCGATGACCGTGAAGCGCGGCAGCTTCAAACGGATCGAACGCGCCGAAGGCCCCTTGCCAATCACAATATCCAGGGCAAAGTCTTCCATCGCCGGGTACAACACCTCTTCCACGGCCCGCCCCAGGCGGTGGACTTCGTCGATGAACAGGATATCCCCTGCCCGCAGGTTGGTCAGGATCGCCGCCAGGTCGCCGGGGCGCTCGATCGCCGGACCCGAGGTGACCTTGATGTTGACGCTCATCTCATTTGACAGAACATGCGCCAGCGTGGTCTTACCCAGGCCGGGCGGCCCGTAAAACAACACATGATCCAACGGGTCGCCGCGCTGGCGGGCCGCGGCGATCAAAATCGACAAGTTCTCTTTTACCCGTTCCTGGCCGATCAGATCGTTTAACGTATGCGGTCTTAAGGATTGGTCCAGGCGGTCATCCGGTTGCGGTTCAGGGTTCACCAGGCGTTTTGGGGTCTCATCAGTCATAGAATGATTATAACCGAAACATATCCCTTCAAAGCAAACGGGATATAATATGCCTAATCTTATACTTGGAGTAGATACCCTATGTCCAACGTTTTTCCTTCTCGTCACCCCCTGGTTGCCCATAAGCTGGCCCTGCTGCGCAATGTAGACACTGAACCCAAAAAGTTCCGCGAGCTGGTGCCCGAAATTGCCTCTCTGTTGACCTACGAAGCCACCCTGGACCTTGAACTGCGCCCGATTGAAGTGCAAACCCCCCTGGCCCTGGCCAAATGCCAGGCCTTGCAGGCCAAGATCGGCCTGGTGCCCATCCTGCGCGCCGGGCTGGGCATGGTCGAAGGCGTGTGGGCATTGATGCCCTCGGCTGAAGTCTGGCACATCGGCCTCTATCGCGATGAAAAAACCCTCAAGCCGGTGGAATATTACAACAAGCTGCCCATCGAGCCCACCGTCCAGGTTTGCCTGGTGCTCGACCCCATGCTCGCCACCGGCGGGTCAGCCGTTGCCACAGTCGATATCCTCAAGCGCTGGGGCGTCACCAAGATCAAGTTCGTAGGCATCATTGGTGCGCCGCAAGGCATTGAGAACATGCAGCAGCACCACCCCGACGTGCCCATCTACCTGGCTGCCATTGACGAGCGGTTGAATGAACGCGGCTACATCGTGCCCGGGCTGGGCGATGCCGGCGACCGCCAGTTTGGCACTGCCTAAAACTTACATTTTTGACTCTTGCCACAATGCTCGGTTGTGCCTTAAAATTCAACCGAGAAAAGTTGTTTTTATCTTTACTTAGGTGCTATACTTTCTGACATGACCACTGAAAAATTTGGCCGCTACGAGATCAAAGGGGAGCTGGGGCGCGGGGGCATGGCCTCGGTTTTCAAAGCCTATGACCCACGCTTCGAGCGCGAAGTTGCCATCAAGGTTTTGCCGCGCGAATTTTTGCACGACCCGCAGTTCAAAACCCGCTTTGATCGCGAAGCCAAGATGGTGGCCCTGCTCGAACACCCCGCCATTGTGCCGGTGTATGATTTTGGCGAAGAAGAAGGCCAACCCTACATCGTCATGCGCTACATGTCGGGCGGCTCTCTGGCCGATAAGGTCAAGCAAGGCCCCATGCCCGTCAATGAAGTGGTCAAGATGGTCAGCCGCCTGGCCCCCGCCCTGGATGCCGCCCATTCCAAAGGCATCATCCACCGCGATATGAAGCCCGGCAACATCTTGTTCGACCAGTATGGCAACGCCTTTCTCTCCGATTTCGGCATCGCCCGCCTGAAACAGTCCACCAGCGCCACCCTCACCGGGGGCGCCATCTTGGGCACCCCGGCTTACATGAGCCCCGAGCAAGTGCAGGGCGGCATGGAAATCGACGGGCGCAGCGATATTTACGCCTTGGGCGTGATCTTGTTCCAGGTCTTGGCTGGCAAAACCCCTTACAACGCCGATACCGCCGCCAAGCTGATGATGATGCACATCCTCGAGCCGGTGCCCAGCTTGCTGGGAGAAAAAGCCGACCTGCCGCCTGCCTTTGATGCCGTCATCGAAAAGGCCATGGCCAAAGACCCCGACGACCGCTTCCAAACCAGCCAGGAATTAGCCGATGCCGCTGAAGAAGTGGCAAAAAATGCAGCCAATGCCACCCACATTGGCCCCGCACCCGCCAAGACCCAGTACGCCGCCACGCGCATCCGCCCGGCGGCCAATGCCACCACGGTGGGGGCCCCCGCCAAGAAAGGCGTCAGGACCCCCACACCTCCCCCGGCTGCGGCCCCTGCCGCTCCCGCCCGGCGCAGCATCCCCATTTGGGTTTGGATTGGCGGCGGCATCCTCTTGGTGGCAGCCGTGCTGGCAGTGGTATTTGGCGGCTCGCTGATTGTCGCCCTGGGCCTGAAACCCCCCACCCCCACCATCACCACTGCCCCTTCTGCCACCGTTCCGGTTGTGGCCGAGCTCCCTTCAGCCACGCCCACCCTGGCGCCATCAGAAACTGCCCTGCCGCCCAGCAGCACCCCCCAACCTACCGAGGTGCCGCCCACCGCCACCACCGCCCCCTCTGAGACGCCCCTCCCGCCCACCCCCACCGCAACCTTCACCCCCCTCCCCGCCGCGCCGGTCATCGGCGGTTCAGATATGGTCGCCTTCTTGCGCAACAATGACGTTTGGGTGGTGAACCTGGATGGCACCGGCCTGACCCAGCTCACTACCGATGGCGGCCGGAAAGATATGCTGCAGTGGACCCCCGATGGCTCGGCCGTGATCTTCGTCTCTGGCCTGTGCGTGCGCCAGGTGGCGATAGACACCGGCCGCGTCGACGATGTCGTCTGCCTGAATTCTGGCACCCTCGAGCTCTTCCGCCTCTCGCCCGATGGCAGCCTGGCCGCCATCAGCGTCTTCCAGCAGTTGTTCATCGTCCCCAACGACCCCGAGCGCCTCAGCCAGGTCGATTATTGGACCGGCATCCGCGATATGTCGGTTTGTGCCGCCATGGCCCCTTACGCTTCCAGCACCGGCGCAGCATATTTAGTGGAAGAGGCTTTGTGGTCTGAAGATATGCAGCACATGGCCCTGGTATTGGTGGGCGCGGTCGAAGGCCGCCGTGAAGACGAGGTCTACGTGCTCGATATCTCAACCTGCGAGACCAACGTGCGCAAGATCGACGAATTCCCCGCCCAACGCTTCACCATGAGCGGCTACCGCAACTACCCCGAGCTGGATCACGTTGGCTGGAACGGCACCTCCCTCTTCGCCCTGGTCGGCTTCGTGCGCAACGAGGGCTTCGGCGACCTGTACTTTTACGACATGGACCTGCACACCATCGTGCCCAAGGCCAACCCCGTGCGCGGCTCTTGCTGTTACCGCGACCCCAACTTCAGCCCCGATGGCACCCACATTGCATTTGCATTCCAGGACATTGGCCTGGGCGAGAACAGCGTCATCGAGCTGTATTACATCTCGGTTGGCAGCCTGGGCACCGGCACGCAGTACGCCCCCATCCCCCTGCCAGAAAACTTCTTCACCAACCCAAAGGACAGCCCGCAGCCTGCCTTGCGGCCAGCTCCCTGATGAAATGCGATAAGTGCGGCGGCAAAGCCGTCTTCCACATGCGCCATCACAAACTGGCGCTCTGCCAGGCTGATTACCTGGCCTGGCTGCCCCAGCAGGTTGAACGCGCCATCGAAAAATACAAGATGTTCAGCCACCAGGATCGCCTGCTGGTGGCCGTCTCGGGCGGCAAAGATTCGCTTTCGTTGTGGGATATCCTGCACAAGCTGGGCTATGCCGTCGATGGCCTGTACATCAGCCTGGGCATCGATGGCGGGGTGAACTATTCCGCCGAATCCCGCCGCCTGTCTGAGCAGTTTGCCGGTTCCCGCGGCCTGCACCTGCACGTGGTGGATGTGGCCGCCGAGTACGGCGCCGGCATCCCGCAGATTGCCGAGCGCGCCCAGCGCGGGCGCGGCAAGGCTTGCTCGGTGTGCGGGTTGGCCAAGCGCCACATCATGAACCGTGTGGCGCGCCAGGGCGGCTACCAGGTGCTGGCTACCGGCCACAACCTGGATGATGAAGCCGCCGTGCTCTTTGGCAACACCCTCACCTGGGCCGGCTCTTACCTGCTGCGCCAGGGTCCCGTGCTCGAGGCCCGGGACGAGGGCCTGGTACGCAAGGTCAAGCCCCTCTGCCGCATCTACGAGCGCGAGATGGCCGCTTACGCCTGGCTGGGCGGCATCGAATACATCTATGATGAGTGCCCCTTTGCCGTGGGGGCCACCTCGCTCTATTACAAAGACCTGCTGAACCAACTCGAATCCGAGCGCCCCGGCGCCAAGCTCAACTTCTACCTGTCCTTTTTGCGGGCCAAGGCCGCCGGGCTCTTCTCGCCAGATGCCGACCCCGACCGGCCCCTGCTGCACACCTGCCCTGCCTGCGGCCAACCCACCACCGCCCCCGGCGAATGCACCTTCTGCCGCATGACCAGCAAGCTCCAGCCAGGCGAGACATGAGCCAACATCTGCCCCCACAGACCAACCACACCACCCCGCGCTATTTCGACCTGGTGATGGCCGTCTTTGTGGCGGTGCTGATCATCAGCAACGTTGCTTCATCCGCCAAGATCATCGACCTGGGCTTCAGCCTCTTGGGTGTGCGCCTGGCCTTCGATGGCGGCACCCTGCTCTTCCCCATCAGCTACATCTTCGGCGACATCCTGACCGAAGTCTATGGCTACCGCCGCGCCCGGCGCGTGATCTGGACCGGCTTCTTCTGCCTGGGGCTCAGCTCTCTGGTGCTGTGGCTGGTGAGCATCTTGCCCGGTGAAGCCACCTGGCAAGAATACGCCGGGCAGGCCGCCTACACCGCCATCCTGGGCGGCATGAGCAGCGGCGGCATCGTCCTCGGCAGCCTGGCAGGCTACTGGAGCGGCTCTTTCTCCAATTCCTTCACCCTGGCGCGCATGA
Source organism: Chloroflexota bacterium (assembly GCA_029557965.1). Classification (GTDB taxonomy): domain Bacteria; phylum Chloroflexota; class Anaerolineae; order Anaerolineales; family UBA4823; genus JAKQIM01. The sequence continues at coordinate 46,474 of JAKQIM010000026.1, read as the reverse complement.
AAGTGCTTACCCGCGGCCGCTGGCTGTGGGCCCGCACCATCGGCAGCACCCTGGTGGGCGAACTGGTCGACTCGGCCGTCTTCGTGGCCGTGGCCTGCCTCTTCGGCGTCTTCCCCTGGAGCCTTTTCCTGACCCTCGCGCTGACCAACTACATTTTCAAATGCGCCGTTGAAGCCCTCATGACCCCCCTCACCTACCTGGCAGTCCACGCTCTCAAGCGCAGCGAGGGTGTGGATGTCTACGATACCCACACCAACTTCAACCCTTTTAGGCGCTAAGCCGGGCATCGCGCCGGCCCAGGCGGACATGATTCTGATTGCCATCTCCTTAACACCGTTGCTCTGGCCGCTGTGAAGGGAAATGGCTCGCTGTCGTAAGGCATACTGCCCATCCACACCGTCTAGCCTGGTAACCATCAATCCTCCCAATCTCATGACTTTTATCCACCTCCATTCCAACATCAATAATGCTAGAATGGAAGTTAGCGTCCAGGATGGGCGGCTTTGCGATTACTCCCCTTATTCCCCTCACCTTATCCTACCATAAACAGGAGACCATATGACGGCACAAGCGAAAATCGAACGCTTGTATGAGTTAAGAAAAGAGGCCCAGCTCGGCGGCGGACAGGGTCGCATTGACGCCCAGCATGCCAAAGGCAAGCTGACCGCCCGCGAGCGCATTGAGAAGCTGCTCGATAAAGGCTCTTTCCTCGAGCTGGATATGTTTGTCACCCACCGCACCACAGATTTCAACATGGACGAGAAGAAATACCTTGCCGACAGCGTGGTGACAGGGTCGGGCACCATCGATGGGCGCCCGGTGTATGTGTTCAGCCAGGATTTTACGGTCATCGGCGGCACGCTGGGCGAGGTTCATGCCGCCAAAGTATGCAAGATCATGGACCTGGCAATGAAAAACGGCGTGCCGCTGATCGGCCTGAATGACTCGGGCGGGGCGCGCATTCAAGAAGGTGTTGCCAGCCTGGGAGGGTATGCCGATATCTTTTTGAAGAATACGCTGGCCTCCGGCGTGGTGCCCCAGATCAGTGCCATCCTTGGGCCGTGTGCGGGCGGTGCTGTTTACAGCCCCGCTCTGACTGACTTTATCTTCATGGTCAAGAACACAAGTTACATGTTCATCACCGGCCCGGATGTGGTGAAGACCGTCACCCGCCAGGAAGTGACATCGGATGACCTGGGCGGCGCAAAGGTGCACGGCAGTAAGAGCGGTGTTTGCCATGTGATCGCCCAGGATGAAGATGAAATGTTCGAGTCCATTCGGCAATTGATGGCTTACCTGCCATCCAACAACATGGAAGATCCGCCGCACCTGGATACAGGCGACCCGGCTGAGCGCACAGATAAGAAGCTCAATGAGATCGCGCCCGATGAGCCGAACAAGCCCTACGATATCCGGGAAGTCATCCAATTGGTGGTGGATAACGGCGAATTCTACGAAATCCAGGAGGGCTATGCCCAGAACATCGTCGTCGGTTTCGCCCGGCTGGATGGTCATTCGATTGGCATTGTCGCCAACCAGCCCATGGTGCTGGCAGGCGTGTTAGATATCAAGGCATCCATCAAAGGGGCTCGTTTTGTGCGCTTTTGCGATTGTTTCAACATCCCGCTGGTGGTCTTCGAAGATGTTCCCGGCTTCTTGCCAGGGGTAGACCAGGAACACGGCGGCATCATTGCACATGGGGCCAAGCTGCTGTACGCCTTCTGCGAGGCTACCGTCCCCAAGCTGACCGTGATCACCCGCAAGGCCTATGGCGGCGCATACTGCGTGATGAACAGCAAGCATATCCGCGGCGATTACGTAGCAGCCTGGCCTGGCGCTGAAATCGCCGTAATGGGCTCAGATGGCGCGGTCAATATCGTTTTCAGGGATGAGATCAAGAAGGCAGACGATCCGGCCGCCAAACGCGCCGGGTTGATCAAGGAATATACCGACAAGTTTTCCAACCCCTACGTGGCTGCCTCGCGAGGGTATATCGATGATGTCATCGAGCCGCTCGAGACCCGCCCACGGCTGGCCCGGGCTTTGGGCATCTTACAAAACAAGCGCGACGCCAACCCACCCAAGAAGCATGGCAATATTCCCCTGTAAAGTGTAGGGGCGCAGTTGTGCATTGCCCGCATCCCGTCAATCCGCCGCAAGCTGCGCCCGCCACGCGAACGATGATTCATCAAATAAGGAGCCTACCATGTCGAGTATCGTTTCGATTGACGAATTAGCCAATCTTTTGACCGTCCCCTTCATGCACCTGGAAGTTGGACAGGTCAACGATCACGCAGCCTACCTGTTACAATTCAAAGGCGAAAGCCACTGGCACCGGCACACCCAGGATGAAATGTACATTGTGTTGGAGGGTGAGGTCCAAATCGAATTCCATAACCAGCCAACTGCTGTCCTGAAAAAGCACGACACCGTCGTGGTACGCGCTTACACCACGCACAATCCTAAATCACAGAACGGCGCCCTGGTCCTGATGTTCAAACCGAAGGAAATGTTCCAGGTTCACGATATGGAATTGGGAGGGTAATCGCCATGCCCAATAAAGTAATGATTTGCGATACGATCTTGCGCGATGCCCACCAGTCCCTGCTTGCCACACGCATGCGCACCGAAGATATGACCCGTATTGCCCAGCAAATGGATAAGATTGGCTACTGGTCAGCAGAGGTCTGGGGCGGGGCCACCTTCGACAGCGCCATGCGTTTCTTGGGCGAAGACCCCTGGGAACGCCTGCGCACCCTGCGCAAGCTGATGCCCAACACACGCCTGCAAATGCTGCTGCGCGGGCAGAATGTGGTTGGGTACAAACACTACCCCGACGATATTCTGGAGCACTTCATCGCCGCCACGCGGCGCAATGGACTGGATGTGTTCCGCATCTTTGATGCGCTGAATGATCTGCGCAATATGGCGCCAGCCATGAAATATGCCAAGCAGGTTGGCGGGCATGTGCAAGGCGCCATCAGTTACACCATCAGCCCGGTACACGAGATCTCGACTTTCGTCCAGATGGGGAAAGACCTGGCCAACCTGGGAGCCGATTCGATCTGCATCAAGGATATGGCCGGGTTGATCACCCCGTACGCGGCCTATGAGCTGGTGGCAGCGCTCAAGAAAGAAGTGGGCCTGCCGGTGCAGTTGCACACCCACTACACCAGCGGTATGGGCACAGCCGTATTGCTCAAAGCCGTGGAAGCCGGCGTGGATGTGATCGACACCGCCATCTCATCCATGTCCCTCTCCACCTCCCAGCCCCCCACCGAAACGCTGGTGGCTATTCTCAAGGGAACCGAATACGATACCGGGCTTGACCTGGGCGCGCTGGCAGAAATCTCGCGCAGCATGACCGATATCCGCAAAAAATATGCGGCTTTCGAGGCTGGCGTGGCCGCGGTGGATGTGAATGTGCTCCAGTTCCAGGTGCCGGGCGGCATGCTCTCGAACCTGGTAAGCCAACTGCGCCAGCAAAATGCGATGGATAAATACTATGACGTGCTGGATGAAATCCCGCGCGTGCGTAAAGAGCTGGGCTATCCCCCTCTGGTCACACCCTCCAGCCAGATCGTGGGCACCCAGGCCACCTTCAATGTGCTGATGGGTGAGCGTTATAAGGTCATCCCTGAGGAAGTCAAACAATACATTCGCGGTTACTATGGCAAGGCGCCTGCGCCCATCGATCCCGAAGTCCAACGTAAGGCCATCGGCGATGAACAGCCCATCACCTGCCGGCCAGCCGATATGCTCAGCCCGGGCTGGGAAAAGGCCAAGAATGAAATCGGCGAGCTGGCGAAATCCGAGGAGGATGTCATCTCCTATGCCCTGTTCCCGCAGATCGCGCGGCCCTTCCTTGAACGACGAGCCAAGGGCCTCGGCGGGAAGGAAGAAACCGCCGCGGCAATCGCAGTGGCTATCTTTAAGCAGCAAGAAGAAAAGGAAACCCTCAAAGCCATCAAGGCGGCTGCCGGGCCGGCGGTTGGTGTCTCACCCTGGAAGATTTCAGGCCGCCGGTTCGGACAGGGAGGCTGGCGATGATCAACAAATTCAAGCTAACTTTGGAAGGCGTGCCCTATGAGATCGAGCGCAAGGGCGAGCTGATCCTGGTCAATGGCCAGGAGTTCCCGTGGGGTCTCAGCGGTACCGCCATCAATGTGGGAGGTAACCCACACCAGGTGGAAGTGCGCGGCGATGCAGCCACCGTGGACGGGATCGCCTACAAGATTGAGACCTATGGGCTGGAAGAACCTAAACCCACCAGGGCGCGCAAGGCCGCCGCGGCTGCCGCGGATGAGGCCGGGGCCATTACCGCCGTCATGCCTGGCCTGATCATCAAGGTCAACAAGGAAGTAGGAGACCCGGTTCAGGCCGGCGACGTGGTCATCGTCTTGGAAGCCATGAAGATGCAAAATGAGCTGCATGCCAAGAAGTCAGGCGTGATCAAAGAAATCACCGTCAAGAAAGGTGATACCGTCGAAATGCGCCAGGTTCTGGCGATTATTGAGTGATCGCTTAGCAAGATGAATACTCAAATACGTTTCTGGATCAGCCTCATTCTGGCGGGCACGCTTTTGGCCGGCTGTGCCAAAGCTTCTTTCACGCCAACTTCACAGCCAACCATCACGCCGGGTGTGGAATTGAAGCCAGAGCTAGAATCCTATTTTCGTGGTTTCACAGGTGCATTTGTACTGTACAACCGCAACGATAAGCAGTACCTCCGTTATAACCCCGACCGGTGCGCCGAAAGATTCCTGCCTGCTTCCACGTACAAGATCATCAATTCGTTGATTGGGCTGGAAACCGGCGTTATCCCTGATGAAAACTACGTCATCGAATGGGATGGCACAGCATATGACACCCCAGCATGGAATCAAGATCATTCGCTGAAGACGGCCATCCAGAATTCTGTCGTCTGGTATTACCAGGAGCTGGCCCGGCGGGTGGGCATTGAGAAGGAACAATATTATATAGACCTGATGGGCTATGGGAACCAGGATATCTCCGGCCCGGCCGACCTGTTTTGGCTGGCAGGCGGGTTAAGGATCTCTGCCGATGAGCAGATTGAGCTGCTGCAGCGCCTGTACCAGGATGAACTGCCTTTCTCTGAGCGGTCGATGAGCATCGTCAAGGAAATCCTGCTGTTGGAAACCACAGATGCCTACCAATTGAGCGGGAAGACCGGCTCAGGAGAAGTGGATGGGGTATCCATCAGTTGGTTTATCGGTTATGTAGAGAAAAATGACAACGTCTACTTCTTCGCCATGAACATCGGAAGCGCTGGCGAGAAGACAACCGGCGTTGAAGCAAAACAAATCGCCCTGGATATTCTCCAGGGCCTGGGTTTATTACCTTGAGCTCAATTTGCACGTGAATAGAAAGACGATTAAGGCCGCTTGAACAGTCAGAAGACGCCCAGGCAGCGCCCGTTTGGCACACTACGCGCCATGCGCATCACATCTGCCAGCATGCGCATCTGGCCCTGAGGCGTAAACGGATAGCCGGGCACAACCTGGGGGTGATGACATTCTCGGTGGCATCTTTGCTGTCAGAGGTGAAGGGATAGGCTAATCGTAACTTACCGAAAGCACTATCCTTTGATTACTGCTGTCAGATTCATCGTAAGGAGAACACCCGGTTTCGGGAGTTCATTGACTCCAATCACAGTTCGTGCAGGGCGATGCTCTCCCATCATATCAATATAGGCACGGTTCATCTCCTCGAAATCCCGCATGTCCTGCAAGAAAATGTTTACGTGGAGAATATGATCTAAACCCGAGTTCACATACTGCAACATTACTTGAAATGACTCCAGGATTTGCTTTGTTTGGGAGTAGATATCTGCTCCGGCAAGCTGGCCAGTAGCTGGGTCAACCCCAGCAGTTCCGCCAATAGTGATGAATTGACCGACCTTTGTGATATGACTGTAAGGTCCAATAGGTTGTGGTGTATTGGGTGGTGTGTAAGTCTCTATTTTAATATCCATAGTATTTCTCAATCCCATATCAAACATCGATTGCGGGCCCATCTATAGCCTGACAGAAGGCGGGTGCGGCAAACAGAAACGATCTGGCATTATCCAAACTCAACCAAATTCTACCATGAGCCCTTTGCGCCCTTGCGTTAAGCTTCTGCATTACATTTCAGCGTACACCCTTCTTCGCGCCCTTGCATTATGCATTACAACCCTGCATAACAAAAAGTGCGAAAGCCCCCCGCCTTCGCACTTCTCGCGCCGCTTGCGCGGCCTTACTGATTCCCAATACGCTTAGATCGTCTCGAGATAGCGTTCCAATTCCCAATCCGTCACCCGCATGCGGGATTCTTCCACCTCGGCCCACTTGGCGCGCTGGAAGGCCTCGTAAACCACCGGCCCCAAAGCCTCTTTGAGCACCTCATCCTTATCCAGCTCGCGCAGCGCCTCAGCCAAAGAACCGGGCAGCTCGGTCACGCCCAGTGCCTGCCGCTCCACCGGGGTCAGGTGATAGACGTTGATGTTGTTCAACGGCTTGGGGCATTCCAGCTTGCGGTCGATCCCATCCAGGGCCGCCCCCAGCATAGCCGCAAAGGCCAGGTACGGGTTGGCCGCCGGATCCGGGCAGCGCAGCTCGGCCCGAGTGGCCTTCTCGCGGGCGGGCCCGCCGCGCGGGATGCGGATCAAGGCCGAACGGTTGACCTGCGCCCAGCCAATGTAGACCGGCGCCTCGTAACCCGGCACCAGGCGCTTGTACGAATTCACCGAGGGCGCTACCACCGCCGAAAGCGCCCGGGCATGCTGCAGTTGACCGGCAATGAATTGATACGCCACCGGCGAAAGCAAGAACTCGTCTTTGGCGTCGTGGAACAAATTCTTGCCCTGGGCATCGAACAGGGATTGGTGGCAGTGCATACCAGAACCGTTGATGCCGAAGATCGGCTTGGGCATGAAAGACGCGATCAGCCCGTGCTGCGCCGCAATGGCCTTGACGGTGTACTTCAAGGTGAGCACATTGTCTGCCGTGCGCAGGGCATCATCGAAGCGGAAGTCGATCTCGTGCTGCCCGATCGCCACCTCGTGATGGCCCATCTCCACTTCCAGACCCATGCTCGCCAGGGCATCCATCAGCTCGGTGCGCACCCGCACCGCGTCGTCATTGGCCGAGAAATCGAAGTAACTGCCAATATCGTGCGGCACCGGGTGAACACTATCGGGCCCGTTGCGGCGGAACAAGAAGAATTCCGGTTCCGGCCCCACGTTGAACTTCCAGCCGCGTTCGCTTACCCGCTGCAGCATGCGCTTGAGCGTCCCGCGCGGATCACCCAGGAAAGGCTGGGTATCTGTCTGGTAGATATCGCAGAAGATGCGCGCCCGGCGCATCTCAGCCGGCGTCCAGGGCAGCACAGCATAGGTGTTCATATCCAATACCAGGCGCATATCGCTTTCCTGGATGCGGGCGAACCCTTCCACCGACGAGCCATCGAACCAGATCCCATCGTCCAGGGCTGTTTCCAGCCGTTCCAGGGGGATATCCAGGCTTTTGACCGTTCCGGTGACATCGGTAAACTGTAGCGAAATGAACTTAACGCCGTCTTCTTTCACTCGCGCCAACAAAGCTTTCTTATCCATTTTCATTCTCCTTATCTAATCTCAATCTGAAACGACCTTGGTCGTTATGTCTTTTGTAGGATCACTTCTACCACCGCACCCGGGCCCGCCCGCAAATGTTCTGCCGCATTCCCATTGACCATGCAGACCAGCAGGCTGCCCGTGCTGCCATACAAAGCCACCAGGCTGCCCGGCGGGCGATCCCCAAACGTTTGCACCAATCCATCCACTTCCACACCTGCCAGGCGCAGCACCACGTTCTCTGCCTGCCCCAGGTGCTCAAGCCGGATATTGGTGGCAAGATTGCCAAAATGATCCACATGGATCACCTCGCCGCGCCAACCCTGGGCAGTGCGCTGCGGCGGCGGCAGGTCCAGCAGCACGGGATCGTCAAAATGCCTCCCCAGCTCGCTTAACGCTGTTCCATTTGCCAGGTGGGCCGCCACCGGCGCAAAGATATCCCGCCCGTGGAACACATGGCTCACCTCTGGCAGCCAGTACTGCTTCTGATCCAGGTGCACGCAAGACAACGCCCAGTTCAACTGCCTGGCGCGTTCCCATAACAGGGTCAGCGTGCCGTTATCTGGCCCCACGTAATAATAAGGCCCCACCTGCGCCGCCATGGCGCGCCGCGCCGTGCCCACGCCGGGGTCAACCACCACAAGGTGAATGGTCTCAGGAGGAAAGTAAAGAGCCGAGCGCAGCAAGACCAGGGCTGCCTCAGGTACATTTTGCGGGGTGATCAAATGGCTGATATCTGCAATTTGGGCGCGCGGGGCAATCCCCCAGATGACCCCTTTCATTACGCCGACGTTACCGTCTTTGAGCCCAAAATCAGTTATCAAGGTGATGACGCGCATTTTCGGCCTCCTGGCCGCGAAAGCTGTCTAGTCCAGTTTGGGCTTCCGGCTGCCCAAATGCGTTCGAATATAGCACCACCACCATAAAGAGTCAAGGTGGGGATTCCCCCAGTTTCAAGTCAGCATCTTCTGTCATTGCTTCACCCGATGCTTTTGCCGGGTGAAGCAATCTTAAGGTATAATTCCAGCGCACTTCTTGGGAGTGGTTGAGTCCCGGTGGGCTCCCCGGTCTTCAAAACCGGTGGCGGGTCGCGTTGCGGGCCGCGGTGGGTTCGACCCCCATCCACTCCCGCCTTATTTTTAAGAGAGGCGGGGTTTCTCCCGCCGCGTAGAACGGAGAAAGAATGCTGCCGGTTGAGAACGACCAACTCACCCCCCTCGTCAGCCGCATCATGCGCATCGAAGACGTGACCTGGGGCGAGCAAAAGCAGGGCTTCATCGTCCGCTACCGCGGGCGCATCTATAACGAAGACACCCCCGCCGCCTACGACGACCTGGCCCAGGCCCTGCGCCCTCTCGAGATCACCCCCCTCTTCCGCCTGGAAGAGGGCCGCCACGCTGTCATCCTGGTGGAAGGCGTGGTCCATACCAAGCCATCCAAGAAATGGGTCAACGTAGTCCTGTTCATCCTCACCGTATTCAGCGTCATGCTCACCGGCGCCCTCTTCAGCCCCGCGCAGGCCCTGCCCAGCAACCCGGTTGAAGGCCTGCGTTTTGTGCTCAGCGGCTGGCCCTTTGCTGCGGCGCTATTGGCCATCCTGACAGCCCACGAATTCGGCCACTACCTGGTGGGGCGCTACCATAAGACGGACGTCACCCTGCCCTATTTCATCCCCTTCCCCTTCAGCTATTTTGGCACCATGGGCGCCTTTATCCAGCTCAAAGAACCGCCCAAAAACCGCCGCACCCTGCTGGATATCGGCATCGCCGGGCCCCTGGCCGGGCTGGTGGTTGCCATCCCGGTGCTCATCCTTGGGCTGGCCCTCTCTCCCGTGCAGCAGATTCCGCTCACCCTGCCCGAAGGCCAGATCTTCGAGGGCAACTCCATCCTCTACCTGCTGTTGAAGTATCTCGTCCACGGGCAGATGCTGCCCCAGCCCGCAGGTTATTCCGGCCTCCAGCCGGCCATCTACTGGCTGCGCTATTTCTTCACCGGCGCCCCCCTGCCCACCGGCGGTTATGACGTCAGCCTGCACCCGGTGGCCTGGGCCGGCTGGGCGGGGCTCCTGGTCACCGCCCTGAACCTGATCCCGGCCGGGCAGTTGGACGGTGGGCACGTCCTGTACGTCCTGCTGGGCGGCAAACGCATGCGCAGCATCTTACCCATCATCCTGGGCGCCCTGGTGCTCCTGGGCGTGGTGTGGAACGGCTGGTGGCTGTGGGCTTTTCTCATCTTTGCCTTTGGCCGTTTCCATGCCGAGCCCCTTGACCAGATCACCACCCTGGATGCCCGGCGCAAAGCCGTTGCCATCCTGGGGATCATCGTTTTCATCCTGGTCTTCACCCCCGTCCCCCTGGTCTCGTTACCCTTGTTCTAATGAATACCCTATGCTTTCATCACAATGACGCCGATGGGCGCGCCGCTGCTGCGGTGGTGCGCCGCGCCCTTGGGCCAGATGTCAGGCTGCACGAGATCAATTACGGCGATCCCGTCCCCTGGAAGCTGGTCGACCGTGCTCAGCACATCCTCATGGTCGACTTTTCCCTCTCGCAGCCAGATATGCTGCGCCTGGCTGAGGGCCGCACCTTCACCTGGATCGACCATCACCAATCGGCCCTGGATGAGCTGGCGGGCAGCGCCGCCCCCTGGCCCGGCTTACGCCAGGTTGGCGCCGCCGGCTGTGTGCTGGCCTGGCGTTATTTCTTCCCCGCCCAGCCCCTGCCGCGCGCCATCACCCTCGTCGGAGACCGGGACGTATGGGCCAACCTTGAGCCCGATTCGGGCGCCTTTAACGAGGGCCTGCACCAGCAAGAAACCCGCCCCGATAACGACGACCTCTGGAAGCCCCTGCTAGATGACGACCCCCAGGCCGTCCAGGCGCTGGTTTCACAAGGCACGCTCTTATTGGCCGCCCGCCTGCGCGAGATGCGCCGCGCCGTCAGCCGCTATGGCTACCCGGTGACCTTCGAAGGGCACAACACCCTTGTCATCAACCGCCGCGGCGATGGCGACCTGGGCCAGCATATCCGCCAGCTAGGGTACGCCATCGGCTACTGCTATGTCGAAGCTCCGCAAAACGGGCACGTGATCACCTTTGTCACCTTGTATTCAGATCAAGTGGATGTGGCACAGATTGCCGAAAAATTCGGCGGCGGCGGGCATCGCGGCGCGGCGGGCTTCTCTTTTGAACGCAGCGCCGGCCCCTTCCCCCCCGGTGCCCAGGTTTCGCCCTCCGGCCAATGAATACCCGCATTTATCTTGCTTCGACCAGGATCTCCACCCTCTGGATCGCCGGCCCCAGGCTGTACACTGCCAGCTCAAAGCGGGTGCAAAACCCAAAGCCTGGCATTCCGGCCGGGCCGGGCGTGGCGGTTGCCTCGCCAGGAACTGGTGTCAGAACGGATGCATCCGGCGTAGCCGTTGCCACGCCCGTGGGCGTAGCCGTGGGGAACAGGCCCGTGCACGGTTGGGCTGTCTCCCACTTGCGCACCCCCACTACCTGCCCACTGGCATCGTAAGCTACCGCCTCTACCCACACCAGCGATGGCGCCGGGCCGGCCAGCCAGATCTCTCCGCTGCTCACGGCCTGCCCTCCATCCCCGGCAATTTCAAACGCCAGCTCTCTGGCCTCAACCAACAGGTAGCGTGCATTGCCATCCAGCACCGCCAGCGCCGTCAATGGCTCAAACTGCGCCCCAAAGACCTCGGGCAGCGGCGGCGAGAAATACGTCCCCAGGGGCAGCGCCCGCCCAGCAGGCAGTAAATTCAGCCCCCCAATCGCCACCTGCCCGGCCACGGGCCGGCCCTGTTCATCGAACAGCCCAATCCATGCCGAAAGATTTTCCAGCCCATAGATCTGCTCGTTCTGCGCCAGCACAAAACACCAGGCCCCGCCATCTGCACTGCGGTGGCACACCGGCCCCTGCCAGCCCACCGCCATCGGGGTGGCAGTCGGCTGGACTGCGGCCACCTCCCCGCCCAACGGAATGACCAACTGCGTGCCCACCGAAAGGAACTGCGGGTCAACCCCAGGGTTGGCCGCCAGCAAATCTTCGAGCGAAATGCTGTACTGGTAGGCAATTCCCAGCATGGTCTCGCCCTTCGCCACGGCGTGGGTGAAAGGCGTGGGGCTGGGTGCAGGGGTCACCGGCAGGGCTTCCAGGCTGGGCAGCGGCGCGGGCAGGGTGGGTGTGCTGCTGGGCCCGGGCGTGTGATAAGGCGTTAACACGCCCGGCGGACTGGCACTGGGCGTTGGCGTAACAACCGGCGCGACCGCCTGGCAGGCCGCCAAACCCCATGCCAGGGTCATTGTGGCCGCCAATCGCCAGATCAACGTGTTCATCATACCCATGCCCCGATTATAACTGCACTTTTTGGGGTTTGGGGTGTGAACGGACGGTGAAACTGCCCGTTCACACCCCAATTTCTTCGTTAAATCCACTTGCCGCATTTGGCGGGCTGTGCTAGACTCATGCCAGGTATTCTTATGGCCCAAGACAAGATGTTCCAAGAAGCAATGGAAGCGATTGAAAAAGGCGAGCGCAGCCGGGCCCGCGACCTGCTGACGCGCCTCATTCGCAGCAACGCCTCTAACGTCGATTACTGGTTGTGGATGAGCACCGTGGTCGATAACCCCGGCGAACGCGTCTTCTGCCTCGAATCGGCCCTCAAGGCCGATCCCAATAACGAGGCCGCCCGCCGCGGGCTGGTCTTGATGGGCGCCCGCCCACCCGCTGAAGATGTAACCCCCGTCCCACCCATCCATCGCAAGTGGGCTGATGATCTGAACAAAGAGCTGGAGCCGCCCAAGAATATCTTCAAACGCGTGTGGGAAAATCCCGTCACACGCATGGTCAGCATCCTTGCTGCCGCCGCCCTGCTGATCGGGCTCGTCTCGCTGGGCATTTATGGGGCCACCCGCCAGCCCGAAGAAGTGGTCTTCATTCGCGTCACCCCCGTGGTCACCCGCACCCCGGCCCCCACCCTTACCCCCACCTCAACCGCCACCCGCGTCGTGCGCTCACCCACCCCCACATTCGTCGGGCCTACCCCGTTGTGGATGTTCCTGGACGAAACCTACACCCCCGTCCCCATGTACGTCAACACCCCGCACCCCGTGGTTGAAGCTTACCGCGCCGGCATCAGCTCTTACGAGCGCGGCAATTACACCAGCATGCTAGACTTCATCGGTCAGGCCGTCACCGCCGAACCGGATGCGGTCGATTTATACTTCCACCAGGGCGAGGCTTACCGCCTGACAGGCAAGTACCAGGATGCCATCCGCGCTTACAACCAGGGCATCGCCGTCAACGCCAATTTTGCCCCCAACTACATGGGCCGCGCCCTGGCTAACCTGGGCATCGACCCTTCAACCGTGGTCATCGATGACCTGGATAAGGCCATTGAGTTAGATCCCGACTATGTAGATGCCTACCTCGAACGCGCCGCTTACCTGCTGAGCGAGGGCGAGGTGGATGCTGCCCGGGCAGACCTGATGGCTGCCGAGGCATTATTCCCCGGTGCGCCGCGCATCTACATGCTCAACGCCCAGGCCTTTATCCTGGAAGGCGATTACACCAGCGCCCTAGAAATGGCCAAGCTGGCTTACGAATCAGACCGCACCCTGCTGCCCGCCTACCTGGTGCTCGGCCAGGCCTACATGCTCAATGAAGATCCAGACCAGGCCCTGTACTACATCAACATTTACCTGCGCTACGAGACCGAGAATTCCCTGGCCTGGACCCTGGCTGGCCTGTCTTACTTTGAAGCCGAGATCTACGACCAGGCGGTCGAACGCTTCGACAAAGCCATTGCCATCAATCCCAACTTCGCCGACGCCTATTACTATCGCGGCTCGGCGTACATGATCTTAGAAGATTACCAGGCCGCCGTCAATGACCTGGTGATCGCGCTCAACCTGGTGCCGAATTCTTACGATTACAGCATCCAGCTTGCCCATGCCTTGTGGGCTGATGAACGCCTGACCATGGCTTACCGCCAGTTCAGCAGTGCCCAGCAGTGGGTCACCGAAGACAGCCAGCGGGCTTACATTTATTATCACCGCGCCCAGGTTTCAGAGCAGGCCTTCAACACACTGGATGCCAAGACCGATTGGGAAGCCCTGCTGGCCCTGCCCGAAGAGGCCGTGCCCGCCGATTGGCGCACTTTTGCCCAAGAACACCTGGCAGCCATCATCCCACCCACCCGCACCAACACCCCCACTGCCACGCCGCGCCCCACGCGCACATCCACCGCCACGGCCACGCCGCCGCCCACCTTCACCTCCACGCCCAAGCCCACCTCCACCCGCTACCCCACCCGCACGCCCAGGCCCTAGCGTGTTAACAGTTTGTTAGAACCTTCTTCATAAAGTCTTGCCAGAGAAGGTCGGGCGCGCTATAATGTCACGTTGCTGATGGACCTCATCAGCCGGAGAAACTGGAATGCCGATTTATACCTACCAATGCGATAAGTGCGGTGTGCGCTTCGAACACAAACAGGGCTTCAACGACCCCGTCCTCACCCGCTGCCCTGAGTGCAACAAAAAGAGCCTGCGCAAGGTCTTCACCCCTGTTGGCATTGTATTCAAAGGGTCTGGCTTCTACGCCACCGACCACCGCTCTCCCTCGGGCCAGGGCCGCACCAACAAACCGGCTTCTGAAGGCGAGAAGAAGAGCGAAACCGAAAAGAAGTCTGAGCCTACCAAGAGCGAAACGACTGTCAGCAGCGCTAAATCAGAAGAATAAGCTATTATTGAATTTATAAACAGGTGTAGTGTAATGCTTTGACGCCACACTACACCTGTTTTTTGATATTTTCTCCCTGCTTGCCAATTCAAGATTCAGTCGTATAATCAAATTAACCCGGCTCCTGCCAGTGGTGTATTTGTTTATCCCCAACCAGACACAATTTCATATCCTCGAGAGGTCATGGAAGGAAGTGCAAAATGAACAAGGCACTGCGACTCTTGATCCCCCTGTTGACCGCGCTGTTAGCGTTGTCTGCCTTTCTCTCCGTCATAGAGGCCTCTGCCCATGCCAGGACTACATCCCCTCAAACAGCCATCCTCGTTAACACCCTGGCTGACGAGCTCAACACCGATGGCGACTGCGCCTTGCGCGAGGCCATCCAGGCCGCCAACACCAATGCCGCCGTAGACGCCTGCCCAGCCGGCATGGTGCTCACCGACACCATCACCTTTAGCGTGGCGGGCACGGTTACGGTAGGCAGCCAGCTCGATCTCCTGGCCAGCGGCGGCCCCCTGGTAATTAACGGTGGTGAGAAAATCGCCGTCAGCGGGGGCGGTAACACGCGCGTCTTTTTTGTGGATGGAGCAATCGACCTGAGGCTTGAGGGGTTGACCGTTGCGAATGGCCGCACCCCTCAAAACACTACCGGCGCTGGTCTGTATAATGGTGGTGGCAATTTGACCATCAGACAGTGTGCATTTATCAGGAATGGCGTTATTGCCTTCTACTTTCCATATGGGGGAGCCATCTATAGCGAAGGCGGGAGCCTGACCATCTTGGATAGCCGCTTTGAAGGAAATACTGCCACCGGTTACAGCGCTGGTGTAGCCGTTCACGAAAGTGTGACCATCATCCAACGCAGCACTTTTTTGAACAACCGCATCACGGTGAATATGGGCAGCGGTGCTGTTTTCTTATCCACCGCCCCTTCGTTTATCATCCAAGACAGCATCTTTATCTCTAACACAGCCACTGAAGGTGGGGGAGCCATTTACAGCGATGGCCCAATGACACTTATCAACAACACCTTCATCGGCAACAATACTGATGGTTACTGCAAGGGGCAAGCCTCCTGCGGCGGCGCCATTCGCAATCAGGGGACGATGACCATTGACAACAACGTTTTCTCGGGCAACTATACGCTGTATAACGGGGCAGGTGGGGTGGCCAACAGCGGCTCCCTGACCATCCTCAACACCACCTTCTCTAACAACACCTCGCCGAACAACGGTGCGGGCGGGGCCGTCTATCACTCCGGCGGCCTGTTGAACATCGCCAACAGCACCTTTTGGGACAACCATTCCATCTCAGGCGGAGCGGTTAACAACCACCTGGCCGCCCTTGCCGTTCTCAACAGCACCTTTTCTGGCAACAGCGCCACGTACGGAGGCGGGATCAACAACCAGGATGGCACAGTCACCATTGTGAACACCACGATCTTTTCCAACAGCGCCACCACCGGCAGCGGGATCAATCACACTGGCGGCAGTATGGTTTTGACCAATACCATCGTCGCCGCCAATTCACCGAGCAGCGACTGCGCCGGTAACCTCACCGATGGTGGGTACAACTTGTCTTCAGACACCTCCTGCGGCTTCGCTCCCGCCAACCACTCCCTGCCAGGCATTGATCCGCTGTTGGAGCCTTTGCATGATAACGGCGGCCCTACCTGGACACATGCCTTGCCCTTGAACAGTCCCGCCGTCGAGGCCGGCGATAACGCTGCCTGCCCCCCGACCGACCAGCGCGGTGTTCCCCGCCCACTTGACAGCGATCAAGATGGCGAGGTAACTTGTGATATGGGGGCATATGAATTCCCGGCCGGTGTTTACCTCTACCCACGCACACAATCCGGCTCTGGCGTGCCCGGTGTCGTCACAGAATACAGCCTGAAGTTCTACAATTGGTCCCCTCTTACCGATACCTATGCCCTGGCCCTCGGGCCATCTGCCTGGCATAGCGAGCTTTCTGCCCTCCAACTTGGCCCGCTGGCGCCGGACGATGCCGCCACCTTCACTGTTTCTGTCTTCATCCCCCTGCATGCCCCCTGGTATCTGACCGACACCGTGAATATCACCGTCACCTCGCTCACCAATCCCGCCCTATACCAGGCATCGGCCCAGGCCGGCACGAATATCTTCAGCATAGGGCCGTCTGAGCTCAGAATCAGCGGGCCCGAGACTGGCCTGGCAGGCAATCCATACACCTTCACCGCTGTCATTAGCCCAAGTTCCGCAACGCTTCCAATCACGTACACCTGGCTGAGCGAAGGCCAACAGACCGTCACCCACACTGCCGGCTTGAGCGACACCGCTTTCTTCACCTGGGGTACGCCAGGCGTTTACACCCTCACCATCAACGCGGTTAATTACCGGGCTGCAATAAGCAACTCGCTGATCGTTGCCATCAGCGACATACCGATCTACGGGTACCACATTCAGGGAGATTCCCCTATCCAGGTTGGCGTACCCGCCCATTTCACAGCCACCGTTATCCAGGGCACCAATGTTATCTATACCTGGGATTTTGGCGATGGCGCCACTGGCAGCGGTTCTACCGTGACCCATACCTACACCACCGCCGGCTGGAGGTGGCTCAGTGGTCAGGCGCAAAACTCTGTCAACCTCACAGGGTATGGGTTCAACCAATATGTTGCTGACGTGCCGATCACCGGCCTGCAAGCCAGCAACGACAGCCCCACCCTCATCGGTCAAACCACCACCTTCTCCGCCACCCTTGCCGGCGGCACCGGGGTTACTTATTCCTGGGATTTTGGGGATGGAACTAGCGCCAGCGGGATTACCGTCACCCACACCTACGCCCACCCCAGCATATATGATGCCACCCTCACTGCCACAAACTCCGCCGGCACGCAAAAGGATATAACTTCCGTAACCGTCTTCGCCTATTATGCTCACTTACCGATCATTTTCCGGAATATCAATAGATATGGCGATATTACCGGAAGCGTCTATGATGCCGCGACACACACTGGCATTGGAGGAGCCACCGTATGCATTTTGCCTGCTGGCCCGTGCGCCACCACAGATTCCGCTGGGTTTTATGTATTTAATACGGTTCCGATTGGAGAACAAACCTTGCGAGCTTCTGCAGGGGGGTATTATGACAAAGAAGAAACGATCTTGCTCGATAACAATGATTTCAACCTGGATTTTGATCTTGTCTCCACCGTCCAATACGGCAGCGTTACCGGGCAAGTCACCAGCGCCGTTACCGGGATGGGCATTGGCGGGGCCAGCGTGTGTCATGCCGGCGGCAGCCCCTGCACCACAACCGATGGCGCCGGGAATTACACCCTTTCAGGACTTCTTCCCGGTTCGCAAACCCTGCGCGCTTCTGCAGAGGGTTATTTCTCCCTCGACCAGACGGTTATTATCGTCATCAACCAGGCCTCGTCGCTTAACTATATTCTGTCGCCCACCCTGGCCCAGGGTGAGATGCGCATCGTCCTTACCTGGGGCGCTAACCCCAGAGACATCGATTCCCACCTTTGGCTGCCCCCCAGTCATCCTTACCACATCTATTTTTCCAACAAAGGGAACTGTTCTGCCAGCCCCTACGCCTGCCTGGACATCGATGACCAATACAGCTATGGACCCGAGACGATCACCATCAAAGAACGCTTCGAGGGCAACTATCGCTATGCTGTTTACAAATACGCCGGCGATGGCCTGATCACAAACTCCGGCGCGCACGTGCAGGTGTATGACTCAACCGGCCTGATCGCCAATTACTACGTTCCCACCTCAGGCACCGGCGACTGGTGGTACGTCTTTGACCTGGATGGCAGTACCGGAGTCATCACTGTGCACGACACCATCCAAGAGGCCAACCCCAAGCCATATTGATCAATTGGTCATCACACACACCTGCCCCGGCCCCAGGCTGCCGGGTGGTTCAGGGGTTCCGCTGGCCAAAACCACCTCCCACTTTCCATCCGGAAGCCTGAAGCTGGCGGGAGAATGGCCAAAATTGATCGCCACCAACACCTCTTCCCCGGCTGTCTCACGCCGGTAAGCCAGCACGCTGGGCGGCGTATCTTCCAAGAACACCAGGTCGCCGCGGCGCAGTGCGGGCATCTCTTTGCGCAGGGCCAACAGCTTCTTGGTAAAGTTGAACAGCGAACCTGGGTCGGCGCGCTGCGCCTCTACATTGCGCAGCGGGTAATCGGGGTGCAGGGGCAGCCACGGCTGGACCGTCGAAAATCCTGCCTGCGCCGAAGCATCCCACTGCATCGGCGCCCGGCAGCCATCGCGCCCTTTATAGAAAGGCCAAAACTTCTTTCCCGGTGGGTCTAAGATCTCGCTGCGCTTGAGAGCGATATCACGCATACCAATCTCTTCCCCATAATAAATGAAGGGCGTCCCCCGCAGGGTAAGCAGCAGGGCCATTGCCATGTGGGCCTGTGCATCATCCCCTGCCCCACGGCTGTAGCGGCTGGCGGCTCGCGGCAGATCATGGTTGCTCATCACCGTCGTCGGCCAAATGCCCGCCGCGCCAAACACATCCTCACGCCCCTCAATCTTCTGCCGCACCCAAACCGCATTCCAGGGATAGAGCAAGTTCGATGACGTAAAATCGAAGCTGAAGGCGGCGTGCAGCTTATCGGGCCCGCAGTACGAGACCGTCTTTTGCGGCGTTGCCATGTACGTCTCGCCCACCGCATAGCGCTCAGGGTATGTATCCAGCAGGTGGCGCAGCTCATTCAACAGCGGCATCATCTCCGGCTGATCCATATCGTAGATGTGGTGCTGGCGGTCAAATCCGCGCAGACCCAGCTTGCGCGGGTTATCCGGCAAGTGGGGGTGCTTAAAATAGGCGTTGAACACATCCAGGCGGAAGCCATCTGCCCCGCGTTCCAGCCAGAAGCGGAAGACATCCAGCAGGGCCTGGCGCACCAATGGGTTGCGCCAATTCAAGTCCGGCTGTTCTTTGGTGAACGAGTGCAGGTAATACTGCCCCGTCAGCGGGTCCAGCGTCCAGGCCGGCCCGCCAAAAGCCGCCTGCCAGTTGTTGGGCTGGTCGCGCCAGATGTACCAATCGCGGCGGGCGTCATCCCGGCTGCGGCGCGCCTCCTGGAACCAGGCATGCTGGTCTGAGGTGTGGTTCAATACCATATCCAAGATCAGGCGTATGCCGCGCCGGTGCGCCTCTTCAACCAGGCGGTCAAAATCTGCCAGGCTGCCAAAGCGCGGGTCCACATCCTGGTAATCGCTGATGTCGTAACCAAAATCCTTATCGGGCGTGGGATAAAAAGGCGAAAGCCAAATGGCGTCCACACCCAGCTCTTGCAAATAATCCAACCGCGCCATGATTCCCGGCAGGTCGCCCAGCCCATCCCCATCTGAATCGGCAAACGAGCGCGGGTAAATCTGGTAGATCACCCCGTCTTGCCACCACAAAAAATCATCCGTCATTCGTATCAGAGCTCCTTTTCTAACCACCACAGGCCGGTGCACTCAGGCAAAACGACCCCTTGCAAATTGGACAACATCTCATCCCCAAAGAAGAAACTCACCAGTTCCTGGGCCTGCCCGGCATCATCAAAATGATAATCGGTGCGCACCCAACGCATACCAAAGCCCAGCCCATCCAAGGCATCCAGGTACTCGCTCAAGACCGGGATGCGCCGCGGCTGCTCGCAGCCCGTGCCCAACGTTTCAATCAAAATGATCTTCCCCCCGGGTCGCAAATAGCGCTGAAAATCTCGCAGCGTCTGTTTAAGCACAGCCCGCCAATCCGGGCCGCTGTCGAGCGCCACGTAGCACACGCTCCAGCCTGCAATCACCAGGTCCGCGCTGGCCTCTGCCACCGGCAAACGCCGGTGATCGGCCGCCGCCAGGCGCACATGGCAAAAGCCCGCCGCCTCCACCCGTTTCTGGGCCACCTTCAGCATCTGCTCAGATAGATCAAAGGCGCGCAGCGAACGCACCAGCGGCGCCATCAACATGGTCAGCCGCCCGGTGCCGGCCCCCGTCTCAACCACATCCTGCCCTTCCAACGGCATGATGGCCTCAATGGCCGGAAGCAAATTGCCCTGGCAATCCTCATGCGCCACCAGCCGCTGGTACTGCTCAGCCTGGTGCTGGTAAATATATTTGA
Organism: Chloroflexota bacterium; assembly: GCA_029557965.1. Classification (GTDB taxonomy): domain Bacteria; phylum Chloroflexota; class Anaerolineae; order Anaerolineales; family UBA4823; genus JAKQIM01. Next base: position 25,987 of record JAKQIM010000026.1, on the reverse strand, counting down.
GATCTGGCATAGAAATTCTCCTTGATCCGGATAGACGATAGATCAAGGCCTGAGTATAGTCGACATGATAGGAATACGCAACTGAGAATGCGTGAAATCCCATCACCATTCACGAAAAATGCCAGCCTTATTCCCCGACACTGATGCCATCAGGGCGCCGCTGCCCTCCCAAGACGAGCGGCAGGTAAAACCGGCTCTGGGGCTGGTCATCCTGCACCCAGATTTCCACCCTGACCGGGTTCGACTCCAGCCCTCCATCGTAGGCCCGGTAGGTGAACGCGTCTTGGCCCGTAAAGCCCGGGTCAGGCCAGTACGTGAACGCCCCGTTCACTTCAAGCTGTAGTGTTCCGCTCAACGGCGGGCTGTCCAGGATCGCCGTCAGTGCCATCGAATCAATATCCACATCGTTGGCCAATACCCCCGGCGCCGGCACAACCAACGCCGTATTCACCGCCGCGCGGTACACATCAGAGGCTGCAACCGGCGCGTCATTCACCCCCCACCTTTCCACAGCCACTACGACGCGCTTCACCTCACCTAGAGAAAACACAACTCTCCACCCGATATCAGGTGGAGAGTTGTTAATGTACTAAGGTACTCAGGCTCCTCGACTAGGACTCGAACCTAGAACCTAGCGGTTAACAGCCGCCCGCTCTGCCGAATTGAGCTATCGAGGAATGTTTTGCGTCAAGCGACCGCCATTATAAGCGCAACCGGTAAGCATGTCAAGGATAGTTACCTCACCCGCCGCTTCCACTCTTCCTTCAACTGCAAGTCGCGCGGGCTTACCCCCGAAGGCAGCGACAGGAAATCGGCCAGCAAACGGTTGAACTTATTCGCATCGTCCAGCATCGGGAAATGCCCCGTCGCATCAAAGATCACCTCATGTGTGTTATCTGGCAATGTGTTCAACAACTCCACCGGCGGCGCCTCTACTGCCGGATCGTTTTGCCCATGCACAAACAAGCACGGCGTAGTCATGCGCATCGTCTGGTCCAGCAGGTTGAGCGCGTCCATATCATCCAGCGACACGCGCACCGCCTGTGGATCCGTCTTATTGGCCTCTGCCCGCGCCGCGTCGGTGCCCGGCGTCTTGCCCAAAAGCCAGTCCACCAGCTCGGGCAATGGCGCAGATCGCAAGCGCGCACTCACCGCCGAATTCCCCAACGGGAATCCCGTCAGCAGCGCCCGATCTACCAACTGTGGATTCTTGACCACAAAGTTCAGGCCCACAACCGCCCCCAACCCGTGCCCCACAATGGCAATCTTCGCAATACCCAGCGCCTCCATGAAACTGTCTAACAGTTTCACCTGCTGTTCGAGCGTATAGCGCTCTGCGCGCTTCGCCGTATCGCCAAACCCCCACATATCGATGGCATACGCCCGGTAGGTAATCGAAGCTGCCTGCATGGTCGGAATCCAATAGCGCCAAGAGCCAACCCAGCCGTGCAAAAAGAACAACGGCCGGCCCCGCCCCAGCACCTCATAATGGATTATTTCACCATCCAGTGTAACGATGCTCATTGGCCACTCACTATCCCTTGCCGTATTTTTTAAGGATCGTCTTCACCCGATCCATTAATTGATCGGGCGAAAACGGCTTCAAAATGTACTCATCCGCGCCCACGTCCATCCCTGTGTTGACCTCTGATTCCTGCCCCTTTGCAGACAGGAACACCACCGGGATGCCCGCGATCGATGGCTCGGCCTTCATCGCCTTGCAAGCCTCATAGCCAGTCATCCTGGGCATGCGCACGTCCATCATGATCAGGTCTGGCTTTTGCTCCATATCCTTGGCCGTCAGGTAAGCCTCTTCACCGTTCGCCGTCGGCACCACCTCATAGCCCGCAAAACGCAGCGTAAAGGTGATCAAATCCCGGATGTCGCGTTCATCTTCAGCAATCAATATTTTCGCCATTTTTCCCTCTACCATCCTGCCGTGAGTGTTTATTGGATGATGTCATCGTCGCGTCCCTGTACATCAACCGGCTCAACAGCGTCTTCATCAGTGTAGATCGGTATAGCAAATGAAAAGACCGTTCCCATCCCCGGCACACCCGCACTCTCAAACCAGATGCGCCCGCGGTGCATCTCAACCAGGTGCTGGACGATCGAAAGCCCCAACCCCGTGCCCGAGGTTGCCAGCACCAGGGGGTCCTCCCCGCGGAAGAAGCGCTCAAACACCCGCGGCTGGTCTTCTGGTAAAATACCAATCCCATTGTCCTTCACATCAAACTGAACATCATTTTCCACCTGGTGCACCCGGATCAGGATTTGGCCTCCCTCAGGGGTGTATTGGTACGCGTTCTCCACCAGGTTATCTAAGATCTGCTGCACCCGTTCCTCGTCGCCGTAAGCCACCGGCAGATCGGGCGCCAGGTCGGTCTCCACCTTCATCGGGCGGCTCTCGTCCTTCATGCGCTGGGTGATCGTCTCAACCGCTTGCTGGGTGATCTTGTGCAGGTCCAAAGGCTGGAAGGAGAGCGACACCCGCCCCGCCTCGATGCGCGAGATATCCAGTAGATCGTTGACCAGGATCGCCAGGCGCTCGGTGTTTGACTTGACCACCTGCAAGAAGTGTTCCTGCTGTTCGCTCAGCTTGCCCGCTGCCCCCATCAACATGATCTCCACGTACCCCTTGATCGAGGTCATCGGCGTGCGCAGCTCATGGCTCACCGTCGCCACAAATTCCGACTTCAAGCGGTCCACCTCAACCATGTGGGTAATATCTCTGAAGATCGACACCGTCCCCAAGAAGTCGTTGCGCAACAGCACCGGCGAGAGGTGCACCGCCACGACCCGGCGGTTATCCAGCTCGATCTGCTCTGCGTAAGACTCGCCCGAGCGGTACGACATGGGATCATCTGACCAGGTGCGAATGGTCTTAACCCAGGTTTGCCCGGCCTTACCAAACAAACCGATGAAATGCTCCAAACTGCGGCCCAACACATCAAAGCGGTCCAACCCCAAGATGCGCTCAGCCGAGATGTTGAACAGGGTGATCTCCCGGTTTGCATCCGTCACCAGCACACCATCTGCCACGGCTTCCAAGATAGCCTGCGAGCGGCTGGTCTCAATGTGCTGCGTGCGCAACATATCGCCCAACTGCTCAGCCTGGTTGCGGATCAGGTTATACAACTGGGCGTTATTGATCGCCACAGCAATCTGCTTGGCGGTTGCCGTCACCAGGTCAAGCTGCCCGCCGTCAAAACGGTTCGGCTGGCGGTGGTAAAGCATCAGCACGCCCAGGCTTTCTTCACCCATCATCAACGGCACAGCCAGGGCGCTGCGGTGCTGGTTAGGCTGTTCCGATTTATGCAGCCAGCGCTCATCCTCCAGCAGATCTGGCACCATCGTGGCCTGCCGGTTGACCAAAACCCAACCCGCCAACCCTTCGTTCGGCCGGATGGAAGAAGCCTTGCCACCCTTGGGCGGCGGGGCCGTATAGCCCAGCGAAGCCCGCAGGTACAGCATTTCATCATCCGGACGCACCAGCATGATCAGGCTGTGCTCTGCGCTGATGGCCTCGTTCAAAACAGCCAGGGTGCGATTCAACACCAGGTCCAGGTCCAGGCTGGCAGAGAGCTCGGTGATGATGTTGAGCAGGGTTTGCGTGCGGTTGTGCTCAATCTCCAGCTCTTGCGTGCGTTCAGAAACGCGCTTGGCCAGGTCGGCGGCGTAAGTCTGCACCGTCTCAAACAAGCGGGCATTATCCAACGCCACAGCCAACTGGTTACCCACCTGGCTGAGCAACTGCGACTGTGCATCGCCAAAGGCATGAGGATGGTAAGCATGCACCGATAGAACGCCGTTCGTTGTTCCACGCACCGTCAGCGGCACGCCCAACCAGCTCTTGACCGGCGAACCAATCGTATAGCCCTTCACCGGCAAAGTCTCACGCTCCGTATCCATATCGCGGATGACCAGAGGCTCGCCGTTCTGCAGCACATATTCGCTGAAGCTGTTCCCCGAACGCGGGATGGCCATTGGGCCAACTTTTTCGCCCTGATCCAGGGCTCGAATGACCAGGTTCTCGGTATCGCCTGTCATCACCAGGCCCACTGAATCAGCCTTTAGCAAGCGGATCGTATTCTCAAAGGTGGTATCGATCAACTTCTGCTGATCGAGCACCTGGGTAATGTTGACACCCATGTCAAACAGCGTCCCCAGCTCTTCGCTGCGCTGCTGGGTCTCGGCGAACAAGCGTTCGGTCTCTGCAAACAGGCGGGCATTCTGGATCGCCACCACCACCTGGTTGGCAATCGTCAGTGCCGTCTCCACCTCATCCGCATCATAGCGGTAAGGCTTATCTGCCTGGATCCACATCATGCCGTGCAGGTAATTGCCGGTCACCAACGGCAAGATCAACAAAGCCCGCGTCGAGCGCTTTTTAAAGAATGCCTTGAGCGAAGCCAGCAAGCTTTCCTCGGTCACATCTTCCACCGAGTAAACGCCCAAAGATTCGCGAATACGGCTATATACTTCATTTTCAGGCAGGGCAACCGGATACTTGACAGCCACCTGGGGCGTTTCTGCGAGCACCATGGCGCGTTCATCGGTATCGAAGAGCACGCCCGACACCATCGTGCAGGGCACCGCCCGGGCCAGCTCGCCAATTGCCACGCTCACAATATATTCCACATCCAGCGAACCGCTCAACTCTGCCGACAGGCGGTTCAATAGGCTCAAGCGTTGGGTGCGCTCATCCAATTCGGCCGCCCGCCGCACGCTTTCTTCGTACAGGTTCGCGTTCACCAGGCCAACCGCCGCCTGCCCCGCAAACGTCACCGCCGAGGCAATATGCTCTGGCCCGTAGAAATCGGGCTCGGTCTTTTCCAGCGCAATCACCCCCACCACCTCGCCTTGCGAGATCAACGGCACACCCAACCACGACAGGTACTGGTGTTCGATCAAGGATGGGAAGCGCGGGTCTTCGCGCACATCGCCCACGCACAGAGGCTGGCTGGTGTTCACCATTTCTTTCAACAGCAAGCTGTCAGCCACCGCCACCGATAATCCAATGCGCTGCTCGCTGTCTTCAAAGCCGCGCGCCGCGCGCACGGTCAGTTTGTCGCCCTGGCGCAGCCAGAGCGTCCCCGTATCGTACGGCAAAATGTTCTTGGCCTGGTCTAGCAAAGAGTTGATCAGGTCCGTGGTCTGCAAGCTCGAAGTGATCGTACCGGCTACCTGCGTCAGCGCCAAGAGCTGCACCGCGCGCTGTTCTGATGCCTGGTACAAGCGCACGTTTTCCAGCGTCAGGGCCGTCTGGCGCGCCAGTGAAGCGATCAAAGCCTGGTCCTCAACCGTGAAAGCTGACGAAGCCTTGAAATTATCCAGCACCAAGACGCCCAGCTTATTATCACCGGTCTGGATGGGCACCAACAGGCTCGAAACCGGCAGGCGGCCCTCGGTGGCATCGCGGTAGATCAGCAAATACTCAGAGGGCAGGTTGTAATCGCGGGCAAAATCCACCTCGTCCACCCGCATGGCCTCGCCCCGCTCAAACGCCTGCCCCGGCAGCGCCTGCCCGGCCTTATAGGGAATCTCAAGAATACGGTTATTATCAATATAACCAGAGGCCGCCTGCACCACCAAGGCATCTTGTTCTGCCTGCCAGAGGGCCACCATGCCGGCGTGCGCATTAGGCACCACCTGCAGGGCACTTTCTACCAGCGTGCGCAGCACACTGGCCGAATCGAGGGTGCCAAGCTGGCGGCTGAACTCTAACAGCAGGTTCACTTCTTGCAAGCGGCGGTTGGTTTCTGTCAGCAGGCGTAAATTCTCCAAAGAGATCGCCGCCTGGCGGCATAACAGGTTGTACAGGTGCTGGTCTTCGGCGGTTGGCGGGTTCATCATCGAACGGCTGACCCCCAAGAGCGCCGCGTCCACCTGCTCATTCACCAAGATCGGCAGGCTGACGAAAGCCTTGGCCTCCAGCGAAGCCAAGAGCGGTGAAGACTTCCAATCTGCGCTTTCCTCGACGTTAGAAACCAGGATGATCTCGCCGCCCTGCAACGCCGATCGCAGCGGGTTGCGCTGGCCCAACAGCGACTCAACGTTCAAGCCAGGCGACGAGAGGGCCCCCAATGTGTATAGCAAATGCGGCCCGCCCGCGCTGATCTCGCCCACCAGCACCATATCCAAATCCATGCGGGTCAACACTTCACGTCCCAGCGTCAGCAGCACATCGTCGCGGCTTGCCTGGCGGTTGATCAGCTCGGCAATATCCAAAGCCGCCTGGATGCGGCGCCCACGCTGGTTCAATCCCTGGATAGCAATGGTCTGTTCAAGGTCTTTGTGCATCAAAACCGGCACATAAGTTTGCGAGGCTTCGAGGGCCTGGCGCGCCCGGGCGGTCTCATTCTGCAATTCCCGCGCCTGTTCTTCCAGCCTGCGCAGCTCTTGGTGGCTCTCGATGGTCAGCGCCGCCTGGCTGGCAAACACGCCCAGAGTCTCAATCGTCGGCCGGTCGGGGCGCAGCCCGGTGCGCGGCGCATCCACGCTGATCATGCCCAGCGGGCGCTCGCCCTTGGTAAAGAGCGGGATCAGCAAGAAGTCTTTCGGATGCCAGGCCTGTTCATTGCTCACACTGCTCTCGTCCAGCGGCAAAACCGTCACCGAGTGCAGGTCGGTTGGCGTCACCGGGCGTTTTTCGAACGGGATGAAGTAGGCGTAATCATACTTGAACTGCGGGTCCAGCATCTCTTTAATCGAGGCCCAGGGCTGGGGCCGGCTGCGGAACTCTTCCATGGTAGCCAGCGGCAGGCCCGCCCCCGCCACGCGGATCAAATTATTGCCCTCGGCGTTGTACACGCTGATCAAAACCACATTAAAGGGCGTGGAATCCTGAATGCCGTATGCAATCGCCTCCAGGGCATCCTCCAACGGCTGGTCTGGCGAAAGCACCTGAGAAGCCTCCACCAGCTTCGACATCGTTTCAACGCGTTGGTTCAACAGCTCATTGCGCCGCTTCTGTTCTTGGAAGCGAATGGCATTGCCAATGGCAATGGAAGCCTGCGTAGCCAGGGCCTGGGTGATATCCAGGGCCGTCATATCAAAATGCCCAACCGTTCGAGAGTGCAAATGGATCAGGCCCGCCAGGTCATCCTGGTAAGCAATCGGCACCACCAGTGAAGAGCGGATCCCTTCATGCGGCGGCTTTACATCGCTGCCCAGCGCCTCATCTGGATGGTCATAATCGTCCACGATGATCGGCTCTTCTTTTGTCAGCACCAACTGCTCCAGGTGGCTCAGCTCAGTCTCTGCCGGATCACCCAATGAAAGCAGCAGGCGCGGCTTGCCCGTCGAGCGGTCTTGCAGCTCAAACAATGAAATGGTACCGCAGCCCGCCTGGGTGGTGTGCAGCAGCTCATCGTAAACCAGTTGGAGCAGCGATTCAAGCTTCAGGTTGGTGTTCAGCTCCCGGCTGACGCGCGTCAGGGCCAAAAGCTGCTCCACCCGGCGGCGCAGGCTCTCGTCCGTCTGCGTATAAAGGGTAGATTTCTCAACCGCCGCTGCCAGTTGGCTGGCAGTGGTCGAGATCAAGATCAGGTCGCTCCGGTCAAAGAAATCTTTCGACCGGCTGCCCAGCATCAATTCGCCAATCCCATGCTCACGGATCACGATCGGCACAATGATCGCCGACTTCATCCCGAAGGCCGTGGCAATGTTGGCATAGGTTTGCATGGGCATGGCTTCTTCAGAAAGATCATCGCTGAAGAAAGGCCTTTGCGTGGCGGTCACGGTCAGGCGGAAATCGGGGTCGTTCATCGAAATACGCCCCATGCGCCCCACCGTCTCAGCCTCAATACCATGCAGCGACTCTTTGTGCACGCGCAACTCGGCCCGGTTCTCGTCCAGCAAGAAGATCGCCCCGGCATCGGCCCGCAGCAGGTGGAGCAGTTCTCGCAGCGAGAACGATAAGATCTCATCCACCGTTGCCACAGAGCCGGTCAAAGAGGCAATCCGGCGCATGGCTTCAGAACGCTGAGCACGTTCTTGAGACTGCCGCACCAGGGTGGCATTTTCAATCACCGTCGCCGCCTGCCCCGCCACAATCGTCAGCACCCGCAGGTCATCCTGGTTGAATGGCTGGCCATCGCGCTTATCAGCCACCTGCAAATAACCCAAGAAGCGCCCCACAGAGGTCAGCGGCATCAAGATCGTGTTTTGGATGCCCGCCGCCTGTGCCAGATGCGCCAGGTCCAGCGCCACCAGGCGCTCATCTTCCGTAGCCTGCGGGGCAACAATCATCTCCTGCGCCAGCAGCACATCCTCAGCCGGGCTGCCCGGCGGGATGGGCACCTCGTAAAGCGCCACAAATTCAACCGGGATGCCCTTGAACGGCGCTTGCGCCTGCAGGCGGCGTTTTGACTCGTCATAAGTCAAAAAGCCGATCGTATGGGCGTCTACTAGGGGCTCAATCCCCTCGATCAGGCGAGCAAAGAAGTCTTGGGTGTCGCGCACCAGCCCCGTGGCCTGCGCCAGCTTCGCCAGGCCCGAAAGCTCTAAGATGCGCCGCTGTTCACCCTGGAACAGGATCGCATTATGCAGCGCCACAGCCGCCTGGCCCGATAAAACACGCAGCACCTCCAGGTCTGACTCGTTGAAAGCCTGCTTACCCAAAGAGGCCAGTTCCAGCGTTCCAACCAGCTCGTTGGCTACTACCAGCGGCACACCCATGTACGAATTGAAGGGATACTGCTTACGAACAACTGAGGGGCGCACCTCACGGAAGGAATCTACATCGTTGATCAAAAGCGGCTTACGCTCTGTCACCAGGTAGCCCGAATAACCCTTATCGGGCGCATAACGTTCTTGCGTTTCTTCCAGGCGGCGATCCACCCCCGGCATACCAATAAAGTGGAAGGGCTGTAAATTCTTTTTCGCCGCATCCCAAACCGTGATCTCAGGAAAATCAGATGGGATCAGGCGTTCCACGCTCTCCAGAATAGCATACAGCGTGGTCTCCAGGTCCAGGCTAGAGGCCATCGTCTGGCTCAGCTCGGCAAAGATGTGCAGGGTATGCTCCGAAGCATCCGCTTCGCCATTGGTGATCGCCGTCACCTGCGGCCTGCGCAGCGACACCAGGTACGCGCCGCTCTTGCCATTGCTGGGCGGCACAAAATAAGAAGTGCCTTCTACAAAACGACCGTCAAGCGAAAAGCGCGCCTGCCCCTCAGAACCGCACAATCCTAAGAACAGGTCGCTCGGTCGAGTGCGCCGGGCCAGGCGTTCCAGGTTAGGCTCTTCATCGCCATAGCCAAGCCAATCGCGCGCCACCGGATTGGTATAACGCACGCGCCCGCCAATTTCGACCAGCAGCACGGCGTCATCCGAAGCCGGGATATCAATTGTAAGAAGAGAAGAAGATGGAGGCTGTTGAAGTGCCAGGATTCGCGGCACCACGCGCAAGAACAGCAAAGCCACCCCGGCTAAGGCCAACGCCAGGATAACCACTGTAACGCCAAAGGTGAGCGAATCCGAGCCAAACATATGCAAAACAAACCCCATAGGGGCAGGGAGAATCAGGCCGTCAGCAGACCCACCCTGCTCTAGCTATCTTTGCGCCGGGCTTCAGCAGCCAGCTCGGTGATCTCGCGAATATCTGCAAACTGGTATTCACTTGGCGACACAACGCCAATCGCCAGCTTCATCAAAGGTGCCTCTTCGGGCTGCCCTTCTTTATTCACCGTGCGAATGAACCCTTGCTCACGGTCAATGAAACTGTAATGCGACAAGACCTCTTCTGCAAAGCGGGTTTTGAGGGTCTCGCAGATCATGGCAGCCGTCTCTTCAGCCGTGATGACCACAAAGTTATCACCGCCGGCATGGCCAATGAAATCGTTGGGGGTGCCTTTGGTATCCAGCACCTCGCCGATCAGCATGGCCGCAAAGCGCAGCACGTCATCACCAGCCACGAAGCCATAAGCTTCTTTGAACGGCTCGAAGTGATTCACGCGCACATCCATGAAGGCCCAATTCTGCTGGCGGATGATGCGGCGAAGCTGTTCTTCGATCAAGCGGCCGGCAGGCAGGCCCGAACGCGGGTCTGTCAGGCTTTGCTGTTCTGCACGCGAGATGGCACGCTGCACACGCAGTTTGAGCTCTTCAATATCGAAGGGCTTGGTGATGTAGTCATCTGCCCCCAACTCCAGGCCCGCCAGCTTATCACTGCGCTCATCCTTCTGAGTCAGGAAGATGATCGGCACATGGCTGGTGCGTGTGTTGGTCCGCAAGATGCGGCATACCTCAAAGCCATCGATATCAGGCAGCATGATGTCCAACACGATCAGGTGCGGCAGGTTGATGCGTGTTTTCTCCAACGCCGCCGACCCGCGTGGTGCCACATCCACTTCGTAGCCCTGGCCTGTGAAGTATATTTGCAGCATGTTTGAGATGTCACTATCGTCTTCTACAATCAGTAGTCGGGCTTTTCCCATATCAGCCTCCCATAAAAAATTAAGAATGCCCTCTTCTCTGTTTGGCATTCTGGCGCACACGTTCGATTTGTTCCTCAGTTACCGGCCGCTCAAAAGAGCGAAAGCCGCTGAGCTTAAAGCCATGCCGGTCAGCGATGGCTGTAATTTCATTAATACGATCCAGTGTAATCCCTTTCCCTAAAGTGTAATCCTCCAGGCGGCCCTCCAGTGTCAGAGCCATCGTCTCGGCCATGCAAGCATATGCTTTGCCGGGCGGAAAACCAAAGTTAAAGTGGAAATCTACATCTCCGGGCACGTCGATCATCCCGCCATCGATCACCAACACGTCATCCCGCGCCGCCGCAATCTGCTGCGATACATCTCGCGGCCGGGCCACGTCACAAACCACGCTCCCCGGCTGCAAATGCTCTGGCTCGATCACGCTGTGTACGGCACTTGTCACGGTCAAGATCAACTGCGCCTCTCGCAACACATCGATATTCGTGCTAACATGCAGGTTGGCGCTCGCACCACCTGCAATCATCTGCTCTCGATATTGTGCCAGTTCGGATTCGTGGCGTGCAACCATATACAGATCAGCCACCTCATTTGCCAATAACGCCGAACAAGCTTTACCAATCGCACCCGTGGCGCCCACAACCGCTGCCGTAGCACTTCCCAGCCGGATGCCCATCATCTCTGCCGCCTGCCGGATGGCCCGCACAGCCACTGCCACCGTGTACGAATCTCCTGTTGTGACGGGGATGTCCAGCGCCTTTGCAATTGTGGTGCCCGCATCCCCAACGACCGATGTAAATGCTCCTAGCCCTAATATTTTAGCACCAAGTTTCTCAGCTAAACGACCAGTTTCTATAATCTTACGATAGACTCGCTTTTCTGGCAACCGAAAAAAGTGTTTTGGTACCAATGGACAGGCAATCAACCAGCCTTTGATCTCCTTCCCGGTCGCCGCCGAGGTGATCCCATTCACCTCAGACAGGTAAACCGGCGGAAAGAAGGGTGCTACCTCATAAATGATCCAGTCGTTGACGATTCGGGCTAAGAAGGGGTATTTCCGGCTAATGTCACGCTTGGGATCAATTGGATGAATAATGAACGCAAAGGTATCCACAGGCTACCAGGACTCCTCGCTCGCTTCACCTGGCCGTGGGTATAACCGGGGATGGAGCTTGGAGAACTTTAGCCCATGATGGTCGCTGTCCTCAAAATGGAGATCCTTATCAATCACCCGCCTCTCTTTAGATGCGAACACCACCACATCCGACTCGATCGTGCGCGCCGGGAAGACGATCATGCCTGCCCCCAGGCGACAGTTATGCCCCACGCAGCCCCCCAGCACCGGCCGGTTGGCATGCCCCAGCTTGCCATGCCCATCCATCGCCCGGATGGGTGATGGCAGAAGATTGTAATCGGTAAAGGTTGAGCCCGCCCCGATGAACGTGTTGCGCCCCACCACGCACATCTGCAGGCAGGTGTTCTGCGCCACCATGCTGTTATCCATAAAGGTGGTCATGAACAAAGCAGCCCGGAACGGCAAGAAGGCTCCATCGCCCACCACCGACAGCATCAACTGGCAGCCCTGCCCCACGTTCACGTTATCCCCAATCACGCAGTTCTCAATTGCCACCCCCGCCCCGATCGTGACATTATCCCCGATCGAGGTCGGTCCGTGGATGACCGCGCTGGGGTCGATCGTGCAGTTCTTGCCGATCTGCACCACCTTCGAGCAATCCAGCACCTGTTTGCCTTCGTACATGGCCCTTGCCAAAACGCTTAGCTTAAAGAACAAGTTGTTGTCTAACCTGTGCTCAAAGCGCGCTCCGCGTGCGAATAAACCGTAAACCACATCAGCAATGAAGATGTGCACCCAGGTATCGAGCGCCAGCAAGCTGCGGCGAGGCACCTGAAAGGTCAGGTCGCCCTGCTCGTATGCCATGTAGGTGGGCACGTGATAATACCCCGCCTCGATCGGCAGCGTATCCACGCACAACGCTTTGGCTGGCTCGCCTGGCCCATTGGGATAGTACCACAGGTCAGCCAGGTAATATTCGCCTTCGGGGGTATACGAGACCGAAAGCGGCAGGGCGTGCTCACGAAAAGACGGGTCATCGGTGGTAAAAGCTGCCCGGCAGGCCCCGCCCACTTCCTTGGCTTTCTCGATAAAAGCCTGGATATAGAACGCGTCAAAAAACAGGTTATCGCGGTAAACGATACACTCCTCGTTCGTCTGCGGCAGCGAGGCCCCAAACGGCAGCTCTAACTCGCGATGCGTATAGGGCATCAACACATCACGCTGCGACAGCCACAAAGGCTTGTTCATGATGCGAATATCCCTGGCTCGCTCGTTGAACGGCGTCAGGTATCGAGGATCCTGTAAAATGATTTTTAGCATAGTGCTCCCAAAACCACCATCCGATTTACCGCACTCAAGCTAATCCAACGCCTGCTTCCCAATCGTGATCACACAGGCATCGTCGCCCTGGGCGATACAGCGGGTCTCTTCTACATCAAAATACTTGCCGCCGCTGACCCAATACAAGGCTTCTTGCAGCAAGCCCACCGCCAGGTGGCACACCGGGCTGTCGGCCTTGCGCTGCCAGCACACCGGGCAGCGCTCAATGATCCACAAAATCTTATCTGCTTCTTCTTTAACCACCACCTTTTGGTCTGAATACTGGTTAAAGATATCGGCAAAGATCGCCGCACCGGTGCGCAGCTTTTCTTCCAGCGGTAGCAGGCGGAAAGCCAGGTCAGTCAAACCTAACAGCGGCCCGAACTCGCGCAAGCCGTGCTTCAGGCAGGCCCGCCCGGCCCTTAATGCCAGGCCCCGCCCGCCGCGCGGCCCGTAAATGGCATCCAAGGCCACCTGCATCCGGGCCACATCTTCAAAACGCACCGCCAGATCCAGGTCATTGGGCGGGTAATGGTTGATCAGCTCTGCCAGGTTGGCCTGGTTCAAGATCGCATTCACACCGGTGCGGCCGATGATCTCCTCCATGGATAGGAGGATGATTCGCCCCAGCTTATTCGGATAGTAGTAAGCTGCTTTCATTTCCGCATTCATACTGCCGGGGGTGTCGAACTTTTCACAGAGGGGGGTGAACCAGAGCCAGGTACAACCGCGCCGGGCTCGCTGGCGGCTGTTCGCCCAGTTGCCGCAGGCTGTTCGCTGCCCGGCTGCGCAATGGGGCTGTCTAAGAAATCGCGCAGCGTTTCCATGAAGCGCTGCGGCTCATCAAGCATAATGAAGTGGCCCGCATCAGGGAAGCGTTCGATCCGCGCGTGCGGGATCCCTTCCAACATCGGCTTCCACTGGTTGGGGTGCACCACAATATCCCGGTGCCCAAACATACCCATGGCTGGGATCTTCACCTGGCCCAACAGAGGGCGCAGATCCGTCCGCCGCAGCGAGGCAATGCTCATCAAGAAGGATTCGAGGGTCAGTCTCGATACGTCTCGATCCATCATATTCGCCCAGTTACGATCCCTGGAAAACAAGGGCGCCATCATGCGGAAGCCCAGCTTAAATGCCCACATGTTATTATAGGTGATGAAGGCAATCGGCCGGCGTCCCATTAATTTGAGCAGCAGCGAAAGCGAGCTGCCCACGATCGGCGAGCCCACCACCACCACCTTGCGCACCCGCGCCGGATACTTGATCGCCACCGAAAGGCTGACCGTGCCCCCCATGCTGTGGCCCACCAAAGGCGCCTGGTTGATCCCCAACTGTTCCATGAATTGGTCCACCAGGCTGACAAAATCTTGTACCGCATAGGTATCGCGCTTGGTGCCCGATTCGCCAAAACCCCAAAAATCGAGCGCATAGGTACGGTAATACCGCCCCAGGTAGGCCATGGTCTCTTGCCACAAACCCCAAGAGCCCAGCCACCCGTGCAGCAAAATTACCGGGCGCCCGCGTCCGTAGACTTCGTAATGAACAATGCCCTGATCAGTAGTGAATGATGACACAGCCGCAAACCAGACCAGGTCAAGGGGTGTGGTTTATCCCTCGCCCTTTTCCATTTCCTCTAGGATACTGTACAACAGCTCAAGCAAAGCATTCTTGACCGACTCTTTATCCGTTGCCACGCAAGGCAAAAACTTTACCCGTCCATCCAGGCGCAGCGCAATACGCATATCTTCCAGGTCCCAGGCATCCTTGCAGTCTTGCTTGTTTGCCACAACCACATAAGGGGTTGGTGCATATGCACGGAATGTTTCCAGGATATTGCGCGCCTCACGGAAGGTTTCAGGACGGGTGCTGTCTACCATCACGATAAAGCCCAGCATGCCCTCAGACAAGATCTCCCACATGAAGTCGAAGCGGCGTTGTCCAGGCGTGCCAAACAGATAGAGCACCAGGTTGTCGTCAACCGTGATACGGCCAAAATCCATCGCCACGGTGGTCTGATCTTTGACGCGTTCCGAATCGGAACTGATCTTACGTTCCGTCGAAACCACGTCAATCTCGCTCACAGACCGGATGAATTCTGTCTTACCAGAATTGAAAGGCCCGGTTACCACCATTTTCACAGTTTGCATAGCCAATTCCCTTATAAAAAACAATTAAATCGAACGAATGCGGCCAATGATCCGATTAATGAGTGATTTCTGTTCATCTTTACTTGCCTGCGGCAGCGCCGGGCGACCCTGAGGCACCGGCACCGGCATTCCCGCCGGGCGGATCAACTCTACCAGCCCGGCTTGCAGTAAGCCGTAAACGATCCGGCGAATTTCAAGCTCACTCTTATTGGTGGTCTTGGCAATTTGCCGGATGGAATTCTTTGGATTGATATACGAAACCACGCGCCATTCTTCCACGCTCAGGTTCACATTCCGCAGGTTCGTCCCCGGGCGGTCAGTGAACTTTAGCGCCATATCCAGGCTGGGGATTTCGTCTTGCAGTTGTTCCCATTCGCGCACCCGGCGCGAACCGTCAATGATCAGGTTCTCAAGGCTGATGCGCACCGTGATCTTATCATCCGGCGGCATCATGTTGTTCTCAAAGCGGAACAACCCTTCTACCCAGGTGAACAGGCGGTTCACAATGCCCACAAAATAATTCTGCAAACTCGCCAGGATGTCTTGCTGGGAGATGTAATTGGCGTTGATCAACAACAGCCCCAATTCTTTATCCGACATCGCCCCCGCCCGCTCTTTGATGGCGCGGAATTGAGCGGCAGAGATTTTCTTCTCCCGGAACAGCACCGAGGCCAGGCTGCCGTCCTCTTGCCCATCCCGGGCAAACGCCAATTTCCCATCTCGGAAACACACCCATATTTCCTCCGACGGGCCTTCAATAACCAATGTGCCTGTTTTCTGGGCAACGTTAATCAAATTCAGCAGTTGAGTGATCGAAAAATCACGCAAATTACCCTTTAATGCCATATGCTGGCCTCCAACCGCCTTTACCCACGCCGATACAAACTTCGAGACCTGATCACAAAAAACATCTACCCGGGTGTGCATCAGGAATATCAAAAACCTGACTTCTCAAAAATTATACATGCAAGCGAGGTTTGCGTCAAATAGATTGCGCCCCGGCTTGCAATATTGACAATTTGTAAAGGATGGGCTTATACTCTTTCTTGCAGTAACCCTGCACGGGGAGCCTGTTTTGCCAGGCTGAGAGGAGAGCCACAGCTCTCGACCCGCGAACCTGATCCGGATAATGCCGGCGGAGGAATTGCATGCGCCATCTACCCCCACCCCTCCTCCAGCCTGGCAGGAGGTTTTTCTTTAATGTCAACCAGGCGTGCCATCATCTTTGCCAACGGCCAACTGCACCTTTCTACCGGCGCGGCCATCCAGCCCGCCCCCGGCGACCTGCTGATCGCCGCCGATGGCGGCGCCAGGCACTGCCTGGCGTTGGGCCTGGCACCCCACTTGGTGATCGGCGATTTTGATTCGCTTGAGCCCCAGCAGCTTCAGGTCCTGCAGGCCGCAGGCGCCGAGTTGATCCGCCACCCCCAGCACAAAGATGAAACCGACCTTGAACTGGCCCTCAGCGAGGCCCTCCGCCGCGGCGCGGGACAGGTCCTCATCTACGGCGCACTGGGGGCGCGCTGGGATATGACCCTTGCCAATCTCTTCCTGATGGCCCATCCCGCCTACCGCGCCCTAGATATCCGCCTCATCGACGGCCTACAAGAGATCTGCCTCCTTCAACCCGGCCAACAGCACCACTTTTACGGCCAACCCCGCGATACCCTTTCCCTTTTGCCGCTATGCGGGCCGGCGCGGGGCATCACCACCTTTGGCCTGGAATACCCCCTCAACGACGGCACCCTTGAATTCGGCTCGCCGCGCGGGGTCAGCAACGTATTTCTAGAAGAACACGCCAGCCTGACCCTGCAAGAAGGTTTATTGGTATGCATCCTGATCCATTCCCCCACCCACCCATCAAAGGAGAGTAACTGTAAATGAAAAAGCTTCCCCTATTTGTATTGGTATGTATCTTGCTGGCCGCTTGCACCGCCGCCCCCACCTCCGCCGGCCCGCAAACCCTTACCGTGATGGTACACGATTCCTTCGCCGTTTCTGAAGATGTGATCGCGGCCTTTGAAACCGCCAACAACGTCAAAGTCCAGTTCATCGCCTCCGGCGATACCGGCTCTGCGCTCAACAAGGCCATCCTTTCTAAGAACAACCCCCTGGCCGACGTGCTCTACGGGGTCGATAACACCTTCTTAAGCCGTGCCCTGGATGAAGACATCTTCGAGCCTTACAACGCCCCGGCGCTCAGCACCATCCCCGATCAATTCAAGCTCGATCCCGAGAACGGCGCCCTGCCGGTCGATTATAGCGACGTGTGCCTGAATTACGATATCGCCTACCTTGAAGAACATGCCATTCCTGTTCCGCAAAGCCTGGAAGACCTGCTCGAACCGCAATATAAAAGTCTGCTGGTGGTCGAGAACCCTGCCACCTCCTCCCCGGGCCTGGCCTTCTTGCTCGCCACCATCAGCCGCTTTGGCCCTGAGGGTTACCTAGATTACTGGCAGGGCCTGGTAGATAACGACCTGCTGGTGGTCAACGACTGGGAAACCGCCTACAACAGCCAGTTCAGCCGCTGGGGGGGCAGCCGGCCGATTGTGCTCTCGTACAACTCCAGCCCACCCTTTGAGGTAATCTACGCCGAAGAGCCGCTCGACACCCCACCCACCGCCGCAGTCACCGCCGACGATACCTGCTTCCGGCAGATCGAATTCGTGGGCATCTTGCGCGGCACGCCCAACCGCCAACTGGCCGAAAAATGGGTCGACTTCATGCTCTCCGTCGCCTTCCAAGAAGACATGCCCCTGCAAATGTTCGTCTTCCCGGTCAACCCCCAGGCCCAACTGGACGATGCCTTCACCCGCTTCTTAGATATCCCCGCCCGGCCCGCATCCATCAGCCCTGAGGAGATCGCAGCCAACCGTGAACAATGGATCCAAGCCTGGACTGAAACCATCCTCCGCTAAGCGCGCCGGGCTGGTCTGGCTGCTTTGGCTGGCGCCGCTGGCCTTTTTGGGGTTGTTCTTCTTCTACCCCCTGGGCAGCATCTTGCAGCTCAGCTTCGCCAGGGATGAGGGGAACTGGGCGGCGGCATTCATCCAAACCATCACCTCGCCCTACGTGCTGCGCTTGCTGGGCTTCACCGTGGGGCAGGCCGCCTTATCCACCCTGCTGACGCTTGCCTTTGGCCTGCCGGGCGCCTACCTGCTGGCCCGCTACCAGTTCCGCGGCAAAGCCCTCTTGCAGGCCCTGTCTGGCATCCCCTTCGTCATGCCCACCCTGGTGGTCGCCGCGGCCTTCAATGCCTTGCTGGGGACCAACGGCTGGGTCAACCTGGGCCTGATGGCCCTCTTTGACCTGGCCCAGCCGCCCATTCAATTCACCAACACCCTGGCAGCCATCCTGGTGGCACATGTCTTTTACAACACATCCATCGTCCTGCGCACCGTGGGCGATTTCTGGTCGCACCTTGACCCCCGCCTGGGACAAGCTGCCCAGGTGCTGGGGGCCACACCCTGGCAGGCCCTGCGCCGGGTGACCCTGCCGCTCCTATCGCCTGCCATCGCCGCCGCCGCCCTGCTGGTCTTCATCTTTGACTTCACATCCTTCGGCGTCATCCTGGTGCTGGGTGGGCCGCGCTTTGCCACCCTTGAAGTAGAGATCTACTACCAGGCCATCAACCTGTTCAACCTGCCCACGGCCGCCAGCCTCTCTCTGCTCCAGCTTGGCTGCACCCTGGCCCTCACCATCATCTACACTCGCCTCTCTGGCCGCCTGGCGCGGCCCCTGGGCCTGCGCCCACGCACCTACACCCAAAAGCGCCTCCTCACCTGGCGCAGCCGCCTCCTGGCGGGGGTGGTGGTCGCCGCCATGCTGGGCCTCTTGACCGCCCCCCTGGGCGCCCTGGCCCTGCGCTCGGTCACCCGCCTGGAGCCCGAACGCAACCAGCAAGGCACCCAGGCCCCCGGCCTGACCCTCGATTTCTACCGCCAGCTCAGCATCAACCGCCGCCAATCGCTCTTTTACGCCCCACCTGCCACCGCCATTGGCATTTCGCTGGGCTATGCCGGCGCCACCGTCCTCCTGGCGCTCAGCCTTGGCCTGCCCGCCGCATGGGCCCTGGCGCGCCACCCCCACCTACTGCTCAACCGCCTGCTCGACCCCCTGCTCATGCTGCCCCTGGGCACCTCAGCCGTCACCCTGGGCCTGGGCTTCATCGTTGCCCTGGATGAGCCCCCCCTCGACCTGCGCGCTTCCTGGCTGCTCATCCCCCTGGCCCATACCCTGGTGGCCTTCCCCTTCGTCATCCGCAGCCTGGTGCCCGCCTTGCGCGCCATCCGCCCCCGCCTGCACCAGGCCGCCGCCATGCTCGGCGCGCCGCCCCTGGCTGTGTTGCGCTACATCGACATCCCCCTGGTGGGCCGCGCCCTGCTGGTAGCCGCCACCTATGCCTTCACCATCTCCCTGGGCGAGTTTGGCGCTACCGCCCTTATCGCCCGCCCCGAATTCCCCACCGTGCCGGTAGCAATTTACCGCTTCTTGGGCCAGCCCGGCGGCCTGAACTATGGGCAGGCCCTGGCCCTCAGCACCATCTTGATGCTCATCACCAGCACCGGCATCCTGGCTATCGAACGCCTGCGCATTGCCGATGTGGGAGAATTCTAAGGACCCGCCCATGACGCACCTATCCATTCAGAATATCCACAAATCCTTTGGCCGGGCGCACGCCCTGCGGGGCATCTCGTTTGACGTGGCCCCTGGCGAGATCGTGGCCCTGCTCGGTCCCAGCGGCTGCGGCAAATCCACCCTGCTTTCCATCATTGCCGGCCTCGAAGCCCCCGACCAGGGCCAGGTCTTTTGGGAAGGCGCCAGCCTGGCTGGCATCCCCCCGCACCGCCGCGGCTTTGGCCTGATGTTCCAGGATTTTGCCCTCTTCCCACACATGGATGTCTATGCGAACGTGGCCTTTGGCCTGCGCATGGCCCGCCTTGCCAACGATGCCATTCGCCCCCGCCTGGCTGAGATGCTAGACCTGGTGGGCCTGGCCGGGTTCGAAGGGCGCGATATCAACACCCTATCGGGCGGCGAGCAGCAGCGCGTGGCCCTGGCGCGCGCCCTGGCCCCCCAACCCCGCCTGCTGATGTTCGATGAGCCCCTCGGCTCGCTTGACCGCAGCCTGCGCGAGCGCCTGATCGGCGACCTGCACGACATCCTGCGCCGCTTGCACCTCACATCCATCTACGTCACCCACGACCAGCAAGAGGCTTTCGCCCTCGCCGATCGCGTGGTGGTGATGAACGCCGGGCAGGTCGAGCAGATCGGCCCGCCGCAAGAGATCTACTGCGCGCCCCGCACCCCCTTTGTGGCCCAATTCTTAGAGCTGGCCAACTTACTGCCGGCCGATATTCGAGAGCAAGATGGTGGGCGCGTGGCCCACACCGCCATCGGCAGTTTCCCCATCGACGCCCACTGGCTGGGGCCTGCCCAACTCCTCATCCGCCCCGATGCCGCCCAACCCGGGGCGCAAGGGCCCCTGGTGCTGCACGGCACCCTGCAAGACCTGTCTTTCCGCGGCAGTTTGCAGCGCATCTGGTTGAACGTCAACGGCACCGCCCTCACCTTCGACCTGCCCTCCACCGCAGCCCTGCCACCCATTGGCCAAGAGATGGCCCTCAGCCTTATGCCTCACCAGGCCCTGCAAATCTTTCAACAGTCCTAGGCCCCGGAACCATTTCTTTGCCCCGGGCGTCTACATAACACAACGTGAATTCGGGCCAAGAGGCTCATGGAGGCAGATTATGTCTAAGAAAATCGATTGGTTCATCATCCTCACCCTGCTGTCAATCTTACTGGGGGCCTGCGCCGTCGCGCCCCAGGCCGGCAGCGTCCCCAGCGGCAGCCTGGTGCCAACCATCAAGGTGACCGAGGCCGCCGGCAGCAGCGGTGACGAAACAGCCGCCAGCCCCACGGCCACCCCGCCTGCCAGCCGTCCCACCCCCCAGCCGGGCACCCCTCCCAGCCAGGCCGCGCTCAACCTGGCCACCCAGCAGGCAGCCAACCTGCCCGATTTCGTCTCGACCCTGCAAGAAAAGCTGGCCCAAGAACTGGCCGTGGATACAGCCCAGGTGCTGTTGAAAGAATCCACCGAAACCATGTGGCCCAATTCTTGCCTGGGCGTTCAAGTGCGTGGCATGATGTGCGCCGATGTGATGGTGCCCGGCTATCGCCTCGTGTTCACCACACCCCAAGGTGAATACGAATGCCGCACCAACCAGGATGGCTCAAATTACCGCCTCCTGCCGCCCGCCGCGGGCCAAAATGGCATCACAGGCCAGATCCTGATCAGCCCCAACTGCGCCGGGCCCGTCACCCTGGATAACCCCGACTGCCTCGATAAACCCTACCAGGCCAGCGTGCTGGTGCTGGATAGCAGCGGCAGCCTGGTCACCGTCTTCGAAAGCGACAGCCAGGGCTTCTTCAAGGTCACCCTGCCCCCAGGAAGCTATACTTTACAGCCCGAAAACGGGAATCCCTACCCCAAGGCGGCCGAACAAACTGTGATTGTGCAAGAGGGTGCATTCACACCGGTGACGATCAACTACAACACCGGGATGCGCTAAACCATACAAGACAGCCTGCCGCATTCCCCCATTTCAATGGCCGGGCTGTCAAGAAGAGAGAACCAGGGTGTTTTGTGCCAATGCCCACCTGCACAAAACACCCTCATTCCCTTATCGATGTTTACAAAACTAGATCACCAGGTTGAACAGGGTGCGCGTCATGTTTTCCAGTTCGTACAGGATCGCGTCGCCATACTGCCACAGCACCGCCGCCAGGGCACAGCAGCAGCACAGCAGAAGCACAACCACCACGATGATAATGATCATGGTCGTGTTATTCTTCTTCGGTTCGGCGGGCATCGGGGTGATTGGGGTACCAAAATTATCCATGTTAACCTCCATACAATGAATTGAGAATGATGGTGCTAGAACACGTTCAGCAAAGCTGGCATCAGCCAGTTATACTCCTCCATCGAAAGGCCCAAGGGCACCAAGACCAGCGGCAGCAGGATGAAGAAGCAGGCAATGCACAGGCCCACAACCGTCAGCCCAACGCCAATCCAGCCCAAGATGATTCCGGCGGTTGCCATCCCCTCGCCGCCCTGTGCACCACCGCTGGCGCGGATCTCGTTCTTCGCCATGTAGCCGGTGATCAATGCCGCAATACTGCCAATCGTCGGCAGGATCGACAGCCCCAACAAACCGGCGATCAGGCTGATGACCGCCATCGTATTATTGGGTGGTGCGACGGGGGCGCCGCTTGATGAATAATTATTATCGTAAGACATTGTGAACCTCCATGTATTATTTTACTCGATTTGCCAAAGCACGTTCTGCACTCACCCGTCGCCAGATCAGCCAGATGGCCAGCACGATCACCATTAAAATGATCGCCCCGATCAAAATCGGCATCACTGCCGCCGTGAGAGATAGAATGGTCGAGAGCACATCTTCTGCGATCGAGACCGGCGTATTCGCCGCCCCGCCTGTGGTGGCAGTCACCATCGGGCGCACCGCTGCCGACTTCACGGCATGCACGCCGCCCGCCACCAGCACCCCCATCACCATCGACAGGACCGGGTTGACATCCGTCACCACCTGGGCGCTGGCTGCAAACAAGACGGCCCCCGCTGCCGGGCGGATGAAGGTCTGGATGATGTCGTTGACGTGGTTGACCGCCGGAACCTTATCCGCGAAGAACTCTACCACCGAAAGCACCACCAGCAGGCCGATCACCCACCAGTTGGTCAGCGCATCCCAGGGCGCGCTGAGCTTGATCAGGCCGGTGAACTTGCCCATCAAAGCCACCACCAACAGCGGGATATATGCGTTCAACCCCGCGCTGGCTGAAAGACCAAAAGCCGAAAAAACCCCAAGTACATCCATCTTACACAACCTTTCTCGTAGAACGAACTTAACCCGAGAAGAACCCCGCCCACGTCCCGGTCAGCCAGTAGCGGCCCAGGTCCAGCAGCGCAATCTGCGCCAGCGCGCACCCAAAACCGCCCACCAGTGGCAGGGCCAGTTCTCTCAAGTTTTCAAAATGGTTCTCTTTCCGGAATGCCATCACAAAGATCATGGCATAGACAACCGTCAAAAGCACCAGCACAGTACCCGTGCTGAACAACGCCAGCGGGTAAAGCACCCACACACTTTCGGTCAAGACCAACAGGTCCAGACCAACAGCCAACGCCAACAAACCACCCAGCTCCCGCAGCCCGCCCAAGGCCGGGCGAGGGTCGCTCTGCTTCCACACCGCGCTGTGAAAAGCCGGATAAAGCAAAGCCGCCACCCCCAGCCCCACCCCCGTGCCGGTGAACAGGCGCAGGATGTTATTGGGCTCGTACAAACGCGGCAGCTCAGGGAAAGCCGCCATCAGGGGAGGCAGGTGGATGTAAGAATTCACCCCATCGATACCGTAAGCCACCACAAACAAAGCAAAAAGGGCCAGGGCCAGCCGGCTCGGCCAACCCGTGCGCCGGCGGCCAATGGCAAACTGGTAAGCCAGGCCCAGCCCGGCCCCCAGGTATTGTCCGCTGCAGCGGACACACAAAGGCAGCGCCCGTTCCCCTATGTGAAAGGAGCGTTCATCAATCCGGTGACAAACTGCATACCCCACCGCATCCGCCTTGCCCAAAAGGCCGGCCGGAACATTCAAAACCCATCCCAACAACATCAGTGCCACTACAATATATACGATCCATTTCCAAGATGGTCGCGCCATGTTGCCGGCCTGTTTTACGTGCTCCATAACACCTGATTATAGGGCTTTTTAACAAAAAAGCAAGCAATTGATTGCCGATCCCCAGATTGGCAAAGAAAACCAAATGCGGTATGATATCCGCTCAATGAACACCTTGGAGGTAAAAATGACCAAACGTATCCTGATCGGCCTGGCAGCCCTGCTGCTGCTGGCAGCCTGTGGGCAAGCCACCCCCGCCCCCACCGCCACCCTCGAACCCACCATCCCCGCGCCCGCGGCCACCAGCACCCACACCCCCAGCCCGGTGCCGCCCACCGAAACGCCCACCCTGGCCCCCAGCGCCACCACCGCGCCGCCCACCGATACCCCGGCCCCGGTGATCTACGGGCCGCAGAACATGCCCCTGGATATCAACCCGCTCACCGGCCTGCCCCCTGCCGACCCCAGCCTGCTGGATCGCCGCCCGATCGCGGCCAAGATCAACATCGTGCCGCGCTCCAACCGCCCGGCCTGGGGCATCTCGCTGGCCGATATTGTGTACGATTACTACCACAACGGCGGCTACACCCGCTTCCACGCCATCTTCTACGGCAACGATGCCGAGCTGATCGGCCCCATCCGCTCAGGCCGCCTGCCAGACCACGAGCTGGTGCGCATGTACCAGAGCGTTTTCGCCTACGGCAGCGCCGATCAACTGATCAACCAACGCCTGTTCAATGCCGAGTACTCCAACCGCCTGCTGCTAGAAGGCGCATTGGCAAGCTGCCCGCCCACCGCCTCCACCCCGCTCTGCCGCTTTGAGCCCACCGGCGGCAACTACCTGCTCGGCAGCACCCAGGCCATCAGCCAGCACTTCACAGCCCTGGGCGTCGAAAACGGCCGCCAGGATCTGGCCGGCATGACCTTCAACACCGCCACGCCGGCCGATGGAGCAGAGGGCAGCCAGCTCTACGTGCGCTACTCTGGCGACAGCTACGTGCGCTGGGATTATGACCCCGCCAGCGGGGCCTACCTGCGCTTCCAGGATAACGTTTACGACCAGGGTCAGGGCGAAGAATACGCCCCGCTCACCGACCGCCTGAACGACGAGCAGGTCAGTGCGCAGAACGTGGTGGTCATCGTGGCCCGCCACGAGTATTTCCAGCGCCCCCCCAACGAGATCATCGAGATCTTGCTCAGCGGCACCGGAAATGCTTACGCCTTCCGCGACGGCCAGGTCTACGAAGTGACCTGGAACCGCCCCACCACCAACTCGGTGCTGTACCTGACCTACCCCGATGGCAGCGCCTACCCCTTCAAACCCGGCAACACCTGGTTCCAGGTCATCGGCCAGGCCTCAGCCCTCACCCAGCCCGAGGAGGGCACCTGGCGCTGGGCCTTCAACCTGCCCTGATTGGCAAAATCCACAAAGAATCAAAAAGGGGCTGTCCAAAAAGTAAATATGGGCAGCCCCTTTCGCGTTTAAAGAAAGTGTGATTCAATAGGGGGTATGAGACATAGAAAACCAGCCGCCCCCGTTTTCAAGCCGTATATGATGAACCAGCCGCATCTGCTGCCGCCAAGCTACGATGAGCTGATCGAGCCAGAACATCTGGTGCGAGTGGTGAACCGCGTCATCGAACAATTAGATCTAGATGCGCTGATGGCGAGATACAAAGGTGGGGGGAGTTCGAGTTACCATCCTCGGATGATGCTGAAAGTACTGGTATATGGTTATTGCAGCAAGATCTACTCATCGCGCAAAATAGCCGCTGCACTGCGGGAGAATATTCACTTCATGTGGTTGAGTGGTGAAAACCGGCCGGACTTTCGAACGATCAACGAATTTCGGGGCAGCCGAATGAAGGGCATGATTGATGAGGTGTTTGCAGAAGTATTGGAGTATCTGATTGAAGCGGGTTACGTGAAATTGGAGCACTACTTTGCAGATGGGACGAAGGTAGAGGCAGATGGGAACAAACACAAAGTGGTGTGGGCTAAACGGAAAGAGCGCTATGATAAACGGGTGCGGGAACAGATCAAGGACTTGTTGAAGCAGATCGAAGAAGAGAATGCCCAGGAGCAAGCCGAATATGGGGATGAAGACCTACCGGAACGTGGTGAAGGCAAGAGCGGCGAAATCGATTCAGAAAGGCTGAAGCAGCGGATAGACAAGCTAAATGAACGGCTGCGACAACAGAACATACCGAAGAAGGAAACCCGAGCGCAGCGCAAGGCATTGAAAAAGCTCAGTGAAGATTGCCTGCCGCGTTTGGCGAAGTATGAACAGCAAACCCAAGTGCTGG